>NZ_CAXBBQ010000001.1:0-623203 GCF_963974575.1 uncultured Sphingosinicella sp. | reverse complement strand
CCAGTGTGGCTGATCATCCTCTCAGACCAGCTACGGATCGTCGCCTTGGTGAGCCTTTACCTCACCAACTAGCTAATCCGACGCGGGCTCATCCTTAGGCGATAAATCTTTGGACCGGAGTCATCATACGGTATTAGCAGTCATTTCTAACTGTTATTCCGTACCTAAGGGCAGATTCCCACGTGTTACGCACCCGTGCGCCACTAAGCCCGAAGGCTTCGTTCGACTTGCATGTGTTAGGCATGCCGCCAGCGTTCGTTCTGAGCCAGGATCAAACTCTCAAGTTCATGACCAAGCATCGCATCGTGAGACCGATACGATACCCGTTCAAGGAGTCGTTCCTACACATCACTATCACTAACGTTTCACTGGCCTAAGCCAATGAAGCACTATGTGGTAAGGACATGATGAACAACGGTTGTTTAACCACGCTACCCAGGGCCTTGAGTCCCCAGGGCGTGGGCCGCCGCCCACATGTCCCTTCTTCTAAAACCTACAATGAGAAAGAGCGAAACGTCTTCCCACCGGCGGGTTAGGGCCGATAATTCGGTCTACCAAACGATGGGGGCCGGCGAAGAAGTGTTCGTCGCCGGCGACGTCGCGGTGTATATGGGGGGGGCCTTGGAGGGTCAACAGCTTTTTTGAAACAAATTTGCCTTGATTGCTTTTTTGGCGGAAAACCGTGGAAATTCAGACGCTTTCTTGGCGGGCAGATGGCGCGCTGGGCGAACCTGGCGCCCGAACGATTCTCCCAAGCACCGTTCAGAGCCCGCTTTTGACGTGAGACTCGGGGTATCGGCCCAGAATCGGGAACCCCGGCTGCGGAGAATCGCCTGGTCAGGCGTGCGCGATATAGTCCTTCAGTGATTCCGCCTCGCGGACCGCTTCGTCGATGCGGGCCTTCACGAGGTCGCCGATCGAAACGACACCGCGCACCTCACTGCCGTCCAGCACCGGGAGATGGCGGATACGGCGACGCGTCATCCGCGACAGCGCGGTCGTGACGCTCTCTGCCGGGGCAACCGTGATCACGTCGGTCGTCATGATCTCCCGCGCGGTGCGCTGCAGGATAGACGCGCCCTGCTCGTTGAGCCCGCGCACGACGTCGCGCTCCGAAAGCACGCCGACCACTTCGCCGTCCTCCATCACGAGCACGGCGCCGATTCGGTGCGCGCACAGAAGCCCGACGACCTCCGCTACGGTCTGCGATGGCGACGCTGCGATAATCGTGCCGCCCTTGTCTTTCAGTATCGATGCAATGCCCATGGCCGTGCCCTCCCCAGCAGGCCGGCCCGGCACGCCTGACGCGCGCGTCTGCCGGCGGCTTGAAGATTACGCGAACCGCGGCCAAATGAAAGACATGCAAACACCCGCCCGCCGTTTCCGCGTGCTGTTGCTGTCCGCGCTGGCAACGGGCGGCGCGGTCGTGCCGCTTGCGCTCTGGTATCTGTCGTCCGAAGGCGTTTCGTTGACGCTGCACCTCGTGCTCGCGATCAGCCTAGCGATCGTGCTGTCCCTGCTGCTCGCCGCCGGGCTGATGGGTCTTGTGTTCTTCAGCGCCGAATCAGGACACGACCAGCGCGTGGCGGACGAGAACGCCGCGCACGAACCCGAAGTCTGGCGCGATTCGCCGATCGACTAGAGCATCAAGTGGAAACCGGCTTTCCGCCCCAAACGATGCGACAACAATAGAGATAGAGCGCGCGTCCTGCGCCCGATTCCACGCAGTGCGCTCTAGAAGTCGATCTGGCTGCGAAGGCCGACGACGGTTGCCCCGTAATCCCTGTCGCCGCCGGTCCCCGCGATTGCCGCATCGCGGAAGACCATCCGGCCGCCGTTCAGCGCGAACAGCACGTAGTCGGTGGGCTTCCAGATCAGCGAGGCGAGATAGCCCTGCTGGCGCCCGCCCACGACCCCGGCGTCGCTGAGGTCGAGATGATCGTAGCGCAGGTTGAGCGCGATGGCGCCGATACCGCCGTCCGAAACCGGATTGGCGGGCTTGATGCGATCGAAAGCGCCATCCTTGTACCCGCGCGATTCGCCGGTGATCAGCCAGCCGCCTTCGACATAGCCGCCGAAGAAGGTGGGATCGGCGGCGCCTGCGAGCGACACGTTCATCCAGTGCATTTCAGCCGCCGCGTGGAAAGGGCCCGAGATCGCCGCGAGTTCAACGCCGTAGTTCGTCTCCGCCGTCACCGGCAGCGACGGCGTTGCGATGAAACGCACGTCTGTGGTGTGCACCTGCGGACGCTGGCGATAGCGCGTGCTCGCGCTGACGCTGCCGGTGTCGCGGTAGTGCGCGGAGGCACCGGCGTGGAACTGCGTTCCGCCCATCTTCGGCGCGAAGACGATTCGGCCGTCGAAGCCGTAGCTGTTGTTCGCATCATCGGAGAGATCGGCGATGTTGTCGGTGAACACGCCGCCCTGCAGCAGCAGCGCCTTGCCGCGATACTGGGCGGAAATTCCGAGGCGCCGTTCGAAGCCGAACGCATCGGTGAACGCCGCGCGCTCGATAAAGCTGGTGTTGACGTCGCTCGTCAGCTCCTCGAGTCCCTGGAAACCGTTGTGCTGTCCGACCGTGATCGTCGTCCGGCCGCGCTTATAGTCGATATAGGCTTCCTGGAACTCGGGTGACGACGGCGCGAAATCGATATCCACGCGATATCCGAAACCGCCGGGCATGGTGCCCTGCACGCCGAGATAGGCGCGCCGCACTTCGTTCGTGAAACCGAGGCCGCTATCAGCGATGCCCGCCGGGCGCGATACGTTCGCTGCGTCGAGCTGCAGCCGCCCGCGCGGCTTGAAGCTCCAGCCTTTCGCGGAAATCTCGGGCGCGCCCTTCCAGCTGACCTTGATCGGATCGGCAGGCGCGGGAGGGGTCGCTGCGGCGGCCTGCTGCTGCGGCGGCTGTGCGTTGGCCGCGCCCTGCGCGCGCAGCGCCGCCACTTCGGCCTGAACCGCTTCGAGCTGCGCCTGCAACGCGGCGAGCTTCGCGACCGCCTGTTCGAGCGTGACCGATTCCGTCTGCGCCATCGCCGTTGTCGGCAGGCTTGCAGACAGGCCCATCATAACGAATGCCGAAATCAATGTCGCTTGGCGCGTGGTCATGATCGTCCCCTTCAGCGCGACCACTCGTGCGGTACGCGCGGGGGCGCTAGCATGAAGTTCCCGTGACGGAAACATGAACCTTGCATTGCAGAACCAAGCGGCGGCCTCCGACGCGGAAATCAGGCGTCGACGGTCTCAACGGGCTGAACCTTGCGCGGACGCCCGCGCGGACGGCGCGGCTTCTCTTCAGAGGCCTCCACCGCGACGGCGGCTTCCGCGACAGCGGGTGCTTCCGCCGCAGCCTCAGGCTGCTTTGCCTTCGCGGGGGGGCGGCCACGACGCTTGGGGGCTTCCGTCACGGTCTCGTCGCCATCGGGCCGGCGCGCGCTCCGCGCTAGCGTGCGGAGTGCACCTTCATCTTCGCGCTCGTCGTCTTTCGGCTGCGCCGCAGGTTTCGGCTGCGGTGCCGGACGCGCCTGTTCGTAGCGCTCCTGAGATTCCTGGCGCTCGGGTCGCTCCGAACGCTCCTGGCGTTCAGGGCGCTGACGATCGCGATCCTGGCGCTCCCCGCGCTCCGGGCGGTCCTGACGCTCGCCCCGCTCCGGGCGGTCCTGCCGCTGATGGCGCGGCTCGAAACGCTGACGCTCGCGACGCTGGTCCTGGGTGCGGCTGTCGCCCTCGCCCTCTTCGTCCTCATCGCCATCGTCTTCGCCGTCATCATCCTCGTCGCGGACGTCGCGCTCGTCATGCTCGCGGCCGCGGCGATCCGGGCGATCGTTGTGCTGCTGGTACTGCGACTGACGCTCTTCCTGCCGGGCGCGCATCTCGGCGACGACGCGGTGGTAGTGATCGGCATATTGCAGATAATATTCGGCCTGAACGCGTTCACCCTGCTGGTGCGCCTCACGGGCAAGATTGGTGTATTTCTCGAGCAGCTGAAGCGCATTGCCCCGCTGGCGCGGCTCCATGTTGCGGTTGCCCATCTCACGACCGCCGCCCTGCTGGGGACGCGGATTACCGCGCCCACGGCGCCGACCGGACTGTTGCTGCCCATTTCTCATGAAATACTCTTTTCCCCGATACTGCCGGCCGAGCCGACTGTCGTTGTTCAGGACATGCGCGGCAATCCACGCAAGGGTCTTGAAGCGACCGCCAAACGATTCTGCCTATCGTAAGTGCCCGGCGAGGGGATCATCGTCCTCGCCCATGCACAGCCGCTCTAGCGGCATTGTCAGCGCATTCCAAGTCAAAAAACAGAAGCGATGCGATGGAAAACAACCGCCCGATCCCGTCCGGCAAGGTCGCGTTCCACCGTGCCGCGAAGGTCCGCTTCGCGCCCCAGCGCCAGAACCGCGTCCGCCTGCCGCCACCCGATCTCCAGGATCGCGGCACCGTCCGCCTCCAGCAATGCCGGGAGTGCGGGAACGATGCGCCGATACGCCTCAAGGCCGTCCTTGCCGGCGAACAGCGCGCCGTGCGGCTCGTATTCGCGCACGCCGGGACCGGTCGCCTCGTCCTCACCGATATAGGGCGGATTGGAGAGGATTAAAGAGAAGCGCCCCGCGATCCCTTCGGCCCAGTCGGCCTTCAGCACGCTGCATCGGTCCGAGAAGCCGAGCCGGTCGGCATTTCGCACGGCAACGGTGAGCGCAGCTTCGGACACGTCCGTGGCGAGCGCGGTCGCCTGCGGCCATTCGGCAAGCGCGGCAAGCGCGAGCGCACCGGAGCCCGTGCCGAGATCGAGGACGCGAAGCGCCGCATCGGCCGGAAACAGCCGCTGCGCCGCCACGATCAGCGTTTCGGTGTCGCCGCGCGGCACGAGAATCCCCGGCCCCACTTCCAGATCGAGCGACCAGAATTCCTGCCGCCCGAGGATATAGGCAACGGGTTCGCCCGCCGCGCGCCTGATAATAAAAGCCTCTGCGGCGCCCGCCGCGACCTCCGGATTGCCGAGCAGCAAGGCCTCGCGGCTAATCCCAAGCGCGTGGGCGACGATCAGTTCGGCATCAAGGCGCGGTGTCTCCCCGCCGATCCGCGCCGCCGCAACCCGTACGAGATCAAGCGCCTTCATTCAGGTTCGCGAGCCGTGCCGCCTGATCCTCGGCGATGAGCGCTGCGACGAGTTCGCCGAGTCCCCCGCCTTCCATGATCTCCGGCAGGCGGTGCAGCGTCAGGTTGATACGGTGATCGGTCACGCGGCCCTGCGGGAAGTTGTACGTGCGGATACGCTCCGAACGGTCGCCCGAGCCGACCATCGATTTGCGCGCGCCGGCGCGTTCGTTCGCCAGCTTCTCGCGCTGCAGTTCGAAGAGGCGCGCGCGCAGCACTTTCAGCGCCTTCGCCTTGTTCTTGTGCTGGCTCTTTTCGTCCTGCTGGCTGACGACGAGGCCGGTGGGAAGGTGCGTGATGCGCACGGCGCTGTCCGTCGTGTTCACCGACTGGCCGCCGGGGCCCGACGAGCGGAACACGTCGATGCGCAGGTCCTTCTCGTCGATCTGCACGTCGACCTCCTCGGCTTCCGGCAGCACCGCCACCGTCGCGGCGGACGTGTGGATGCGCCCGGAGGCTTCCGTGGCAGGCACGCGCTGCACGCGGTGCACGCCGCTTTCGAACTTCAGCTTGGCGAACACGCCCTGCCCGGTGACGTTCGCGATCACCTCCTTGAGCCCGCCCGCGTCCGCCGACGACATTTCCATCGTCTCCACGCGCCAGCCCTGCGTTTCGGCATAGCGCTGGTACATGCGGTAAAGATCGCCCGCGAACAGCGCCGCCTCCTCGCCGCCCGTGCCCGCACGGATCTCGAGGATCGCCGAGCGTTCGTCAGCCATGTCCTTCGGCAGCAGCAGCACGGCGAGCGCCTTTTCAGCGTCCGGCAGCTGTTCCTTCAGTGACTGCAGCTCGTCCTCGGCAAGCGCCACCATCTCGCGGTCGCTCTCGCCGCCGTTCACCATCGCGGTCAGGCTCTCCGCCTCGTCGCGCATCACGCGCACCGCGCGGGCGGCCTCAGCCACAGGCTTCAGCTCGGCATATTCCTTGGAAAGCGCCACGAACTTCTCGGCCGGGAGATCACCCGCGGACATCTGCGTCGTCAGTTCGGCATAGCGCGATTCGATCTGCCGGATACGCGCTGTGGGAACGCCGCTCATCGCAGCGCCTCGGGAAGCGCATCCAGCGCAACGCGCCACTGCTCGCCCGTCGCGAGCCGCTTCACCGTCGCCTCGCCCGCCGCCAGTTCATCGTCACCGATGATGACCGCGTAGCGCGCACCCGCAGCGTCCGCCTTCTGCATCCGCTTCTTCATATTGCCGCGCCACGCCTGCTCGGCAGCGATTCCCGCGCGCCGCAGCGATTGCAGCACTTCATAGGCTCTCGCCTCGGCGGCTTCGCCCATCGGCACCACCGCCGCGTCGATCGTCTCTGCTTCCGGCGCTTCGATCAGCATCGCCAGCCGTTCGATGCCCGCCGCCCAGCCGACGCAAGGCGTATGCGGCCCGCCGAGCGCTTCCATCAGCCCGTCATAGCGGCCGCCGCCGAGCACGGTGCCCTGCGCGCCCAGATGCTCCGTGATGAACTCGAACGTCGTGTGGCGATAATAATCGAGCCCGCGCACCAGCGCCTCGTTGCGCTCATAGGCCACGCCCGCCGCATCGAGCCCCTTGCGCACGGCATCGAACCACGCGCCCGCTTCGGCGGACATGTAGGCGTCGATCCGCGGCGCATCGGCGACGAGCGCCTTGTCGGCGGCGTCCTTGCTGTCGAGGATACGCAGCGGATTCTTCTCCAGCCGCTCGCGGCTTTCGGCCGAAAGCGCATCGCGGTGCGCCGAGAAGTGCGCGATCAGCGCTGCCTGCCACGCGGCGCGCGTCTCCGGGTCGCCGAGCGTGTTGAGGTTCAGCACCGTCTTGCCCTGAAGCCCGAGCTCATCGAGCAGGTGCTGCGCCAGCGCGATGATCTCCACGTCCGCCGCCGGCTCGCCCGACCCCAGGATTTCCGCATCGAGCTGGTGGAATTGCCGGAATCGCCCCTTCTGCGGCCGCTCGTAGCGGAACGCCGGGCCCCACGCGGCGAGCTTCATCGGCGCGTGCTGCTGCCAGCCGTTGGAGATGTAGGCGCGCGCGATTCCCGCCGTGAACTCCGGCCTGAGCGTCAGCGATTCGCCGCCGCGATCCTCGAACGTGTACATTTCCTTCGAAACCACGTCCGTCGTTTCGCCGAGCGAGCGCGCGAAGACGCCGGTGAATTCGAACACCGGCACCTGCACGGGGCGGAAGCCATAGAGCCTGCGCACGCGCGTGAACGTTTCGATCACCTGATCGAAGCGCGCGGCCTCCTCGCCCACCATGTCCTGCGTGCCGCGAACGGCCTGAATCTTGCTGCTCATAAGCGCCGCGCTTTAGACCGTCTCGCGGGCCGTGGAAACCGTTCATGCGATTTCTGCTGCGATGCAACATTCAGCGGTTCCCTTCGACGCGAAGAACCGCTAAACGCCGCGCGCCATGGATATATCAAAGATTCCCGTCGGACCGAACCCGCCCCACGAACTCAATGTCATCATCGAGGTGCCGATCGGCGGTGAACCGGTGAAATACGAGTTCGACAAGGACTCAGGCGCGATCTTCGTCGATCGCATCCTGCACACGCCGATGCGTTATCCGGCGAACTACGGCTTCATCCCGCACACGCTCGGCGAGGACGGCGATCCGCTCGACGCGCTCGTCATCACGCGCTCGCCGATCATCTCGGGCGCGGTGATCCGCGTGCGCCCGGTCGGCGTGCTGCTGATGGAAGACGACAAGGGCGGCGACGAGAAGCTGCTCACCGTGCCCGTCGATTCGACCTTCCCCTACTACGGCAACGTCACCAACCACAGCGACCTGCCGCCGATCGTGCTGCGCCAGATCGAGCACTTCTTCGAGCACTACAAGGATCTCGAACCCGGCAAGTGGGCGAAGCTGAACGGCTGGGGCGATGCCGAAAAGGCACGCCAGCTGATTCTGGACGGCGTCGAGCGCGCGAAGACCAAGGGCTGATCTTTACCGTCTGAAACAATTCCGTCATTCCTCGGGGAAAGTCATTTCCCGGGGAGACTGCCTTGCGTGCGTTCTGTTCGTTCCTGATTCTTCTGGCGGCCCCCGCCGCCGCTGAAAACAGCCTTCCCCGAACACCCACCTATGTTCAAGCGGAACAGCCCGCGCAGGATCTCCGCTACCCGGGCGTGATGACGCTCGATATCGACGCCACGGACACGGCCCGGCGTATCCTCGGCGTCCGCCAGCAGATCCCCGTCGCCGTGCCGGGGCCGCTGACGCTGCGCTATCCCGAATGGCTCCCCGGCAAGCACGCCCCGCGCGGTCCGATCGCCGCGCTTGCCGGGCTCACGATCAGCGCGGGCGGCAAGCCCGTGCCGTGGAAGCGCGACCCGCGCGACGTCTATGCCTTCACCGTCGATGTGCCGAAGGGCGCGAAGGTGCTCGACGTCCGCTTCCAGTACCTTTCCCCCACGGAGGGCAATCAGGGCCGCGTCAGCGTGACGGCGGAGATGCTGAACCTGCAATGGGAGACGGTCGCGCTCTACCCGGCAGGTCACTACACGCGGCAGATCCGCGTGCGCCCCGCGGTCACGCTGCCCGAAGGCTGGCAGGGTGTCGCCGCGCTGGACGGTGTGGTGCGCACCGGCAATACGCTCCGCTACGCCGAGACCGATTTCGAAACGCTCGTCGACAGCCCGATGTTCGCCGGGAGCAACTACAAGGCGTGGGATCTCGGCCACGACGTTCGCCTCAATGTCTTCGCCGATCGCCCCGGCGACCTTGCCGCCACCGACGATCAGATCGCGGCGCACCGGCGCATGGTCGATCAGGCGATAAAGCTGTTCGGATCGCGCCACTACGACCGCTACGAATTCCTGTTCGCGCTCTCCACCGAGCTTGGCGGCATCGGCCTTGAACATCACCGCAGCTCCGAAAACGCTCTGCCCCGCGTCTATTTTACGGACTGGGCGAACACGGCGGCAATGCGTGGGCTGCTTCCCCATGAATTCACGCACAGCTGGAACGGCAAGTTCCGCCGCGGCGCCGATCTCTGGACGCCGGACTATCGCACGCCGATGCAGAACAGCCTGCTGTGGGTCTATGAAGGGCAGACGAGCTACTGGGATTCGGTGCTCGCCGCGCGCTCCGGGCTGATCCCAAAGGATGTCGTGCTCGGCGAGTTCGCGAATCAGGCGGCCTTCTACGAGATGCAGCCGGGCCGGGCGTGGAAGCCGCTCATCGACACCACCAACGACCCCATCACCAACGCCCGCCGCCCGCAGGCCTTCCGCACGTGGCAGCGTTCGGAAGACTATTACAGCGAAGGCTCGCTCATCTGGATGGAAGCCGACATGCTGATCCGCGAGAAGACTGGCGGCAGGAAATCGCTCGACGATTTCGCGCGCGGCTTCTTCGGCATGAACGATGGCGATTGGGGCACGGTCACCTACACCTTCGAGGATGTTGTCGCCGCGCTCGATGCGGTCGCGCCGCACGACTGGGCGACCTTCCTGAAAACCCGCGTCGATGAGATCGCGAAACCCCCGCTTGGCGGCATCGAGAAGGGCGGCTACCGGCTCGTCTTCAAGGAAACGCCGAATCCCTATCAGGTTTCGAGCGACGCACGCAGCCGCACAACCGATCTCAGCCATTCGGTGGGCATCACGGTCAGTGCTACGGGGGCGATCTCCAACGTCGTGTGGGACGGGCCGATGTTCCGCGAAGGCGTGACGACCGCGACGCGGATCATGGCGGTGAACGGCCGCGAGTTCAACGAGGCCGATTTCAAGGCGACGATCACCGCCGCGAAGGGCGGCAAGACCCCCATCGAACTGCTCGTGAAGGAAGGCCCGCGCTATCGCACGATCCGCCTCGGCTACACCGGCGGACTCCGCTATCCGCACCTCGAACGTTTCGGCAACGGCCCCGCGCCGCTCGACCGCGTACTCGAACCGCTACCCTGACGCGGCGAGCGCCTTCAACGCCTCGCCGTCGACGCGGTTGACCGTCCATTCATCCATCGGCCGCGCGCCGAGCGAACGGTAGAAATCGATCGCAGGCGTGTTCCAGTTGAGAACCGCCCATTCGACGCGTGCGCAATCCCGCTCGATCGCAAGCGCCGCAAGCCGCGCGAGCAGCGCCTTGCCCGCACCCTTGCCGCGCGCCTCGGGCGCGACAAACAGGTCTTCGAGGTAAATCCCCGGCCGCCCTTCAAAGGTCGAGAAATTGTGGAAGAACAGCGCAAAGCCAAGGGGCGCGCCGTCATCCTCGGCGATCAGCACCTCGGCATAGGGGCGCGGGCCGAACAGCTGCTCGGCAAGCCCTTCGGCGTCGCCTTTCACCTCGTGGCGCAGTTTCTCATATTCGGCGAGATCGCAGATGAAACGGAAGATAAGCGGCGCGTCCTCGCGCACCGCTGCGCGAATCAAAAGGGTCACGCGCGATCCTCGCCTGTTCTGGTGATCGTTCCGACCTCGAGTTCGTCGATCCGCAGTTTGCGGATGCGCGCCTTGCCGATGCGGAGCCGCCCGATCGCAAGCGCGCCGACCGCGACAGCCCCGAGCGCGAAGGCCCCGAGCGTCAGCGCCGCAACGGCGCCGTAGCCGAGCGTCGTTGCCCCGGTTGCCGATGCGCCGGTCGCAACGGCCTTGCGCGCCACCGGCGGTTCGAGCCTGATGTCGGACCCCGTCTTCATGCGGCCTTGCCGTGCAACGTGTCCATGCTCACCGCGCTCCCCGCTTCGATCTCGGCAGCCTTGGCTTCAACAAGACCCACGACGTGCGCGATCATGTCAGCGTCCGCGATCGTGTGGTCGGTGATGCCCGACAAATAGACCATGTGCTTGCCGTTGCCGCCGCCGGTGATGCCGATGTCGGTCTCGCGCGCCTCGCCGGGACCGTTGACGACACAGCCGAGGATCGAGAGCGACATCGGCGTCTTGATGTGCTGGAGCGCATCCTCCAGCGCCTGCACCGTGCGGATGACGTCGAAGCCCTGGCGCGCGCAGCTGGGGCAGGACACGACGCGGACGCCGCGCGTGCGCAGGCCGAGCGTCTTCAGGATTTCATAGCCGACGCGGACTTCCTCCTCGGGCTCCGCGGACAGCGACACGCGGATCGTGTCGCCGACGCCGAACCAGAGCAGCGAGCCGATGCCGATCGCCGACTTCACCGTGCCGCCGATCAGCCCGCCCGCCTCGGTGATGCCGAGATGCAGCGGGCAATCCACGGCTTCGGCGAGTTGCTGGTAGGCCGCAACCGCGAGGAACGCGTCGGAAGCCTTCACCGCCACCTTGTATTCGCGGAAGTCGTGCTCCTCGAGCAGGCGGATATGATCGAGCGCGCTTTCGACGAGCGCCTCGGGGCACGGCTCGCCGTACTTTTCGAGCAAATCCTTCTCAAGGCTTCCCGCGTTGACGCCGATGCGGATCGCGCAGCCGTTCGCCTTCGCGGCGCGCACCACTTCCGCCACACGCTCCGACGATCCGATGTTGCCCGGATTGATGCGCAGGCACGCCGCGCCTGCGTCCGCCGCTTCGAGCGCGCGCTTGTAGTGGAAATGAATGTCGGCGACGAGCGGCACCCGCGCCGCCCGCGCGATCTGCCGGAACGCCGTGGTCGATTCGACATCGGGGCACGACACGCGGATGATGTCCGCCCCCGCTTCCTCGCAGCGGCGGATCTGGTCGATCGTCGCCTTCGCGTCGGAGGTCGGCGTGTTGGTCATGGTCTGCACGGTGATCGGCGCGTCTCCACCCACCGGAACGCTGCCGACCATGATCTGCCGCGATTTGCGCCGCGCGATATCGCGCCAGGGACGAAGGGACATGCTGGGGACTCTCACCTTTCGCGGGCGGATATACGCGAGCTTCGCGGCGAACCCAAGACCTGCCGGTATCGTGGGCTGGCGCGGGAGCACGGATCGCTGTTCTACATCGTCGGCCGCGGCGTGCCATGGCTCCGCCCGCTCACAGGTCTCGCCGCAAAAGAAAAGGGCCGCCCCGAAGGACGGCCCTCTCCAACTTCAGTCTGACGCGGGCTCAGCTCGCGGCAGCGCCGACCAGCACCGTGACGGCGCGGCGGTTCTGTGCCCAGGCGCTCTCGTCCGAACCTTCGACGGCCGGACGTTCCTTGCCGTAGCTGATCACGCTGATGCGATCAGCGGCAACGCCCTGCCCGGCGAGGAAGTTCTTCACCGAGTTGGCGCGGCGTTCACCCAGCGCGAGGTTGTATTCACGCGTGCCGCGCTCGTCGGCGTGGCCTTCGATCGTGACCTTCACGTTCGCATACTGGGCGAGCCAGCCGGCCTGCTTCGTCAGCGTCGCCTGCGACGCGCTGTCGAGCTGGTAGCTGTCGAACTCGAAGAACACGCGGTCGCTGCCCGCCTGCTGGACGAAGTCCTCGACACTGCCCGGCACAACCGTGCTGGTGACGGGCGCAGGCGCCGGAGTCGGGGTCGGTGTTTCAGCCGGGGCCGCGGGCGGCGGCGGCGGCGGCAGCTCTTCGGCCTTCTTCGAGCACGCTGCCGTCGTGACCAGCGCGGCCACCATCACCACTTTCAAGGCAGTCTTCATCATCACTCTCCCTGTCTCGGAACCCCAAAAGAACCCGGCGACAGTCGCCGGTTTCCACTCAACAACGCGAATCCGTCATTACGGTTTCCAAACTGAACTCGGTCGACAACCCTTAATAACACCTGAATGCTATGCTTTTTAAGGCAAAAGTGGAGACCACGCCGGATCGGACCCGTCGAGCGGTGTCGGAATGCGCCGTTCGTTGACGCCCGTAAGGTCCACCGACCAGAGGTCGGCGCGCCCGCCACGCTGGCTCCGGAAGAACATCACGACACGGCCGTTCGGCGACCAGGTCGGCCCCTCATCGCCCCAGCTGTCGGTGAGCAGCCGCTCGCCCGAGCCGTCGGGGCGCATCACGCCGATTCGGAAACCGCCGCCGCCCATGCGCGTAAAGGCGATGAGATCGCCGCGCGGGGACCATACCGGTGTCGCATAACGTCCGCCGCCGAAGCTGATCCGGCGCTGGTCCGAACCGTCCGCGTTCATCACGTAGAGCTGCTGCGTGCCGCCACGATCCGATTCGAACACGATCTTGCTGCCGTCGGGCGAATAGCTCGGGCCGGTATCGATGCCGGGCGTGCTCGTCAGCCGCTGCGGCGTGCCGCCGTTCACGCTCATGCGATAGATATCGGTGTTGCCGCCCTGCGCCATCGAGAACACGAGGCTCTGCCCATCGGGCGAGAAGCGCGGCGCGAAGCTCATGTTCGGAAAGTTGCCGACCAGCGTCTGGCGCCCGGTGCCGATGTTGTAGACGTAAACGCGCGGCCGGTTCTGCGCGAACGACATGTAGGCGACCGTCTGCTGGCTCGGCGAGAAGCGCGGCGTCAGCACGAGGTTCTGGCCGTTCGTCAGGAAGCGGTGGTTGGCACCGTCCTGATCCATGATCGCAAGCCGCTTGATGCGCTTCGTCTGGCTACCCGTTTCCGAAACATAGACGATGCGGCTGTCGAAGTATCCGCTTTCCCCCGTCAGCCGCGAATAGACCGCATCAGCGCACTTGTGCGCGGCCCGCCGCCAGAACGCCGGCTGCGTCGAGAAGCCCTCCCGCGCGAGGATCTCCTCTGAGAATACATCGTATAGATAGCAGCCCACCGTGATCGAGCCGTTGCCGTTCACCTGCACGAAGCCCGTGACCAGCGCCTGCGCCGCCACCGTCCGCCAGTTCGGGAAGCGCGGCGCCAGCACGTCGGCATAGGCGACGGTCGTGGTGAACGCCGAAGGGTTGATCGGCTTGAAGAGGCCGGAGCTTGCAAGGTCGTTCGAAACGACCTCCGCCACCTGCCGCCCGAGCGCCGCCGTGTCGCCGGCAACCGTGGTCGCGAGCGCGGGCGTCGTGAACGCGGGCACCGCGATCGGCATCGGCTTCGAAATGCCCGCGTTGATGTCGACGCGAAGCTGGGCGGCGGCCGGTGTCGCGGCGATCGCGATCAAAAGGGCCGACAGTGCGGAGATGAGGCGTTTCACAGGCATTTCCTTACAGCGTCTCGCTTGGGTCGAAATTGAGTTCGAAATCCTTCCACCCGTCATAAAGTTCCGGGGGAAGTCCTTCCAGTGAACATGCGGGGTTCATAACGGCGCGGATCGCGGCGTCGCGCGCCACGCGGCCATAAGCGGCGTTGCCGGGGCCGACGCCGCTCTGCGACAACACCTCCGGCCGGCCGATGATGGTGCCGTCGCGCTGCACGCGCACGCGCAGCAGCGTCTTGATATTGCGCGCGTCCGGTCCGCCCGCGCCCGGGTCCCAGCAGCGGTAGATACGGTCGCGGATCGCCTGTGCCAGCGTTGCCATCGTCCGCGCGTCGAGCTTGGCGCCTTCGGGAATCGCCTGTTCGATCGATTTCGCGAAGTCGGTCGGCTTGGTCTTCCGCGGCGCGTCCTTCAGCGATTTGTCGATCAGGTTCGAAAGATCACGCTTGGGTTTCGGCTTTTCGATCGGCTTGGGATCAGGCTTTTTCGGCTCGGCCTTGGGCTTCGGCGCTTCCTTTGGCGCGACCTCAACCGGCGGCGGGGTCGGTTCCGGCGTCGGCTCGGGCTCAACGACCTCAGGCTCGGCTTCCTCCACCGTCTCGCGCGGCGCCGCCTCGATCGAAGGCTTGGGCTTTTCCTGCACGGTCGGCACGTCGGAAATGTCGACAAACTCGACCGGGATCGGCTCCACGATCGGCGCGATGTCCTTCGACATCAGGCTCCAGCTCAGCGACAGCCCGGCGAACAGCGCCAGGTGCGCCACGCCGGCAATCAGGATCGCACGATTCTCGGTCACCGGTCCTCTGCGCCGGCCTCGCTCACGAGCGCGACCTTTTTGAAACCCGCGGCGTTCACCTCGCCCATCACGCGCATCACGTTTCCGAAGTCGAGGCGGCGGTCGGCGCGCACATAGACGCGCGGCCCCTCCGCTTCGCCCGCACGCGCTTCGCCGATCGCTGCGAGCTTCGCAGCAAGCTCTTCGGCGGGCACGAGCTGCTCGTCGACATAAACCTCGCCCTCGGCGCTCAGCGACACCTGGATCGGCGTGTTGTCCTGCTTCAGCGCGCCCGCCTTGCTATCGGGAAGGTCGATGGGAACGCCGGAGACGAGCAGCGGCGCCGTCACCATGAAAATGATGAGCAGGACGAGCATGACGTCGACAAGCGGCGTCACGTTGATCTCGCTCATCGGCGGCGCCTTGCCGCCTCTGCGTCCACCGGGAGCTATGCCCATCGCCATGCGTCAGGCCTTCGGTGCCATGGTTTCAAGCTCACGCGAGAGTTCGCCCTGGAACTCCTCGGCGAAATTGTGCAGGCGCCCCTCGACACGGCCGATGCCGTAGAGAAGCCGGTTGTAGCCGATCACTGCGGGAATCGCCGCGAACAGACCCATCGCGGTCGCGAACAGCGCCTCGGCGATGCCGGGCGCAACGACGGCGAGCGTCGTGTTCTGCGTCGCCGCGATCGAGGTGAAGCTGCGCATGATACCCCACACCGTCCCGAACAGGCCGACAAACGGCGAGACAGAGCCGATGGTGGCAAGAATGTTGAGCCGGTCGGAAAGCGTGTCGATCTCGCGCGCGATGGCGACGCCCATCACACCGCCGAGGCGCGTGCGAAGGCCGACGCGGTCGTAAGTGCCGCCCGCCGTCGAACGCCGCCACTCGCTCATCGCCGCCGCGAACACCTTGGTTGCCGGATGTTCGGCCTTGCCCGGTGCCTCGCGGATGTCCTCGAAGCTGTTCGCCTTCCAGAAGCGGTTTTCGAATGCCTCGGTCTGCTTGCCGATCACCTTCAGCCGCCGTGCACGTTCGATGATGATCGCCCACGACCAGATCGACGCGAACAGAAGCCCGATCATCACCGCCTTGACGACGATATCCGCCTGCATGAACAGCGCCCACGGCGACATATCCGCGGCCCCCGCCAACGCGACGTTTGCAACCTCAGTTTCCATCCGGCTCCCCGTTTCCCGCCTTTACGGCCAAATCCTCGAATACCCTGCGCCATTCCCGCGGCTGACGCTTCGGCCTGCCGTCTCGCCCGACGAGTGCAGCTGTAACAAGCGCATCCGTGACGAGTTCCCCTGAACGTACGATGACTTGCGCGATCCGGCACGACGCCGCGCCGATGCTTTTTACACGGCTTTCAACATGGAGCACGTCGTCGAGCCGCGCGGGACGCACGTAACGGATATGAAGGTCCGTCACCGCGTAGGCCCCCTCGCCCGCATCGAAGAAGGCGCGCTGGTCGATCCCCGCGACGCGCAGCATGTCCGACCGCGCGCGCTCCATGAAGCGCAGGTAGTTCGCGTGATAAACGACTCCCGAAAGATCGGTGTCCTCGAAATAGACGCGCACGGGAAAGCGGTGAACACCGTCCACAAAGGCGCCTGAGGTCGGGCCGCTTGTTGTTTCACCCGTCATTCCGTCCGGTGTCTAACCGGGCAGGACTCGGCGGGGAAGCCCGAAAATGCGCCGATTCGAGGGCGCGGCTCAGTCCTCGAAGGGGAGGACGTCTCCGGCACCGGCCGGCGGGGCAAGGCCAAGGTGCGTCCAGGCCCGGCCATTCAGCATCCGCCCGCGCGCAGTCCGCGCGACGAGGCCGAGCTGGATCAGGAAGGGTTCGATGACCTCTTCGAGCGTATCGCGCGGCTCCGAAAGCCCTGCCGCCAACGTCTCGATGCCGACCGGGCCACCCTTGTAGATGTCGGCGATCATGCCGAGGTAGCGCCGGTCCATCGCGTCGAGCCCGAGCGCATCGACCTCCAGCCTCAAGAGCGCCGTGTCCGCGACCATACGATCGACAATCTCCGCGCCCGCAACATGCGCGAAGTCGCGCACACGCCGCAGCAGGCGCCCGGCGATGCGCGGCGTACCGCGCGCGCGGCCGGCGATTTCGCGCGCGCCTTCGGGCGACAGTGCCATGCCGAGCAGCCCGGCGGCGCGCGTCACCACGTGTTCGAGTTCGTCGACCGTGTAGAAATTGAGCCGAACAGGGATACCGAACCGGTCGCGAAGCGGCGTCGTGATAAGCCCCGAGCGCGTCGTCGCACCCACGAGTGTGAAGGGCGGCAGGTCGATCCGCACCGATCGCGCCGAGGGGCCCTCGCCGATCATGATGTCGAGAGCGCGGTCCTCCATCGCCGGGTAGAGGATTTCCTCCACCGCCGGATTCATCCGGTGAATCTCGTCGATGAACAGCACGTCATTGGGTTCAAGGTTGGTGAGCAGCGCCGCGAGGTCGCCCGCCTTCGCGATCACCGGGCCGGAGGTGGAGCGGAAACCGACGCCCAGTTCGCGCGCGATGATCTGCGCCAGCGTCGTCTTCCCGAGCCCCGGCGGCCCGAAGAACAGCACATGGTCCATCGCTTCGCCGCGCTGCTTTGCGGCGGAAATGAACACACGCAAATTCTCCCGCGCTGCCGCCTGCCCGACGAACTCCTCCAGCCGCTTGGGCCGAAGCGCGGCATCCACGTCCTCGCCGGTACGCTGAGAGCTTATGATGCGTTCCTGATCCGTCACGCCGTCTCCATGCGATAGCCCGCCACGCCTGTCGAGCCTTCGGCTGGCAGCTGCATCAGAACGGGTTCAGCGTATATCCCTGCTGTTGAAGCAGGGCATGGGCCGTCATCGCCGAAAGCGAAAGCTTCACGCCGGGCAACAGATCTGCCTTGGTCACCCCCATGCGTGCTGCGCTTTGTCCGCAAAGGTAGACCGCGACCCCGCGCTCCAGAAGCGCGGCGATAACGGCAGCCGAACCGTTGGGCTTGTCCCCGTTGTGCGCACGGTAAACCGTATCGTTCGTCACGTCCCAACCGGCGGTGCCGTGGACGATGATCGCCAGGTGGATGTTTTCCAGCGGAACGCCCGCCGCGACATGCATGTTGATGAAGCGGCCCGCACTGTCGAACGTACGATTGATCTCCCCCGCATCCGCGCCCTTGGCGACATCGAACGCCACCTTGAAAACCGTGCCCCTCGGGATCGGGAGATCGGATTCTACGGGCGCGCTCTTGCCGAAATCCGAAAAGACCGGGCCAGTCCGAAACGGCTCTGCCTGGGCAGTCGCAGCGGCCATCATCATGAGTGCAACCGGGATCAGCCCGCGCATCGTCGTTCCTTTCATCACCGTGCGGCTTTCTTGAGCGCCAGCCGCACCACAGTACCGACATCCGCGCCCTCGCCCGCTTCTTCGATCGCGGCCGTGACAACGCGGTTCGCTTCGGCAGGCTTGTAGCCAAGGTTGGCGAGTGCGGAGAGCGCATCCGCCGCGAGGCCGCCTTTCGGCGCGGCAGCGGCGAAGCCGCCCACGGGGATCGTCGCCCCGGCGATACCACCCGCCTTGTCCTTCAGTTCGTTGACGATGCGCTCGGCGAGCTTCGGACCAACGCCGCTCGCGCGGCCCACCATCGTCTTGTCGCGGTTGGCGATCGCGGCGTGCAGTTCGTCCGGCGTCAGCACGGACAGGATCGCCAGCGCCACTTTCGCGCCGACACCCTGCACCGTCTGCAGCAGGCGGAACCAGTCACGCTCGCGCTCGCTCACGAAACCGAACAGCTGGATCGCATCCTCGCGGACATGTGTCTCGATATGCAGGGAGACCGCGGTGCCCACACCGCCGAGCGACGCAAGCGTCTTGGTCGACGCCGAGACGAGATACCCCACCCCGTTCACATCAATGACCGCAGCGTCTGCGTTGACTGTGTCGAGCAGGCCCTTCAGCTTCGCGATCATCGTGCGTATCCCCCCAGCGCCCTCGCGCTCGCCATATGGTGCGCGTGGCAGATCGCCACCGCAAGCGCGTCCGCCGCGTCGGTGCTTTTGATCTTCACACCGGGCATCAGACGCTCCACCATCGCGCGCACTTGGTCCTTCTCGGCCGCGCCCGTACCGACCAGCGCCTTCTTGACGAGACGCGTCGCATACTCCGCAACGTCAAGTCCCGATCCCGCGAGAGCCGCGAGAGCCGCGCCGCGCGCCTGCCCAAGCTTCAGCGTCGATTGCGGGTTCTTGTTGACGAACACCTCTTCGGCCGCCGCCGTCCCGGCGCCGCTTTCCGCGACGACGCTCGCAAGCCCCGAGTAAAGCGCCGAGAGCCGCGCGGCCATCGGCAGGTCCGCGGGAATGCGGAGCGTGCCGTGCGCGATGTGCGAGATACGGTTACCCTCAGCCCGGATCACGCCCCAGCCGGTGGCGTTCAGCCCCGGATCGACGCCGAGAATGATCAGCCGAGCTTCTCCATCACGTCGTCGGAGACCTCGTAATTGCCCGAAACGGTCTGGACGTCGTCGTCATCGTCGAGCGCATCGATCAGCTTGAGGAGCGATCCCGCGTCTCCTTCCGCAACCGACACCATCGTCTGCGGTCGCCACGCAAGCTTCGCGGCTTCCGGTTCGCCGAGAACGGCTTCGAGCGCCTTCGCGACCTCGTGCAGCGCATCCTGCGCGGTCCAGACCTCGTGGCCGTCGTCGCTCGACTGCACATCCTCGGCGCCGGCTTCGAGCGCTGCCTCGAACACCTTGTCCGCGCTCCCCGCCTTCACCGCATATTCGATCAGGCCCATGCGGTCGAAGCCGTGGCTCACCGATCCCGAAGCACCAAGGTTCCCGCCGTTCTTCGAGAAGATCGTGCGGACATTCGTCGCCGTGCGGTTGCGGTTGTCGGTGAGCGCCTCGACGATCAGCGATACGCCACCGGGGCCGAAGCCTTCGTAGCGAATCTCTTCATAGTTCTCGACATCCCCGCCGCTCGCCTTGTCGATCGCGCGCTGTATGTTGTCCTTGGGCATCGACTGCGCCTTCGCCGCCATCACCGCCGCGCGCAGGCGCGGGTTCATGTCGGGATCGGGCGTGCCCATCTTGGCCGCGACGGTGATTTCGCGGGAAAGCTTGGAAAACATCGCCGAGCGCTTTTTGTCCTGCGCGCCCTTGCGGTGCATGATGTTCTTGAATTTGGAATGACCTGCCATGGGACTCGTTCGTGCCGGTTTCTGGAAATGTGGCCGGGTCTTTACGCGAGCGAGGGCGCTACTGGCAATGTTCAGGAAACGGTGACCGCCGTTCCCGACGCCGAAACCATCAGCATCGATCCGCCTTGCCCCAGCACTTCGTAGTCGAGATCGATGCCGACAACGGCGTTCGCGCCGAGCCGTTGCGCCTCCGCCGCCAGTTCATCGAGCGCCTGCTGCCGCGCCTCGCGCAGCACGGTTTCATAGGAACCCGCACGCCCGCCGACGATGTCGCGGATGCCCGCGAAGAGATCGCGGAAGATGTTCGCGCCGAGGATCGCCTCGCCGGTGACGACGCCGTGGTACTTGGTCGCCGGGCGGCCTTCGATGGTAGGGGTGGTGGAAAGGATCATGCCATGTCTCCAAGTGCGCGGCGCAGCATCACGCCGGCGAGATGCGCGCGATATTCGGCGCCGGCGTGGATGTCGGAATTGAGATCGTCCGGCGCAAGCGCCGGAAGCGCGCCGCCCGCATCGATCGCCGCTTCCGCGCCCGTCCAGCGGAACACGCCCGGCCCCGCGCCGGTCACGGCCACGCGCGCCCCCCCCGGGAAGCGCGCGACGAATACGCCGACGAGCGCGTAGCGCGAGGCGGGGTGCGCGAACTTTGCATAGGCTGCCGCCTGCGGCACGTAGAAGCCGATACGCGTGATGATCTCGGCGTCTTCGAGCGCGGTTGCGAACATGCCGAGGAAGTAGTCGTCCGCCGTATGCGTGCCGCGGTTTGTTTCGATCACAGCATCCAGCCCCAGCACCGCTGCCGGATAGTCAGCCGCCGGGTCGTTGTTGGCAACGCTGCCGCCGAGCGTGCCGTGCTCCCGCACCTGCGGATCGCCGATGCCGCCCGCGAGGCGCGCCAGCGCCGCGATCGGGGCGCTCTTCGCAACCTCGGCGTGGCGCGTCATCGCGCCGATCCAAACACGCTCGCCCTCGCGCGATACGCCCGAAAGGCCTGGAACGCGCGCGAGATCGACGAGCGCATCGGGCGCTCGCAGGCGGGATTTCATCGCCGGAATGAGTGTGTGACCGCCGGCAAGGCAGGCGACATCGCCGCCACTGGCGAGAAGCGAGGCTGCCTCGGCAAGGTTCGCAGGTCGGTGATACGCCGTCACAGCGCCGCCGCCCCCGCGCGAATCGCCTTCACGATATTGGTGTAGCCTGTGCAGCGGCAGAGATTGCCTTCAAGGTCGTGACGGATGGTTTCCTCGTCCACGTCCGACCCGTGCCGTGCCGCGATGGCGATCCCTGCGATCACCATGCCCGGCGTGCAGAAGCCGCACTGCAACCCGTGCGCCTCGCGAAACGCCGCCTGCATAGGGTGCAGCGCCCCATCCCCGCCGAGCCCCTCGATCGTTGTCACCGCAGTGCCGTCGGCCTGCCCGGCGATCACCGTGCAGCTCTTCACCGCCTTGCCATCCATGAGCACGTTGCATGCGCCGCACTGGCTGGTGTCGCAGCCGATATGTGTGCCGGTGAGGCGCAAATGATCGCGCAGGATTTCGACGAGCAACATCGTCGGTTCCACGTCGAGTTCGCAGAGGGATCCGTTAACGGTCAGGCTGATTTTCATGGACGGGATATTAGAGGTGCGGATGCGATGCGCCAAGCCGCCCAAAACGAGAAAAGCGGCGATACCGGGGCCGTGGTATCGCCGCTCAACTCAGGGTTTTCGCCTGGAGGCAATCGGGGTCATTGACCACCGCCAGGTTGGGTCGCCGCCTTCGCCGGGGCCGTGGCTCCGGCGGCTGTCCAGAGAACAGCAAGCACCGTGCCAGAATCTCAACATGTTGATTTTATTGAGATCGAATGATTGCCCCTGTCCGCTTTCCGTCCCGGAGCGGGACAGTCTGTGCCCCGCGCGTCCCGCAATGGGACGCGCGCGTCACTCCTCGAGGCCGAGCGCCGCCTTGTAGGTATCGAGCAGCGCTTCCATTTCCTGGCGCGTGTTCTTGTCCATCTTGCGCAGGCGCACGACGGTTTTCATCGTCTTGGGGTCGAAGCCCTGGCTCTTCGCTTCGAGGTAGACATCCTTGATGTCGTCAGCGATGCCCTTCTTCTCTTCCTCAAGACGCTCGATGCGTTCGATAAAAAGACGGAGTTGTTCGACGGATACGTTGTCGGTCATGCCTGCCTCGAATCATGGATGAAGAAATCGGTCGGGGTTCGTAAGTCGCCCGCTCCAACTCCGCAAGGCGGGTTAATGTGCGTTTTTCGCGACGCTTTCGTCCATGCGGCGCATCTGCTCCGGGCTCGCCTCCGTCTGGTGCTTCGCCTTCCAGTCCGCCGGGTCCATTCCGTAGACGAGCGCCCGTGCTTCGTCCTTGCCGAGCGTCACACCGCGCGCCGCGCCCGCCTCGCGCAGCCAGTCGCCGAGGCAGTTGCGGCAGAACCCGCCGACGCCCATCAGATCGACGTTCTGCACATCGGTGCGATGCCGGAGGTGATCGACCAGCCGCCGGAACGCCGCAGCTTCCATTTCGGTCCGCACATTGTCGTCGATCGCCATCACCATCTCCTGTCTTTGCACCCACAAGCGTAACGCTCTAGGGGTATCCGCGCGCAAGCACTGCGAAGGGGTCACATGAAGATAGAGCCGCGCCGCCGCAAGGTCCGCATTCTCGCAACGCTCGGGCCAGCCTCGAGCAGCTACGAACAGATTCGCGCGCTTTATCTCGCCGGAGCGGACGCCTTCCGGCTCAACATGAGCCACGGCGGGCACGAAGGCCACACCGAGGTCGTAGGCCATATCCGCGCACTCGAACGCGAAACCGCGCGGCCGATGACGATCCTGGCCGATCTGCAGGGACCAAAAATCCGCATCGGCCGCTTCGACGCCCCCGTGGAACTGAAGAACGGCCAGCGCTTCACGCTCGACCGGAACGACACCCCGGGCAGTACGACACGCGCCTTCCTGCCGCATCCCGAGATCTTCGGCGCCACCGAGCCCGGCCACCGGCTGCTCATCGACGACGGCAAGGTGGCGCTGCGCGTCCTTGCGGTGAGCCCGGATAGAATCGAAACCGAGGTCATGGTGGGCGGGCGCCTGTCGTCCAACAAGGGCCTCAACGTCCCCGACGCAGTGGTGCCGCTCGCTGCGCTGACGGAGAAGGATCGCCGCGACCTCGATTTCGCGCTCGACGCGGGCGTCGACTGGGTGGCACTCAGCTTCGTGCAGCGCCCCGAGGACGTCGCAGAAGCGCGGACGCTCATTGGCGGGCGCGCGCAGCTTCTCGCGAAAATCGAAAAGCCGCAGGCGCTCGACCGCCTGACGGAAATTCTGGAGATCGCCGACGCGGTGATGGTCGCGCGCGGCGACCTTGGCGTAGAGATGCCGCCCGAGGCGGTGCCGATGGCACAGAAGCGCATCGTGCAGGCCGCGCGCAAGGCGGGACGTCCGGTCGTGGTCGCCACGCAGATGCTCGAATCGATGATCACCTCGCCGACACCGACGCGCGCAGAGGTGAGCGACGTCGCCAACGCCGTTTACGACGGCGCCGATGCCGTGATGCTCTCCGCCGAATCGGCGGCGGGCGCCTGGCCTGTCGAAGCCGTGCGGATGATGGACGCAATCGCGAGCGCGGTCGAAACCGATCCCGAACACGCCCGGCGCGTGCATTTCACCGAAACGCTGCTCGAACCGACGACCGCCGACGCGCTTTCCGGCGCGGCGGGGCAGATCGCCGGGACCATATCGGCGCGCGCGGTGTGCTGCTTCACAACCTCCGGCTCGACGGCACGGCGCGCCAGCCGCGAGCGGATCAACGTGCCGCTCCTGGTGCTGACGCCGAAACTTGCGACCGCGCGGCAGCTCGGCCTGCTCTGGGGCGTCCATGCGGTTCATACGCGCGATGTGAACGACTTCGAGGAGATGGTGAACAAGGCCAAGCGCATGGCGCTACGCGCGGGCGTCGCGAGCGGCGGCGACCGCATCATCATCATGGCCGGGGTTCCCTTCGGCACGCCGGGCTCGACGAACGTGCTCCACGTCGCGCGGCTTACCGGCGATGAACTGAAGGGCCGAAAATAAGCCGCTGCAAATCAATTGCCGAACGCGTGAAAACACGCGGACAGAATTGTTTCGCCCCCGTCGTTTCTATTTTGACGCTTATATGACGGCCGCCCTGTAGCCGTGCATCATCAGGCACGAATCCAGGATATTTCATCATGCGTAAACTTCATGGCGACTTGCTGCTGCTTGGCGCTGGATCAGCAGGACTTGCGCTGTTCGCGACGCCGATCCTGTTTTCTGCGCACGCTATCGCCGCGCCGCCTTGCCAGTCTCAGAGCGAGAGCCCCAGCGCCGTCAGCGCCGCCCTCGCCCGGTCCGCACTGGTGAACACGTGACCGCGATAGCCTGCCGCTTCCGCGGCGGCGATATTGTCGTCGCGATCGTCAATGAACAGCGCGCGCGCCGGGTCCACCGGAAAGCGGCGCTTCGCCA
This sequence comes from uncultured Sphingosinicella sp., assembly GCF_963974575.1. Taxonomy (NCBI): domain Bacteria; kingdom Pseudomonadati; phylum Pseudomonadota; class Alphaproteobacteria; order Sphingomonadales; family Sphingosinicellaceae; genus Sphingosinicella; species uncultured Sphingosinicella sp. Next base: position 598,637 of record NZ_CAXBBQ010000001.1, on the reverse strand, counting down.
GCGCGAAAATGGCGGGATCAGGCTTCACCAGCCGCTCCTCGCCCGACACGATGATGTCGTGGAAGCGCGCGAATGCTGGCTCGGTTGACGCGAATCGCGGCCAGAATTCGTGCGAGAAGTTTGTAATGCCGTAAAGCGGCACGCCTTGGTCGGCGAGCGCGTGCACCAGCTCGATCATGCCGTCCACCGGCCCCGGCAGCGTTTCCAGCCAGCGCGGTACATAGGCCTCGATGAGGTCGCGCTCCTCCGGGAAGGCAGCGACGAGTTCGGCGGTGGTTTCGGCGGCGGGCCGCCCGGCATCGTGCTGGAAATGCCATTCCGGCGTCACGACATTGGCGCAGAACCATTCAAGCCGGTCCCGGTCCGGGATCAGCTTTTCGTAGAGGTAGCGCGGGTGCCAGTGATAAAGAACGCCGCCAACATCAAAGATGACGGCGTCGATCGCAGCTTCGGCCAGCAGCGGAAGATTCAGCAGTGAAGAATCAGCCCTGGCGCGCCTTGAAGCGGCGATTCGTCTTGTTGATCACATAGGTGCGGCCGCGGCGGCGGATGACGCGGCAATCGCGATGACGTCCCTTCAGGGACTTGAGGCTGTTCCGGATCTTCATGTTTTCCGCCTGCGAAACTGATTCTGGTGCTGTTCAAGAGCGCGCGTCCCTACGGGGCAAACCGCATGAAGTCAAGGCTTCCGGCTTGCTCGCCGCGCCGCGTGCATTACATGGGCGCCATGCTCTCCCGCTTCCGATCCCGCCCGAAACGCACAGACCGCCTGCACGAAGGCCTGCGCCTCTACGCGATCGGCGACATTCACGGCCGTCGCGACCTTCTGGACGCGCTGCTCGGCCAGATCGACGCCGATCTTGAAGGCTGGAGCGGCGATTCGGAAATCATCTTCCTCGGCGACTATGTGGATCGCGGCAACGCGTCGGCCGCGGTGCTCGACCGGCTGGCGGAGGGCCCTCCCAAGGGCCGGCGCTGGACGCTGCTCAAGGGCAACCACGAATCGATTCTCGCGCACCTCGTCAGCGGCCGGCCGCGCGAGAACGAATCGCTTTATCCCAGCTGGCTGAGGCACGGCGGGCGCGAGACGCTGGCGAGCTACGGCCTCCCCGCAGCACTCGCCTTCGGCGACGACGAGGCCGCCGCGCTCGGCGCGCTCCGCGAGGTGATGCCGCGCACGCATCTCGAACTCCTCGAATCGTTCGAACTCATGCGCCGCGAAGGCGACTATCTGTTCGTCCACGCCGGCATCCGCCCCGGCGTGCCGGTGGAGGAGCAGCGCCAGCGCGATCTTATCTGGATTCGCGAGGCGTTCCTCGAACACAAGGGCGATCACGGCTTCCACGTCGTGCATGGCCATTCAATCACGCGCGATGTCGACACGCAGGCAAACCGCACCGGCATCGACACGGGGGCGTACGCCACCGGCCGCCTCACCGCGATGGTGCTGGAAGGCGACTCGCGCCGTTTTCTCTCGACCTGAAGGCTCAGCCGCGCGCGGCGAGCTTCTCCTCCCATGCAAGCGCATGAGTCACGATTGTATCGAGGTTGCCGTTGCGCGGCTGCCAGCGGAAGGTTTCGAGAATCTTGGCATTTTCAGCTACGAGCGCGTCGGGATCGCCCGCGCGGCGCGGCTCCATGCGCCGCTCGATCTTGCGGCCCGAAACACGCTCCACCGCATCCAGCACTTCCAGCACCGAGAAGCCGCGATTGTAACCGCAGTTGAGCGTTACCGACTCCTCCGGCCGCTCCTCGAGCCAGCCGAGCGCAAGCACGTGCGCGGCAGCAAGATCGCTGACATGGATGTAGTCGCGCACCCCGGTTCCGTCGGGTGTCGCATAGTCGGTGCCGAACACGGAGATGTGCGGGCGTTTGCCGGTTGCCGCCTCGACAGCGACCTTGATGAGATGTGTCGCGCCCGCTGTCGACTGGCCGGTACGCCCGGCAGGGTCGGCGCCCGCGACGTTGAAGTAGCGCAGCGCCGCATAGTTGATCGGGTGCGCGGCCGCGACGTCCGCCAGCATGAACTCCGTCATCAGCTTCGAGGTGCCGTAGGGGTTTATCGGCACGCGCGGCGTCTCTTCGTCCACGGGCGTGTGGTCGGGGATGCCGTAGACCGCAGCGGTCGACGAGAAGATGAAGTGCTTCACGCCGTTCCTGACCGCTGATTCGATGAGCGTGCGGCTCGCGGCGGTGTTGTTGCGGTAATATTTGAGCGGATCGCTCACCGATTCGGGGACCACCACCGAACCCGCGAAGTGCATGATTGCCGCGACGCCCTGCTCCGCGACGATACGGTCCAGCAGGGACTCGTCGGCGACATTGCCTTCGTAGAAGGGCACGTCCTCCGGCACCGCCCAGCGGAACCCAGTGACGAGATTGTCGATCACCGAGACCTGATGGCCGGCATCTTTCAGTGCTAAAACGGCATGGCTGCCGATATATCCCGCGCCGCCCGTCACCAGAACCGATGCCATTCCGTCACTCCTATTTCGCGCCCTCGCCGGATAGGCGGACAGCGGCAGCCCGGCAAGCCGTTCAGGCATAAGAAAGCTGTGAAGCCGCAGGATGATGCGATAGGATTGCACAATTGTTCCAGGGGAACCGCCATGCAGAAACAGGCCCTTGCGCTCACCGCGCTCGCACTTCTCGCCGCCTGCACCACCAATCGCTTCGAAGCCGACGTCACGCGCTTCCACATGACGCAGCCTGGGCTGCGCGGCAGCGTTTATCTGGAACCACTCGACAAGGCTGCGGCAGGGACGCTCGAGTTTCAGAACTATGCGTCCGCGGTCGGCGCCGAGCTCACAGAACACGGCTTCACGGTCGCGCCGGCGCGTGACGGCGCGGAGTATATCGGCGTCCTCGCCTATGGGCAGTCCACGCGCGAAAGCGTAGGCGGCGGTTCTCCGATCACGATCGGCATCGGTGGCGGCACGTTCGGCAAGAACGTTGGCGTCGGTCTCGGCACCAGCCTCGGCATCGGCGAGAAGAAGACCAAGGAAACCGCGATCAACATGCTCGCGCTCAAGATCGAGCGCGCGTCAGACAAGAGCGTGCTTTGGGAAGGCCGCGCCGTTGCGGAAGCGGGCAGCACGACGCGCTACGGACCGCTCGCAGCGGCGATGCCCGCGCTTGCCGATGCACTTTTGCGTGACTTTCCGGGCACGTCGGGCCAAACGGTGACCTACAAATCCCAGTAAGCCCTGCCCACAGGAGTGTCATGGCCGTCACCGTTTCCGCCGCCTTCGACGGCGGCAATATCGCTGTAACGCGTGCCGAGCGCGCGGACGATATCGTGCTCACCATCCCGCGCGATCACATGTCTGAGTTCGCGCAGTGGTTCTATTTCCGCCTCTCGGGCGTGTGCGGTGAGCCATGCACCATCCGCCTCGTCGGCCTCGAAGCCTCTGCCTATCCGGGCGGCTGGCCGGACTATCGCGCGGTCGTCTCCTACGACCGCAGCGACTGGCGCCGCGCCGACACCGCCTACGACAAGGCCGCTGACGGCGGAACGCTCACCATCAGGCTGACGCCTGAGGAAGACAGCGTCTGGATCGCCTATTTCGCGCCCTACAGCATGGAACGGCACAACGACCTCGTTGCCCGCATCGGCAGGACGCCGGGCGTGATGAGCGAGGTTATCGGCAAGACGCTCGACGGGCAGGACATGGATCTGCTGACGATTGGCGATGGCCCGGTGAACCTGTGGTTTATCGCCCGCCAGCACCCCGGCGAGACGATGGCCGAATGGTGGATGGAAGGCGCGCTCGAACGCCTGATCGACCCAGCCGACCCGGTGGCGCGCGCGCTCCGCGCGAAAGCCACGCTGCGCATCGTTCCGAACATGAATCCGGACGGCTCCCGCCGTGGGCACCTGCGCACGAACGCTGTCGGCGTGAACCTCAACCGCGAATGGGCGTCGCCGTCGCTCGAACGCAGCCCCGAGGTCTTTTCTGTGCTCGCGCGCATGGACCGCGACAAGCCCGACTTCGTGCTCGACGTCCACGGCGACGAGGCGATCCCGAACAATTTCATCGCGGGCTTCGAAGGCATCCCGTCAATCACCGACGCGATGACTCAGCGGCTCGCCGCCTACATCGCGATTCTCGACCGCCTCTCGCCGGACTTCCAGACCGTTGACGGCTACGAGACCCCGGCGCCCGGCAAGGCGAACCTCACCGTCGCCACCAACGCGCTCGCGGAGCGTTTCGGCTGCCTGTCAATGACGCTTGAAATGCCGTTCAAGGACGCGAATGTGGCGCCGGACGCAGATTATGGCTGGTCGCCCGCGCGTTCGAAGGCGCTCGGGCGCGATTGCCTCGCCGCCGCGCTCGAAGTGCTTCCCCAACTCCGCTGACTTTCAGGAAATACGCAATGCCCCGTCTCGTACTGCTGCGCCACGGCCAGTCGGCCTGGAACCTTGAAAACCGCTTCACCGGCTGGTGGGACGTCGACGTCACCGAGCAAGGCGCCGCCGAAGCCCGCGCCGCCGGGCAGCTTCTCGCCGGCGCAGGTTTCGATTTCGACACCTGCTTCACCAGCCTGCAAACGCGCGCGATCAAGACGCTCAACCTCGTCCTTGAGGAAATGGGACGCCTCTGGCTACCCGTCACCAAGGACTGGCGCCTCAACGAGCGCCACTACGGCGGCCTCACCGGGCTCAACAAGCAGGAGATGATCGACAAGGTCGGCGCCGAGCAGGTTCACATCTGGCGCCGTAGCTTCGACATCCCGCCGCCCGAACTGGAAGCGGACAGCGCGTTCGACGTCTCGAGGGACCGACGCTACGCGGGCATCGCCGTGCCGCGCACCGAGAGCCTGAAGGACACGATCGCCCGCGTGCTCCCCTATTGGGACGCCTCCATCGCGCCGCGCCTCAGGGCAGGCGAACGCGTCGTCATCTCCGCGCACGGCAACAGCCTGCGCGCGCTCGTAAAGCACCTCTCCGGCATCTCGGACGATGAAATCCCCACGCTCGAAATCCCGACCGGCCAGCCGCTCGTCTACGAACTGGACGCCGACCTGAAGGAAATCGAGCGCTATTACCTGAAAGACCGCGCCTAGCGCTTGCCGAGCACAGCCCGCGCCGCCGTCACCATTGCCTCGACGCCGGTGCGGATTGTGGGTTCGGGATCGGGTGCGAACTTCGAGGAGTGGAGCGACGGCAGCTTCGTCGGATCACCGCCCGCTGCATCATAGGTCGACTGCTTGACCGCACCGACGCGAAACAGCGTGCTTTCGATGCTCTTGTCCTCGCGGTAGAACCGGCTGAAATCCTCGCCGCCCATCTCGGGTTTATAGGGCTTCACCTTGTCCGCGCCGAAGCGCGCGACGAAGGCCTCCTTGAGCACGCCGGTCTGAATCGGCGTATTGTACGTGGCAGGGGTGAACTCGTCGGCCACATTGACGACGGGCATCAACTCTTCCGGCATTCCGGCTGCGATCGCCTCTCCCCGCGCGATGCGCTTGATGCCACCGATCAGATACTGCCGGGTTTCATCCGAATAGCTTCGCACGGTGAGCTGCAGGTGCGCGCCGTCGGAAATGATGTTGTGCTTCGTGCCGGCGTTGAAGGCACCGACCGTCACCACGGCGGGTGTCTGCGGATCGAGCTCGCGGCTGATCAGTGTCTGCAGCGCGCCGACGATCCGGCTTGCGAGCACGATCGGATCCTTCGTCGTGTGCGGATAGGCACCGTGGCCGCCCTTGCCCTTCACGTCGATATCGACCGAATCGACGTTCGCCATCACGTAGCCGTCCGAGATGCCGAGCGTTCCGGCAGGCAGCGTCGCGCTGTCATGCAGGCCAATGACGTGCGCAGGCTTTGGAAAGCGCGCATAAAGCCCATCCGCCAGCATGTCGCGCGCGCCGCCACCGCGTTCCTCGGCGGGCTGCATGATGATGACGAGCGTACCTGACCATTCGGACTTCGAGGCCGCGAGCCGCCGCGCCGTGCCGATCATGCTCGTCATGTGGATATCATGGCCGCAGGCGTGCATCACGCCGGAGGTGCCGACGCCCGGAACCTGAATGGTCTTCTTGCTGGCGTAGGGCAGGCCGGTTTCCTCGGTCACGGGAAGCCCATCCATGTCCGCACGCAGCATCACCACCGGCCCGTCGCCGTTCTTAAGAACTGCGACCACACCCGTCTTGCCAACGCCCGTGGTCACCGCGAATCCCGCTTTCTTGAGCTCCGCCGCCATCCGGGTCGACGTTTCGACCTCTTCGAACGAAACCTCGGGATTGGCGTGCAGATGCTTGTAGAGCGCCACCAGATACGGCGTGTCGGCCGCGACCGCATCGGTGAGCGCATCGGCGGCGGCAGGTCCGGCGAGACACATGAAAATGGCGGCGGCAACGAAACGGCGCATCGGCTTCTCCCTGTTCGAAGGAGAACCCTAGCGGTCCCTTTGGCAAATGTCCTTTTGAAAGGCGCGCGCATCATATGGAAAGGGCCGCGCCGGAATTAATCCGACGCGGCCCACTCCTTCGGGCAGGGTGACCCGCGTGCGTTGGGGGCAGAAATCACGCGAGTCAGATGACACAACACCGCAGGCGACAAGCGGTTCCCGCCGCGCTAGGATTTCCCGCGTGAAAATTGCCTGCGAGCCTACGAGATGACCGTAACCGCCGAGAGTTTGAGCCCCATTTCGATAGCGGGCCGCCCGGCTGATTTTTCGCAGCAGCTGATGCACGACTTCAGGATGTACGGCTTCGGTGTGGTGACCGATCACGGCATCCCGGCAGCAACCATAAACGCGGCGGACGCCGCGGCGCGGCGTCTGTTCGCTCTGCCCGATGCCGTGAAGCGGCAATGGCATCTCCCCGGCACCGGCGGCGCGCGCGGCTATACGCCGTTCGGTGTCGAGGCTGCCAAGGATGCCGCAGAGGTCGACCAGAAGGAGTTCTGGCACGTCGGGCGCGAGTTCCCGCCCGGGCACCGTTATGCCGCCGATATGCCGCCGAACGTGTGGCCCGAGGTTGCCGGTTTCCGCGAAGCGGCACTTGGCATGTTCACCGCGTTCGAAACGGCGGGCGCCCGCCTGCTCGAAGCCATCGCCATCGGACTCGACCTGCCGGATGCCTTTTTTTCCGGCCCAACGCGTGACGGCAACAGCGTCCTGCGCTTCCTGCACTACCCGCCGCAGCCCACAGCGCCGAACGGCATCCGCTCTGCCGCGCATGAGGACATCAACGTCATCACGCTACTGCTCGGCGCCGAGGAAGCGGGGCTCGAACTTCTGAACCGCGACGGTTCCTGGATGCCGGTGCGTCCGCCCGAAGGCGCCCTCGTCGTGAATATCGGCGACATGCTGCAGCGACTGACCAATCATGTGCTGCCCTCGACGACACACCGCGTGGCGAACCCCGTGGGGCCTGCGGCGGGACGCGCGCGCTATTCGATGCCGTTCTTCCTCCATTTCGCGCCGGACTACCGGATCGAGACGCTGCCAGGCTGCGTGACCGCGGCCAACCCGGATCGCTACCCCGAAGGCATCACCTCCAACGCTTATCTGCTGCAACGGCTTCGTGAGATTCGACTCCTCTGAATCTTGCGGGGGCGGAACAATACGCATTCGTAATTAGTTGCCGCGCGTATACGAATTGAGCCGGAAGAGCCGTTCATGCTGCAGTCGCGCAACTATGCCCCCTCACCTCACCTCGCGCCCTATGTCGCGCGCCACTATGTATTCCGGGCACCCCTCCCCGACGATTTCGTCATGGTGGACCGGCTGCTGGCCGAGACTGCGTTCGTCCGCATCCTCATCACCGGCGACTGGGCCGCGGAGGTCGCGCCGGGGCGCTGGGAGCGTCCGGGCGACGTCCTGTTCTTCGGCGCCAACGCACGGCCTTTCAAAGTGCGCGTGCGCGGACCGTTCTTCATTGTCGGCGTCGCTCTCCGCCCCTCCGGCTGGCGCGCGCTTTCGGACCGCCCCGCTTCCGACTTCGCGGACCGCATGGTCCGGCTCTCCGACGTGTGGGGCGAAGACGCCGAGGCGCGGTTCGCGGACGTCGCCAAGCTGACCGACGACGACGCGATCGTCGCGGTCTGCGAGGCCGCGATCACCGCGCAGCTGAAAGCGCCCCAGCGCGTCAACCGCGCGATGCAGCACCTTGAGAGCGTCGCCCGCCTCGACAGCGCGACGCGTGTCGAAGACGTTGCCGACGAGCTCGGCATCTCGTCGCGCCAGCTCGAACGCCTGTCCACCGCGCATTTCGGGCACACGCCCAAAACCGTGATGCGTCGTAGCCGCTTCCTCGACATGGCCGCCGCGATGCGCGGCCTCGGCGATCCGGACGACGACTATCTCGCCGCGCTGCGCTATTTCGACCAATCGCACCGGACGCGCGAGTTCAAGCACTTCATCGGCATGACGCCCGCGGAGTTCGAGCGCACGCCGACACCGCTGCTCGACGCCGGTATCCAGCTTCGGCAGGAACGCAAGCATCACCGCTTCTGAAAAAGCCGCAAGTAGACGAAGTAGGCGAGCGCGGTGAGAGTGGCTTGTCAGGCCGGATAAATCCTATTTCACAGGATTTATTCACCAAAGACGCGCCGGAAGATCGTGTCGACGTGCTTGAAGTGGTAGCCGAGATCGAACAGGCCTTCGAGCTCCGCGTTCGAAAGACGCGCGGTCACGTCCGGGTCGGCCTTGAGGAGGTCGAGGAGCTGGAGCTGCCCGTCCGAATCCCACACCTTCATCGCGTTGCGCTGCACGAGCCGGTACGAATCCTCGCGGCTGACGCCCGCCTGCGTCAGCGCCAAGAGTACGCGCTGCGAGTGGATGAGCCCGCCCATCTTGTCGAGGTTCTTCTGCATCCGCTCAGGGTAGATGAGGAGCTTGTCGATGACGCCAGTGAGGCGGACGAGCGCGAAATCGAGCGTGACGGTCGCGTCCGGCCCGATCATCCGCTCGACGGACGAGTGCGAGATGTCGCGTTCGTGCCAGAGCGCAACGTTTTCCATCGCCGGGATCGAATAGCCGCGCACCAGCCGTGCCAGCCCGGTGAGGTTCTCGGTGAGCACGGGGTTGCGCTTGTGCGGCATCGCCGAGGAGCCCTTCTGGCCCGGCGAGAAATACTCCTCCGCCTCCAGCACCTCGGTACGCTGCAGGTGGCGAATCTCGACCGCCAGACGCTCGACCGACGAGGCGATGACGCCGAGCGTCGCGAAATACATGGCGTGACGGTCGCGCGGAATCACCTGCGTTGAGACCGGCTCCGCCGTCAGCCCCATCGCTTTCGCGACGTGCTCTTCAACGCGCGGGTCAATGTTCGCGAACGTGCCCACCGCGCCCGAAATCGCGCAGGTGGCGACTTCCTCGCGCGCCGCTACCATGCGCGCGCGGCAGCGTTCGAACTCGGCATAGGCCTGCGCGAGCTTGAGGCCGAACGTGGTCGGCTCGGCATGGATGCCGTGGCTGCGGCCCATCGTCGGGGTCATCTTGTGTTCAAGCGCGCGGCGCTTGATCGCGGCGAGCAGCGCATCGAGATCAGCGATGAGGAGGTCCGCCGCGCGCACGAGCTGCACGTTGAAACAGGTATCGAGCACGTCCGAACTCGTCATGCCCTGGTGGACGAAGCGCGCTTCCTCCCCGACATGCTCGGCAAGGCTGGTGAGGAAGGCGATCACGTCATGCTTCACCTCGCGCTCGATCTCGTCGATGCGCGCGACATTAAAGCCGCCGCGTTCCCACACCGCCTTCGCAGCCTCCGCGGGGACCACGCCAAGCTCGACGAGCGCGTCCATGGCGTGCGCCTCGATCTCGAACCAGATCTGGAAACGGGTTTCCGGCTCCCAGAGCGTCGTCATCTCGGGGCGGCTGTAACGTGGAATCATGCGCGGGGCTCCTGTTCTGGGCCGCGCGGGTAGCAGAGCGGCGGCGGCGTTTCCAGCCTTAGAGCAACCCGAGAGCCTTGAAGCTGGCGTGGCCTTCGCGGCCGATGACGATGTGATCGTGGAGCTGGATGCCGAGTACGCGCGCCGCGTCACGGACGTGGTTGGTGAGCTGGATGTCATCCCGGCTCGGTTTCGGGTCGCCCGAGGGGTGATTGTGGACAAGGATGAGGGCGGTCGCGCCGAGATCGAGCGCGCGGTGGATCACTTCGCGGACGTAGACGGAGGTCTGGTTCACGGTGCCGTCCGACATCACCTCGTCCGCGATGAGCACGTTGCGCGAATCGAGGAACAGCACGCGGAAGCGTTCGCGCCCCAGATGCGCCATGTCGGCATGGAGATAATCGAGCAGCGCCTGCCAGCCGGCAAGCACGGGCTTTCCATAGACGTTCGCACGCTGGAGGCGAAGCGCGGCGGCGCGTACGAAGCCGAGCGTCGCGATCACGGCGTCACCCGCGCCTTCGACGCGCTTCAGGTCGCGCGGCTCCGCCGCGATCACCGCTGCGAACGACTGAAACCGCGCAATCAGCGCCTTCGCGAGCGGCTTCGTGTCGCGGCGTGGAATCGCGAGGCCGAGCAGATATTCGAGCAGTTCGTAATCGTGGAACGCATCGCCGCCGCCTTGCAACATGCGCGCGCGCATACGGGCGCGGTGGCCGGCATCAGCGTTGTTGGAATCCGTATCGGGCATGAAACGACGCTAGCCGCAAGCCGGGGGTAAAGGCCAGTCCTTGCAGCTGTCATAGGCTTCTGGCTTAACGGAACCATGAGCATGATCCCCTGCCAGCGCGACCGGTTCGATATTCCGCGTGAGGTCGCCTACCTGAACTGCGCCTACATGTCGCCACTCGCGCATGAGGTGACTGGAGCGGTCGAAAGCGGTGCGGCGCTGAAAGCCGCGCCGTGGACGTATCGCCCCGCCGACTTCTTCACACACACCGAGGCGGCGCGCAGCCGCTTCGCAGCGCTCGCCGGCAGCAGCCCGGACGATTTCGCCGTCGTTCCCTCGGTCAGCTACGGGCTTGCCGTCGCGGCGCGGAACCTGCCGCTCCGGCGCGGGCAGGACATCGTGGTGCTCGCCGACCAGTTCCCTTCCAACCTCTACATCTGGCGCGAACATGCCATCGCCTGCGGCGCGCGCATCGTGACGGTGAAGCGCGAAGCCGGAGAGGCGTGGACGCCTGCCGTGCTCGCCGCGATCGGCCCGGACACGGGGCTGGTCGCCGTGCCGAACTGCCACTGGGCGGACGGCGGCCTTGTCGACCTCGACGCCGTGGGCGCGGCGTGCCGCGCGGCGGGCGCGGCGCTCGTGCTCGATCTCACGCAGTCGCTCGGCGCGCTGCCGTTCGATGCACGCAGCGTGCAGCCCGATTTCATGGTCGCCGCGTGCTACAAGTGGGCGATGGGCCCTTACGGCATCGGTATGCTGTATGTCGCGCCCAAGCATCAGGGCGGCACGCCGATCGAGCACAACTGGATGAACCGCGGCGGCAGCGAGGATTTCTCGCGGCTGGTCGACTATCGAAACGATTTCCAGCCCGGCGCGCGCCGCTTCGACATGGGCGAAAAGGCGAACCCGCCGCTCTTGATGGGTGCCACCGCCGCCATCGACATGCTGCTCGGCTGGGGCATCGCGAACATCGCCGAAACGCTGGGGCACCGAAACCTCGCGCTCGGCGAAGCGGCGCGCGGCATCGGCCTTCTCGCGCCCGACCCCGGAACGCGCGCGCCGCACTTCCTGTCGCTCGGCTTTCCGCACGACGTGCCGGGCGGCCTGCTCGAACGCCTTGCCGCCGAGAACGTCTTTGTTTCACTGCGCGGCCGTTCTCTGCGTGTCACACCACACCTCTACAATGACGATATGGACTGCGAGCGATTGATCACGGTGCTGAGGGAGGCGCTCGGCTGATGGAGATACGCCGCGACACTCTGCAAGGCCCGGAAATCGCCGCGCTGCTGCAGGCACATCTCGACGAGATGCACCGTCATTCGCCGCCCGAGAGTGTGCACGCTCTCGATCTCGACGCGCTGCGCGCGCCCGATATCACCTTCTGGACGGTGTGGGACGAAGGCGTTCTTCTGGGCTGCGGCGCGCTGCGCGAACTCGATCCGCAGCACGGCGAGATCAAATCGATGCGGACGGACGAACGCCATCGCCGGCGCGGTGTCGCGACCGTGATGCTCGACCACATCATCGAAGAAGCAAAGAAGCGCGGCTACACGCGGCTAAGCCTGGAAACGGGCACGCCCGCCGCGTTCGATGCGGCACGGCTGCTCTATGCGAGCCGCGGCTTCACGCTTTGCCCGCCGTTCGGGGATTACCGCGAAGACCCCTACAGCGCCTGCATGACACTGGAGCTGTAAAGCGCCCCTCTTCAGGGCCAGCGACTTTTCTCTCAGGCCGCGTAGGGCGGATGATCGAGGCCGGTCGGCGATTTCGTGAAGATCTCGCAGCCGGTTTCGGTGATGCCGATCGAGTGTTCGAACTGTGCGGAGAGCGAGCGATCGCGCGTCACCGCCGTCCAGCCGTCGTCGAGCACCTTCACATCGGCGCGGCCGAGGTTGATCATCGGCTCGATCGTGAAGAACATGCCGGGCTTCAGCAACACGCCGCGCCCCGGCTTGCCGACATGGACGACGCTCGGCTCGTCATGGAACATGCGGCCAAGGCCGTGCCCGCAGAAGTCGCGCACGATGCCGCAGCGCTGCTCTTCCGCGTACGACTGGATGGCGTGGCCGATGTCGCCGAGGCGGTTGCCCGGCTTCGCCGCCGCGATGCCGCGCATCAGGCACTCATAGGTGATATCGACGAGGCGGCGCGCCTTCAGCGGCACATCGCCGACAAGGAACATTCGGCTGGTGTCGCCGTGCCAGCCATCGACGATGACGGTGATGTCGATGTTGGCGATATCGCCCTTCACCAGCTTCTTCGTGCTCGGGATGCCGTGGCAGACGACATGGTTGATGCTGATGCAGCTTGAATGGCTGTAACCCTTGTAGAACACGGTGGCGGGAACACCGCCGCGTTCGCGCACAAACTCGTAGACCATCGTATCGAGATCGATCGTGCGGGCGCCGGGCACGACATGCGGCACCAGCATATCGAGCGCCGCCGCAGCAAGCTGGCCCGCGCGGCGCATCCCTTCGAAGGCCTCCGGCCCGTGCAGCTTGATGCCGGACGCATCGAGAATGACGTCTGAAACTTCCATGTCCATACAACCTGTCCTAACGCGCGGTGCGGCTGGCGCCAGCCGGACGATCCTTCATGGCGACGACGCACTTGCCGTAGGGCGAGGTGCCGACCCAATCCTTGTCCGGGTGCCAGGCGAACACGAAATTGCCGCCCTTGATGAGATCGATGACACCCTGCGCGACCGCGCTACGCAGCGCCGGGCAGCCCCAGCTGCGTCCGAGGCGGCCCTGCTTCGCGCCCGCTTCCGGGTTCACGTAAGGCGCGCCGTGCATGACGATGGCGCGATCGCGCGCCGCGTCGTTCACCCCCGGCACCAGCCCGTCCATGCGCAGCGAATAGCCGTTCGCGCCCTGGTAGGTCTCGGCAGTGACGAAGAGGCCGAGGCTCGATTGGCGCGAGTTCATCGCGTTCGAGAAGCTCGTGGTGCGATTTTCGCCCGAGTTGCGGCCGTGCGCGACATATTCCTGAACGAGCGCGGCACCGGTCTTGATGTCCACCACCCACAGGCGCGGCTCCAGCGAGGTGCGGCCGTAATCAATGATCGTGACGCTGCGGGCGCCCTTGCCGATGCCCGACGCCTGTGCACAGGAGACGACATCGAGCGCGGCGCGGCGGACGTTTGCGTCCAGCGTTACAGCCTTCGGCGCAGGGGCCGCCAGCAGGGCGAAGGTGAGAATCCCGATCATGTCGTCACTCCGAATACCCTAAACCAGCCCGATCCGGCAACGGTGGTGCGGCACCCTGCCATCACGCTTTACCCTGTTTGCCACTGCGGCTACGGATAGCCGCATGGTCGAAACCCGCATCTGGACTGCCGCGCTCATCGTCATCGGCGACGAGATTCTCTCCGGCCGGACCCAGGATGCCAACCTCGCTTATCTCGCGAAATGGCTTAACATTCAGGGAATCCAGCTCGCCGAGGCACGCGTCGTCGCCGATCAGATGGGTGCCATTGTCGCTGCCGTCAATGCCTGCCGCGCCCAGTACGACTACGTCTTCACCACCGGCGGCATCGGGCCGACGCACGACGACATCAGTGTCGATGCCGTCGCGGAGGCGCTGGGCGTGCCGGTCGTGCTGCACCCGGATGCCGAGGCGATGCTGCGCCAATATTACGGCGACCGCATCACCGAGGCACGGCTGCGCATGGCCCGCGTGCCCGGCGGCGCCGACCTTATCGAGAACCCCGTTTCGGGCGCGCCGGGCATCCGCATCGGCAACGTCTTCATGCTCGCGGGGGTCCCCAAGATCACGCAGGGGATGCTCCAGGGGCTCGACGGCAAGCTCGAAGGCGGGCTTCCCGTGCTCGACCGCACGGTGGGCGCCTGGGTACCCGAGAGCAGCGTCTCCGACCTGCTGATCGCGGTGGAGCGCGAGAAGCCGGGCATCCAGATCGGCAGCTACCCCTTCTGGCGCGAAGGCCGCATCGGCGCGAACTTCGTGATCCGCAGCCGCGAGCAGACCGCGCTCGACGACGCCGCAGCGCGCCTGATGGACGCACTCTCCGCCGCCGGACACGACCCCCTCGACGGCGCCATCTAGAGACGCTAGGCACGCCGAAACACCGCAGCGGCCCACGTGGCGGAATTGGTAGACGCAAGGGACTTAAAATCCCTCGCCTGTTTCAGGCGTGCCGGTTCGATCCCGGCCGTGGGCACCAACCGCTTTCCGCAGGGGTCCACACCCGTCCGGAAAGTGGCTGATTTCAGCCATTTCTGACGGTACGTTTTCCGTCTCAAACCGTCCCCGTTCGTTGTATACCGTCAAATCTGACGGTACATTTGCGGTATATTTTCCCTCGAAAGCGGAAATGTACCGTCATGCTGACCGATGCCGCCATCCGAAAACTCAAGGTCCGCGACAAGCCATTCAAGGCCGCCGACATGCATGGACTCTATCTGCTCGTCCACCCGAACGGCGCCCGCTATTGGCGCATGGACTACAGGCACGCGGGCAAAAGAGGCACGCTGGCCCTCGGCGTCTATCCCAGGGTCTCACTCAAGGCCGCACGCGAGAAGCGCGCGAGCGCGGCCGATATGCTCGAAAAAGGCATCAACCCATCCGTCTACAAGAAGATCACGCGCGGCCTCTCGTCCGTCCCCGAGGCAAACACGTTCAAGGCCGTGGCAGAGGAATGGCTTGAAAAATGCGAGGCTGAAGGCCGCTCGTCCTCAACGATGGACAAGCTGCGTTGGCTCATCGGCTTTGCCGAACCCCTGATCGGCGGACGGCCGATCGGAGAACTGAAAGCGCCCGAGGTTCTAACCGTATTGCGAACGGTCGAGGTCCGGGGCCGTTACGAGACGGCCCGCCGTCTGCGCAGCACGTGCAGCAGCGTGATCCGCTATGCCATCGCCACGGGCCGGGCCGAACGCGATGTGACGCTCGACCTGCGCGGCGCGCTCATTGCCCCGAAGGTCAAGCACAGGGCCGCGCTCGTCGAGCCGCAGCGCGTGGGCGAATTGCTGCGGGCCATCGACGGCTACCAGGGTCAGCCGTCGGTAGATTTTGCATTGAAGATCCTCCCCCACGTCTTTGTCCGGCCCGGCGAACTCAGGAATGCAGAATGGGATGAGTTCGACTTCGACGGCACACTCTGGGCCATCCCGGGCGCCCGAATGAAGATGGGCCGCGAGCATAATGTGCCGCTGTCATCCCAGGTTCTTGAGCTCTTGCGTGAGCTGAGGCTCTATACGCGACACTCCCGCTACCTGTTTCCCTCGATCCGATCACCGGACCGGCCGATTTCGGACAATAGCATCAATGCCGCGCTCCGGCGTCTGGGCTACGCCCAGAATGAAATGACCGCGCACGGCTTCAGGGCCATTGCCAGCACGCTTCTGAATGAAAGCCGTAAATGGCATCCGGACGCGATCGAACGGCAGCTGGCGCACATGGAAAGCAACAACGTCCGCCGCGCCTATCTTCGCGGCGAACACTGGGCCGAGCGCGTACGAATGATGCAATATTGGTCGGATCATCTCGACAAGTTGCGCAGGGCGAACGTCGTTCGAGGCAAGTTCACGAAGGAGAAAAGCCATCCAGCCTTCGGCCGGATGAAGTCTGTCTGATCCGGCTCCCGCGCGGGGCGGGCGGGTCGCTATGCCTTTGGTCCGGCCGTGCCGGTCCTGCAACCCGCGTGGCGGGTCTTCCACTTCGTTTCAGCCCTTCGGGTGCAGGCCCGGCCCTTGGGGCCGGACCTGTCGGCGCTCCGCCGCCCACCCCGCTCTTCCGCCGGGTGCGGCTGTTGGAGAGGGAGAAGAGGGATGGAGCAGCCTATCAATGGAACCGCCGTGCCGCAGGATATGGACCGGCTGTCGGTGATGCGGCGCGTGCTCGAAGGCCTGCCTGAAACGACGCTCATCGTGTTCATGGCGCACCGGGTCGAAGGCAAGCGCTATGCCGAGATTGCGCGAGAAATGGGCGTCAGTGAATGGCGTGTCGAGCGCCACATGGTGCGCGCGATCAGCCGGATTGCGGACGTCGGCGCACGCTACCGGGCGGCGTTCGCAGCGCTCGACTTCGTATCCCGGCAGGTACTGGAGCTGGCGTGGGATGGGCTTTCGAACGACCGGATCGCGGTGCGGCTCGGACTCTCCTTGCACGATGTCGAGGCCCGCATGACGGAGGCGCTGGTAGCACTCGATGAAGCCACAACCCTCTGATCAGGGAGTTGTGGTCGTAGGGCGCTGTTCTTGCAGTGCAAAGTCACGCCCCAGTTGCTAGGAAAGTCCCCTATGCGCACCGACCTTGATCATCTGCCGCCCGCCAAGCAGCGCGAGCTGGAACGCGTGCTTGAGGTGCTGTTTGCGGGGTTCGAGGAAGCCACCGCGCTCGCGACGCAGGCATGGAAGAAGAAGGGCCGCATCCTCAAGGTCGTGCTCTACGGCAGCTACGCGAGGGGCGGCTGGGTCGACGAACCGCACACCGCCAAGGGCTACAAGTCCGACTTCGACCTGCTCGTCGTCGTCAACGACAAGCGTCTCACCGACCGTATCCCCTACTGGGAGAAGGCCGAGGATCAGCTGATGCGGGAGTACGGCATTACCAAGACGTTGAAGACCCCGGTCAACTTCATCGTGCACACGCTCCAGGAGGTTAACGACGGCCTGGCGCATGGCCGGTATTTCTTCATGGACGTCGCGAAGGACGGCATCGCGCTCTACCAGAGCGACGACGCACCGTTCCATACGCCCAAGCCCAAGACGCCCAAACAGGCGCTCGCCATGGCGAAGGAATACTTCGAGGAGTGGCTACCGGCAGGCCTTCGCAAATTCGATCTGGCTAGGGAAGCGGTAGCTCGCGGCTATCCCAAAGAGGCGGCATTCCTCTATCATCAGGCCACCGAAAGCCTTTACCATTGCGTGCTCTTGGTGTGCACGTTCTATACACCCCACGTCCACAATCTGGGCTTTCTGCGCACGCAGGCCGAGCGGCTGGACCGGCGCCTTTTCCACGTCTGGCCGCGTGATACGAAGAATGAGCGCACCCTCTTCGAGAAGCTGAAGGAGGCCTACGTCAAGGCCCGCTACTCGAAGCACTACCGCATCAGCGAGGAAGAGCTTGATTGGCTCGGCGCGCAGGTCGAGGAACTTGGCCGCGTCGTCCATACCGTTTGCAGCGAGCGGATTGCTGAGCTCGAAGCGGCGGCAAAATAGCATAAAGCCACTGCCTAAATCGGTACCGTGAGACGGCTAGTTTCTGCCTGTTTGCGCGTAGGGTGTGGGAATTCTCTCGCGCTGCAGTACTGCCTCATAGTGTTTCTGGATGCTGGCAAGGCGCTCAATTATGTCCTGAAGCAGGACGGCCTTCTCATCGGATTCGGTTTCGCCAGCCGCCCCACGCAAATCGGCTGTCAGGGCGTGTAGGCTATCGCCTTGGAAAACAACTCCCGGAAATTCACGGAACGTCAACTGGCGCACGTCGAAAACAACGATGTCCGGCGTGCTTACCTGCGCGGGGCGCATTGGGCCGAGCGTGTCCGCATGATGCAATATTGGTCGGATCATCTCGACAAGTTGCGCAGGGCGAACGTCGTTCGAGGCAAGTTCACGAAGGAGAAAAGCCATCCGTCCTTCGGTCGGATGAAGTCGGTCTGACTGGCTCCCGCGCTGCACGACACTTCCGTCCAATGATAGAACGCTGCTATTCTGCGAATCCACGGGCGGTGGATGATCTGCTGGCTCGCACTATTGTTCTGATCATCCAAAGCAGCGTGATAGCAGGTCAGGGAGCTGAGATTTCTATCCATCCAGCCATTCGGACCGGAGGTTCAACTCGACAGTGTTGGCCTTATGAACGGAAGTATGATCCGCGAGGCCTCGTGCGGGGTATGATAGATTCGCTGCGTTGCGCTGATTGGTGTCAGCGTTGATGTCATCCAGTTGTCTGCGCCGGTTTGAGCGTTGACGTCGAACCGATTGAACCAGCTTGAGCAAATTTCAACCCGCAGCCGATGTCCCGGAAGAAGTCTTATCCCTACGGCACCTAAATCAATCTTATAGTTGTGAATGCGGTTGGGCTCCGGGAAGTTGAGGCTGTCAAAGCCGCTTCGAAACCGAGCCCGCAGAACTCCGCGAGAAAGAAAACGCGCGCACCCATCCGGGTGCACATCTACAAGTCTGACATGCCAGTCGCAGTCGGGCGCGCTCGAGGACGCGTAGAGGTCGAGTTCAACCGGTCCCACAATGTCCGTCAGCTCCGTAAAGGCATCGGTCGTATAGCACAGAATGTCCGGGCGCCCGGTTACGACCCTGTCATCGACGGGCCCGTCATGCATGTTGAAGACGGTTCGAATCGGGTCGGAGGGGTCCGAGATGTAGCTATCATGTCCCGGGCTTTCGGGTAGGTCAAACCGCAGACATCCGTCGCCGTCATGCGTGTTGGCGGCGCCATTGCTGTCGAGGTAAAGTGCCTGGAACTCCGTGCCTGGTAGCGGCCATTCATTGGCAGACCACCATTCGTTCGCACCTAGGACGAAGATATGAACAGCAGCCTCCTCGTCCAGGCCGTTCCCCGTGTCGCCTCTTAGCCAAAAATCGAGAAAACGCGCAGTATAGCCATCGAGATCGACCAAAGCGTCTTCGCCGAAGTCGACGTCGTTGCGCGATTGCCAGATATTGGGCCAGTGCGGCCATGGGCCAATGACAAGGCGTTGGCCTTGTCTGGCACGCTGGCCAGCGCCTTTTCTTCGCATTTCGACGAAGTTGTCGATCGCGCCGGAAAAGTTCAGATCCCACCAACCTGTGACGTTCAGAGCGGGAACCGTCATGGAGGGGTGATACTGATCGTAACCGCAACTCTGCCAGAACTCGTCCATCAGCGGATGACGCAGCCATTCTTCCCAGAACGGGCTGTAGGTGCCCGCGGCTTCACCCATCGTGGACAGCGGCGATGCCTCGAAATAAGGGTGTTCCTTCTCGAGCAGCGTGTTGAGATCGGGCAATTGGAAGGTCCGCCTGCCGAGTGCGAAGGCCCATTCCGCCGACGCCAGCGTCATCGCGCCACCCCAGATCGGCTCGTTTGCAAAGGCATTCCCCGGCGGCGAGCAGAATGGCACGATGGCCTTGAGCGCAGGCGGGGCCTTTGCGGCGGCGAACCACTGCGTCTGGCCTTCATAGGACCTGCCGATCATCCCGACGTTACCGTCACACCATGCCTGCTTTGCGATCCATTCTATCGTGTCGAAGCCGTCGTCATGTTCCTGTCGATAGGGGTCGAACGCGCCGTCGGAATTGAAACGGCCGCGGCAATCCTGCACGGCCACGACATAGCCCCGCGCAGCCATCCGATCGAGGAAAGGCCGGCGCATCGGCGAGGCGAAGAACCTCACCTTGTCATAAGGGGTGCGCACCAGAATGACGGGATAGCGGTCTTCCTCAACCGGACGGAGTATGTCCATCGCCAGCATCGTTCCGTCCCGCATGGGCGAGAGCACGTCACGCAGCAACCGTGTAACGTGATGGCCGGGGGAAAAGTTATAGGATGGGAAATGCGCACCCGTCTCAATTCCGGCCGGTCGCGTGTGTGACATACAAAAAAGCTCCGCATGTTGATGCCCCGGCCCTGGCTGCTGATGCTTCGCGCGCAGACTGGCGATCGTGTCGCCGATGTGGACGCATGTCTCGGTAAGATATAGAATAGGGCGGACAAGTTCTGGAAGCATGGCGACATGATCGGAACGGCAGCAAACTTCGTTGGGAACCAGGCATGTTTGACTGCAAGAATGCAGGGGCATCTTTAACCCCCGCGCTTCAGCTACGCATTGGTTTCGTGTTGCTTCCAGATTTCACGTTGATGGCTTTGACGGGCTTCATCGAGGCGTTGCGGATCGCGGGCGACGACATCGATCACAGTCGAAATCGCTATTGCAGCTGGGAAATCATGTCGCCAGGGTCTGCGCTCATTCGATCCAGCTCCGGACTTTCGGTTCAGCCGACGTCGAAGCTCCAGACGCCCGAGAATTTTGACTATGTGGTCGTGATCGGGGGGCTGCTTGAAGCACAGGATCGCGTTGACCCCGCGATAATCGACTATGTCCGAGACGCCGGCGCCAAGGGTGTGCCGCTGGTTGGCGCGTGCACAGGCAGCTTCCTGTTGGCGCGCGCGGGCCTGATGGAAGGACGACGATGCTGCATTCATCAGTTCCATGTCAGCGAATTCCAGGCCGAGTTTCCTGCGCTGACGATCGAACCCGACCGCCTGTTCGTCATTGATGGCCCTCGTATCACCTGCCCGGGCGGGGCCAGCGCGAGTGACTTGGCGATCCATCTCATTCAACGGCATTGTGGCCGGGATCGTGCGTTGAAGACCGTATCCCTGCTGTTGTTCGACGAGGCGCGTTCGGCCAATCATCCGCAAGCCCGCACGGCGCTCGACCTCAGCGTGCCGGTGCAGGATCCACTGGTTCGACGTGCATTGTTGATCATGCAGCAGAATATCAGCCCGGTCATGCCCGTCGGCGAGATCGCTAGAACGCTGGGCACGAATATAAAGAAGCTCGAAAGGGCTTTCCACGCGCAGCTTGCTATATCGCCAGCGCAGACCTATCGCCGAATCCGGCTCGAACGCGCGCTTTGGCTCGTGGAACATAGCCGCAAGAGCATGGCCGAGATCGCATATGAGTGCGGCTATGCCGACGCGTCGCATTTCTCCAGGATGTTCCGAGACGCTTTCGACGTCTCGCCGAGCGCTGTTCGCGCTCAGCATTCGCCGGTCGCCATCGCGCCTATGTCGGAAACGCGGCGGATTATGCCGCTTGTGATGCCGAGCTAATCACTTAGGGACTCAGAAGCTGCTGTATTCAGATAAACGGCGTGTGCAGCGATGATATCCTGGGCGACGATGCCGAGCGACTTGTAGATCGTGATCTCATCGTCACTCTGTCGTCCCGGGATCTGCCGCATCAGCACAGCGCCAAGTTCGCCGACGACATGGCTGCGGTCGATCGCGCCCTCATCTATCGGAATCAGAATCTCGCCGGCTTCGACGAAAGCTGAGGCGAGCGAATCCACATAGATGCGACCTTCCGCAATAAGTCGCGTATCGGCCTCGCGTGTCGTTGGCGCATGGGCACCGACCAGGTTCACATGTGTACCGGGACCCACCCAATCGCCAAGCAGCACAGGTTCATGCGAGCCCGTCGTCGTACACAGGATGTCGCACGCCGCCACCACGCGAGGATCGTCGACGGGTACGATCCGCGCCGCAGTTCGGTCGGCATGTGTCTCGGCGAAGGCTTCGGCCTTGCTCATCGAGCGGCCCCAGATACGCACTTCAGCGATGTCACGTACGGCGCAGACCGCTTCAAGGTGCGCGGTGGCCTGGACGCCGCATCCGAACAATCCGAGCGTGTTTGCATCCGGCCGGGCGAGCGTCCGCGTCGCGAGACCGCTTGCCGCGCCGGTGCGCAACGCTGTGATCGCACCGCCATCCACGATGGCGAAGGGCGTGCCGCTATCGTGATCGAACAGCGCGACGAAACCCTGTATGGCCGCTCGTCCTGCCGCCGGGTTCGCGGGATGCAGGCTGACGATCTTCGCGCCGTAGATACGCGGCTCAACAAGTGAGCTCGGCATCAGGCCGAAATATCCGCTGTTATCGACCAAGGGCATGATAAGCCGCGGCGGCATCGCCAGTTCGCCCTTGCTGACGAGTGTCATAGCCGTGGCCATCGCATCGATACACCCCGCTATCGGCAAGCGGGACCGCACCATTTCAGCGTCGATGAATTCCATCCGTGGCAACTCCGGGCTGTGCAAAACAATCCAACCTTTCTCATGAAAGGCATTGGCAAGCTCTAGAAGCTATTCGACGATAAATGGCATTTTTCAGATTGAAACGGGGTACGATGGAAGCCTATCTGGCGATTGTGTCGATCGTATTCCAGACTCTGTCCTTTTGGTTCTAGCTGTTTCCCTGCGCCCCTCCGAAAGCTTGTTGTCTGAACTGGAGTGACGGAAATCGACTTGACCAATCTCATCATTGGCTGCGGTGTGGTAGGCCTCACCACCGCCCTAGAGTTGCTGCGACGGGGGCAGCATGTCGTCCTTCTCGATTCAGCCGCGCATGAAGGGCTGGGCGCGAGTTTCGCAAATGGTGGGCTGCTCACACCGACAATGGCCGAACCCTGGAACACCCCGGGCATTCATCGCCATCTCCTTGAATATATGGTGAGTTCGTCGTCGGCGTTGTCGCTGCGTCTGAGCGCAATTCCGTCGCTGCTTTCCTGGGGGCCCCGTTTTCTGCTGAACGCCCGCGCATCCCAGTATCGCCGTGCGACGCTCGCCAACATCGCGCTTGGAACCTATTCGCTGACCGTTCTTCGGGACATGACCGAGACATTCGGCCTGAACTATGAGGCGCGCGAGCGCGGCACGCTCAAGATCTTCAGGTCGGCGCGCGCGCTCGACGAGCTTTCGAAGGCCACGGCCCTGCTGAACGAACACGGACTGACGACGCGCGTGATGGACGCTCGCGGTGCCGTTGCGGTCGAACCGTGCCTGGCGGCTATCGAAGGGCAACTGGCCGGCGCGATACAGTATTCTCGGGATATGTCCGGGGACGCGTACTTGTTCTGCCGGGCGGCCGCCGCGGCTATTACGCGGTTGGGCGGGGTGTTTCATTTCAACCGGACTGTACGGTCCATCGAGGTACACGGGGGCAAGGCGATCGGGGTGCGTATCGGCAACGAACTGTTGCCGGCCGAGAATATCGTGGTCGCCACGGGCGCTGCCAGCCCGGCTATCGTATCCCGGCTGGCGGACCTCGCGATCAAGCCTGTGAAGGGTTATTCGATGACCTACACTCCGATCAGCGCGAGGTCGCTGCCGACCGTTCCACTGGTCGACGATGCCTACCACGCAGTTATCACGCCCCTCGGCACGCGTCTTCGTGTCGCCGGCACGGCGGAGTTCGCGGGAAACAGTCTGAGTATGGACAAGAAGAGGGTCGAAAACCTGACCAACTTCATGAAAGCGATCTATCCTCAGATCGCGACTGACGATACCTTGGCAACGGGAAAAGCTTGGGCAGGACTGCGTCCAGTGTCGGCGGACGGACGCCCGTATATCGGATCGACGCGCATTCCGGGCCTGTGGGTCAACAGCGGTCATGGCCATCTCGGCTGGACTCTCGCCGCCGGCTCGGCCCGGCTGCTGGCTGATCTTATGACCGGTGCGAAGCCGGCGATCGACGCGGCGCCCTATATGGTGGGGAGGAGGTAACACGTCGGGGAGGGCGCTGAGCCTTGCTCTTCGGGCGTCTCTAGTTGCGATACCTGTCTGGGAGCGTCCTACGGAAATCGCTCGGACTGATGCCGAAGCGTGCCTTGAACGCCGGCGCAAAATTTCCCGGAAAGGCGAAGCCGACCTCAAGAGAGATGTCGAGGATCGAGCGATCGGTCTCCATCAGGAGACGATGAGCGAGCTCCAACCGCATTTCGCGCGCAAAGGCGTGGATGCTGGTCCCGTAAAGATGTCTGAAGCCGCTCGCGAGATCGGAACGGTTGGTGCCAACGGCCCGTGCCAGCGCTTCCAGCGACGGAACGTGCACCGGATCGTCGACGATGCTCTGTCGCACTGCGTTGAGGCGATTGATCTGCTTGCCCGTCAGTTTGGCGGCCGACTGTTCTTCGCGCGCGGATTCCGTCAGCTGCGCGAAGAAAGTGCAGACGATCTGTTCGGCCAGAGCCGACAGCGTATTCGCGCGCAGCCTGCCGGACATGTCGCATATCAGCATCTCGTTCATCGCTCTCCGCATCGACGCGGGAAACACCGTCAACGGCGCAGAAATGCAGAACCCGGCCTTCCCGGCCTGGATCAGGTCGGTACAGCCGCAGTCCTGCATCAGCGCGGTGAAGTATGATCGGCTGATCTCCACCACAATGCTGCGATAATAATATTCCTGGTCATGCGACCAGCAGAACATTTCGCCGTTCTGCGTGAAATCGTGTAGGACGACCTCCTGATCGATCTGGATCGACTGGCCGTCCGACATCGCGACATTCATGATGCCGCTGACGGGAAGTCTTAGATACAGACGGTCGGAACAGGGGATGATCGTCCGGAACGGCGGCTTGAGCACCACGTTATTGATCTGAACGAGCAGGTCGAGCGACGATCGGATCAGTTCAACCTCGCCCCTTGCCAGCGGCGTGTTGATCGCGATCCGCTCCGCAAAGTCGGAGCGACTCAGGATTGCACGTCCCTCGATCCCGGGCAGGCGTTCGGCAACGGCCAACAACTCGCTCATAGTCGCGTACTCTGCTCCTTCTCACGCCATCATGGCAAGCGACTGCGTTCGACATGTCGCGACCGCGATTGAAGCACAATGGCGGCAGCCATCAAAAACATACGAATCCATGCGCGGCCTGCGGGTGGCATGAGACCTGCTGATCCAACGCCTCCTACATTTGCTCCAAGGCTGCGTCGGTGCGCCGGGAGGCAGATAGAAAATAAAAGGAGGGGCATATGTTTGTTCAGGTGCATTTGAGTTTGCGCACGCAGGTCCGGGGGGCAGTCGCCGCATTGCTTGCAGCAACCGCCCTGGGGCTGGCGGTCACGCCCGCGCAGGCACAGGACACAGCAACATCAGCTGATTTTGTGGGCGAGGAGATCGTTGTCACAGCGACACGCCGCGAAACCGGGGTTCTCGATGTGCCTGCCAGCATAAGCGTATTGTCAGGGGAGTTGCTCGACCGCCAGGGGGCGAGAGGCTTTGCAGATTATCTCGCGAACCAGCCCGGCATCGGCTTGACGGATGTCGGCGGCGGACAGACGCGAATCGGTATTCGCGGCGTCGCTAACCTGACCGGCTCGGAATACGGCACCGCCGATTCGGTGGAAGCCGTCGGTATTTATCTGAACGAAATCCCAATCTCTGGGGCGGGTTCAGCACCTGATTTGGCTATCTACGACCTTGCTCGCGTGGAAGTGCTCAAGGGGCCGCAGGGCACGTTGTTCGGGGAAGGGGCGATGAGCGGAGTGGTCCGCCTTATTACCAACAGCCCGAATTTTCTGGATTTCGAGGCGCGCGGTGAAGCGTCGGGCGCGACGATCAAGTCCGGCGGCGACGAATGGATGGTGCGCGGCCTCATCAACGTGCCGATCATTTCCGAGGCTGCCGCGCTGAGAGTCGTGGGGTCGTGGCGCCGCTCGGGCGGGTTCATCGATAATGTCGCGGTCGGCGAGAAGAATGTGAATTCCTCGGAGCATTGGTCGGTTCGCGCGGTTCTTGGTGCAAAGCTGGGAAGCGACGTCAGCGCTGAGCTCATGTACCTGCGTGATGATAACCGACTCGACGATTTCAACGACATCAACCCGGCTCTTGGGGGGCTGCGGCAAAATCTAGGCGAGGATCGCTCGACCGATCAGCTGTTCCAGCTCTATGCCTTGACGGTCGAAGCGAATCTCGGATTCGCTGATCTCGTATCGGCCTCTTCCTACAACAAGATCAACCGTCTCCATCGGCCTCGTTTCCAGTTCCTGGGCTTTCCGCAGGAGACTTTGCCAAGCCAGATCAAGCAAACGGGCTTCGTGCAGGAGTTGCGCCTGGTTTCGCAAGGCGACAATCGCTTCGACTGGATTGTCGGCGGTTTCTATCGCGAGCGTGACCAGTCGATCTGCGGTGAGCTGGACGTGCCCGGTGGCGCTGCGGTGCTCGGCACCTCGGACGCCGGGATAACGCGCCCCTGCCCCGTCAGCCGGTCGCCCTTCATCCTGTATCGGGATGTGCCGAACGAAGGATTCAACCAGCTCGCCTTCTATGGCGAGGCATCGTTCGAGCTTCTGCCTGGCCTGGACCTGACGGGCGGCGCGCGCTGGTTTAAGGAGAAGACTAGTTATACGCAGGTGCTGGTCGCATCCGCGCCATTGTCGGCGATCAACAACACCTCTTTTGTCAAGGCCAGTGTCGATGACCTGATCTTCAAGGCGGGTTTGTCCTATCGAATCAATCCGCGGATACTGACCTACTTTACCTTCAGCCAGGGCTTCCGCTCGGGCGGGCCCAACCTCAATTCAGGGATTGCGCCCACCATACCCCCGCTGTTCCGGCCGGACACCGTCAACAACTATGAGCTGGGTGTAAAGGGTAGTTTTCTGGACGGTCGAGTCACGATCAATGCAGCCGGCTTCTATACGGATTGGCAGGATATCCAGCTGCTCGACGCCAACGTGGTCGTTGTTGGAGGCAGCCGCTTTGGATACATCAGCAACCAGGGGCAGGCACGCATCTACGGCTTCGACACGAGCGTGGCCGTGACTCCGACGCAGGGCCTCGATCTGGGCGTCAGCGTTGCTTACGTCAATTCCAAGCTTACCAAAGCTTCGGCGACGTCGCAGTTGCTGGTCGGGCAGGAGCTGCCCAACTCGCCGCCGCTCACATTTTCGACATTTGCGGCTTATGGCACCGCACTGTCCGACAATGTCGATCTCAATCTTCGCGCCGATTTCGCGTTCACCGACAACCAGTCCCCCGATCCGCTGGTCGCGCCCGGTGTAGGCGCCTCGCTTGGCACGGGATGGCGCAACCTGAAGGACAACTCGCGCCTTAACCTTACTGCGGGCCTCGATTTCGATCGCTTCGGCTTCGATATCTTTGCACTCAACGTGCTAAACGAAATTCCGGAATACGGCGCCAACGTTCCTGCTTCTGGCGGCGGTGTCATCATCGGCACGCCGCGCACGATCGGTGCACGCCTTCGCGTTGCCTTCTGACGATATTCCAAGAGAGGAAGGCAGTGCCAGATACATTGCAGAAAGTACGTGCCGCTGATCTGATCGCAGCCAATCTGGTTGTCGATTTCACGGTGCCCGCGACGCCTCTGGAAGGGTATCTGGGGGGTCGGCGGGGCCTGTTCCACTTGCTCGATCAATATCGTGATGCGGGGGTCGGCTGGATTTCCCTGACCGCCGGGCTCGATCACTATCCATCGATCGACTTTACCGTCCGTCAGATCGCCGCGTTGCGCGCGATGCTGGCGGACGGCAAGGACAGATATATGCTCGCCGCCTCGTCGACAGAGGTCAGTCAAGCGGGCAGGGAAGGTCGGCTCGCCGTGTCGCTGGCGTTTCAGGGTACTGCCATGCTGATGGGCGACCTGGCCATGGTGGAAGCCTATCGAACGCTCGGCGTGACCGTAATGCTGCTCGCATATAACGACCGGAATCCCGCCGCCGACGGCTGCATGGAACCTGAAAATGCCGGCCTCTCGAAATTCGGGCGGCGGCTGGTAGAGGCAATGAACAAGGCAAGAGTTCTCGTCGACCTGACCCACACCGGCGAGCGTAGCGCGCTGGAGGCGGCCGAGGCCAGCGCTGCGCCGGTCGTCTACTCGCATTCCAACCCCTCGGCATTGCTGCCCCACCCGCGCAATATCAGCGATGCCCAGATCGTCTCCTGCGCCGCCACCGGCGGTGTGATCGGCATCAACGGCGTCGGTATGTTCCTGACCGAGGGCGGGGACGAGGTAACGGCCGAACTGCTGTTCCGGCAGGTCGATCATATCGCCGATAAGGCCGGGATCAGGCATGTCGGTCTCGGCCTCGACTATGTCGACACGTCGATTTCGGATATCCTTCACCGCATCGTCGAGACTTCAGGCGACCGCTACGACAGCAACTATCAGCGGCCGGCCTTCGCTTTCGCATCGCCGCAGATAATCGTCGAGCTGGTCGAGTGCATGCTGGTGGCCGGTTACAGCCATGACGACATCGGCCTGGTGCTGGGCGGCAATTTCTCCCGGGTATATACCGATGTCGTGGGCTGATCTTCCCGGGGGCGTACCGGAGGCCGGATCATGTTAGGCGGGGAACGCCTCGCGCGGGCATATAATATTGCGGACATGGGACGGCTGGCGGATCGCGCGCTACCGCTTCCATTGCGCAACTACATGCAGGGCGGCGCGGACGACGAGACGACGATGCGCCGTAATTCTGCAGCTTTCGACGACTGGCTGCTGGCGCAGCATATACTGGTCGATGTCAGCGCGGTTGATCCCGGCACCGAGCTTATCGGCTTCCCTTCGGCGCTCCCGCTGATGCTTTCACCAACAGGCATGTCGCAACTCTTTCATGCCGCAGGCGAAAGTGCGGTCGCTCGCGCCGCGAAACGGGCGCAACTGCCCTACGGCCTTTCGACGATGGCGACCACGTCGATTGAGGCGGTGGCCGAGACCGGGGCGATGCGGTACTTTCAGCTCTATTTCTTCCGCGACCGCGGGCTGACCAAGGCGCTGCTCGAGCGCGCGGCGGCGTACGGCTACGGCGCGTTGTGCCTGACCACCGACACGACGGTCGCGGGAAATCGTGAGCGCGACCTTCGTAGCGGGATGGTGATGCCGCCCCGCTTCACCCTGGGCAGCATGATGAGCTTTGCCGCACACCCCCGCTGGTTGCTGGGCACGTTGCGCAACCGCGCCTTTCAGCTCGCCAACGTTGTGGGCTATGTCGATGAGATCGGGCGTAGCGGCACCAGCGTGATCGACTATGTCAACAAGCAGTTCGACCGGTCGGCGACGTGGCGGGACCTGGAATGGCTGCGCGCTCAATGGGGCGGCAAGCTGGTGGTAAAAGGCGCATCGAGCCCCGCCGACTGCCTGCAGGCAGTCGAATGCGGCGCGGACGCGATCATGGTCTCCAATCACGGGGGACGCCAGCTCGATGGCACGGGTGCCCCGATTGATTATCTGCCAGCGATCAGAAATTCCATTCAGAACCGCGCACAACTCATCGTTGACGGCGGCGTAAGGCGCGGCACGCATGTGCTGAAGGCGATTGCTCTGGGTGCGGATGGCTGCTCGATCGGCCGCCCCTATCTTTACGGATTGGCGGCAGGCGGCGAGGCCGGCGTTGAGAGGGTTCTGGCGATATTCCGTGCCGAGATCGAGCGCGACATGGCGCTGATGGGCCGTACCCGTGTTCGCGACATCACTGCAGCCGACATCGCTCATCTTTCCCGTCATCGCGTCGCGGAGTTGTCATGACCAGCTGGACCAGTGTCAACATAGAGGCAGGCCGGGCGCAAGCGCCCTTGCTGGTCCTTGCAAGTGCGCGGCGAGTTCGTGCACCAGCGGCCATCGCGGAACGCGTGTCTGCGACGCTTCGCGCGGTCGGGTTTGCGGCGCAGCCGGGATGCTGGCTCGACCTGATCGGGCAGGAGGATATATCTGCGCGTATCGTTGTCGTCGCCGTGGCGGATGACACCGCCAAGGGTCGCTGGCGCGAGACCGGGGGCCATATTGTCGCGGCGCTGCGTGCGCTCGGCCTGCCCGCCGCACGCCTTCCTGCCGCAACCGATCTTGACATCGGCGAGCACTTCACCAGCCTGATCGAGGGTGTGCTCCTCCACGGTTTCAGCCCCGATCGCGGACGCAACACCCGCCACTTTGAAGATCGCGATCACCTGCTGCTGGTCGCGGCAGAGGACCTGGTGTTGGTCGAGCACGCACGCCAGCGTGCTGATCCGGTCAATCGCGCTCGGGCCTGGGTCAACCAGCCCGCCAATCTGCTTACACCGGCAGTTTTCGCGGATGAAGCGGAGGCCGCCCTCACACCGCTCGGCATCACAGTGCACCAGCTCGGGCCGGAGGCTCTCAGCGAAATCGGTGCGCGCGGACTTCTCGCCGTCGCGTCCGGCAGCGACAATCCACCGCGCCTCACTCTCGCGGAATGGCGCGGTACACCGGACCGCCCGGAATGGGATGTGGCGCTGGTCGGCAAGGGTTTGACGTTCGACGCCGGGGGCCTGAACCTTAAGGTACCGCCGGTTATCAACATGATGAAGCTGGACATGGCAGGCGGCGCGGCCGTGCTGGGCGCGATCGAGCGGCTCGCGCGGCGCAAGGCGGCCATGAACGTCGTCGCCGTCGTGCCGATGGCCGAGAATCTGATCGACGGGAAGGGTTATCGTCCCGGTGATGTGATCACCTCGCTGGCCGGCCTGACGATCGAAGTACTGGATACTGATGCGGAGGGACGCATCGTTTTGGCCGACGGCATCGCCTATGCGATATCTCGGTATCTCCCTGCTACGGTCATCGATGTCGCGACGCTGACCGGCGCGGTCACCAGTGTGTTGCACGAGGATTTTGCGGGCCTTTTTACAGCAGATGACGCGCTCGCGGACGAGCTTATCCGTGCCGGCGGGGAAACCGGGGAGGCGGTGTGGCGGCTACCGTTGGTTCCAGCGCAGGATTATCTGGTCGAATCCATAGCCGCGGATGTCGCCAATCTCGGCACCCCGGGGCTGTTCGGCCTGGGGGCCAGGGGACCGGTCGCGGGCGCAAAGTTCATCGAGAAGTTTACCGCAGGATGCCGCTGGGCGCACTTGGATATCGCTGGAACGGCATGGGCGACGCGCCCCTCGTCGCGTAGCGGTCCAGGTCCGACCGGCTTTGGTGTCGCCCTGCTCGACCGCTGGATCGATATGGCCGGGAAAACCGCGTGAAGCGCGAGCGGAGACAAGCAAGCAGGCACGCGCATTCCTGTTCGCACAGCCGTCGCGGGAGGACGATCTAAAATGAGCGGATTCAGATTCACGCCGGGGGTCGCTGGCGACGTCGGGTTTTCGGCAAGCGGGCTGTACGAACTGAGCCTCTATTTCGACACGCTGGTGGCAAACGGCACGTATCCGGGAATGGTCGCCCTGCTGGCTCGCGGCGACAAGCTCGTCTTCAGTCACGTCACCGGCTTCGCCGATCTGGAAACGCGCGCGCCGCTGATGCACGACACCATCTTCAATCTGTATTCGATGAGCAAGCCGTTCACGACCGTGGGTCTGCTGCTGCTATACGAAGAGGGCAAGTGGCGGTTCGACGACCCTATCTCCACTCACCTCCCCGAATTCCGGGATATAGCCAGGCAGCCCGGCGGAATGGCGAGCCGCGAACCGAGCATGCTCGACATCTTCCTTCATACGGCCGGGTTCACCATGGGCTCGACCAAGGAGGAGATCATTGCTGCGTTTCAAAAGATCGGTTGGGACAATGCACGATCGCTCACCGAGCTGATCGGCCGCTATGCCGAGATGCCGCTCGGCTATGATCCGGGGACAGCGTGGGAATATGGCAATGCGACCGATCTTCAGGCCGAAATTGCCGAGCGCATCACCGGCGAGCGTTTCGACCTGTTCCTCAAGCGGCGCATCTTCGATCCGCTTGAGATGCACGATACCTGTTTCGACCTGGGCTATGAGCGATCGCGCCGCCTCGCGCGTAGCCACATCGTCGACGCGGAGACTGGAAAGATGCGGCCGATCACGACCGATCCCATGGAGCGGATGGAAGCGATCTTTCCGATGGGCGGCACCTCGTTCAGGTCGACCGCCCTCGATTTCGCACGCTTTGCACGCATGCTGCTCAACCGCGGAACGCTGGGCGAGACACGGATCCTGCTGCCCGCGACGGTCGACCTCATGCTTACCAATCATCTCCCGGATGCGCTGCTCAAGAATACATACGGCGCAGCCCATTATGTCGTCGGCAACGGTAACGGTCATGGTCTCAACGGGCTGGTCTGCATCGACCCCGAAAAGGCTGGCCGCCCGGTGGGACGCGGCACCTATGAATGGGGCGGCGCATACAGCACCTGGTTCTGGATCGATCCTGAAAACGACCTGCTGTTCGTCGGCATGTCCAACCGGCGGCGCATCCGTCCCGACCCGCATGCGAACGAACTCGTCTCGCAAGAGATCGTGTACCGCGCGCTAAACACCTGATTGCGGGGGCGCGATTACCCCGATCCTTGGAGTATCTCAGTGGGAACCAGCACTATCGAACGCATCGAACGCTTTGCATTCACCGCATCGGGTGAAGGCGGCACCAGCTATTCGATCAGCGTGTTCCTACCCACCGGCCTCGCTGAAGCCGCCGGCACTGCGCGGGTGCTGTTCGTGCTGGATGCCGACATGGCGATGGGGATGGCGGCGGAAATCGTCGAAAGTGCGTCGGTCTCCGGGACGATCGAACCGGTGATCGTCGTCGGTATCGGATATGGCAGCGACCTCATGACGATGGCGAAGCTGAGGACGAAGGATTTCACGCCGCCGCTTCACACCGCTCATGCCGCCGAAGTCAAGGCACTGGCGCACATGATCGGCAATGATCGGGGCGGTGCTGAGCGCTTCCTTTCCGTCATCCTCGACGAGCTTGCACCCGCGATCGCTCGACGCTGCCCGCAGGCCTCGCTCACCGGCAACATTCTGCTTGGCCATTCGCTTGGCGGCCTGTTCGTCAGCTATGCGCTGCTCACGCGGCCGGATGCCTTTGCGACGTTCCTGATCAGCAGTCCGTCTCTGTGGTGGGATGGTTTTGCCATACTCGCCGGCCTCAAGGATTTGCCCGCCAAACTGGCGGGATCGAACACCCGCCCGACAGTGTTCGTCAGCGTCGGCTCGAAGGAACAGGATGCGCCGGACAGGCTGCCGGCGATGATGCCGCCCGGCACGGACCTGGCCGCCATGCAAACGCTTGTGGCCAACGCCAGGATGGTCGATGCCGCGCAGGATTTTGCAATCGCACTGCGCAATGCGGGGCTGGTTTGCATGCTTACAACCTTCGAAGGCGCAACCCACACCAGCGTCCTGCCCGGCATGATCAGTCGCAGCCTGCTCTTCGCGCTGGAATCGGATGGCAAACGATGATGCGAAGCGATCTCCCGCCGCCCGGGATGCCCTGGAACGGCTTCTCGCCGGCGCGGCGCTGGACGATGTTGGCCGTTCTGTTCCTTGTCTCCACCGTCAGCTTCATCGATCGCAGCATCCTCCAGATCCTTCTGGAATCCATCCGCCGCGAGTTCGAGATGTCGGATCGCATGCTCGGGCTGCTGAGCGGCGCCCCCTTCGCGATCTGCTACGCCGCGCTCAGCATTCCGTTTGGCAGAGCGGCGGACCGCGGCAATCGCAAATGGCTGCTGATCGTAGCACTGGCGCTGTGGAGCGTGATGACTGGCCTGTGCGGCGTTGCGCCCACCCTGACCTTTCTCTTCTTCGCACGCATGGGCGTGGGGGCGGGTGAAGGCGGCGCTGTGCCGCCTAGCCATGCGCTGATCGCTGACTATTTTCCGCCTGGCCAGCGCAGCCGCGCCTTCGGCATTCTCAACATGGCCGCCACGGCAGGACCGCTCATCGCGATGGTCGGCGGCGCGTGGATCGCGCAGCTCTACGGTTGGCGGGTCGCTTTTCTGCTGATGGCCGGGCTGTCGCTGCCGATCGGACTGTTGGCCGCCATCGTTCTGAAGGAGCCGGCCCGGCATGCGCTCAAGGCGGGAAAGGCTGGCGGCGACGGCATGATGGACGAGGTTCGGGTGCTGTTCCGCAAGCGTTCGTTCGTATTCCTCCTCGCCGGCCTGACCTGTTATTCGCTGTTCACCGCCGGTCCGATGATCTTCGCACCGACCTACCTGGTGCGCGTACTCGAGATGGATCTTGTTCAGGGCGGCGCCGTGTTCGCGCTGGCGACCGCCCTGGGCACGATCGTTGGGACGATCGGGGGCGGGCACATCGGCGACAAGCTTGCGCAGCGCGACGAGCGATGGCTGGTCTGGTTGCCCGCTGCAGGCATGACGTTGGCCTGCCCGGTGGCGATGGCCGCTTTCGCCGTGACCTCGCTCGTGCACGTCTTCATTCTGTTTTTCGTTCTCGCCACGCTGTTGATGGCTGCGATTCCCGTGCTTTATAGCGCGGTCCAGCATATCTGCGGCTCGCAACGTCGGGCGCTGGCTTCGGCGATCGTGATGGCGTCGCTCCACGCCATCGGCATGACGATCGGGCCGCTTGCCACGGGCGCGATCAGCGACTTCCTGGCGCCGGCAGTCGGCGTGGTGTCGCTGCGCTACGCGATCATCCTGATGACGAGCAGCCTGATCCCGGCGATCGTTTGCCTTTGCTTCGCGGCCCGCACGGTGCGCAGCGATGCCGAATGATGACTCTTTGCGATGAATTACATCGGCTGCGAGTGCCATATTCTTTGAGTTAGGGGAGTTGCACGATGAACGAGGAACGAATTCACACGACTGATCTGGCCGGTCTCCGGCTGATCGACGCGCTCAAGACCTACATCCCTATCGTGATGCGCAAGCATCAGACACCCGGTCTGCAGATTGCGCTCGCCGACAAAGGTCGCATGATCTGGGAAGCGGGATATGGCCTGACAGACATTGCCGCCGACCGGAAAATGATGTGTGACAGCGTCTACCGCTCAGGCTCGCTTGGAAAAACCTACACGGCGACCGCAATCATGATCTTGGTCGATCGCGGTGTGATCAACCTGGATGATCCGATCAACCGCCATTTGCCGTTTAAGGTCAATAATCCGCTCGGTGAGCGGGATATTACGGTCCGTGACCTGATGGTGCATCGGGCCGGACTCAGCGTCGATGGTGCGTGTTCCTGGCAGCCGTCCGTGGATTTGGCCGAGACAGTCGAGGCCGAGTTCAGCCGGGAATGGTCGCCGCTGATGGGTGGGACCATGAAGCGTTGGATCGCTCCGGTCGGCGCCCAGTGGATGTACTCCAATCTCGGTATCGCCACCCTCGGCCTCATCGTGCAGACCGCCAATACTGAAGGCCTCGACTTTTCAGGCTTCGTCCAGCGTCATGTAATGGACCCGCTCGGCATGAAGCTCAGCCAGTATCCACCGGCGCAGCACCCTGACTATGTACGCTCGGACATCTGGTCGCTCACCGGTCAGGGCTATTCCCGCATGGGCGCCGCCGATGTGCCGACCTTGCCCCTGTATATCAGCGAATATCCGGCGGGCGCCGCCTTGCAGCGGCCGGCCGACCATCTCAGATTGCTACTCGCGATGCTGAACGATGGTGAGCTGGACGGTTATCGGCTGTTCGCGCCTCAGATCGCGCGAGACATGCTGTCGCCCCAAACCGTTGACCCCGGCAATGTGCAAGGACTTGTCTGGCGAATCAACGATCACGGGACGGAATGGGAGTCCTTTGATCATGCCGGTGGGCACATGTTCGGGTGGCGCACACAGGGCCGGGGCTGGCGAAACCACGGTGCGGCGATAATGGTCGCTTCAAATCAGTGGCACTTGCCCGACAACGTCGTTGACGTGAACGAACTTGCGGACTTCGTTGGGAATTGGCTGCGTCACAGACCTCCGGTCGATGCGGATGAGCGCGCCAATCTGGATGCGCAAACTTTGTCTTATGCATGCGGCGTGCTGTTGGCCGGTGCCTATCGTGTTTCTCTCGCAATGCCGGGCACGTTGCCGATTGACCACCTGCGCGACGGCCTCTCCGCCGTTCGCGACCGGGCGGGTGACTGGGACGCCGATGCTTTCCGGCGCGGCTTCGAAGCGGCCTGTGCGCTGCCACCCACGCTGGAGGCCGCGATTGCGTTCTGGGGATCGTCCGATTGCGAGATCGACGGGGCGGCGGCGCATGAAGCCTATGCAGCGTTGGGCGGAAAGCTCGAGCCCGGCCTGCTCAGCATACTGCTGCCGCCGATCGGGTCGAGCACGCCGTGAAGGACCCGGCCGTCTTCTGTTGCCTCCCGCTACCAGACCCCGTCGAAGCGCAATTTCGGACCGCGTTCCGCTTGATCATGGCCGAAGCCGGCAACGCGCTCGATCAACTGGCGCAGTTGCATGCTGCGGGCGAGCGGTTAGACGCCATCGTGACGGGATTGGGCTGTTCGCCGCTCGACGCCGCCGCAATCCGCGCACTTCCGCCCTCGCTGCGGATGATCGCGAGCTACTCGGTCGGCACCGATCATATCGACCTCGATGCCGCGCGCGAGCGGGGATTGGCGGTCTCGAATACGCCGGGTACGCTGATCAACGCAGTCGCCGACGCCGCAATGTTCCTGATCCTCGGCGCGGCACGCCGTGCGACAGAGAGCATAGACCTGATCCGTAGTCGCACGTGGACCGGGTGGACGCCGCACCAACTTCTGGGCGTCGAGCTCGCCGGTCGGACGCTCGGCATCTATGGCATGGGTGAAATCGGCGGCGCCGTCGCGAGGCGGGCACGCGCCTTCGGCATGCACATTGCCTATACGAACCGCCTCCTGGTCGAAACGTCCGATGCCTGCTTCGTACCCGATCCGCTCGACTTGATGGCAAGGGCCGACATTCTCCTCCTTGCGGCGCCATCGACACCGCACACGCGCGGCTTTGTTAACGCCGTGTCGCTTGCGCGGGCGAAACCCTCGATGCTTCTCGTCAACATCGCGCGCGGTGATCTCGTGGTCGACGCCGATCTTATCGCGGCGCTCGACAGCGGGCGCATCCAGGGCGCCGCGCTCGACGTATTCGCGGGAGAGCCCGATATCGCGCCCGGCTATTTCGACCTACCGAACCTGCTCATGACGCCCCATATCGGCAGCTCCACCCTTGAAGCACGCATGGCAATGGGGGCGAGCGTGATCGGCTCCATTCGCGCGTTTCGCGCGGGTAAAGCGGATTCTTGCCGCCTTGTATAATTGCATGGAGCTGACGCCATATCGCGACTTATATGCGATCAGCCGACTGATCTGCTTCCGGCCTTGACCAAAGCGATATCGACGGAGCTTGTTCTAGCGGTGGGAGCCCGGCGGGGCACGATAATCCCCGCACCTCTCTGCCTGTCGCTTCGTAAAACCGGTAAAACGCATCGCCTTTCCTTCGAGCAGTTTTCAACCATCCTGAATGGCGTGGAGATTCGCGCCGAGCGTGATTTCTGAAGAACACCCGCGCAAGTGAAGGAGATCGGCATGGTTTGACCGGCTCCCGCGCGGTGTGTGCGGGTCGCTTTGCCTTTGGTCCGGCCGTGCCGGTCCTGCAACCCGCTGACGCGGGTCTTCCACATGCGTTCCAGCCCTTCGGGTGCAGGCCCGGCCCTCATGGCCGGACCTGTCGGCGCTCCGCCGCCCACCCCGCTCTTCCGCCGGGTGCGGCTGTTGGAGAGGGAGAAGACGGATGCAGCAGCGTATCAATGGAGCCGCCGTGCCGCAGGAGATGGACCGGCTATCGGTCATGCGGCGGGTGTTTGAAGGCCTGCCTGAGACGACACTCATCGTGTTCATGGCGCACCGGGTCGAGGGCAAGCGCTACGCCGAGATCGCACGCGAGCTTGGCATGAGCGAATGGTGCGTCGAGCGCCACATGGTGCGCGCTATCGGCCGGATCGCGGATGTCGGCGGACGCTACCGGGCGGCGTTTTCGGCGCTCGATCCCGTGTCGCGGCAGATCATGGAGCTGGCCTGGGACGGGCTGGTCAATGACCGCATCGCGCTGCGGCTGGGTCTCTCAGTCCGCGAAGTGGAAAGCCGCATGGCGGATGCCCTGGTGGCACTCGATGAGGCCACAACCCTCTGATCAGGGGGTTGTGGCCGTAGCGCCCTGTTCTTGCAGTGCAAAGTCATGCCCCAGTTGCTAGGAAGGTCTTCGATGCGCACCGACCTCGATCATCTGCCACCAGCCAAGCAGCGCGAGCTTGAGCGCGTTCTCGAGGTGCTGTTCGCGGGGTTCGAGCAAGCGACGAGCCTCGCCACACAGGCATGGAAGAAGAAGGCCCGCATCCTTAAGATCGTGCTCTACGGCAGCTACGCGAGGGGCGGCTGGGTCGACGAGCCGCACACCGCCAAGGGCTACAAATCCGACTTCGACCTGCTTGTTGTCGTCAACGACAAACGCCTCACCGACCGCATCCCCTACTGGGAGAAGGCCGAGGACCAGCTGATGCGCGAGTATGGCATCACCAAGACTCTGAAGACCCCGGTCAACTTCATCGTGCACTCGCTGCAGGAGGTGAACGACGGCCTGGCCCATGGCCGCTACTTCTTCATGGACGTCGCGAAGGACGGCATTGCGCTCTATCAGAGCGACGACACGCCGTTCCATACGCCGAAGCCGAAGTCGCCTGAACAGGCGCTCGCCATGGCCAGGGAGTACTTCGAGGAGTGGTTCCCTTTAGCGCTCAGCGCGAAGAAAGGGTTTCTATTCTATGTGTCCCAGAAGGAACTGCGAGATGCTGCGTTTACGCTGCATCAAGCGACCGAACGCCTCTACCATTGCGTCCTTCTGGTCTGCACCTTCTATACGCCCCACGTCCATAATCTGGGCTTCCTGCGCACGCAGGCCGAGCGGCTGGACCGTCGCCTTTTCCATGTCTGGCCGCGTGATACGAAGAAGGAACGCGCGCTCTTCGAGAAGCTGAAGGAGGCCTATGTGAAGGCGCGCTACTCGAAGCATTACCGCATTAGCGCCGAGGATCTTGAGTGGCTGGGCGCCCAGGTCGAGGAGCTCGGTCGCGTCGTCCATGCGGTGTGCAGCGAGCGCATCGCCGAGCTCGAAGCCGTCGCGAAATAGCCTTCGCTCGCCTGTCCAATCTGCTGAATACCTGCCGCCGCGCCGAAATATGCGTCAGTCGGTGATGCCATCCCGGCCTTCGATTGCCATCAAAGTCGCCGTCAAGAACGCGATCAGCCTGAGCGCGCCGTCCTTTTCCGCAAACACTTCAGCCTGCGCGAGCGTGAGCGTCTTGCCCGCTTTGAGAACCTTGCCGCGCGCAATGAAACGGTCCCCCACCGCCGGAGCAAGGAGATTGATCTTGAATTCTGTCGTCAGAACGCCCCTGCCGGGCGCCATCGTGCTGAGCGCCGCATAGCCGGCGGCCGTATCGGCGACGGCGCTGATCGCACCGGCATGGACAAAGCCATGCTGCTGCGAAATCGCGGGGCTTGGAGACAAAGAGATTTCCACGGACCCACGAGAAATGTCCCCAAGCGTTGCGCCAAGGGTCCTCATCAGCCCCTGTTTGGCGAAGCTTGATCGGATGCGCGCCAGATTTGCGAGGTCGTCAGTCTCTTCCATGTCGGCACATTGGCGGGGTGCCGCGAAGTGCGCAACTGGCCGATCGTCGCCATGTCGTTCCAGCGCGAACTCGGCGATCCCGCACCGAACAAAATGTGCGTCGGCGCGCTTGTGACTAGCCTTATGGGCACTGGACGCCGGCTCCACGCCCCCGTGGGTCGGCGTCCTTTTCCAATTTTTGATCCGTAAAATCAGCCGTTGAGCCGGTCCTTGACCGCCTTGGCGGGGCTGAACGCGAGCTTGTTCGAGGCCGCAATCTGCATCGCCGCGCCTGTTGCCGGGTTACGACCTTCGCGCGCGGGAGAAGCCTTCACCTTGAACTTGCCGAAGCCGTTCAGCGACACTTCCTC
This sequence comes from uncultured Sphingosinicella sp., assembly GCF_963974575.1. Classification (NCBI taxonomy): domain Bacteria; kingdom Pseudomonadati; phylum Pseudomonadota; class Alphaproteobacteria; order Sphingomonadales; family Sphingosinicellaceae; genus Sphingosinicella; species uncultured Sphingosinicella sp. Next base: position 558,885 of record NZ_CAXBBQ010000001.1, on the reverse strand, counting down.
GCCTTTGGCGGCGGCGTCGGTGATCGCGGCGAACACCGCATCGACGGCCTTGCGTGCATCGGCCTTGGTGGTCCCGAGTGTCTCGGCAAGCGTTTCGGCGAGGTCGGCATTGTTCATGTCTGAGCATCCTTTTGTTGTGGAAAAGCCCGTCTGACGCCGCATGGAATCGCTGTCAAACGAACACGTCGTTAACGCGAGAAAGCGAGCGAAAATCATGCCCAAAGCATCACTTTCGATCGCCGTCATGCCGCGAGAATGCTGCGCAGCATGACGTATTTCAGATCAGTTTTTGCATACATTTGATCCGAAAACGCGTCCACCGCCGTCCAGCAAAACGGAAAACGCCACCCCCTGATCAGAGGGGTGCCATGCACGTCCATGCGCGTCCGGGACAGGATCGGTCTGTCCGAGGGTCGGAAGGGTGCGAGAGGGGAGGAAGTGGAGGGAAGTGAAAGCAAGATAAAAGGGAATGCTCGCCGCGCCTATGCGCGGGGAGAACATTGGGCCGAGAGGGTCAATGTGATGCAGGCATGGTTGTCCTATGCGCGTGGCCCTGCCATAGCCGCCGGCCGCTCGCTGGAAAGGAAATGCAGTGCCCGCCGACAAAGCCAGCGCCATCGGCATCGACTTCGGCACCACCAACTCGGTGGTCGCACGCACCAATGGCAAGGGAACGGCTGAACTCGTCAGCTTCGCGGCGCCTGACGGGCCCTCGAGTGTGTTTCGCTCGGCACTGTGTTTCTGGCAGGACGAGGATGCCCGCGGCGGGCTCGCGCACGCGGCCGGGCCGTGGGCCATTGCCGAGTTCCTCGAATTTCCACAGGGTTCGCGCTTCCTGCAATCGTTCAAATCGGTCGCCGCCAATCCCAATTTCGAACAGGCGAGCGTGTTCGAGGCACGGCTGCGTTTCGAACAGTTGGGGCAGATTTTCCTGTCTCACTTGCGCGAGCACGGCGGCGATCCGCTTGCCGACCTGCCGGACCGCATCGTCGTCGGACGCCCGGTGCGCTATGTCGGTGCACGGCCCGATCCGGCGCTCGCGCGAACACGCTACGACGCGATGTTCGAAGCCCTGGGCCGCCCGGTCCACTATGTTTACGAGCCGCTTGGCGCCGCCTACAGCTTCGCCTCGCGGCTGAGCGAACCCGCGACACTGCTGGTGGCGGATTTCGGCGGCGGCACCAGCGACTTTTCGATCGTCCGCGTCGCGCCCGATGCGGCGCAGCGGTGTGTGCCGCTGGGGGCAGCGGGTATCGGCATCGCCGGTGACCGGTTCGACTACCGGATCATGGACCATCTGGTCCTGCCGCTGCTCGGCAAGGGCGGTCAGTATCGCTCCTTCGACAAGGTGCTGGAGATTCCGGCCGGCCATTTCACGGATTTCGGGGACTGGTCGCGGCTCGCGCTCATGCGGAACCGCAGGACGCTCGACGAACTGGCGCGGCTGAAGCGCGCGGCGCTCGATCCGGCCGCGATCGGCCGCATGATCGCGGTGGTGGAACACGAACTCGGCCATGGGCTTTACGAGGCGGTCGGCAGGCTGAAACGGGCGCTGTCGGCAGACGAACAGGCGGTTTTCAGTTTCGAAAGCGTCGACCTGACGATCAACACTGAGGTCTCGCGCGCCGACTTCGAACGCTGGATCGCAGCGGACCTCGCCCGCATCGCCGAAACGGTGGACAGTGCGCTCGCAACAGCGCGCCTCACCCCTGCCGATATCGACCACGTCTTCCTGACCGGCGGCTCCTCGCTGATCCCGGCGGTACGCCGGTTGTTCGCCGATCGCTTCGGGGAAAGTCGCCTTGCAGGCGGCGAGGAACTCACCTCGATCGCGCATGGGCTTGCACTCATCGGCGGGGCACCCGACATCGCGGACTGGATCGCGCCAGAGGAGAGCGGAGCATGAGTGTCGCCTTTCGCCGCGAAAGCGATGACGAACATCTCGAACCCAAGTTCGAGCTTCCGATCCCGCCGGGGCCGAACCTCGTGACCGCGCGCGGGCAGGCGCAGATACGCGCGCGGGTGGCAGAGCTCGAAGCCGTGCTGCAGGGCCTCAGCGACGAAGACGCGATCAAGGCGACGCGCCGTGACCTGCGCTACTGGCGCAACCGGCAAGCCACGATGCAATTGATGGAAGACGCCGACGGCGCGCGCGTGGCCTTCGGCTCCACCGTCACCTTTCGGTTGAACGGCACCGAGCGCACCGTCACCATCGTCGGATACGATGAAGCAGACCCCGCCGCCGGGCTGCTCTCCTTCTCCGCACCGCTCAGCCGCGCAATGATGGGCGCCGAGCCCGGAGACACGCTGGACTTCGCAAACGCGAGCGATGCGATCGTGGTTTCAATTCAAGTCCCGGGAGATTTAAGACGGTAGCGCCGACATTGCCGCCTTTCGCTTGCCATGGGTCAACCGTCTGAACCCGGCATGTTCGGGAGGTCTTTGTCGTCGCGCCGCCAGCGGCATCGATCAGGCGACGCGGACCAGCAGTTTCCCGGTATTGCCGCCCGTATAGAGGAGGTTGAGCGCATCGGGCGCGTTCTCCAGTCCTTCGATCATGTGCACCGGCATCTTGATCCGGCCTTCACGCAGCCAGTCGGCAAGATCGCGCATCGCCGCCGGAATAAGATCCACATGGTCGAGGATCACGAAGCCCTGCATCGTGAGGCGGCGCATGATGACGTTGCGAAACATATAAGGGCCGGGCACGGGCTCGTGGCTGTTATAGGTCGAGATAAGGCCGCAAATCACGACCCGCCCAAAGTCCTTCATGTGCGTCAACGAAGCGTCGAGAATATCGCCGCCGACGTTTTCAAAGCACAGATCAATGCCATCGGGGCATAGCTGCCCCAGCCGCTCGCTCACATTCTCGGTGCGATAATCGATGGTTTCATCGAAGCCCAATTCATCCCGCAGCAGCGCGCATTTCGCGGCTGAGCCGGCGATGCCGATCACCCGCGCCCCGGCGATGCGCGCGATCTGGCCCACCATCATGCCTACCGCGCCGGCCGCGCCGCTCACCACCACGGTATCGCCTGATTTCAGAGCGCCGATATGGTGCAAACCCACATGCGCGGTCGGCCCGGCAACACTCATGGCGGCGAATGCCTCTGCCAGGTCTATGCCCCCGAGCGCGGGAAAAGGCGAAAAACCCGTGCCATCGCTGACGATCAGGCTGGACCAGCTATGCAGGCCGCTGGCGTGGCAACCCACCGGATAATCGGGATGGCGGCTGGCGATGACTTCGCCAAACACGAAGCCGCGCATGGGGTCGCCGATATGCACGGGCTCCATGTAAATATCCCAGTTGCTGATCCACACCCGGTTGGTCGCATCGAGCGAGAGATACAGGGTTTTCAGCAGGAACTCGCCCTCTGCGAGATCAGGCACAGGGTCTTCGCGCCATTCAAAGGTGTGGCCATCAACCTTTTCCGCTGGTTTCTGTCGGAAATACCAGCGCTGTGCTATCAATTGCCGATTCATATTCCCTCGCTTTGGATGGACCTCACACGCGGCCGCCCACGCTTTCATACAATGTCACGACGCAGGCACCGCCCAGGCCGATATTGTGCGCGAGCGCCAGACGAGCACCTTCCACCTGTCGGGCGCCGGCCGAACCGCGCAACTGGCCGAAAAGTTCATGACATTGCGCCAGCCCGGTCGCACCCAATGGATGTCCCTTGGCGAGAAGCCCGCCGGATGGATTGACGACCACCTGGCCGCCATAGCTGTTGTCGCCGTCGCGGATGAAACGTTCAGCCCCGCCTTCAGGCACCAGCCCCAGCGCCTCGTAGCTCAGCACTTCGTTGCTGGTGAAGCAATCATGCAGTTCGACAACGTCCACGTCCTCGGGGCCTATCGCCCGCGACTCATAAACCTGAATCGCCGCGCGCCTGGTCATGCCCGTTCCGACGGTCGCCCCGAGGTCATCGCCCACAAAGCTGTCCGCGGCGTCGGTGGTGACGGCCTGAGCCGCTATTCTCACATCGTCCGAGATTCCATGCCGGCGCGCAAAATCCGGCGAACATAAGATCGCGGCCGCCGCTCCGCAGGTGGGCGGACAGCATTGCAAGCGCGTAAGCGGGCCATAAAGACGTGGGGACGCCAGAACTTCCTCGATGCTGAGCGGCTCCCGGAATACAGCCAGCGGGTTGCCGGCCGCATGGCGGCGTGCCTTGCACACGATCGCGGCAAAGACATCGTCCGGGGTGCCATGGCGTTCCTGATAATCAAGCGCCGCGCCGCCGAACAGGCGCAGCGCCATGGGCGCATCGGAAGGGCCGAAGCGGTTGTCGATTACGGACAGGAACCTTTCAAGCGGATCGGTGCGATCGTTCCACTGAGACTGAAGAGCCCCCCGGCGCATCTGCTCGAATCCGAGAGCGAGGACACACTCGGCGGCGCCGGACATTATGGACTGGCGCGCCAGAAACAGCGCCGAGGAGCCGGTCGCGCAATTGTTGTTGACGTTGAATATCGGGATCGCCGTCAATCCGGCCGGATAGAGGGCGGCTTGTCCCGCAGTGCTGTCGCCATACACATAACCGACATAGGCCTGATCCAGCGCACTATAGCTCAGCCCGGCTGCCTTCAGCGCCTCACTGACAGCTGCCTCGGCCAGTTTCACATAATCCGGCGAATTGGCGGGCGTGCAGAAGGGTGTCATGCCCGTTCCCGCCACAATGATGCTGCTGCTTGTCACTGATCTCTCCTTGCGCGCTTCATGAGGACAGTGAGGGACACGGCGCCCACCCGAAAGGGTGGGGCAAAGAAGCGTGCGCAGGCGGAAATGTCTTTACCGTGAGGCAAACCCTACCCAATCAGGTGTCGAGGAACCGCGTGTCGGAGAGGACAAGAGTGGATCTGCGGCGGGAAAAGCTGCTTGAGCGCATCAGCGGCGCAGCGCAGGCGCAGCTCGTGCTGGTCCATGCGCCGGCCGGATACGGCAAATCCACCCTGCTGCGCCAGCTCGCTCAGCAGGAACTGGACGCGGGCGGCAAGGTCGGGTGGATCACGCCGATGTCGCAGGATGCGGATATCTCTCGTCTGGTGCAGCTGTTTTCCGCGGCCTGTGAACGCCTGCTGCAGGAAGGGGACACGGCCCCGCCTCCGACTCGCGATCTGCTCGCGCTGCTGGGTGCGATACAAGGCCCGGCGCTGTTCCTGCTCGATGAATATGATCATTTCGCCGGGGTGGAGACGGATACATTCCTCGCCCGGCTGATCGAGAGGCTGCCGCCGGGCATTCGCATTGCCATTGCATCGCGCATCATGCCCGATCTGGCTGCGGCGCGCCTGAAGCTGAGTGGGCGCGCGGTGGTGCTGGGAAGCGTCGACCTGCGCTTCGATCTGGGTGAAGCGCACCTGTTCTTCGCGGAGCGCCCCGGCGTGGGCGCGGAGGAAGTGCGCAGGCTGCACAGCCGCCTGGATGGGTGGCCCGCGGCATTTCAGTTCATCAGCCTGGCCCTGCAATCGCCGGGGTGCCCGCCGAGTGACGCGTTGGGCCGCGCGATGGCGAAGGACATGGTGGAATATCTGGCGCAGGAGGTTTTCGCCCTCCAGTCGGAAAAGGTGCAGCGCCTGCTGCTCGATGCGTGCCTGCCGCACCGGATCAGCGCGTCCCTGCTCACCCATATCATGGTGGATGCCGAAGACGAGCTGCCGCTCGATGCGCTATGGGCGGCGGGGCTTTTTCTCGATCCGGTGGATGGCGACCGGCACTGGTACAGGTTCCACCCCTTGTTCGGTGATTTTCTGCGCGCGCGCTATCGCGGCAGCGTTTCAGCCGCGGAATTGGCGCAGCGCCACCGCCTGATCGCCGACTGGTTTGCCGCCAACGCCATGACGGAAGCGGCTGTCGATCATTATCTTGCCGCCGATGCCCAGGCGGAGGCCGCTGATCTTCTGAGCGCCATCGCCCGGCGGCTCGTGAGCGAGGAGCGGCTGGGTCTGCTGCTGTCGTTGATCGAGCGGCTGGAGCCGGAAATTTTCCTCGCGCGACCCTCGCTCGTTTCACATGCGATCATCGCCTATGGCTTTCGCCGCAATTTCGGGCGGGCGCATCATCTGCTCGATTGGATACAGCAGCACGAGCCGGATGTGCCGCCAGAGGTTCAGGCCGAGCGGGAAGTGCAGCGGTGCTATATCCTCGCCGCCGAGGATCATGTCGAGGATATGGGGGGCCGTGCCCGCGACGCCGCCAAATGGCTGGGCCCAGACAGGCCGTTCTTCCATGGCGTTGCCTTGAATGCCTATGCGTTCTGGCTGACCGCGCAGAGCCAGTTCACGGAGGCTGCCGATTTGATGCTGCGCGCGCGCCCGCTGCATGAAGAGGCCGAAAATTATTTCGGCGGCAGCTACGCCGAATCGATATTGGCCAGCACCAAGATGTCGCAGGGGCTGGCCGAAGAAAGCTGCGCGCTGCTGTCGCGCTCATTGCAGCGGGTAGAACAGGAAGCCCCCAGCGGGACATGGGCGGGCGCCGTCATCGCCGCCCATCTGGGCGATGCCCGCTACGAGACGAACCGGCTGGCGGAGGCGCGCACGGTCATCGAGAAATATCTCCCGTTCATCCAGCAACAGTGCATCGTCGATCCGCTATGCCTGAGCACAGTCGCGCTCGCGCGGATCGCCGCGCTGGAGGGTGATGCGGTAAAAGCGCACGAGCTTTACGAGAGCCTGATAACGGCAGGGCACAAATATGGCCTGGAGCGGCTGGTCGCCTGCGGGCGGGCGGAACTGGTGCGCGAGGCGACGCTGGCGGGCGATATTGAGGCGGCGGAGCGGCGTATGCGCGCGGTCGGCACGGAGGCGCGCCTTTCCACCGAAGGTCAGCTCATCTTCGCCAGCGGCGAGACGGAGGCGCAGCGGATCACCTATCTGCGCCTGCTGGTGCATAGCGGGCGCCATGCCGAAGCGCGGGCAGGCCTGCAGGGAGAAATCCGCATAGCAGGGGTGCGGCGGCGTATCCGGCGGCTGGCCAGGCTCAAGACATTGCTTGCGATCTGTCTGGAAAAGGAAGGCAATCAGCCGCTCGCCCGGCGTACGATCATGGAGGCGGCAAGCCACGCGGCGAGCGGCGGCATGATACGGGTTATTCTTGATGAAGGCCCGGCGGCGATGCGCCTGCTCAACGAACTGGCAGCGGAAAATCTGGCACAGAATGTCAAATGGGCCGAAGATCCGATAGCGGATTGGGTGCGCAGGCTCGTGGATATCAAGAAACCGGCGCATGAGGAAAGCGCCGCCGCGCCCGACCAGCCGATCGAAACGCTGACCCCGCGCGAGCAGGATCTGCTGCGCTTCCTGGCGCTGGGCCACAGCAATACCGACCTGTCAGACCGGCTGGCCGTTTCGGAAAACACGATCAAGTTCCACCTGCGCAATATCTACGCGAAGCTGAATGTCAGCAACCGGATGCAGGCGGTGCAGGCGGCGCGGCATTTCCGCCTGATCAAACAATAATCCCCCACCCCTACCCGTCCGGGTGGGCAGAAGCACCGGAAGCGATTCCAAGCACAGCATCATCGAAACACCGCGGGTAGGAAACCCGCCGAGGGGAGGATGATGCCATGGGCCTGCTGGTCAATATCGACAATGGCGGGACTCTGACCGACATCTGCGCCTTCGATGGCGAGAAAATCTATCACGCCAAGACGCTGACAACGCCGCACGACCTGACCGAATGTCTGATGGCCGGGCTGGCTGCGCTTGCGGAAAAAACCGACGCGCGGGGCGACCTGCTGAAGCTGGTCTCGTCGATCGACCATCTGCGCTATTCGACGACGCAAGGGACCAACGCCATCGCGCAGCGCAGGGGGCCGCGTCTGGGCCTGCTGGTGGAGACGGAAGAGGATGCCGCCTGCCTGCGCGCGGCTTCGCCGGATTTATATGACACGCTGGTCGGCACGCGAATGGCCGCGCTGAGCCGTCGAAACGATCATGCGATCATACAGGCGGTGCGTACGCTGGTGGCGGAAGGGGCGAGCCGGCTGGTGATCTGCCTTGACGGCGCCGATGCACCCGATGGCGAAATGCGCCTGCGCCGTCTGCTTTACGGGGCCTTTCCGCGGCATCTGCTCGGCGCCGTGCCGCTGCTGTTTTCAACCGAGCTCGCGCCCGGGGCCGATTTCGACCGCCGTGGCTGGTCCGGTCTTCTCAATGCGTTCCTGCATCCTTCCATGGAACAATTTCTGCATCATGCGGAGGATAGGCTGCGTCAGCAGCGCATCCGCAACCCGCTGCTGGTTTTTCGTAACGATGGCGGATCAACCCGCGTCGCGCGCACGATCGCACTGCATACCTATTCCTCCGGTCCGCGCGGCGGCGCGGAAGGCGGCGGCGTGATGGCGGCGCACTACGGGCTGGACCGCGTGGTTTCCATCGACATCGGCGGTACGACGACCGACCTCGCCCTGTTCGACAGGGGCCGGGTGGCCGAACACGCGCAGGGCTATGTCGAAACCGCGCCGATCGCCTTTCCGATCGCCGATGTGCCCAGCATAGCGGCGGGCGGCGGCTCGATCCTGGCGGTTCGCGATGGCGCGGTCGCCGTCGGCCCGGAAAGCATGGGGGCATTGCCCGGCCCCGCCTGCTTCGGGCGCGGCGGAACGCAGGCGACGATTACGGATGTGATGCTGCTGCTCGGCATTATAGACCCGGCGAGCTATTTCGGCGGGCGCATGACGCTCGACCGCGAGCGGGCCGAGCGGGCGGTGCGCGAGCATATTGCCGAACCACTGGGCATATCGCTCGAGGAAGCGCTCGACAAAGCGGAAGCGGCGTATGACGGCGCGATCGCCGAAGCGGTCGGCAAGCTGGGCGGCGAAAGCGGCGCCGGCGCACTGCTGGCATTTGGCGGGGCAGGGCCGATGAGCGCCTGCGGCATCGCCGAACGGGCGGGCATTTCGAAGGTGATCGTTCCCCGCTACGCCGCCGTGTTCAGCGCGTTTGGCATCGGCTTCAGTCCGATCCGCCATGAGCACCGGATGGAAATGGCAGGCTTCGCGCCGGACCAGATCAGGCAGGCGCAGGAGAGCCTGATGCGCCGCGCCGCCCGCGCCATGCAAAGCGAGGGCTTCGACCTCGCCGATTGCACGATTGAATGGAGCGCGGCGCTGAAGGATGGCGGCGCCTGCCCGATCGAGAATGTGCCGGACAGCGCTGAAGGCGTTCTGGGAATGGAGGTGGTGCGGCCCATAGCCTCACCGTCGCTCGGCGCGGCCGGCGGCGGGGTCATCCGCGCGGCAACCGCAGGGGGCACCCGCAACGCCCGTGGCGGAATGCCGCTCTACCGGGTGGAGGACATGGCGCCCGGCGACAGCGCGCCCGGCCCCTGCCTTGTCGAGGAACAGTTCTTCACCTGCCAGGTCCGCGCGGGTTGGCGCTTCACCATGACCGGCAACTCCGATCTGATGATCGAACGCGAGGATTGAGGCATCATGAAAATCTATGTCACCGACGCCCTGATCATAGACCTGGACAGCGAACAATGGGAATGCCGCGCCTGCAGCGCAGTGCTTGGTTCCGCGCGCGAGAATTACAAACGATTCATGGTGCTGCGCCCGCGCGACCCAGGCGAGATCCACGCGCCGATCATCGATCCGGAGCGCTATGAATTCACCTTCGCGCCCGACCCGCGGTGGCTGAGCATCATCGAATATTATTGCCCACGGTGCGGCCACATGGCCGAGGCCGAATATCTGCCGCCGGGCCATCCGCCTGTGCATGACATCGAGTTCGATATTGACGCGCTGAAAGCACAATGGGCAGCGCGCGAGGCATTGACCGCGCCCGTTCTGGGGCCGGATTTCGTCACCCCGCCCCATCACCATCACAAGGGAGGGCACTGAGCGATGCGGCGCGTTTCGGTTGATATCGGCGGCACCTTCACCGACTGCTTTCTGGTGTGGGACGATCAATATGTGGCCGCGAAGGCCCTGACCACGCATCAAAATCTGGCGCTGGGATTCAATGCTTCGCTGGCGCAGGCCTATGGCCAGCTCGGCCTGGGCCTGGAAGATGTAATGGCCGATGTGGACAGCGTGCGCTACGCCACCACGCTCGGCACCAACGCCCTCATTGAACGGCGTGGCCCGGTCGTCGGCCTGATAACGACCGCCGGTTTCGAGAGCACCGTGCCCCTGAGCCGTGGACGCGGCTATGGCGAGGGCCTTCCGGAGAGGATGCGCAAGGATCTGCCGATGGCGGAAAGGCCGGACCCTCTCGTGCCGATTCCCCTCATCACCGGCGTGCGCGAACGCATGGCCCAAAATGGCGAAATCATCATGGCGCTCGACGAGGACGATCTGCGCGCGCAGGTGCACCGCCTTGTCGATCGCGGGGCGCAGGCCTTTGTCGTCAGCCTCGTCAATTCGGTGGTCAATCCGGCGCACGAACTGCGTGTCGAAGAGGTGATCCGCGAGGAATATCCCGAGCACATGCTCGGCTCCGCGCCGATCCTCCTCGCGCACAAGGTGGTCGGTCGGAAGGGCGAATATGCCCGCACATCTTCCGCCATCCTCGATGCGTTCCTGCACAAGGCGATGTATCTCGGCCTTTCAAGCTTGGAACTGAACCTGCGCGAAAACGGGCACGAGCGCCCGATGCAGGTGGTGCACAATTCCGGCGGCATGGCTCAGCTCAACTCGACCGATGCGCTGCAAACCATCCACAGTGGGCCGGTCGCAGGCATCGCCGCGTCGGAGCATCTCGCCGCGGAGACCGACCTCGGCAATATCGTGTGCACCGATATGGGCGGCACCAGCTTCGACATCGGCCTTGTCGTCGAGGGCGGGATCAAATTCTATGATTACAATCCGGTCATAGAGCGGTGGATGGTCAATATCCCGATGGTCCACCTCGTCACGCTGGGGGCGGGCGGCGGCTCGATCGCGCGCTTCGACCGGTTGCGCCAGACCGTCGCGGTCGGGCCGCAAAGTGCCGGATCGGATCCCGGCCCCGCGTGCTATGACAAGGGCGGCCGCGAGGCGAGCGTGACGGATGCGGACCTGCTGCTCGGCTATCTGCGCACCGACAATTACGCCGGCGGTCGTATCGTTCTCAATGAAAAGCGCGCTGCCAGCGTGATGCGCCGCACCTTGGGCGAGGCGCTTGGCACCGATACGATTGCCGCCGCCAAACTCGTCAAGCAGCGGGTCGACAACGACATGGCAAACGGCATCGCGCAGGAGCTGCGCGCCCGTGGCTATGAACCGAGCCAATTCACGATGCTGGCCTACGGTGGCAACGGCGCGCTTCATGCGTGCGGCATCGCCAGCGCCATCGGCATAACGCGCGTGCTGGTGCCCCCCTTCAGCTCCGTGTTTTCGGCGGTAGGCGCGGGCAATATGGACCAGCTCCATATTCACGAGAAATCGCTGTATCTTCAGATCTACGACAGTGTGACCCGCTCGCTTCTTTCCAGTTTCGACGGCTTCAACGAGATTGTCCCCGAGCTGGAGGCAAAGGGCCGGGCAGACCTGCTACGGCAGGGCTTCGCCGAAGACGATATTGAGCACCGGCTCGAAGTCGACATGCGCTACGGCAATCAGCTGGCGCAGACCGCCGTGGTCGTGGGGCGCAACCGCATCGGCAACAGTGACGAGCTGCTGGAACTGATCGGCGTGTTCGGGCGGGATTACGGTAAGCGCTACGGCGAAGGCAGCCAGTCGCCCGAGGCAGGCATCCGGATCAATACCGTGCGCGTGGCTTCCTATGTCACGACGCCGAAGCTGCGCTTTGCCGATATTCTGCCGCCGGAGGACAGCCTGCACGAGGCCCCCGAAGCAGAGGCGGTTCGCCCCTGTCACTTCGTCGGGGTGGAAGGCCCGGTAGAGACCGCGTTCCACACACTGGAAACGCTGGCGCTGGGCGCGGTCGTGACCGGCCCCGCCGTCGTGATTTCCCAATCCACCACCTTCCTCGTCGAGCCGGGCTGGCGTCTGTCCGTCGGGCGCTATGGCGCGGGATGGATGCAACGCAATGAACCCGGGTCGGGAGGCGCGCAATGAGCATAGAAAACACGAACGTCAGCGAATTCCTTCAGGACGCGACGCTGTTCCTCGCGCCCGACCCGGAGATCATGAACAATCATGGCTTTGCGCCGCGCACGCCGCTGGAAGAGCGGTGCATGGCGAAGGAGAGCGACCCCGCCCGGCTTGAAATCGTGCGCGAGCGGCTGATGGCCGGGGCCAATGAAAGCTTCGAGATGCTGGAGAACATGGGCGCGGCGCCGGGCGCGAAATGGGGGGACTGCGTTTCCGCCATGTTCACCGCGGCCGGCGACCTCAGCCTCGCCAGCACGGGCGGCGTCGTAATCTTCGTCAATCTCGTTCAGTATCCGATCAAGTTCATCAACAAATACTGGGCGAAAGACCCCAGCGTCGGCATCCGCGAGGGCGACGCCTTTCTGGTGAACGATGCGCATTACGGGCAGGCGCACAATACCGATCAGTCGCTGATGATGCCGGTCTTCTGGGAAGGCGAACATGTCGCGTGGGTCGGCGCGACCGTGCACGAAGGTGAGAACGGCGCGATCGAGCCGGGCGGTATGCCCTCCATCGCCGAGCAGGTTTGGGATGAGGGGCTGAGGATGCCGCCTTTCCGTGTCGCGGAAAACTACCGGCTGCGGCGCGATATCGTCACCTTCCTGCAGAATTCGGTGCGTGAGCCGAAGCTGCAGTACGCCGACATGAAGGTGAAGATGTATACCTGCCGCCGGCTGGAGCAGCGCCTTCACGAAGCCATCCGTGAATTCGGACTGGAAGCCGTCGTTTCCTGCCTGCGCCGCAATCTTGAAGATACAGATGCCGAGGTGCGCCGCCGCCTGATGGAATGGCCCGAGGGCACCACTCGGCACAGCTGGTGGACGGACGGCACGCTGCGCGAAAATGCGCTGATCAAGATCAACCTCGCGGTGACGAAAAAGGGCGAAACGCTGACGTTCGATTATCGCGGGTCATCGCCGGAATTTTCCAACCGTGCGAACAACACGCTCGATATCACGCTGAAGGGTATGCTCTCGCAGCTGATGCTGGCCTATGTCTGGCCCGATCTGCCGCGCAATCAGGCCGTGCTCAATTCGGTGAAATTCCTGTTCGACGAACATTCGATCATGCGCCCGGCGCCGAGCGCGCCGATTTCCCAGTGCATGATGTCCGTGTTCACATCCTGGAGCGTGGCCCAGGTTTCGGTCATGAAATTCCTCTATGGCGTGCCCGGCAAATATACGCGGGTGATCGCGCCCTGGTATTGCATGATCAACACGTTCCTGTTTGGCGGCATAACCCAGCATGGCGAGATGGTGGGCAATGTCTGCGCCGACATCAACGGCATGGGCGGCGGCGCGCTTGCCGACAGGGATGGCCAGCATAGCTGCGCCCCGATCTTCGCCACCATGGCCGATCTTGGCGAGCAGGAGTTCATGGAGGAGGAAATGCCCTTCGTGCAGCTCGTTTCGAAAAAGCTCATGCGCGACAATCAGGGCTTTGGCCGCCAGCGCGGCGGCATGGGCTATCAGATGATGCTCGCCCTGCGTGACAGCCCTGCATGGGGATTCATGCTGACCGCCATCGGGTCTAAATTCCCGAATGTGCCGGGGCTGTTCGGCGGATATGGATGCCCCACCTACCCGCTGGCGCGGGTGCGCGGCGTCGATGTGTTCGAAGCGATGAAGACGGACCCGGGCCGGTTCCGCTTCTCCATCGCCGAGATGATGAACGAGCGCCCGTTCGAGGACGCGGAATACAGCACGCATCCGATGTCCCTTCCCTATGCGCTCGCGTCGCGCGGCGAGCTGTATATGATCGCGCAGGGCACGGGCGGCGGCTTCGGCGACCCGCTGGAACGCGACCCGGCCGACGTCATGCGCGATTACGAGGAAGATCTGATCTCGCCGGATGTCGCCTGGCGCATCTATCGCGTCGTATTCGATCCGCAGACGCGCATCGTGGACGAGGCGGCAACCGCTGAGGCCCGCGATGCTGTGCGCAAGGAGAGGCTCGCGGGCGCGATGAGCTATGACGCGTTTTGTGCGCGTCATGTTACGCCGGAGCCGCCGGCCGACCTGCCTTATTATGGCAGCTGGAGAGATCCCAAAACGATCTATGGCGGCAGCCCGGACCACTGCTTCCCGGCTGGGCACGCCAACGCGCCCGTCGTCATGCCCAACCCGATGCAGGTGAAAATCGAGGCGCTGGAGAAGCAGATTGCCGAGCTGAAAGGGGCGGCATAGTGGCGCGGCTTTGGCTGGACGCGCATGATTATGGCGCGCGACTTCTGCGCGGGGGGGGTGAGCCATGGCAAACCCCCGCCTCTCTGGGCCCGTTTTATGGCGAGCTGGCCGGCCTGTTGCGGCCATGGCGTTTGGTGGTGCCGATCGAGCCGCTGCTCATGTCTTCGCTGCCCCGGAACGGGGACAACATGGACTGCGCAGGCGCACTGGACAGCCTCGTCGGATCGGCGGCATTTACGCAGAGCTTGGCGACCGGCCTCGCCACGCTGACGCACAGCCCGGCGGCGGCGCTGTGCGCGCCGCGCCTTCCCGGCCCGTCCCGGCTGGGCTGTGGGCTGGAGGATGAGGACGCGCTCGACGACGTTGTCGCGGCTCTAGGGCATATCCTGCGGCAGATGGCAGGCGCCGCGCTCAGCGGCACAATTCTTCTCGATGAGCCGGAAGCCCAGGCACTGGACAGCATTTCGCCTCTGCTGCGTATCGCTGAACACGCTGGCGTTGTGCTCAGGCTGATCGGCCGGGACATTGCCACGGCGGACTGGGAGGCAGTGCCCGATGATGCGGATGGTCGGGAAAACATCACGACGATACCGGCCGATGCGCAGCCCGAGGCGGCGCTGACTCGGCTGGCGGCATCGCGTCAGGGGGGCAGGCGATGATCGCGACCCCGCTGTTTCACGACATGTTCGATTTCCTTGTGCGGTCACGCCCCCGGCAGACCTGCGTCGTTGATGAACGGCGCAGCCTGAGCTTTGCAGAGGCCGGCACGGAGGTGAACCGTATTGCCAACGGCCTGCGGGGGCTCGGTCTGCGCAAAGGCGAGCGTTTTGGCTATGTGGCGAAAAACTGCGCGGACATGTGGCTGATGTATCTCGCAGCCGCGCGGACCGGCGCGGTGCCCGTGCCGCTCAATTATCGACTTGCGCCGGTCGAATGGCTGCACATCCTTAAAGATGCGGGCGCCAGGGCATTGTTTATCGGGCCGGGTTACGATGCGCCGGTGGGGCAGATCCTTGGGGATCTCCCCGAAATTGCGGCTGTGATTTCCTTCGACGGTGAGACCGCGGGAGCGCCGCGATATGACGCATGGCTGGCCGCGCAGCCGGATACGCCTGTGGACTGCGGGATAACGGGCGCGGACATATTCTACCAGATGTACACGAGCGGCACGACCGGCCTGCCCAAGGGGGTCATCGTTACCCATGCCAATTATGCCGCGAATATCAGCCAGTGCCTGCAGATGATTACACGCCTGCCCGATGCGGGCGAAAGCGCGCTGGTCGTAACGCCGCTCTATCATGCGGCAGCCGTTTGGATCGCCGCTTTCAGCACCGCACGCGGGCTGACAATCCACCTGAAGGGCGATTTCGATGCTTGTGATGTCGTAGATACGCTGGAGCGCAAGAAGGTGAGCTTTACCTTCCTTGTCCCCGCGATGATCCAGGCCTGTCTCACCCAGGTGGAGGATATCGCGCAGCGCGACTGGTCGCATCTCAAGGTTCTGATGTATGGCGCGTCGCCGATCGCCGAGGATGTGCTGCGACGCGCGGTCACAGTGTTCGGCTGTGACGTGTATCAGGCCTATGGCATGACGGAAACGACCGCGATCCTCACCTTGCTGGGCGCGGACGAACACCGCCGGGCGCTGGCTGGTGAACAGCATTTGCTGCTTTCGTGCGGACGGGCCTTGCCGGGCTCACAGATCATTACTGCCGATGAAGACGACCGGCCTGCCGGTCCGGGCGCGGCGGGTCAGATCCTGGCGCACGGGCCGCAGATCGTGCCGGGATACTGGAACTTGCCGGAGGCCACGGCGGCGTTTCTCAAGGACGGATGGGCGCATACCGGCGATGCCGGAGAGCTGGACGCGGAAGGCTATCTCTACATCCGCGACCGCATCAAGGACATGGTCGTGAGCGGCGGGGAGAACATCTATCCGCGCGAAGTCGAGAATGCGCTCTTCGCCCATCCGGACATCATCGATGCGGCCGTGATCGGCGTGCCCGATGCGCGCTATGGCGAGGCTCTGCTGGCGTTTATCGTAACCGCCGGCAACATGCCTCTGCCCTCGGAGGATGTGATTGCCTTCTGCCGCACGAAGCTCGGCGGATACAAGGTGCCGCGCCGGGTCGAACAGGTAGAGACGCTGCCCCGCAACGCCAGCGGCAAGGTGCTCAAGCACGTGCTGCGCGCGCCCTATTGGAGCGGGGAAAAGCGGCGGGTGGGATGATGAACGCGCTCGCCCGTCCGCGGAACGATTTTTATGAAGATATGCACGCGCAATTCCGCGAGACGATCCGCCGTTTTGCCGCGCAGCACATCATTCCGCACATTGCGGAGTGGGAGCAGGCGGGCCTGCCGCCCCGCTCTTTCTGGCGCGCGTGCGGCGAGGCCGGACTGCTCTGCCCCCAGATCGCCGTACAATGGGGCGGGCCTGGTCTCGACTTCAGCTTCAACGCAGTGATTGCGGAGGAACTGGGCTATCTCGGCCTGCCGCCGGGATTGCTGGTCCACTCCGATATCGTGGCCGATTATATCGCGCGATATGGCAACGACGAACAGCGCGCGCGCTGGCTGCCCGGCATGGTTTCAGGGGACATCGTCGGCGCGATCGCCATGACGGAGCCACAGGCAGGCTCCGACCTGCAGGGTATGCGCGCCGCCGCGACCCGTGAAGGCGACCATTACCGGCTGAACGGCGCGAAAACCTATATCACCAACGGCCTCTGCGCCGACATCGTGATTGTTGCTGCCCGCACAGACGCTGAAGCCGGCGCCAGGGGGATCGGCCTGCTGGTGGTGGAAAACGGCATGGCCGGGTTTGAGCGTGGGCGCGCGCTTGACAAGATCGGGCAGCATAGCGGGGACACGGCAGAGCTGTTTTTTCATGATGTTCCCGTTCCTGGCGCCAATCTTCTGGGCAGGGAGGGTGGAGGCTTCGCCGCTTTGATGGAAAGCCTTCCGCAGGAAAGGCTGGCGATCGCCATCATGGCGCAGGCCTCGGCACAGCGCGCCTTTGACGAAGCCGTAGCCTATACGCGTGAACGGCGCGCCTTTGGCCGGAGGGTGCTCGATCTCCAGAACACGCGCTTCGTGCTTGCCGATCTGAAGGCGCAGCTGCAGGTCGGCTGGGCACATATCGATATGTGCATCAAGCGGCACCTCGACCTCGAACTGGATAATGCGGCGGCTTCGGCGGCAAAGCTGTGGCACACGGAACTCCAGTGGAAATGTTGCGATACGGCGCTGCAGCTCCATGGTGGCGCGGGCTACATGAACGAATATGCGATCGCCCGTCTGTGGAAGGATAGCCGCGTAACGCGCATCTTCGGCGGCACCAGCGAAATCATGAAGGAAATCATCGGAAGACGCATCGGGTAGCGGCTACCACCCTTTCGGGTGGGGGGAATTGCGCATCAGGGATTATGCCGGAAACAGCCGAGACGGGTACGCGAGATGCCCCGCGCAAGGTGCACAAAAACCCGCGCAGACGGGATGATCCAAAGGAAAAGTGGGAGGGAGTGACAAAGTTATGAATAGCCTGAAAACCTATTTGCTGGCCGGATGCGGGGTCGCCGCAGTGCTGGGGGCGCCGACGGCGCACGCGCAGCAGGCGGAAACGGAAACAGATGGCATCGCTGACATCGTCATTACCGCCCAGCGCCGCTCGGAATCGTTGCAGGACGTGCCGCTCGCGGTTTCGGCGCTCGATTCGGAGCGGATCAAGGAAGCGGGCTTCAAGGATGTCGAGGATTTGACCTCGACCGTACCGAACCTCAACATCTCCGCATTGTGGGGCTCATCAAGTCCCAAGATTTTCATGCGCGGCATCGGCAACAACAACTTCAACCAGACCGCCGAAAGCAAGGTCGCGGTGTATCTCGACCAGGTCTATCTCTCGGCGCCGTCCGGCCAGCTGTTCCAGATGTATGATCTGGAACGGATCGAGGTGCTGCGCGGCCCGCAGGGCACGCTCTATGGCAAGAACGCAACGGGCGGCGCGATCTCGGTCTATTCCAAGCTGCCGGGGCGCGACACCGAAGGCTATGTCCGCGCAGGCTATGGCAATTACGACGCCTATGAACTCGAAGGCGCGGCAACCTTGCCGCTTTCCGACACGCTCTCCGCGCGTGTCGCCGGCACCTGGTCCAAACGCGATGGCTATGTGAAGGATCTGGGCACCGGCAAGACAGTCAACGACGCAGAGCAGTGGGCCGCGCGCGCGATATTGCGCTGGCAGCCGAGCGACGCCGTCGACATCAAGCTCAATGTTCACGGCGGCAGTTCGGATTCCACCCACAACAACAGCGTGCATCGCGGCATATTCGATCCCGCACAATTGGCGCTCGGCAACTTCGTGAAGATGTCCGCAAACGATATTATTGCGGGCAACGCCGTTGATATCCTGGGTTATGCGGACCCGAACCCGGACCCTTATGTGAACACCTATGAGGGGGATACTTTCGCCAAGGTCGATCTGGTGGGGGTCTCGCTCGTCAGCGATTTCGAACTGGGCGATGGCTATACGCTCACCTCGGTCAGCGGCTATGAAAAATCCAAGCGGCATGTGCTGCAGGAAGGCAATGGCGCACCCAGCACGATCTTCACGATTGACTGGGGGCCTTCGACGTTCGAGTCCATCTCTCAGGAACTGCGCCTGAGCTCACCCACCGACAGCAGCTTCAGCTGGCTGGTCGGTGCCTTTGCCTTCCACGAAAAAGGCACAGTGCACAATTTCTACAACCTGGCCTCTGTCAGCTTCGCGCTCGGCTTTGACGCATTCGACCAATATTATACGCAGAAAACCGATACGTTTGCCGCGTTCGCCCAAGGGAGTCTGGCGCTGACCGACCGCCTGAACCTGACGCTGGGCGGGCGGATCAACCACGAAAAGCGTAAGCTCGACCATCGCACATTCGCAACGACGGCAGCGGGCGTTTCCGTATTCCCGGGCCCCCTGTTCGATCTGCAGCTCTCCGAAAGCTGGACAGAATGGTCCGGCCGCGCCGCCATCGATTATGAGATTGCGGATGATGTGCTGCTGTTCGCCAGCGTCAATCGCGGCTTCACCAGCGGCGGCTTCAACACCGGCGCCTTCAACGATCCCGTCGGGGCGGAACGCATATTCAACCCCGAAACTGTCGTCAGCTACGAAGCCGGCATTAAATCGACGTTGTTCGATCGGCGCCTGCGCATCAACGCAACGGCGTTCCTCTATGACTATAGCGACCTGCAGGTGTTCACCTTCACCGCGGGCGGCTTGCAGTTCATCGAGAATGCTTCGAACGCAACGATCAAGGGCATCGAGCTTGAGGTGCAAGCCATGCCGGTCGATAATCTTGAACTCGGCGCCAGCGTCGGCCTGCTCAAGAGTGAGTATAAGGACTTTGTCCGCGAAACCGGCGGCGTCACCGAAGATCTGAGCGGAAATCGCCTGATCGGGGCGCCCAACAGCCAGTTCAACATCGTAGGCAAATATACCGTGCCGACGAGCAAGGGCGACTTCTGGTTACGCGGCGACTACTCCTATTCCGGTCATCGTTATTATGACGAGCGCGAGCTGCGAGAACTGAGCAGCCAGGGCGCCACCGAAAACCTGAATGCCTCGATCGGTTATACCGGAATGAACGACAAGTTCGAGCTCAGCTTCTGGGTGAAAAATCTGACTGATGAAGTGACGATCATCGACGTCGTCGAGGTCGGCCTCTTCGGTTACCAGAACGTGTGGTACAACATGCCGCGCACCTATGGTCTGAGCCTCGAATACAGGTTCTGAAGACAGGACACTTCCCGTGGCCGGCCCCGCGCTTCAGCCGGAGCTGGCCATTGTCTTACCAGCCTGCGCCGCAGGAATGGCGCGCAGGAAAATGCGGTGAAGGGCGGACGTCACGCCGAACGTCGCGTCCGCCCCTCCTGCCATGCGGTACGATCATGGTGTCGGCCAATAGCGGAGATGAACGTGCGTGATCTTCTCGCGGTCGGCCGCGTTGGTCATGGCGTGCAGCGCGCGGTCCAGCGCATTGCGCGCCACCCTGCCGCAGTCGCTGGCGCCCTCGGGTGCCGTTTCGGCAAGCGCGGCCAGCGATTTCTGCAGCCGGATCGCCACCTCAAGCATCCCGGCGCCGTCGCGCGCGATCGGCCGATACAGATCCTCCAGCAATTCGGGGAAAGCGAACGGCGGCACGATGACATTGTCTGCCTGTTCTTCATCCTCGTCCGCTTCGGTGTTCAGCATGGCTGTCAGAACCCGCGTCCCGGCCTCTATCACTGAAATGGCCGTCCCCGGATCGTTGACGGCAGGCGAAAGCGCGCGCGATGCGATTTCCGAAAGAACGACGAGGCCGAACCGCGGGTCGTTATCAAAGGCACGGTCGTGCGCGAGGGTGAAGGCAGACCGACAGCGCTTCAAATGTTCGTCTTCGATCGGGGCCGTGGTCCAGGCAAGCATCCGCGACGGATCGGCCATGGTTCCCGGAAGCGCGGACAGGATGATCTCGGCATCAAGGTCTTTGGCCACCTCGCGCAGTACGGTGATGTCGATGTGCGTGATACGTCCGATGCAATCGTGATGGATGCGGCAGGCGTCGTCCGGCACCTCGCGCTGTCGGCGGGTGCCGAAGTGCGGCGAGGCGCCCATGGTGAGTGCCGCCTTCATCGCTGCGCTTTCGACACGGTGAATCGTGTCGTTGACCCGGCCGAAGCGGGTGATGTGCTCGATCCAGTGCAGGAAGGTGATCACGATGATCGCAATGATCAGGATGGTGCCGCCGAGCAGAATGACGCGGCCGCTGTCTCCGTAAAGCCCGGTCG
Source organism: uncultured Sphingosinicella sp. (assembly GCF_963974575.1). Taxonomy (NCBI): domain Bacteria; kingdom Pseudomonadati; phylum Pseudomonadota; class Alphaproteobacteria; order Sphingomonadales; family Sphingosinicellaceae; genus Sphingosinicella; species uncultured Sphingosinicella sp. The sequence goes on along the minus strand of NZ_CAXBBQ010000001.1, from coordinate 537,842 downwards.
AAAGCGCAATGATCCCGACGATCGCAAACAGGAAGCTGCCGAGAAAGGTGGCAAGCGCGTTTTGCGCCGTGGAATCGTCGACCAGCAACTGCACCGCGCGCGGCGTGATGTTGCTGGTGGCGCCGGAATAGGCCGATACCATCGCTGTCAGCGAGAAGGTCGTCACCGCGAGCATACTGGACGCCAGCACGTTCAGGATGTTGTCGACCGATTGCGCGCCGACTTTCGAGGCAAACTGGTACGGAATAAGATGCGCGAGGAATGCGCTGGCGAGCGCCAGCAGTATGGCGAAGACGCAAAACAAAGCCGCGCGAAACCACATTCGCCGCGTTAAAAGTCGAAAGGCCCACTGCCACCTGTTCAAATGCGCCCCCTCATCAACCGCAATCATGCCCGGATACGGAAAGGTCCGCGGCGATTTTGGTTCCGCGCGAACCTTGGGAGGAATTCGACCCGCTCGGCAAGAAGGGCATCGTCACGTCGATGGATTTTTCTGGCGCAGGTTGTCGTTCCTCGCCTCGAACATATCGATTATCCCTCACGCTTCAGAAAGCCGCGCGTGAACAGGCGGATCATGAAAGCGTTGCGCCTTGCGATCATCGGCTTCGCATACATGGATTGGCCGAGTGCATGCTCGGCGAAGGGTTCGATGACGGCGGGGCCGATGAAGTCGAACACCATGTAGATTGCGGCCCATTCGCGGTCCACATCGGGCTGCAGGAAGCCGAGCCTTGCATTATTGTCGATGAACTGGCGCATCACCGCCAGCATCTCGTCGAACAGCGCCTGGCTGCCGGGGGTGCGTTCCATCAGCGACATACGCGCGTACATCAGCGCGTCGTGGTCGCGGGGAATCCAGTCGAGCGCGTCCTCTACCGCCTGCTCGAGCGCTTCGACGGAGGAATGCTCCAGAACAGCGGCGTAGAGCGCGCGAATCTCCTCAAGCACATGGGCGTCGATCGCCTCCCTCAGGCCGTCCTTCGATCCGAAATGCGTGCGGACCAATCCAAGCGAAACGCCCGCCGCCGCCGCGATCTCGCGCAGACCGACTGCGGCGAAGCCGCGCTCGGCGAACAGCTTCATACCGGCCTTCAGAAGCTGGCGGCGGCCCTGCGCCTCGATCTGGCTCACAATCGCGTTCCTTCGAAACAAGACTATACAGACGTATACATTCGTTATATACGATCGTATACGCGAAGGAGAAATTAGACACGATCCATGTCGGGATTTCCAGCGTACAGCAGGGAGGGGCTCATGATTTCGAAGATGAACAGGCGCACGGCGGATTTGCTGATCAGCGTGGCGGGTCTGGCGCTGGCGGCAACGTCGGCGCTGGCGCAGGAGGGTGCCGTCGAGCGTGAGGAGATCGTCGTCACCGCGCAGCGGCGGGCGCAATCCATCCAGGACGTGCCCATTTCAATTTCGGCGCTCAGCACCGAGGATATCGAGCGCGCAGGCTTCTCCGAGTTCGACGACTACGCAACGCGCATCCCGAACCTCAGCTTCTCCGCTTCTGGGTCGAGCTCGACCGACGGCGCGCTCTCGATCGCGATCCGCGGCGTGTTCGGCAACAACACGACCGGATTCTACATCGACGATTCGCCGCTGCTCGCGACGCTCAATCCGCGCGTCGTCGATCTCGAGCGCATCGAGGTGCTGCGCGGCCCGCAGGGCACGCTTTATGGCGCGCGCTCGATGGGCGGCACGGTGCGGCTGATCACCACCCAGCCTGATCTCGATGAGACATCCGGCCGGGCGCACGCGCTCGTCTCGACGATCCACGAGGGCGGCATGAACTACGGCGTCGACGGCGCCGTGAACCTGCCCGTCGTCCCCGGCGTCTTCGCGGTACGCGCGGTCGGCTACATCCAGGAAAACGGCGGCTTCATCGATCGCGCCCCGCGCGCCGATGCGCCGACGCCCTTCGCCCGGCGCAAGGATATCGACAGCGAGTCGGTGCGCGGCCTGCAGCTTTCGGGTCTGCTGTCGCTCGCGGGCGGCGACCTCACGATCGCGCCGCGCATCATGTATGAGCGCACCGAGCGCGATGGCCGCACGCAGGCGGATTTCACAGCGGGCAACCGCGTCAATCTGCGCCAGTACGATATCGACGAACCGAGCGAGAACGAATGGACGCTCGCGACGCTCACGGCGACATACAACGCGCCCTTCGGCACGTTCCTCGCCGCCACGTCGTATTTCGATCGCAGCTACAGCGATTCCGAGGATTTCTCGGAATGGACGACGGCCGTGTTCGGTTTCCAGGGCGCGTCGACCACCTTTTCCGAAACCGATCAGAAGATCTTCAGCCAGGAATTGCGCTTCGTGTCGGGCTGGGAGGGCCCTGTCGATCTCACCGCCGGTCTCTTCTACCAGCGTTCGAAGTCGGACTGGCGCTTCCCGACCACGATCATCGATGGGTTTTCCGACGATGCGTTCAATCTCGACAACCCCACGAAGGTTACCGAGAAGGCGGTATTCGCGGAAGCGACGTGGCACGTCACCGATGCGCTTCGGCTCATCGCCGGTGCACGCGCCTTCAAGAACGAGGTCGATTTCAATCTCCGGCAGGGCGGCGACTTCATCGGCCCGGACGAATTCTACGCGGGCAAGCAGAGCGAGAAGGGCGTCACCCCCAAGGTCGGTGTGCAATATGATATCGATGACGACCGGATGCTCTATTTCACCATGTCCGAAGGCTTCCGCGTCGGCGGTGTGAACTTCTATGCGGCCGCGCTCTGCCAGGGGGAAATCGATGGGCTCGGCCTTGGCGACACGACGACGTTCGACTCAGATTCGCTGCGCTCTTACGAGGCGGGATTGAAGTCATCATGGCTTGATCGGCGCATGACGGTGAACGTCGCCGCGTTCCGCATCGATTGGAAGGATCTGCAGCAGCGGCAGGGCCTCGGCTGCGGCTTCTCGCTCAACGTGAACGCCGGCGAGGCGCGGCTTCAGGGGGCCGAACTCGAATTCGATCTGCTGCCGTTCGATGACACGCGCATTCTCTTCAATGTCGGCTACGTGGATACCGAAATCACCGACACGGGCGGGCTCAGCACGGTGACGCGCGGGGACTCCATCCAGAACGTGCCGAAGTGGACCTGGAGCGTCGCGCTCGATCAGGATTTCCAGGTCGGCGCGGTCCCCGCGTTCCTCCACGCGGATTATTCCTACACGGGCGGTAGCTGGAGCGGGAACAACAACCCGACGACGCCGCTGCGCCGTCCCGCGTTCAAGGTCGCGAACGCCCGGCTGGGGGCGGAATTCGGTCTGGGCAGGATCGCGCTGTTCGTGGACAACATCTTTGATGAAGCGGCGAACTATGCGGACATTCCTCCGCTTGGCGTGCAGACGCCGGGCCGCCCCCGTATCGTCGTCAATCAGCCGCGAACGATCGGTATCGAGTGGCGCCGCAATTTCTAACGACGGTTTCGGTGCAGGCGCGCGCCCGCCGCGTCCGCGGGCGCGCCATCACCTTCGGAGAACATGATGTCTAATGCCACGCCTCGCAAAGCTGCGGCGCTCGAAAGGCTGCGCGCACGCACGCCGAGGTCTGCGGCGCTGCGCCCGCGCGCCAAACGGCGCCTCGCGCTCGAGGCGGTGCCAACCTTTGCGATGCCGGTGCCGCTCTACATTGAAAGCGGCGACGGGGCGTGGATGACGGACGTCGACGGCAACACCTACCTCGATCTCGCGATGGGCTTCGGGTCGCTCATCCTCGGCCATCGTCCGCCTGAGGTCGTAGCGGCGATGCACAGCCAGATCGACAAGGGTTGGCATACGATCCTTCCAGGGACCGCCCAGATCGAACTTGCCGAGCTGCTCGCGGAGGCGGTGCCGTGCGCGGAGAAAGTCGCCTTCCAGAATTCAGGCACGGAAGCCACGATGTTTGCGATGCGGCTCGCGCGTGCGTTCACGGGGAAGGACCGTGTCGCGGTGTTCGGCGGCGGCTATCACGGCACGCATGATTATGCACTGGTGCAGGAAGATCCGACGACGCCCGAAGCGGCGCCCGGCACCAAGACGGTGGGCGCCGGCATTCCAGGTGCGGTGCGAGACCAGACGATGCTTGCGCTGCCCTATCGCAACGCCGCCGCGTTCGACCTGATCCGGAAGCACCGCGATGCGCTGGCGCTGGTCGTGATCCAGCCCGTTCAGAACACCGTGCCGCATCTCGACAACGGCGCCTATCTGCGCGACCTCAAGGCGGTGTGCGACGAGGCGGGCGTGCTCCTGATGTTCGACGAAGTGGTGACCGGCTTCCGCCTCGCTTACGGCGGCGGGCAGGTTTATTACGGCGTCACGCCCGATCTCGCAGCGTTCGGCAAGATCATCGGCGGCGGCACGGCGGTCGGCGCGGTCTGCGGGCGCGCCGATATTCTGGGCCTGTTTGCCAAGGGTGGCACGGCGGGTGTGTTCGCGGGCGGAACCTTCAACGGCAACCCGCTGACGATGAGCGCGGGCGCGGCGACACTGCGAGCGCTGAAGGCGCGCCAGAATACGCTCTATCCCGCGCTTGAAGCGCGCGGTGCGCGCATGGCAGGCGCGGTTGCCGCGCACTGCGAGACGCACGAAATGGACGTGACGCTGATGCACGCCGCGTCGATCCAGTGCTTCCACTTCCGCAAAGGCCCGATCCAGTCCTTCCGCGAGACGTACCCGAGCAACCGCGCCGCTGAGGAGGCGTTCTACGCGCTCGTGCTCGATCGCGGCATCCTGTTGCCCAGCTTCCACGTCTATTTCCTTTCCGCCGCACACGACGATGCGATGATCGACCGCGCGACCGGCGCGTTCATCGAGGCGCTCGACGATTGCCGCGCAGACGGGCTGCTGTGATGAAGACCATCGACCTTCTGGCCTGGAATCTTCTCGAGACGCAGGCGGAAACGCGTGCCGACAAGGACTTTCTGCGTTTCCACAGCGGGCGTGTCAGCTATGCCGCGTTTCGCGCGCTTGCCGAAACCACGGCGGGGCGGCTTCACACCGCCGGTGTGCGCCCCGGTGACATCGTGCCGACCTTCTTCCCGAACGGTATCACGGCGGCTGCGATATGGTTTGCGCTCATGCGGCTCGGGGCGGTGTGGGCGCCGATCAATACCGAATTCCGGGGTGCGCAGCTTGTCGCCGCGCTGAATGCGACGGGGGCGCGATTGGTTCTGGTTGATCCGCGCTACGTCGATCTGATCGCGGGCGTTCTCCCGGAACTTCCGACTGTGCGCGATGTGATCGTTTCCAGCGCGGATACGCAGGATGTGGGGCCCGTGCGCTTCCGCACGCTTGAGGAAATTCCGCCGGCGCCTGCGCCCCGCTCCGATGTGGCGCGCACGGCGATCGCCATGATCCAGTTCACGTCGGGCTCGACGGGCGTATCGAAGCCCGTGCAGCTCAGCCACGGCTATCTCGTCGGGCAGGCGCGGCTCACCGCGCGCTACTTCGATCTGAAGGACAGCGACGTGGTCTATTGTCCGTTCCCGCTTTATCACTGGGACGCGACCATCGGCACGGTGATGGGGTCGCTTGTCACCGGCGCGACGGCCGCGCTCGGCGAGCGATTCAGTGTCTCGCGCTTCTGGGACGACATCCGGACGTTCGACGCCACCATGTTCGATTTCATGGGCTCGACGCTCACCTTCCTCTATCAGCGCGCGCCCGATCCGCGCGACCGCGACCATCGCGTGCGCCTTGCGTGGGGCCTGCCGATGCCCGAATTCCGCGCGGATTTCGAAGCGCGCTTCGGCTTCCCGCTCTACGAGGGATACGGCAGCACCGAAGGCGGCGTTTGCGTTTTCCAGGATCTCGGCGAAACCTATCCCAAGGGCAGCTGCGGGCGCGTGGCGCCGGAGTTCGAATTGCGATTGCTCGATGATGCAGGAAATCCAGTGCCCACCGGTGCGGTCGGCGAGATCGTCACGCGGCCGCGCGATCCCACGCTGATGTTCAGCGGCTATCTCGGTATGCCCGAAGTGAACGCCGAACTGATCCGTGACGGCTGGTACTACACCGGCGATCTCGGGCGGCTGGACGCATCGGGCAATCTCTATTTCGCGGGCCGGAAGAAGGACATCATCCGCCGTCGCGGCGAAAACATGTCGGCGCTCGAAATCGAGCGCGGCATCGAAACGCATCCGGCGGTGTTGGAAGCGGCGGCGTTCGGCGTGCCGAGCCCGGCAACCGAGGAGGATGTCGCCGTGGCGGTCGTGCTTCGTCCCGGCGCCGCGCTCGCGGACGGCGAACTGCGCGCCTACTGCGAAGGCCGCATGGCGCGCTACATGGTGCCGGAGCACGTCGTCTTTCTGGATGCATTGCCGAAAACGCCCACCGAAAAAATCGACAAGCCCGCGCTGAAACGCCTGTTCGCGGCAACGCGCGGATGAGTGCGCCCGGCCTTCGCCGCACGCTCACGCCCATGCAGCTGGCGGCGATCGGCATGGGCACGACGATCGGCGTCGGCTGGATCGTCGTCACCGGCGGCTGGATCGCGCGCGCGGGGCCGCTCGGCGCGGCGCTCGCGTTCCTCATCGGCGGCGCTGTGATGGGCCTCGTTGCGCTTTGCTACGCCGAGGCGGCGACGCGCGCGCCGCAGGCGAACGGTGAATACGGCTATGTCTCGATGGCGTTCGGGCGCGGCTGGGGCTTCATCGTCGGCTGGAGCGCGCTTCTCGGCTACGTCGGCATCTGCGGCTTCGAAGGGCTGGCGCTGGCGTGGCTGCTTGGGGTGCTCATGCCGGATTTCACCGGGCCGACGCTCTACACGGCGGTCGGCGTGCCGGTGCGCTTGCTCGATCTTGCCGTCATCATCGGCGGCGCGCTGTTCTTCACCGCGATCAACCATTTCGGCGCGCGCGAATCGGCGCGTGTGCAAGTGGCGGTCACGGTCGGCAAGGTGCTGCTCAGCTTCGGCTTCGTCGCGATCGGTTTTGCGGGCGGCACGCCTGCCAATCTTCAGCCCGCGTTCCTGCCGACAGAAACGCCGTGGCACGGCGTGCTCGCCGTGCTCGTCATGGTGCCCGCGTGGTTCTGCGGCTTCAACGCGCTGCCGCAGGCGCTTGGCGAGGCGCGGGAGCGCCCGGCGGCACGCGCGCTCGCCGGTTTGCTCGGCATGGTGATCCTGCTGACGACGCTCTTCTACGTCTCGGTCATCACCGCGACCGCCTTTGCCGCGCCGCGCGGCGTGCTCGATGGCGCGGAGCTTCCGGTGGTGGCAGCGATGGAGGCGGTGGCAGGCCCGTGGGGTGGCCGCATCGTGCTCGTCGCGGGTGTCGTCGCGCTGCTCAGTGCCTGGAACGCGGCGATGTTCGCGGCGTCGCGGCTGCTCTATGCGCTCGCGCGGGACGGCGCGCTGCCCGCAGCCCTTGCGCGCGTGCATCCGAAGAACGGCACGCCGTCGATCGCGGTGGTGTTCGTCGGCGTCATTGCGCTTCTCGGCGGCCTGATGGGCCGCGCGTTCATCGAGCCGCTCGTTCAGATCGGCGCGATGGGGTTCGCGGTCGCCTTCATCGGCGCCTGCCTGTCGAGCCTTGCGCTTCGGCGCGGCGCGGGCGGCAGCCGCTTTCCCGTGTTCGCGGCATGGGTGGGGGCGCTCGCGCTCGCGGGGGTTGCCACCTATTCGGCGTGGACGATCCTTGCGAATGTGGGCGAACGCCTGCCCGAAGCCACTGCTCTCGCGCTCTGGGCAGGTCTCGGCGCGGCGATGTGGGCATTCGCCCGCACGCGGAAGGAAAGGGCATTCTGATGGCACGTCGTCTGGCCGCACTCATCGGTTTGTGCCTGCTCGGCGCCTGTGCCGCGCCGGCGCCGGCGTCCCGCCCTGCGGGCTGGAGCGATCAGTCTTATTATCTCCCGATGCGCGACGGCGTGCGCGTCGCGCTCAGCCTGCATTTCCCAGGGGGCAAGCCGCCCGCCGCCAAGGCGACGACGATCCTCATTCAGACGCGCTACGGCCGCGCCGTGGAAGCGCGCAGGGGCGGCGCGCCGACCGACATCGAGATGTTCCTTGCGCGTGGTTACGTCGTCGCCGTCGTCGATACGCGCGGCTCGACGGCCTCGTTCGGCCCGCGCGACGTAGAGATGGGGCCGGACGAGCGCGCCGACATGGACGAGATCATCGCCCATCTCGCCGCGCGCAAATGGTCGGATGGGCGCGTGATCGGCTACGGTATTTCCTACATGGCCGACACGGCCGATTTCGCCGCCAGCCGCCCCGCGCCCGCGCTCATCGCTTCGGTCCCGCGCCAGATGGATTTCGATGCCTATCTGCAGGGTTTCCTGCCGGGCGGCGTGCAGAACAATTTCCTACTCTACACGTGGGGCAATTACACGCTGAAGGTCGATCTCGGCCGCTCGCCCCGCAACGACGCGCTCGATTGCCGTTTGAGGGTGGAGGATTGCCCGGGGCTGTTCCCGGATATCCAGCCGGTCGATAGCGACAAGGATTTCACGTTGCTGCGGCAGGCGCTCAATGGCCGCCGCCACTGGACGCCCGAAGACTACGTGAACGCCCCGTTCCGCGACGACAAGGGCGGCAACGGCCATTCGATGCTCGACTTCTCGCCTGCAAGCGAACTCGCCGGGCTCATCCGCGAAAACAAGCCGGTGATGATCTGGGGCTCGTGGATGGATGCGACCACGGCGCAGGCGGCGCTCACGCGCTTCCATTCGACGCCCGATGCGCCCGTCGAGATCGTCATCACCGCCAACAACCACGGCCACGACCGCAGCGCCGATCCCTTCTTCCCCGATCGCGTCGTCCCGGTGCCGACCCGCGACGCGCAGTTCGCAACCGTCTTCGATTTCATGGACCGCGTCCGCGCGCGCAAGCCCGTCACGCGCAACATCCACTACTACGTCCTCGGCGCCGATGCCTTCCGCGACACCAGGGTCTGGCCGCCCCTCGGCATCACCGAAACACGCTTCTACTTCGCGAAAGGAACGCTCCAGCCCCAGCGCCCCGCGAACAAGGGCACCGTCGACTACATCGTCAACTTCACCGCCGGCACCGGCCAGAACACCCGCTGGTCCACCCAGTTCGGCGCACCGCCCAACTACCCCGATCGCCGCGAAGCCGACGCGAAGCTCCTCGTCTTCGACACCGCGCCCTTCGATGCGGACATGGAAGTGGCGGGCACCCCCGTGATCGAACTCTTCGCCGCCGCGCAATCCTCCGATCCGGTCTTCTTCGTCTATCTCGAAGACGTCGCCCCCGATGGCCGCGTGACGTACATCACCGAAGGCCAGCTCCGCGCCATCCACCGCGCGCCCGCCGATCCCGCCACCCTGCCCTACGATCAGGGGCCGGCACCCCACAGCTTCCGCCGCGCCGATGCGCTTCCCGTCATGCCCGGCGAGACGATGCGCATCGAATTCGCGCTCAACCCCACCGCGGCGCTCATCCGCAAAGGCCATCGCCTGCGCGTCGCCATTGCCGGTGCGGACGCGGACGTCTTCCGCCGTTATCCCGAGCAGGGACCGGAGCGGTTCCGCGTATCGCTCGGCGCCGATGCCGCGAGCGCGATCACGGTGCCGCTGCGCCCCTGGCGCTAAAGGCATTTGTCCTCGCGCCGGCAATGCGGCATCGCTTCCCGCCAGACGAAAGGAAGCGGGCGATGAGGACATTGTATCCGGAGATCGAACCCTACGAGACGGGGCTGCTCGACGTGGGCGATGGGCATCAGGTCTATTACGAGCGATCGGGGAAGCCCGGCGGCAAGCCTGCAGTGTTCCTGCACGGCGGCCCCGGCGGCGGCATTTCGCCCGCGCACCGGCGTCTGTTCGATCCCGATGTCTACGACGTGATGCTGTTCGACCAGCGCGGCTGCGGCCGATCGCTGCCCTATGCGTCGCTGGAGGCGAACACGACCTGGCACCTCGTCGCCGATATCGAGCGGCTGCGCGTCATGGTCGGTGCCGAAAAGTGGTTGGTGTTCGGCGGTTCGTGGGGCTCCACCCTCGGGCTGGCCTATGCAGAAACCCACCCCGAACGCGTCAGCGCGCTCATCCTGCGCGGGATCTACACGTGCACGCGGCCGGAACTCGCATGGTATTACCAGTTCGGCGTTTCGGAGATGTTCCCAGACAAGTGGGAGCGTTTCATAGCACCGGTACCGGAGGCGGAGCGGGGCGACATGATCGGCGCCTACCGCCGCCTACTTACCGGAGACGACGAGGCTGCGAAGCTCGCGGCGGCAAAGGCCTGGAGCGTGTGGGAGGGGGAGACGATCACGCTGCTCCCCGATCCGTCGTTCTCGGCACCGTTCCACGACGGCCACTACGCGCTCGCCTTCGCGCGCATCGAGAATCACTATTTCCATCACGGCGCCTGGCTGGCGGACAACCAGCTGCTGAACAGCGCCGGGCGGCTTCGGGGTATTACGGGCGCGATCGTGCATGGCCGCTACGACATGCCGTGCCCTGCGCGCTATGCCTGGGCGCTTCACAAGGCGTGGCCCGATGCGGCCTTCCATCTCGTGGAGGGTGCCGGCCATGCCTATTCGGAGCCGGGAATCCTCCACCAGCTCATCGAAGAGACGGATCGTTTCAGAAACGGCTGAGACGTGGCTCGGCGCCGGTCAGGCGGCGTGTGCGGTCGCCTTGGGCGCAGCGGCGGCTTCGAGCTCGCCCTCGCCCACCACGCGGTTGCGGCCGGTCGCCTTCGCTCGGTAGAGCGCCATGTCGGCGCGCTCGACAAGTGTGTCGACCGTGTCGTTCCAGCGCAGCTGCGAGATGCCGAGCGACAGGGTGATGCGCCCCACTTCCTTGTTGCTGTTCTTGGCGCGGACGCTGCGCGACGAAATGTAGTCGCGAATCTGCTCGCAGATGTCGTGCGCCGCCTGCAGCGTCTTGCCCGGCAACACGATCACGAACTCCTCGCCGCCGAAGCGTGCGGGGTAGCCGACGCCGTGCGAAAGCTGTTCGAGGCTCTGTCCGACGAGGCGCAGCACCTCGTCACCCATGCGGTGGCCCCACGTATCGTTGAACTGCTTGAAATGGTCGATGTCACAGAACGCTAGGCACAGCGGCTTGCGGTCGGCAAGCGCACGGCCGGCCTGCGCTTCCAGATACGAGGTGAACGCCTTGCGATTCGACAGTCCGGTGAGCGGATCGGTGCGGCTTTCCGTGCGCGCCGTTTCCAGGTCCTGCTTCAGGATGTTGATCTCCTGGCCGGAAATCGCGAGCTGCGCCTCCAGCCGCTCGGTCTTGTCGATCATCGCGCCCGTGGCGGTAACAAGATCGGCGAGAAGCGCGCGCTGTGTGTCGATGTCGGCGGCAGCGTTGATGCTGTCGGAGCTTTCCCGCAGCGTGCGGCTGTAATCCTTGGCGTCCCCGCCGGTTTCCTCAACGAAGTGCGACATGCGCTTCAGCTGTGCCTGCGTCTGGTCGATCAGAACGCTGAGATCGGCGGGCATCGAGGCGCCGTAGAGTTCGCGGCGGATGTTGTGCATCGCGCGCGTCGATACGCGACCCACCGTGTGCATAACGGCGTCTACGGCAACGCGAAGTTCAGGATCGGACCCAGTGACGTAACGATACCAGAATTCGTAGTTGGCGGGCGTGGGCGAAATGGCCCCAGCCTCCAAGTGCTGGCGGATATTTTCGAAGATCTGTTTCGAATCCGTCATTTACAGCCCACCGAATGTCCCCTCGGACCAAAGTCGCGGATTTCCATGCCCGTTGCGGCGCACGGAGAACCACCGACCAGCCCATTCGTTGCAAGCTATGGCAGGCGCAGGTTAAAATTTCCGAAAAGGAAGATAAAATCAGCCGCGTGCGGATACGGAAAGGAAGTCGGGAAGGGGGCCGTTCCAGCCACCATCATCGGAGTCTTCCTCGCGCGCAGGGCGCGTGGCTGCCTTGGGAGCCGCCTTGGGGGCTGGCTCTGTGCGCGGCGTTTCCGGCTTGCGATCGCCGCCCCGCGCGCGTTTTCCGCCCCGCGCACGGCTGCCTGCCGGGCGGGCGTCCTTTTCCGCATCGCTGACGGCGTCCGTGTCAGCACTTTTGGCGCTGCCGTCCTGCTGCGGCACCTCGCCGCGACGCTCGATGCGGGCGCCGATCAGTTTCTCGATGTCGGCGATGAGGTCCACGTCGGCAGAGGTTACCAGCGTCACCGCAATGCCGGTCTTGCCCGCGCGTCCGGTGCGGCCGATGCGGTGCACATAGTCTTCGGCGTTGAACGGCACGTCGAAGTTGAAAATGTGGCTGACGCCTTTGATGTCGAGGCCCCGGGCCGCGACGTCGGAGGCGACGAGGATCGAGATCCGGTCCGCCTTGAAGTCCTCGAGCGTCGAAAGGCGGTCGCGCTGCTCCATGTCGCCGTGAATCTGCCCCGCGCGGAAGCCGTCACGTTTCAGCGACTCGACCAGTTCCTTCACGTCGCGCTTGCGATTGCAGAAGACGATCGCGCTCGTCACCTCGTCGGCGCGCAGCAGTTCGCGCAGCGCCTGCTTCTTCTCGCGCGCGCCGGTCATCAGCAGCGACTGCGCGATGTTGGCGTTGGTGCTCGATTGCCGTTCCACCTCGATCATGCGCGGGTCGTTCAGGAATCGGTCGGCGAGCTTCTTGATGGGCGGTGCCATGGTGGCGGAGAACAGCAGGCTTTGCCGGTTCGGGCCGAGCAGCGAGCAGATGCGCTCCACATCGGGAATGAAGCCCATGTCGAGCATCCGGTCGGCCTCGTCGATGACGAGAATGTCGACGCCCGACAGCAGAATCTTGCCGCGCTCGAACTGGTCGAGCAGGCGGCCGGGGGTCGCGATCAGCACGTCGACGCCCTTTTCCAGCGCCTTGTCCTGATCGCCGAAGCCGACGCCGCCGATCAGCAGCGCCATCGAAAGATTGTGGTTCTTGCCGTATTTCAGGAAGTTCTGCGCCACCTGATCAGCAAGTTCGCGCGTCGGCGCGATGATGAGCGAACGTGGCATCCGGGCGCGGCCGCGGCCGTGGGCAAGGATGTCGATCATCGGCAGCACGAAAGAGGCGGTCTTGCCGGTGCCGGTCTGCGCAACGCCGATGATGTCGCGGCCCATCAGAACAAGCGGAATCGCTTGCCGCTGAATGGCGGTAGGCTCAGTGTAGCCGCTGTCTTCAACAGCCGCGAGAAGCTCGTCCGAAAGGCCGAGGGCGTGAAAGCTCAAATTCAATGACCTTGTGCAGGCGTTAACAGAGTGCCTTGCGCCGCGCTTTTGGCGTTTCCCCGCAAAATGTCAAGGAAACTGCGCGGTGCAGCGACAAGAGACCGCGTCCTCAGCGGACGATCTGCACGCGGTCGCGGCCGCTCGACTTGGCAAGATACATCGCCGCGTCGGCGGCTTTCAGCACGTCTGCGGCCGCCCGGCCGCGCGCGAGTGCCGCCACGCCGACGCTGATCGTGACCGGCACGACGCCCTCCGGCATGTCGTCGGTGTCAGAGCAGGCCTTGCGGAGCGCCTCGCACAGCCCCGCCGCCTGGTCGAGGCTGCGGCCCGGCATCAGCACGGCAAATTCTTCACCGCCGAGCCGCCCGACGAGTCCGTGGCGCCCCACGATGGCCATCGCGAGCGCGCCGACGTGGCGTAGCACAGCGTCGCCGACGTCGTGGCCGAAGCGGTCGTTGACGGACTTGAAATGGTCGACATCGAACAGCGCGACCGAAAAGGCGGTGCCGTTGGCATTGGCGGCTTCGCCAGCGGCCTCGAGCCGGGCGAGGAACATGCGGCGCGAAGCGGTTCCGGTCAGCTCGTCGGTGGAGGCTTGCCGTTCGGCGATCGCCGCGAGCGCGTCGCGCTCGTCAAGCACGGAAGCGACGGGGAGAGAGGGCAGGAAAGCGACCGCGAGGAAGAACTGGAAGAAGTAGATTCGGTCCGCAAGGTCGCCCGGCATCAGCGCGATGGGCCCGGAACCGATGGTTGTGAAGTAGGAGCCGATGCACGCGACGGTCACGATGGCGACCGTGGCACCTGCCGAACGCAGGCGGAAGGTCGTCAGCAGCATCGGCGGTAGTAGCAGGAACAGCATCGGCCAGTGTGTCTGCGCAAAAACGAGGACGCTGAGACCTGTTACGAGCGCGAACAGTCCTGCTGCCTCCACGGCGCTGCGGCCCTGCAGGAAGGAGCGCTTGCCGGACCAGATCGCGAAAACGATCAGCAGGATAGGCGTTACCAACAAGAGTCCGAGCGTGTCGGACGCGAACCACGACAACCAGCTTCGTCCCATTGCCTCGTCGACAGCCGCCGACATGAACGGTGCGCTGAGCGAGGCCGAAAATGCAGCGGCGACGATGGAGGAGCCGATGAACTTCAGCAGGTGGTCGGGATGTTCGAGCTGTAGCGGTCCGCCGATCAGACGCCGGGTGAGGAGGGCGGCGAGGGCGGCTTCGGCGATGTTGAGCGCGGCGAAGGGCGCGGCGGCGAAGGCGGGGTAGCCTCCCAGAAGATTGGCCGCGAACCCCGCGATCCAGACCGAAATCACATAGGCGGTCCAGCGTCGCGTCGGTACGACGAGCAGCGCGGCGAGCACCAGCGCGTTCGCCGCCCACACCGTCGCCATGCCGACAGACCAGCCCGTCAGGCGGATGTTGATGAGAGCGACGATGAAATGCGCAAGGCCGACGATGAGTGGGCCCGTGGTGAACGGACCCTTCGCGCGCACCGCGCGCTTCTCGGTCATGTAGAAGCCTTGATTCAGCATGAGTCCCCGCCCGTTTAGGGCGCGATATAGCGTGGAACCTGAATTAAGCCTTTATAAAAAACGCGGGCGGAACCGAAGTCCCGCCCACATCCCGGTACGAAAACTGTTCTAGAACTTGAAGCCGGCACCCACACCGTAGCGGCGCGGCTCCAGTGTGAAGATGTTGGTGAACAGACCCGAAGAGGCGTCGGTCACGTAAAGGCCGGTCGTGGCGCTGTTATCCAGAAGGTTCTGGACGAAGCCGCGGATGTACCAGCGGTCGTTCGCGCCGTTCAGCTGCAACTGGGCGTTGATCTGGGCGTAGCCCGAGATCTTGTTGACCTGCCCGTTGAAGATGCTGCCGTAGCTTTCACCAGTATAGGTCAGGTCAACGCGCGGAACGAGCGACATGCCATTGTCGAAGTCCGCAGTGTACTGGGCGCCCACCGAGAATTTGTAGTTCGGCGCCTGCGGCAGCTTGTTGCCCTTCAGGTTCACTTCGACGCCCGAAGGCGCGACCGAGATGCCGCCGAACAGCGCGCCGGCCGAAGCGGCCGCTGCGTTGAGCACGCTGCAGATGCTGAACGCGCCCGTTGCGCCGATACCGCTGTCAGATGGGAACGGCGTCGTTCCGGCGAGCGGTGCGGTATTCGGCTGCGAAGGCGTTCTTGGAACCAGCCCGCCCGAGGTGACGATGCTGGGGTTGATCACGTTGGCGTTCACGTAGTTCACAAACGCGTTGGCGCCCGCGGCATTGCCGGCGGTGGTGGGCACCACCGCGCAGTTCGAAGCGTTCGTGATGTCCTTGATGATCACGACGTCCGAACGGCCGCCCGAAGGATCGCGCGGGTTCGACAGGTATTTGTCGCTGGCGACCTTGGTGTGCAGGTAGCTGAACCCGACATTGAACAGCAGCCCCGGCGTTGGGCTCAGGATCGCGTCGCCCTCGATGCCGTAGATGTCGGCATCGACGTTGTCGTTTACCGAAGTACGCGCAACGATACGGCTCAGCTGCAGAGCCTTGTACTTGTAGTAGAACGCCGTGAGGTTGAGCTGCAGCGAGCCGTCAAGGAAGCTGTTCTTCGAACCGATCTCGAAGGCGTCGATGAACTCGGGCTCGAAGCTGTCGGAAACCGCGAAGATCGGCGACAGCGGCGGGTTGATGCCACCTGATTTATAGCCCCGCGAGTACGAAGCATAGAGCAGGCTGTCGTCGGTGAGCTTGAAGTCGAACACGGCGCGGCCAGTCCATTCCTTGAACGACACCCGGCGTTCCTGAATGATCTGGTTGCCTGCCATTCCGGGATCAGCGTCGTAGAGGCCGACGAACGGGGAGTCGAAGGCCTGATCAAGGCCGTGCGGGACCAGGAAGTTGGCCAGGGTGGTACGCGCACGCACCAGTTTCTTGTCGTTGTTGTATCGAATGCCGAGCGTCAGTTTCGCGCGGTCGCTGAACTCGTAATAGGCCTCACCGAAGATGCCGTACGATTTCAGCCGGAAATAATCCGTGTTGTTGCGGTAGGACGGCGTTGCCAGGAAGCTCGGGGGCAGGCCGTTGCTGTAGGAGTTGAATGCCCCGAGGAGGCCTGTTGCGTAGTCGAGGCCGAAGGCGTTCACGTAGTAGCTGTTCTCGCTCAGCTTCAGGTCCGCATAGATGCCGCCGACAAGGAAGTTGAGCGGGCCATCGAAGTTGCTGGTGAGGATGCCTTCGATCGACCAGTCCTTGCTGGTCTGGACGGAGCGGTCGAAATCCTGCGGCGTCATGGCGCAGACCGTGTGGCCGCCGTAGCTGCCGGTTCCGCTCGGTTCGGCCTGGGACGTGCAAAGCTCTCCGCCCGGGCCGCTCGGGATGAGCGCGGACGCGACGGGAGCGAGATACCCCGCAAGGCCCGGCGGCAGCGCGATCAGGCCGTTCGCGCCTGCATAGAGCGCGGTGAGGCCGGGCGTATATCCGGCCCGGTTCTGCACGGAGAGGTTGTAGTCCTGCATCGAATCGACGCGGCTTACGTGATAGAGGCCCGTCAGCTGGGCCGTGAACGCACCGATGTCCTGCGTGATGCGGGCCTGATACTGCTCTTCATCCGTGAAATACGTCGGCCTGAAATCCGTATTCACCTTGCGGACGTCGGCGGGGTTCGTGAAGCCTGCATAGACGTCCGTGCCATAGATGCTGCCAAGCGCGAACGCGGTCGGGATGCCCTGGCTGGAGAGGAACTGCTGCGACGTCAGGAGCCCCGCGATCGTCGCATTGCCGTTCAGCGTCTCGAACTTCAGGTTGGCGGGAAGACAGCCGAGAATGCCGGTCGGGTCGCGCTGGCACTTCTGTTTCTGGACGCGAGACCGGTTGTCGTCCTCGCGGAAGTAATACGCCATCAGATCGATGGTTGTGGAGTCGGTCGGCTCCCAGCGCAGTGACCCGCGGATCGCATACATGTCACGATCGTCAATGTCGCTGCCGTCGTAGACGTTTTCCGTATAGCCGTCGCGCTTCTGATAGAAACCGGCGAGACGGATGCCGATCGTTTCGCCGATCGGCAGGTTGATCATGCCTTTCAGCTTGTAGGCATTGAAGTTGCCGTATTCTGCATCGCCCGCGGCGCCGAAGCTGCCGAGATCGGGCTTCGCGGTGATCACGTTCACGACGCCGGCGGTCGCGTTGCGTCCAAACAGCGTGCCCTGCGGGCCGCGCAGCACTTCGACGCGTTCAAGGTCGAAGAACTCCGTCTCGAACAGTCGGGTTTGCAGCAGCGGCGTATCGTTCACGTGGATGGCGGTTGCCTGGTCGCAGGTCACGCCGACGCAGAGGTCGCCGATGCCGCGGATCGTGAAGCTAGAAGACGTGAAGTTCGTCTTGCTGAAGGTCACGTTGGGCAGGGTAAGCTGAAGGTCGCTCGAATTCTCGATCTGCTGGCGCTCCAGCGCATCCGATGAAAACGCGCTGACGGCGATCGGCACATCCTGCAGCGATTCCGCCTGGCGTTGGGCGGTGACGATGATGGTTTCGATGCCGGAATCGTTCTGCTCGGTCACCTGCGCGAACACGGGTGAAGCGGCAAGAACGGCAAGTGCGGATGCGCTGGAAACGAATACACTACGGGCGCGAAAACGAGATTGCATGACGAGTACCCTCCCAAGGTTACCGTTGCATCCGCGCGCCAGTCTCATGTAGCGCGTCGGATGGCGGAGGAAGGCCCTGCCCATCACAGCGACAGCCGTTCCTGTACCGCTCGAAGGGCATAGAAACCCGGATTCAAGGGCTTGTCCAGCGGCGCTGCGCTGCCCCCCCGGTTTTGGACAGGTATATAACAAGGCTGACAGCAGAGCGTTGCCCGATTGCAACGTTTGTGACCATTCAGCCTATCGGTTTTTGCAGGGTCCATGTCGCCAAACGTTGCATCTTCCGCAATGTACCGGTTTCGCCTAGAGCGTCGGACCCATGGCGACACACCTCGATATGACAGCCCTCGACCGACTCCGCGACGCTGCCGGACCCGGCGGCTGGTCCGACGATCCTGATCGTCTCGCGCCCAAACTCACGGACTGGCGCAATCAGAAAACCGGCGCTTCTCCGTTGCTGCTGCTTCCGCGCGATACGGAAACGCTGGCGCGTATCGTGAAGATCGCGAATGAAACCGGCACGCCGCTCGTTCCTCAGGGCGGCAATACGGGCCTCGTGGGCGCGGGTGTGCCCGAGGAAGACGGCGCGGCCGTGCTCGTTTCGATGGATCGCATGAATAGCATCCGTGCGCTCGATGCGCCGGGCTTCACGGTCATTGCAGAGGCGGGTGTCGTCCTGGAAACGCTGCACAAGGCCGCAGAAGACGCGGACTGCATGTTCCCGCTCTCGCTCGGCGCCAAGGGCTCGGCAACGATCGGCGGCCTTATTTCCACGAACGCGGGCGGCGTGCAGGTGCTCCGCTACGGCAACATGCGCGCGCAGGTGATCGGGCTCGAAGCCGTGCTGCCGGATGGCAGCATCCTCGATCAACTCACGCCGCTCAGGAAAGACAACACCGGCTACGATATCAAGCAGCTGCTGATCGGCGCCGAAGGCACACTCGGCTTCGTCACCGCCGCGTCGCTTCGGCTGGTGCCTGCGCCGCGCGAAGTGGCGACGGCATTTGTCGCGCTCGCCGATCCGCACGCCGCGCTGACGCTGCTCGGTCATCTCAAGAAGGCCACGGGAGACAATGTCGATTCCTTCGAGCTGATCCCGCGCCACGGCCTTGATCTCGTGCTGCAGCACATCCCGGGCGCGCGCGATCCGCTTTCGGCGCCGTATCCGTGGTACGTGCTCGTGGAGGTGACTTCGGCGATGACCGGCGAAACCCAGCGTCAGGCGCTTGAAACCGCGCTTGCCGCCGCGTTCGAAGACGGGCTCGTGGTCGACGCGGCCCTCGCCGAGAACCGCACGCAGGGCCTCGATTTCTGGCGCCTGCGCGAGGAGCTGCCGGAGGCGGAGCGTCTCGATGGACCTTCGATTAAGCACGACGTCTCCGTGCCGGTTTCCGACATGCCGCGCTTCATGGAAGAGGCGACGCGGATCATCGAGGCGGACTGGCCGGGCACACAGGTGATGGCATTCGGCCACCTTGGCGACGGCAATGTGCACTACAACGTCAAGACGGCCGAGCCGGGGCCGCGAACCGAGCTGATGGCCCGCCGCTACGAGCTCAGCGAGCAGGTTTACGATATCGTCGCACGGTATGGCGGTTCGATCAGCGCCGAGCACGGGATCGGCACATCGAAGGCGAAAACGCTGGCCCGACTCGGCAATCCGGCGAAGCTCGCCGCGATGCGCGCAGTGAAGGCCGCGCTCGATCCGAACGGCATCATGAACCCCGGCAAGATTTTCGTCTGAAGTCTTAAGCGGGAACGCCGAACAGGTCCGTCTCGTCGGCATCCTCGATGCGCACGCGTACGATGTCACCCGGCGCGACATCGGCATCGCGCAGCAGCACCTGGCCATCGATCTCCGGCGCGTCCCACTGCGATCGCCCGGTCGCGCCGCCTTCGTCGTCGGCTTCGTCGATGATCACGTCGATCTCGCGGCCGATACGGCTTTGCAGGCGCGCAGCTGAAATCCGGGCCTGCGCCGCCATGAAGCGGTGCCAGCGCTCGTCCTTCACCTCTTCGGGGACGGCGCCATCCAGCGCGTTCGCGGCGGCACCTTCAACGGCTTCGTATTTGAAGCAGCCGGCGCGATCGATTCCCGCCTCTTCCAGCCAGTCGAGCAGGTACTGGAAATCCTCTTCCGTCTCGCCAGGGAAGCCGACGATGAAGGTGGAGCGGATGGCGAGGTCGGGCACTTGCGTCCGCCAGGACCGGATGCGCTCCAGCACCTTCGCCTCGTTCGCGGGCCGCGCCATGCGTTTCAGCACCGCCGGGCTCGCGTGCTGGAACGGAATGTCGAGATAGGGCAGCACCAGCCCCTCTGCCATCAGCGGCATCAGCTGATCGACGTGCGGATAGGGGTAGATGTAGTGCATCCGCACCCATGCGCCGAGAGATCCGAGATCGCGCGCAAGGTCCGTGATGTGCGCGCGATACTCGCGCCCGTCCCACTTCGACGCTGCGTGACGGATATCGACGCCGTAGGCCGACGTATCCTGGCTGATGACGAGCAGTTCCTTCGTCCCCGCCTCCACCAGCTTCGCCGCCTCGCGTACCACGGCGGCGGCAGGCCGGCTGACGAGGTCGCCGCGCAAGCTCGGGATGATGCAGAACTTGCAGCGGTGATTGCAACCTTCGGAAATCTTCAGATACGAATAGTGGCGCGGGGTGAGCTTCAGCCCCGCCTCCGGTACCAGATCGACGAACGGCGAGGGCACCGGCGGCGCGGCCTCGTGCACGGCCTCGACGACGGCCTCATACTGATGCGCGCCCGTCACCGCGAGCACGTCCGGGAAGCGCGCGCGGATCACGTCCGCCTCGTTCCCCATGCACCCGGTCACGATCACGCGCCCGTTCTCGGCGATCGCCTCGCCGATCGCGGCAAGGCTTTCTTCCTTCGCCGAATCCAGGAACCCGCAGGTGTTCACCAGCACAACGTCCGCGCCCGCATAGTCCGGGCTCATCGCATAGCCGTCCGCGCGAAGCTTGGTCAGAATCCGCTCGCTGTCGACCAGCGCCTTC
The DNA here is from genome assembly GCF_963974575.1 of uncultured Sphingosinicella sp. Taxonomy (NCBI): domain Bacteria; kingdom Pseudomonadati; phylum Pseudomonadota; class Alphaproteobacteria; order Sphingomonadales; family Sphingosinicellaceae; genus Sphingosinicella; species uncultured Sphingosinicella sp. Next base: position 517,067 of record NZ_CAXBBQ010000001.1, on the reverse strand, counting down.
GGGCAGCCGAGCGACACCATGCCGACCTTCGGCGGCGCGGGGAGCGTTTTCACGGTCATGAGACGCGCGCCACTGACGGAAAAAGGGCTGAGACGCAAGAGGAAGTAGCGTCCTGAAATGTATTGATGGGTAGATACTAAGCGGGGGCCTTGGAGGCCGTAATCTCGGCTAACGCGGACTCGTATTGTGCGCGATTGAACTTGAAAGGTCCAAACGTAGTATAATCACGGTTCTGTCGATGTGGCTGATTGAAGCCTCTCCAGATCACATGACCGTCGTCTTGCTCGATATGCATTACGAGCGGCCAACAGCCAGCCTCTCCGCATTCGCAGAATAATGCGTAGATTCGTCCTTGCTCGCAGTCTCTGGCGGGCTCTCCCTGACATGAAAAATTGTTTGCGATCGAACTGAGTTCTGAATGGGAAGGTACAATGCCGCCGTATCCTCCGGCGGGATCAGTGTACCCTTGAGCTTTCTCGAAAGCTGTAGCGAGGTCTACCAAACTCACCCTGTCGATACAGGGTATGAAAGAGACGTCACCATCATTCGTATGGCCGCGTTCAAAGCTCAGTACGTTTATCATAGCCCATCCTCACCCCGCCCCCGGCAAAAGCGGCAGCGGGTCGACCGGCTTTTTGCCCTGGCGGATCTCGAAGTGAAGCTGCGGCTCGTCGACGGAGCCGGTCTTGCCGACGCGGGCGATGGGGTCGCCCTGGCGCACGGTGTCGCCGCGGATCACGAGCAGGTCTTCGGCGTGGGCATAGGCCGTCACCCAGCCGCCATCGTGCTTCAGCAGCACAAGGTTGCCGAAGCCCTCGACTGCGTTTCCGGCATAGACGACCACGCCGTTCGCTGCCGCGCGGATCGGTGCGCCTGCAGGCGCACGGAGGTTGATGCCGTCGTTGTAGAGCCCGCCCGATTTGGCGCCGAATCGGCTGATGAGCTTGCCCTCCACGGGCGCCATGAAGCGGCCGTTGAAGGCGGGCGGTGGGGGTAGCGCGGCCACGGCCTGCGGGGGCGCGGTTTCGCCTGCGGGGTGTGCTGCAGCGGCGGCTTCGGTCGCAGCGGGTTCGCTGCCGTTGATCAGGTCGTCGATGTCGATGGTGAAGGCGGCGGCGCGTTCGGCGAGCGTCATCTCGCGCACCTGCGCCTTCGTCGGCAGCCGCAGCCGCTGGCCGACGCGGAGCGTGTAGGGCGCTTTCAGTTCGTTGGTGGTGACGATGCCTTCCCAGTCCACGCCATAGGCGCGCGCGATGGTGATGCCCGTCTCGCCCGCCTTCACCGTGTGATAGCGCCCGCCCGGGATGGTGAGCACCTGCCCCACCTCGATCGTGTAGGGCGGCGCGATCCTGTTCGCCTGTGCGATCGCCTGCACCGATGATCCCGTGCGCTGCCCGATGCCGGAGAGCGTATCGCCGCGCACGACGGTGACCGTCTGCTGCGGCACGTCCACCGCATCCGCCACAACCTTCACGGGCTTCCAAGGCGCACGCTTGGGCGCGGCCGGTGTGGGGGTAGCCGTGCTTTCGATCGGCTTCTTGGGCGTCGGCACGGGAAATTGCGGCCGCGACGGGGCCGAGCAGGCGGCGACGAAAAGCAGGACGAGCGGAACGGCGAAGCGGAACATGGGTAAGTCTCTAACCCGGTGCGATACGGATTTGAATCGCCGATCGCGCCTAAGAGATGTGCTTCACCGCATCTTTCAGCGAATCGAGCGTTTCGTAGTGCGTCAGGTCGAGGTGAAGCGGCGTCACCGCGATCAAGCCCTCATGCGTCGCCTGCAGGTCGGTCAGGTGTCCGGCTTCCGTCGCCTCGCGGCCGAGGCCGAACCAGTAATAGGTGAAGCCGCGCGGATCGACGCGCTCCTCGATGGCGGTGGCGCCGTAGTCGCGGAAGCCCTGCTCGGTCACGCGCACGCCCTTCACCGCGTCCGGCGCGACGGCGGGGAAGTTCACGTTCATGAGCACGCCCTTCGGCCACGTCTTCGCGGCGAGCGCGCGCACCACCGTGGCGCCCCATTTCGCCGCCGTCTCGAACGCCTCAACGGCGCGCATCGAACCGAGGCACTGGCTGAGCGCGATCGCGGGCACGCCATACAGCGTCGCTTCCATCGCCGCCGACACCGTGCCCGAATAGGTGACGTCCTCGGCAAGATTCGCACCGCGGTTGACGCCCGAAAGCACGAGATCGGGCGGGCTGTCCTTCATCAGCAGGCCGAGCGCCATCATCACGCTGTCGGTCGGCGTGCCGCGCACCGCGAAGCGGCGCTCGCCGTGCTTCTGCAGGCGGATCGGCTGCGACAGCGTCAGCGAATGGCCCGCGCCCGATTGTTCCTCGGCGGGCGCGACCACCCAGATGTCGTCGCTGAGTTCGCGCGCGATCGCTTCGAGCACCGCCATGCCGGGGGCATGGTAGCCGTCATCGTTGGTCAGCAGGATTCTCACGGCCGCAGCGCCTCCAAACCGCCCATGTAGGGCCGCAGCACTTCGGGGATCGTTACCGATCCATCTGCCTGCTGGTAGTTCTCGAGCACCGCGACGAGCGTGCGGCCGACAGCGAGGCCGGAGCCGTTCAGTGTGTGGACAAACGCCGTACCCTTCTCGCCCGCCGCGCGGTGGCGCGCGTTCATGCGCCGCGCCTGGAAGTCGCCGCAGTTGGAAACGCTCGAAATCTCGCGGTAACAGCCCTGCCCAGGCAGCCAGACCTCAAGGTCGTATGTCTTGCGCGAGGCAAAGCCCATGTCTCCAGCGCACAGCAGCATCACCCGGTAGGGAAGGCCGAGCGCCTGCAGGATGCCCTCGGCGCATTCGGTCATGCGTGCGTGCTCGGCTTCGGACTGGTCCGCCGCCGCGATCACCACCATCTCCACCTTCTCGAACTGATGCTGGCGGATCATGCCCTTGGTGTCCCGCCCCGCCGAGCCCGCCTCGGCGCGGAAGCAGGGGGAAAGCGCGGTCAGCCGCAGCGGCAGGCTCGCCGTATCAAGGATCTCGGCCGCCACGAGGTTGGTAAGGCTCACCTCGGCGGTGGGGATCAGCCAGCGGCCGTCCGTCGTTTGAAACAGGTCTTCAGCGAACTTCGGAAGCTGGCCGGTGCCGTACACCGCTTCGTCGCGCACCAGCAGCGGCACGGCGGTTTCGGTGAAGCCGTTCTCCACCTGCCGGTCGAGCATGAACTGCGCGAGCGCGCGGTGAAGGCGGGCGACGCCGCCGCTCATCACCGCGAAGCGCGCGCCGGAAAGCTTCGCGGCACGCTCGAAATCAAGGCCGAGCGGCGCGGCGACGGCATCGTGCTCCTTCACCTCGAAATCGAAGGTGCGCGGTTCGCCCCATGTCTTCAGCACCACGTTTGCGGTCTCGTCCGGCCCTTCCGGCACATCGGCGGCGGGCAGGTTCGGAATGGCCGAAAGCTGCGCGTTCAGCGCATCGGAAAGCGCGCGTTCCTTCGCTTCAAGGTCGGGAATGCGTGTCTTTAGCTCACTCACCTCTGCCATCAGCGCGGAGGCGCTCTCTTCGTCCTTCTGAGCCTTCGCGGCCCCGATTGCCTTCGAGGCCTCGTTGCGCCGCGTCAGCGCGGCTTGCAGCGTCGTCACGGTCTCGCGCAGCGCGGCGTCTCGGCCAAGAATGTCCGCCGACAGGGGCGCCAGCCCCTTGCGTGCTAGACCCAGATCAAATTCGGCGGGGTTTTCCCGGATATAACGGATATCGTGCATGGCGAAGGCTCTATGGAACGGGTGCCTTTGGCCCGCAACCGGTTTCGCCTTGCTTCGTTTAAGCTTCACACACAGGCAGAAAAGGGAGAGGCCATGATCCTCCAGCACAAGACCGAGATTTGCGTCGCCGACGGGCGCAAGCTGCTCCTCCTCGTCAACGAAGGCGACACAAAATTCCCCGATCTGCAGGTGATCCGCGAGGAAGAGCAGGACCTCCGCCCCGACCGTGAGCTTTCGACCGACAGGCCGGGCCGCAGCTTCCAGAGCGTCGGCGCGCGGCGTAGCAGCTATGAGGAAACCGATTTCAAACAGCTCGCCGAGGATCGTTTCGCCGCAGAGGTTGCCGAAATCCTGAAAAAGCGCGCGCTTGGCGGCAAAACCGACCGTCTCATCATCATCGCGCCGCCAGCGACGCTCGGCGAGATGCGCAAGCATTATCACAAGGAGGTCTCGGGCCGCATCGTCGCCGAGATCGCCAAGGAAGCGACGAATCTGCCGCCTGATGCCATCGCCGCAATGGTGGAGGCCGCGTAAGTCGCTTGGCGGGCATGGACGTCCGCGCTATGCGAGGCGTCCATGCAGCCTGCCATCGAAATCCGCGACCTCGAAAAAACCTATTCGGACGGCAAGCGCGCCCTGAAGGGCGTCAGCTTCGATGTGCCGCGCGGCCAGATTTTCGGCCTTCTGGGCCCCAACGGCGCGGGGAAGTCCACACTGATCAACATCCTCGCGGGCCTTGTGAACAAGACCGGCGGCAGCGCGCGCATCTGGGGCTTCGACATTGATGAAGACCGCAGGAACGCGAAGCGCGCGATCGGCATCGTGCCGCAGGAAATCCTGTTCGATGCCTTCTTCACGCCGTTCGAGACGCTGGAAATCCACGCCGGGCTCTATGCCGTGCCGAAGGCGGAACGCCGCACCATGGAAATTCTCCGCGCGCTCCGGCTCGAGGACAAGGCGCACGCCTACGCGCGCACGCTCTCGGGCGGCATGAAGCGGCGCCTGCTGATCGGCAAGGCGCTCGTCCACAATCCGCCGATCCTGATTCTCGACGAGCCCACCGCGGGCGTCGACATCGAGCTGCGCCAGCAGCTCTGGTCCTACGTGCGCCAGCTCCACGCAGCAGGCACCACGGTCGTGCTCACCACGCACTATCTCGAAGAGGCGGAGGAGCTTTGCGACCGCATCGCCATCATCAACAACGGCGAGGTGGTGGCGAATGACGAAACGCACGCGCTCCTCGCCAGCGCGCAGGAAAAGTGTCTGATCGTCACGGTGGACCGCGACCTCGATACCCCGCCCGCCGGTCTCCCTGCCGAAAAGATCGAGCTAAAGGGCGCGCGCCAGCTTATCCTCACCTACAATCGCGGCGCGCTCACCGCGGGCGAGCTTCTGCAGGCGATCAGCGCCACCGGCCTCGGCGTCGTCGATGTCTCGACACGCGAGGCGGACCTTGAAGACGTGTTCCTTCACCTCACGCGGCAAGTGGCCGCGTGATGCAGTTCGACGTTCTCGTCATCGGCTCCGGCGCCGCGGGGCTCACCTGCGCGCTCAACCTCGCGCAGCGCTTCAAGGTGGGCGTGCTGTCGAAGGCAGACCTCTCCGCCGGGTCCACGTCGTGGGCGCAGGGCGGCATCGCCGCCGTGCTGGAGCCGGGTGATACGTTCGAAAGCCATATCGAGGACACGATGGTGGCGGGCGCTGGGCTCAACCATCGCGACATTGTCGAGTTCGTCGTTGAGAACGCCCCCGCCGCGATCGAGCGGCTCGCCGAGATCGGCGTGCCCTTCAACGCAGGCGGCACCGAGCGCTGGCACCTGACGCGCGAAGGTGGGCACAGCCACCGCCGCATCGTGCACGTCGACGACGCGACCGGCTGGGCGGTGCAGCAGGCGCTCGAAAAGGCCGCTGCCGCCAGCCCCAACATCACGTTGCTGCCGGACAGGGTGGGAATCGATCTCGTCACCAGCCGCCATGGCGAGCGCTATTCGGGCGACGGACACGTCTGGGGCGTCTACGCGCTCGACCGGGCCAGCGGTCGTGTCGAGACGCTGACGGCGCGCGCGACGGTGCTCGCGACCGGCGGCGCGGGCCGCACCTATCTCTTCTCGACCGCGCCGCGCGGCGCCACGGGGGATGGCATCGCGATGGCGTGGCGCGCGGGCTGCCGCGTCGCCAACATGGAATTCATGCAGTTCCACCCAACCTGCCTTTACAATCTGGAGGTCAAGAACTTCCTCATCACCGAAGCGGTGCGCGGCGAGGGCGGCCACCTGAAACTACCGCCCGGCGTTCCCGGCGGCGGCGAGCGCTTCATGCCGCGCTTCGATTCGCGCGCCGAGCTTGCCCCCCGCGACATCGTCGCCCGCGCCATCGACCACGAGATCAAGCGCCTCGGCCTCGACTACGTGCACCTCGATATCAGCCACATGGGCGCCGATTTCGTGAAGGGCCACTTCCCGAACATCTACGAGAAGCTGCTTTCGCTTGGCATCGATATGACGAAGGACCCGATCCCGGTCGTCCCCGCGCAGCACTATACGTGCGGCGGCGTCGTCATCGACCGCGACGGCCGCACCGACCTTCCCGGCCTTTACGCGGCGGGCGAGGTCAGCCACTCCGGCCTCCACGGCGCCAACCGCCTCGCCTCCAACTCGCTCCTCGAATGCTTCGTGTTCGGGGAAGCGGCGGCGAAGCACATCGCCGCGAACTGGGACGGGCTGGCCGCGCCGCCGCCGATCCGCGCGTGGGACGAAAGCCGCGTGACGGATTCGGACGAAGAAGTCGTCATCAAGCAGAACTGGACGGAAATCCGCAGGTTCATGTGGAACTATGTCGGCATCGTCCGCACCACGAAGCGGCTGGAGCGCGCGCAGCACCGCATCAAGCTACTCACAGGCGAGGTTGAGGATTTCTACGGCCACTTCCGCGTCACGCCCGATCTCATCGAGCTGCGCAATCTGCTGATGGCCGCCGACCTCATCGTCCGCTCGGCACTCCGCCGCCACGAAAGCCGGGGCCTCCACTACACGCTCGACTATCCGCAGCCATCGCCGGTCGCGGAGGACACGGTGCTGATCCCCTAGTCGCCAAGCTGGGCGGGGCTTGCTAAACGCACCTTCATGACCGACTCCCCCCAGCATCTCTACCTCGTCGACGGGTCGAGCTTCATCTTCCGCGCCTACCACCGCCTGCCGCCGCTCACCGATCCCGAAGGCACGCCCGTCAACGCCGTGTTCGGCTTCACCGCGATGCTCTGGAAGCTGATTGAGGAGCTGAACCGGGGCGAGGGGCCCACGCATCTGGCGGTCATCCTCGATGCCTCGAAGCACAGCTTCCGCATGGAGATCTACCCCGAATACAAGGCGAACCGGCCGGAGCCGCCCGAGGACCTGATCCCGCAGTTCCCGCTGATTCGCGATGCCGTGCGCGCCTTTTCCGTGCCGTGCATCGAGGAGATCGGCATCGAGGCCGACGATATCATCGCCGCCTACGCCGTGAAGGCGCGCGCGGACGGCATGAAGGTCACCATCGTCTCGTCGGACAAGGATCTGATGCAGCTCGTCGGCGGCGGCATCGACATGCTCGATACCATGCGCGACCTCAGGATGGACGTCGCCCACGTCGAAGAGAAGTTCGGCGTGCCGCCCGGAAAGGTCGGCGACGTGCTGGCGCTGATGGGCGACGCGGTCGACAACATCCCCGGCGTGCGCGGCGTGGGCCCCAAGACAGCGACGCAGCTTATCCAGCAGTTCGGCGACGTCGAGACACTGATCGCTCGCGCATCCGAGATCAAGCGCGACAAACTGCGCGAGATGATAACATCAAGCGTCGACGCCATCCGCATGTCGCGCGTGCTCGTCACCTTGAAGACGGACTGGCCGCTGCCCGAGCCGATCGAGACCTTCGCGCTCAAGGATCCGCCGCATGAGCCGCTCTCGGCATTCTTCAAGAAGCATGGCTTTCGCACGCTCCTCTCCAAGCTCGGGAAGCACGCGGCGGTGGAAGCGGCAGGCGGCGCGCCGGGTGCGGCGCTTCCCCCGCCCGATGCCTTCTCGCCGCCCCTGCTGCCCTTCGCGCACGACACGTACGAGACCGTCGCGACGCTCGAGGCGCTCGACCGCTGGATCGCCGAGGCGCTGGCGGTCGGCACTGTCGCGGTCGATACCGAAACGGACAATCTCGATGCCATGCGCGCCAACCTCGTCGGTGTCAGCCTCGCGACCGCGCCGAACCGCGCCTGCTACATCCCGCTCGGCCATGTCGCGAGCGAGGGGCTGCTCGGCGAAACACCGGTGCAGGTGGACCGGGCGGAAGCGCTCGCCCGGCTGAAGCGGCTGCTCGAAGATCCCGCGACGCTGAAGGTCGGTCAGAACCTCAAGTACGACATGCTTGTGCTCGCGCGGCAGGGCATCGGAATCGCGCCGTTCGACGACACGATGCTGATGTCTTACGCGCTCGATTCAGGCAAGGCGCTCGAAAACGGCGGCCCGATGGGTCACGGCATGGACGGGCTTTCGGAGCGGCTGCTCGGTCACAAGCCAATCGCGTTCAAGACGGTCGCGGGCACCGGTAAGGCGCAGATCACGTTCGACAAGGTGCCGCTCGATGCCGCGACGAAATACGCCGCCGAGGACGCCGATTGCACGCTCCGTCTCTGGCAGCATCTGAAGCCGCGCCTGTGGCGGGAAAAGCTCACGCGAGTTTACGAATCGCTCGAACGCCCGCTCGTTCCCGTACTGATGCGTATGGAGCGGCGCGGCATCAAGGTGGACCGGGCAGCGCTCGCGCGCCTTTCGGCGGACTATGCGCAGGGCCTCGAGCGGCTGGAGGCAGAAATCCACACGCTTGCGGGCGCGCCCTTCAATGTTGCCTCGCCCCGCCAGCTCGGCGAGATCCTGTTCGAACAGATGGGCCTGCAGGGCGGCAAGAAATCAGCCAAGACCGGCGCTTATTCAACCGACGTGGATGTGCTCGATCGGCTCGCCGGCGAAGACGTGGAGATCGCGCAGAAGGTGTTGGATTGGCGCCAGCTCGCCAAACTCAAGTCCACCTACACCGATACGCTGCAGGAACAGATCAACCCTGAAACGGGCCGCGTGCACACCAGCTACGCGCTGGCCTCCACGACCACGGGGCGCCTCTCCTCCACCGATCCCAACCTCCAGAACATCCCCGTTCGTACCGAGGAAGGCCGCAAGATCCGAGACGCCTTCGTGCCGGAAGCGGGCAATGTGCTGCTCTCGGCCGACTACAGCCAGATCGAGCTGCGCCTGCTTGCCGAGATGGCCGAGATTCCGGCGCTCCGCCAGGCGTTCGCGGACGGTCTCGACATCCACGCAATGACAGCGTCCGAAATGTTCGGCGTGCCCATCCAGGGCATGGACCCGTCCGTACGCCGCCAGGCGAAGGCGATCAACTTCGGCATCATCTACGGTATCTCGGCGTTCGGCCTCGCGCGCAACCTCGGCATCGATCGCGGTGTCGCTGGCGACTATATCAAGCGCTATTTCGAGCGCTTCCCGGGCATCCGTGACTACATGGAGCGCACCAAGATGAGCGCGCGCGATCACGGCTATGTCGAAACGCTGTTCGGCCGCCGCGTCCACACGCCGCTCATCAAGTCCTCCAACCAGGCCGAGCGCGCCTTCGGCGAGCGCGCCGCGATCAACGCACCGCTGCAGGGCACAGCCGCCGACATCATCCGCCGCGCCATGGTCCGCATCGAAGATGCGCTCGAAGCCGAAAACCTGTCAGCCGCACGGATGCTGCTGCAGGTGCACGACGAACTCGTGTTCGAGGTTCCCGTGGACAAGGCGGCAGCGGCGGGCACGGTCATCAAGCGCGTGATGGAGGATGCCTGTGCGCCGATCGTCGAAATGACGGTCCCCCTCGTCGTCGAGGTCGGCACCGGCCAAAACTGGAACGCCGCGCATTAAAGACTCCCTCTCCCCACCCGGGGAGAGGGTTGGGGAGAGGGGCAAACAAGAGTAGCTGTCATGCATCCGACATTTGTCTGTCACCAAAGCGTCATTGAACACGCCTAGGGGCGGCGTCAGAACAGGTCATCCTTGAAGCGGAGACGAAATCCCATGCGCACCACCAGCCTTGCTCTTGCCGGTATCGGTCTTCTGGCGCTCGCCGCCTGCGATTCGTCCCCCGCGCCCACACCGCCGCAGGGCGGCGATACGGCTGCGACGGGCGGCATCAACGTTTCTGGCCCGGCGCTGCGCATCGTCGGCTCCTCCACCGTCTACCCATTCACCACGGCAGTCGCTGAGAACTTCCGCCGCAAGTATCCGGCGGCGGCGGCGCCGATCGTCGAATCGACCGGTACCGGCGGCGGCATCAAGCTGTTCTGCGGCGGCGTCGGAACGCAGCACCCGGACATCGCCAACGCCTCCCGCCGCATCAAGAAGAGCGAGGTCGAGCTTTGCAACGCCAACGGCGTCAAGCAGATCGTCGAAGTGCAGGTCGGTATCGATGGCATCGCCGTCGCGCAGGCGAAGTCGGATGCCGAGATGGACGTGACGCCCGCGCAGATTTTCCTCGCGCTCGCTGCCACGAAGCCGGACGGCTCGAAGAACGACGTTACCACGTGGAACCAGATCGATCCGAAGCTGCCGAACCGCAAGATCGAGGTGCTCGGCCCGCCGCCGACCTCGGGCACGCGCGACGCTTTCAATGAACTCGTCATGGAAGCTGGCTGCGCCACCTTCGCGAACCTGAAGGCGCTGAAGGATTCGAACGAGGACGAATACAAGACGCGCTGCACGAAGCTGCGCGAGGACGGTGTCTATGTGGAGGCTGGCGAGAACGATAACCTCATCGTACAAAAGCTGGTGGCGAACCCCACCGCGCTCGGCGTCTTCGGCTATTCTTATCTCGAAGAGAATCTCGACAAGATCGAGGGCGTGAAGATGAACGGCGTCGCGCCAGAGTATGAAGCGATCGCCAGCGGAACCTATCCCGCCTCGCGCCCGCTCTACATCTACGTGAAGGGCGAGCATGCTCGCGCCAAGCCGGCACTTGCGGTGTTCCTGCAGGAATACACGAGCGAAGCGGCGTTCGGGCCCGAAGGCTATCTCAAGGCACGCGGTCTCATCGCCGAGCCTGATGCCGAGCGCAAGGCGAGCGCCGCCGCTGCGGCCGCGCTGACGCCGCTCGATATTGCCGTCCTCAAGTAGGCGTCAGTTCAGCCGCAGTTCCTTGTCGACGAAGCGGTATTCGGCCGGGCGGATCAGGGCATCGTGCATGATCCGCACCGAATGCAGCATGCCGTCGATGCTGTGCGACCAGAAATCGAGGAAGCCGATCAGTCGCGGAAAGCGCGGCGGCACGTCCAGTGTCTGCCATGTGAAGCTTTGCAGCACATGCGGGTGATCGGGCATGTGGTAAAGCACTTCGGCGGTCAGCATCCGCCAGTCCTGCAGTTGCCGGGTGAAGTCGTCATCAACGCCGTGCATCGCATGCTCCCTTCCACGCAAATCTGGAACCGGTGCACAGAGAATCATGCCGTCACACGACTGTAAATAACGTTAACGGCCGGGCGCCTGTCTCGCCCTCTTTGCCGATTGCTGGTAGCCGTGCGGCATGAAACGCTTTCGCATCATCACCTTCGCGGCCGGAAGCCTCCTCGCCGCCAGTGAACTCGCCCGCTGGTGGGGCAATCCGCGCCTCGTTCCGCTGGCCTTCGACGAGGTGCTGGTGGGCGCTGGCCTCGCGCTCGCCGCGCTTCTGACGAAGCGCCTCGGCCCCTCGGCGATCGTCGCCGCATGGGGTGCCTTTTGCGGTCTGATGCTGTCGCTGCTCGTCCCGACGCTCGATCACCTGCTCCATGGCCCGCCAAAGCAGAGCGCGGGTTTCTATGGCGTCGTCCTCACGGCCATGCTGTGCCTCGGCCTTGCCGCGCTCGCCCACGCGCTGGCCAGCGCCCGCGAAGGCCGCCGCGCGCGCTGAGGCGTAGCGCGATCTGAACGGTAGGCTGACCCTCATACCCGTCGATCGCTCGCAGAAGGGCGCCGATGTCTCCAGGCTCCAGCAGCGCGGAACGATGCGTGACCTGCGGCCGGATGAGGGCTCCGCGAAGGTCGATGGCGACGTCGCGCGGCGCGCGGCCAGTCGCGACGGCAAAACGGAAGAGCGTGCCGAACGTCCCGCGCAACCGATTCGCTGTTTCGTAGCGGCCCCGAACCTCGATTTTACGAAGCACCTCCAGGAGGTCCGTCGCCGTAATTTCGGCGATGGGACGATCGCCGAGGCGCGGGTAGGAGAACTCCATCAGCCACCGGTTCTTTTTCAGCGTCGCTGCCGCGCGTCCCTGGAGCTCGAGGCGTTCCAGCCACTCTTCGGCAATCGCCTTGAAGGTTTCCTGTTCGCGGACACGTTTTTCACGCTCGGCTTCCTTGCGCTGCTTCATCGGGTCGATGCCCGAAACCACGAGTTTTCTCGCAGCATCGCGCTTCTCGCGCGCCTCAGCGAGGCTGATATCCGGGTAGACGCCGAGGGCCATCGTCTTCTGTTTGCCGTCGAAGCGGTAGTTGTAGCGCCAATACTTCCGGCCGTCGGGGTTCACTAGAAGCACGAGACCCGGAGAATCGGTCAGCTTGTACGGCTGCTGCCTGCCCTTCGCGTGCAGCACCGCCACTGCGGATAGCGCCATGATGGTATCTCCCGTTCGAGTGTTGGCAGATACCATCATTTTTACCACTGAACGCTCTGGATACCAACAACTGGCCCCGAACTGCGCCGGACTCAAATCTCCGGAGAGCCGCAGAAATGCGTACTTTCTTGGACGGCTATGGACGGCTATGGAGAACAAATGGTGCCGGGGACGGAATCGAAAAGGGAAAATTTCTACAAATATATCATGCGTTTATTTGCACGCGGTACGCATGATGTACCGTCAGATATACCGTCAAAACAAACATGCTCAATGCGATTCCCAAACCGTGTACTTTTAGCGCCCTCTAATGATCTCCACGTGCCCGTCGACCTGATAACGTGCTGTCCGGATCAGCTCGCGCGGTAATTAATATTGTCGAGCCCTGGGATGACGACGGCTTCCGGTACATTGCCGTTACTGCAGAGCTGGTCGACAATGAACTGCGCACCGGCGTTTGCGAGCTGCTGCGCAGGATCTTCCATGACGAAACGGAGCCGCGTGATGATCGCCCTGCGATCGTCGACGGAGCGGACGCGGGGGAGCTCGGTCGCCTCCCGTGTTTCGACATCAATGACGGGCGCCGCCTCGGCCGGCCGGTGAAACGCGGGATATCCGTCGAACATCAGGCGGCCCATTTCCACCGTCGCGTTGGTGCTGAACCAGATTTCCCGGAACCGCGCCTCGATTCTACTGGCGGCGGCTTCATCCGCCAGCTGGGCCAGATCGAGATCGGGCCCGTGCGGCGCGATGTACAGACGATCGGGAGACAATTGTTGCCCGGACGCCTGCCACAGCAGGTGGCACATGCTGTTCGTCTGCCAGGTCACCCCCGCCGTCGGCCGGCCCGCCTTTCCGCTGATAAGGACCATTGCGCGGTCCCACGCGATGTCGTGCTCGCCGAGCCATGTGATCGTCCGGTATGCGGCATCGAGGAAGACAAGCGCGAAGGTCGCGGCCATCACGTCGTTCATCGCGATAGGAAAATCGCCGCCCGAGAGGACGTCCAGCCATTCGGTTCGAAGATATTCGAAGTCGATGCGCGTGGGATCGCGAAGCAGGTTTTCCAGAACCCGGAGCGTCACCCTGCAGGCGTAGGCTGTCATTCCGGCGATTGCCTCTTCGCGGCCCCTGAATGCGACGGCGGCGACATCGTCACGCCAGAACGCGGGTGAATTCACACGCTGGGCAGTCTCGATGGCAGCCTTGAGCCGGATCGCGTCATCCCGCCACTGGGCGCAGTCGAGCTCGTACATGCGCCGCAGGTAGGGAACCGCGACACCGAGGTGCGAGATCGCCGTCAGTTCCTTGAACCCCCGCGTACCGAGCCGAAAATTCAGGATGCGCGGCTTCGCCCCGCTGCCGGAGAACAGCACGAGATCGGTTCCAGTCGCCACCAGAAGCGGGTCGCCTGCCGACAACCTGCCCATGTGCGCGTTGAGGTGCGGGCCGATCGCATCGGGCTGGCCGGTGTAGGCCTCGAAGAGATCCAGAAATGCTGCGTGCGGTTCTTGCATCGGATTGCCCTGATCAAACGCCGAGACGGTAGACGATCGTGTCGGTACGGAAGCGGATATCAGCGGTCAGGCTGTTAGAAACGACGAGATATCTGCTGCCATTCTTCTCGAAAACATGGGCATCGGTTCCGCCGAAGGTCGGAAACGTTTCGGCGAGAACGAAGCGATCGCCCTTCCAGCGATAGAGCTCCGACTGGAGATCGCTCTTCGGGTCCGCCGGTGTTCCCTCGATGAAGCAGATGCGGACGAGATAGAGATCGCCCCCGGACTCGAAAACGCAGAACTCGCGCCCCGCCGGGCCGCCGAGCGTCTGATAAGGCACGAATTCGCCGCCGTTCCAACGGTAAAGCATGGATTCGCCGTCGATCCGGGCGAAAGCGAGATAATCGGTCCCGTCCCAGCGGAAATGGCTGAACGCCCGCCCGCCCTTGTCGGAAAGCGACTGGAAGCGAACGAAGGCCCTGCCGTCCCATCGGCAGACCAGACTCTCGCTCGTATGATCCGCGTAGGCGAGATAGTGCGCACCATCGACCGTGAAGTGCGTGAAATTATACCCCCACATGCCGTCCAGCACCTGAAACGGCACGAAGTGCGCACCATCCCATTCAAGGATGCATGATTGCGCGGGGTTCACGGCAGTGAGATGCGGCAGGGTGAGCCCCTGCGCGAGCGCCAGGAAATGGCGTCCGTCGAACGTGAAGTGGCGCCACTGCTTTGCCGCGAAGGTATCGATTGTTTGAAAGACCTCCCATCCCCCAGCACGCCACCGATAGATGACGGACGCCACGTTCGGCTCGTAAGGCCCCGACCCGCTTCTGAGGTTGGCGAGAGCCAGAAACACGGCATGGCCGATCTGGAAGACCTCGATGTCCTCGCCGCCGTGCGCGGGAATACGCGCTTGCAGTTCGAAGCGTCCATCGTTCCACCTGAAAAGAAGCGCATCGACGTCGTTGTTGCCGCCGTTCATGTGCGGCGGTGTGCCTTCGATGTCTTCGGCGAGCTGCGCCACCCCAAGCCAGATGTCGTTCCCGCGCCTGAATGGCAGCGCCGTTCTTGCCCCCGAGGTTTCAAGGCGCTGGTGGATCGAAAGGATGGACATCACCTGCCTCGCCCGGATTGCGCTTATATTGCCATGGCATGGGTATTGCGGCCGAATGGTTCGCACAATTTCATTTTTACCCGGCAATTGATTTAGAACGCCCATCAATCGTCAAGGAGGATTGAATTGGATCGGCGCGCGCCTTTGGGAGAGGTTCAATCGGTTGATCCGGGGGAGTGAACGGAAATGACGAGCGCACCAGTGTCTACGGGCACCACATCGAAAAGCGTTGCGACGAAGGCATTCTTCATCGCCATGGTGGACGGCTACGATACGCTGATGATCGCGTTCATCGCGCCGCTCCTTGCGCAGAACTGGGGCCTGACACATCCCCAGATCGGCGGCGTGTTCGCCGCGGGCTACAGCGGGGCGGTGATCGGCGGGCTCGCGATGGGGCCGCTCGGCGATCGACTCGGCCGCAAGCCGATGCTCGTCCTGTCTCTGCTGCTCGCAGGCGTCGCAACGCTGCTGTGCGCCCTCGCCGAAACGTTCCAGAGCCTTCTGGTTCTGCGCTTTATCGCGGGGCTCGGCCTGGGGGGCGCCATCCCCGCTATCATCGCGCTGACCGCCGATTTTGCCGCGCCCGGAAAACGCAGCGGCACGGTGACGCTGATGTACATCGGCTATCCGCTGGGCGCCGTCGTAGGCGGTGCGCTCACCTCCGCTTTGCTGCATCATGGCATCAGCGCGATCTTTCTGGGTACCGGGATCGTCTGCCTGATCGCTGCAGCTGTCGGCATGACGATGCCCACCTACCGCGTCGCCCCGCATTCCCATCTCGGCTCCGGGATGGTGAAACTGTTCACCGCGCAGTTCGCCGAAGGACGCCTGCTCCCCGCCATTGCGCTTTGGACCGGCCTGTTCTCGACATTGATGCTCACCTATTTCCTGGTTAGCTGGACCCCCAGCATCCTTCTTGCCGAGGGCGCGAGTCCGCAGATCGCTGCGCTTGGGCCCGTCGTTCTCAATCTTGGCGGAATTGTCGGCGCGCTCATTACCGCCAAGGCCATCAACCGGTTCGGTCCCTATTTCCTCAATGCCGGCTTCGCACTGCTGGGCGCATTCGCTGTACTCGTCGTCGGCCAGATAGCGACCGGGACGGCACCGGCGATGATCGGGTTTCTGATCATCGGGATGCTCCTGCTCGGTGCACAGCTGAACTTCCCGGCGATGACCGCGGACCTGTTCCCGCCCGAGGTTCGCAGTGCAGGCGGCGGCTGGACCGCCGGCGTCGGACGGCTCGGGTCGATCGTGGGACCGCTCGTCGGCGGTTTCCTGATGGCGACTGAAATGAGCCCCCGCACCCTGCTGAGCTTTGCGGCCATTCCCGGCGCCGTTGCTGCGCTTGCGGTGTTCGCCGCCGCGATCCTGCGGCGCAAGGCCCGCACGGCGGACAAGGGTCAGGCGGACTAAACTTCAGTCCGGATTGTCGGCGGTTTCGACGACCCACCCCGCGCCGATGTGATCCGCTTGCTCCTCGGCCATCACGGCCTCGGTGAAACTTGCATCGATTTGAGGAAGCATGGTGCGATTCCACGCCTTCCATGACCGTGTCATGTCCTCGAACACATCGGGCATTCTGCTTTGCAGATTGGCCCGCTCCAGTGGATCCTCATCGACGTTGAAGAGATATTCGTTGTCGAGAATTTTGAGATATTTATAGGCGCCGCGCAGCATCGCGCGCTGGTGATTGCCTTTGTAACGCCAGTAGAGCGTTCGCTCGGCAGTGCTGCCGCTGCGGAGCAACGGAAAGAGATCGATGCCGTCGGTCGGATAGGCCGGATCGGGCGTGCGTTTCGCGGCACCGAGCAGCGTCGGCAGCCAATCCATCGTGATCGCCGTCTGCGCGCTTGTCTTCCCGCGCGGCAACATGGCGGGCCACGACACGATCGTCGGAACGCGGATGCCGCCCTCCAGCAGTTCCGACTTCTGGCCGCTGAACGGCCAGGTCTTCGCAAAGCGTTCGCCGCCGTTGTCGCTGGTGAAGACGATAATGGTGTTCTCGCGTAGGTCGAACCGGTCCAGCGTTTCGAGCACGCGCCCGACCTCTGCGTCCATCGCTTCAATCATGCGGTGATAGGTCCGCATCGTTCCGCCATCGAGGTGCTTCAGCTTGGTACCTGCAACACGTTGCGATTCCGATTGGTCGTCGGGGGCTTCCCATGGCCAGTGGGGAGCATTGAAGTGAAGACTGAGAAAGAACGGCTGCCGATTGCGCGCGCTCCTCTCGATGAACCCCGTCGCCTCTCGCCCGAGAATCTCGGTCAGATAGCCCTCTGCCTCAAGGGGCGCATCCCCTCTCCAGAGATCGGGCTCATCGACCACGCTCCGATGCGAGAAATAGTCCGTCGCGCCCGAACGCATTCCCACGAATTCGTCGTAGCCGCTGAGGAGCGGCCCGTGATTCGGCGCCTTTCCGAGATGCCATTTGCCGACGAGCGCTGTCCGGTAGCCGGCGGCGCGAAGCAGCGATGGTAACGTCGGGTGGTCCCTCGGGATACCGACATCGGGGCTGATGTGCGCGAGCGGCTCCTCAAGCCCGATGGGAAGCCGATACTGATAGCGGCCGGTGATAAGCGCAGTTCGTGTCGCGGAACAAACCGGCGAATTCGCATAACCGTTCAGAAGGCGAATCCCGTCGGTCGCCAGCGAGTCGATGGCCGGCGTTCGGAGCGATGCGTTGCCGTAGCAGGCCACATCCGCGTAGCCGAGATCGTCTGCTAGAATGAACACGATGTTAGGCAGGCGCTCTGCGGCAGGCTTCGCAAGCGCGGGCGCAATCGACGCCGCCGCGCCCGCGCCGAGTGCGATGAACGATCGCCTGTCAATCGCTATCGGCAATGCTCCGCTCTCCCCTGGTCTCTTCAGGTGGTACTAACATCGATGCAGCCCGGCGACGTGCTGTTTTTGGGCAGGCGTCAGAAGGAACGCCGGACGCTCACGCCGAAGGTTCGGGGATCGCTGATCAGGCCCAGCCTGATCTTGTCGGTATCGTACTTCGCCACCGGCCCGCCGCCGCGGTAGTACCTCTCGTTCGTTACGTTCTTGACCCATCCCGAGACGATCCAGCCGCCGTCCAACGACTCCCAGCTCAGGCGAACGTCGCCCTTGGCGTATTCGTTCGCCCACAGGGTGTTGAACTCGGTGACCACCTTGTCGACCGCGACGGCGCTTGCCGAGAAAACCAGATCACCGGCATTGCCCAGAGAGTGCCGATAATCGGCGCGCAGCGAAAGATTGTACCGGGGCACGCCGCCAATCCGCTCGCCCGAACGATCAAAGGTATGCGCCGGATCGCTGAAGCCCGGCTGCTGCGCGATATAGTCCTTGTATTCGGGATCGATGAACGAGGCTCCGGCATTGACGGTGAAGCCCTTTGCAAGAAGCGCCGTGATCTCGAATTCGACGCCCTTGCTGCGCGCGCTGGCGCTTGCCGTCGTCGGGGCGCCGTTTATGTCGAACGTTTGAAGCTGCAGGTTCTTGTAGTCGCTGTAGAACACCGCGGCGCTGAACTGCAGGCGGCGGTCGAGCAGGTCGCCCTTGAAGCCGAGCTCGTAGTTCATCACGTCTTCGGGACTGAATTCCCGGAGCGGGGGGGCCGGGGGCTGACCCTGGAAGCCGCCGCTCTTGAATCCCTTCGAAACGCTGGCGTACATCATCGCGCCTTCGCCGAGCGATACGTCCAAGACGGCGCGTGGCGTGAGCCGGTTCCAGCGCTTGGATGCGCTTGCCGTGTAATCGGCATTGACGAAGGGCGACACGGGTCCACCTGCGGGTATACCCGTAATCCGCCGCGCGATGCCGGTGACGTCGAGCGCCTTTTCTTCCGTCGTGTAGCGTATGCCTGCGGTGAGGCTGACATTGTCGAGAACCCGGTACTTGGCTTCTGCGAACGCGGCGAGCGCATCCGTGTTGATCCGCTGCGTGAAGGTCGCGATGCCGCTGAACGGGGCGACGTTGCGATAGATATCCGTCGTGCGGCTGCCTTCCTCGTGGAACGCGTAGACGCCGAGCGTCCACGAGAAGCGGTTGGCGCTGCCCGGTTCGTTCGGCTCACTCGACACCAGCCGGAGTTCCTGGCTTGCCGACCACGTATCCTGTGCCGTTTCGGTGTAGGAGGTCACTTCCCGCGCGCGGCCATTGTCCTCGAGCCCATAGCTCTTTTCGGCGCGCACGCCGGTGATCGCGACGACATCGAAGCCGGAGGCCTCGTAAGTCACATTGAAGGCGCCGCCGTAGGTCTCGACACCCTGCCGGCCGTTGATCGCCGAGCGTGCCGTCCGCAGCTTCTCTTCCTGCACCGGCGGCGTGACGCCGGGGCGCGGCGCGCCAGTCACCGGGTTGTTCGTGAAGAAGACATAGCGCAGCCCCGGAACGTCCGAGATGATGCTCTTCAGCACGCCATCCTGCTTGCTCTTCGCCCAGTCGCCGATCAGGCTGAGCGTGAGCCGATCCGTCGGCGTGATCTTCAGCGTGCCACGCACGGCGCGCGTGTTGATGTCGTTCGCGCTCTCGCCGGTGGTAAGATTGCGGTACATCCCGTCGCGGTCGTCCGTGAGAAACGCCAACCGGGCATACGCCTTGCCATCGACGATCGGGCCGCTGATCGCGCCCTTCGTCGTAATGCGATCGAAGCTGCCGTAGGCGACTTCGCCGTAGCCCGAGAGCTGCTCGGTCGGCTGCCGCGTGATGATGTTGATGGCGCCGGCGGTCGCGTTCTTGCCGTAAAGCGAGCCCTGCGGTCCACGCAGCACTTCCACGCGTTCCGTATCGAAAAAGGCGAGGTTCGCGGCCGCCTGCCGGGGGATATAGACCTCGTTCAGGAAGATCGCGACGCCGGGGTCGGCGCTCAGGTCCTCGCTCGTCCGCCCGATGCCGCGGATCGTGTATTTTTCCGAGCCGACCGCCTCCGCGTAGATGTGCAGGCTCGGCGTATATTGCGAGAGGCCTTCAGTGGTCTCGATATTGAGCTTCTCGATCGTGCCGCCGGTAAGCGCCGTGATGGAGACGGGGATTTTTTCGAGGTTCTCCGCGCGCCGCATCGCCGTGACGATGATGGTGTCCAGCACCTCGCTGTCCGCCGCGGCGACTGCATCGCCCCCGGTCTGGGCGGCGGCCGCCTGTCCGTAAAACGGCAGCGCGGCGCTCGCCAGAAGGATCGCGGCATGACGCGGCATCGATATCATGATCATTGTTGTGCCTCCCCGAACAGTAGCCGGCACCTTGCGAAGGTTCATTGAGAATTGGGATCGCAGGGTTTGGGAAGAAAGCCGACGCGCCGTTCCCGTCCCTGACAGACCTTCTCCGCGGTGCAACGTGACTGACAGTAGAGGTAGGTGAGAACGGGTGATTTATTCCAATTCAATCTTGCACATCGATTGATGGGAAAACGCAATCAACCGGCGCGGTCGATCGCGCGATCGACGCCTGAACCATGCGCCTGAGGTTCGCGACGAGCGTGCTGGCTTCGCCAGCGCGCGACGCCATCACCAGATAGGTCATGGCACCCTCGTCCGCGAGCGGCTTGAAGCGGATGTTCGGAACATTGATGCATTGCAGCTCGGACGGCACGACGGCAACGCCGAGGCCCGATGCAGCGAGGCTGATGATCGTGGCGGATTCCCGAACCTCCTGAACGATATTGGGCACGAAGCCGGCCTCGCCGCACAGGCGCAGGAACTGCTCGTGAATGCCGACGCCGGAGTTTCGCGGATAGAAGATCATCGGCTCTCCGCGCAGGTCCGCGATATGCAGCTGCTCGCGCGCGAGCAGCGGGCTGTCGGCATGCATCGCGACGATGAGCGGGTCCTGCAGGATCTGGACGAAGTGGATATCCGAGCGCACGGGAATCTGCGGGCTGCGAAGAAGACCGACATCGATGTCCCTGTTCTCCAGCGCTGCGATCTGCTGCTGCGAAGACAGATCATGCAGCCGGATATCGACCTTCGGATAGCGCGTGCGGAACGCGCGGATGATCTGGGGGAAGAAAACGAGCAGCGACGAGGCCGTCGTGAAGCCGATGCGAAGTTGCCCGGCCTCGCCGGAGACCATCTCGCGAATTTCCTCAATACTGCGATCGAGCTGATCCAGCACGGCTGTCGCATGCTGGCGAAACGCGGCGCCGACCTGCGTCAGCGAAACGTGGCGCTGCGTTCTATGAAACAGCTGGGCGCCCAGTTCCGTTTCCAGCGACTTGATCGCCACTGAGAGCGGTGCCTGCGTGATGTTCAGCTTTTCTGCCGCGCGGCGGAAATGCAACTCCTCGCAGAGCATGACGAAATACCGGAGCTGGCGAAGGTCCATTGATATGTCAGAGCAATCAATCGTTGAGCTTGATTGAATTAGCATAAATCGATGGGCCCCGGCAAATCAACGCAATGCCGTGAGTTCGCGCTGATTGGCAGCGCCGCTCCATCGGCGGGCAGCTTCGGACGAGGGACATGCGCTACGACACCCGCAGGCCATCGGCGATCGGTTTGGATCTTATGGCGCGGCTTGCCGGCGGCGTCCCCGTTTACGCGCTCGGCATTCGCTTCGCGCGGTCCCCGGATATCGCGCGCATGGCATCCATGGCCGGCTACGACCTGCTGTGGATCGATCTCGAACACTGTGGCATGTCGATAGACGTGGCGGGTCAGATCCTGAGCTGCGCGCACGACCTCGGGCTCGGCGCCTGGGTGCGCGTACCCGAAAACGACTTCGGCGTGATCGGGCGGCTCCTCGACAGCGGCGCCACTGGCATCATCCTCCCCCGCGTGGAAACAGAGGCACAGGCACAGCGCCTTGCGGCCTGCTGCCGCTTTCCCCCCGCAGGCGAGCGGTCGATGATTGCCCGGCTGCCGCAAAGTGGCTTCAGCCGACTGCCCGCCGCCGAACTCACTGCGGCGGCCAACGGGCAGACGGTCTGTCAGGCGCTCATCGAGTCCCGGCTCGGCGTTCGCAACGCCGACGGCATCGCCGCCACGGACGGCATCGACATCCTCGCGATCGGCGCCAACGACCTGACCGCGGAAATGGGCTTTCCCGGCGACGTCCGCCGCCCCGAGTTCGTGGACGCCTGCAAGGCCGTGGCCGATGCCGCGCGGCGGCACGGCAAGGCCGCCATCATCGGCGGCATCGCCGTCCAGGAGGACTTCATCGCCTTCCTGAAATCAGGCTTCTCGCCCTTCGTCTTCACCGGGATCGACACCGACATCGTCGCGGACGGGATCGCCGCACGCCGCAACGCCTGGCGGGAGCGGTTGGCGGAGCAAGACTTCAACTGCGAATAGAGAGACGCGCAACATGATTCCCATCGAACCTCTTGTCTCGCAGCCGATGCGCGATGCGGACTCGCTGGAACACCCCGGCTTCGCGATGCCGGCGGGCGCCTGCGACACGCACATGCACGTGTTCGGCCCGCTCGAAACCTATCCCAGCGTCCGCTATCCACAGTACACGCTGCCCGATGCGAAGCTCGCCCACTACCGGACGGTGATGGACGTGCTCGGCCTGCATTCTTTCGTGATCGTGCAGCCGAGCTTTTATGATACCGACAATCGCTGCCTGATCGACGCTCTCAAGGTTTCGGGGGGCGCCGCGCGCGGCGTCGTCATGATCGAGCCCGACATCGCCATGGATACGCTTCGCGAATGGCACGCCGTCGGCGTGCGTGGAATCCGGTTGGATCTCTTCAAGCGGCGCGCGCTTCCGCTTGCAGAGATTCAGCGCTTCATCCTCGATTCGGCAGCAAAGGTGGCGCCGCTCGGCTGGCATCTGCAGTTCTACGCGCCCGGCTACATCGTTCGCGATCTCATAGATTTCCTGGCGACGCTCGAGATCGATTTCGTCATCGATCATATGGGCTACATGCTGGAGGAAGACGGCCTCACCGAGGCTGATTTCGAACGCCTGCTCGCGCTTCTCAAAGGCGGACGGTGCTGGCTCAAGGCGAGCGCGCCTTACCGGCTCGCGAAGAAGCGCGGCATGGACGCCGTGGACGACATCGCAAAGGCGATCGTTCGCTCGGCCCCGGAAAGAACGATCTGGGGATCGGATTGGCCGCATATTCCGGACGGCGGCCGCGATACCGGCGCGCTACTCAACCAGCTCGCACTGTGGGCACCCGACGCCGCCGACAGAAAGCTCATCCTGGTGGAAAATCCGAAGGCACTGTTCGGCTTCGGCGCCGATTGAGGGACATGCACGATGACGCGAACAGAGGTCTGCATCATCGGCGCGGGTCCGGCCGGATTGCTGCTCGGCCACAGCCTGCGCAGCGCAGGCATAGGCTGCATCGTGCTCGAACGCCGCGATCCGGCCCACGTGCTTTCTCGCATACGCGCCGGCGTGCTCGAACGGAACACGGTCGATCTGATGGAGCGGCTGGGTCTCGACGCCCGGCTCAAGGCCGAAGGCCTGAAGCATGACGGCTTCAATCTGGCGGACGGCGAGCGGCTGATCCGCATCGACCTCGAAGCCCTCGTTGGCGGACATGTAGTCGTCTACGGCCAGACCGAACTGACCCGCGATCTCATGGATGCAAGTACGGCGCGCGGCCTTGAGATTCGCTACAATTGTGCCGAGGTCGCATTGCGCGATATCGAGGGCGGGGCCCCTTACGTTACCTACCGGAAGAACGGGCGTGAGCACCGCGTGGACACACGCTTCATCGTGGGCTGCGACGGGTTCCACGGGCCGAGCCGCCAGGCGATACCGCCAGCCGCTGGGCAGGTTTTCGCGCGCAGCTATCCGTTCGGATGGCTCGGCATTCTCGCTGACGTGCCGCCGTGCAACGAAGAGCTGATCTACGCCGCGCACGAACGCGGCTTCGCCCTGGCTTCGATGCGCAGCGCGACGCGCAGCCGCTATTACATCGATGTGCCGATCACCGAAAAGCTGGAGGACTGGCCCGACGAACGGCTGTGGGATGAGCTTTCGCTCCGTCTTGGGCCCGCGGCGCGCGCGCAAGTGACGCGCGGCGCGGCGATCGAGAAATCGATCGCACCGCTGCGCTCTTTCGTGTTCGAACCGATGCGCTACGGGAGCCTGCTGCTCTGCGGCGATGCCGCGCATATCGTTCCTCCCACCGGCGCGAAGGGCCTCAACCTAGCAGCG
Source organism: uncultured Sphingosinicella sp. (assembly GCF_963974575.1). Classification (NCBI taxonomy): domain Bacteria; kingdom Pseudomonadati; phylum Pseudomonadota; class Alphaproteobacteria; order Sphingomonadales; family Sphingosinicellaceae; genus Sphingosinicella; species uncultured Sphingosinicella sp. The sequence goes on along the minus strand of NZ_CAXBBQ010000001.1, from coordinate 492,981 downwards.
AGCGACGTCCACTACGCGGCGGACGCACTCACCCGCTTCTTCCGAAAGGCCGACCGCGACGCCATCTCCGATTATTCGGCAAAGGCGCTGCGCCGTGTCTGGAAATGCGAGCGCTTCAGTTGGTCGCTAACACGTTTGATGCACAGGTTTCAGGATGACGGCCCCTTCGAACGCGCCATGCAGACCGCTGAACTCGATTACATCTCATCGAGCCGCGCCGCGCAGGTTAGTATAGCGGAAAACTATGTGGGGTTGCCCGTTTAGGACGGCGGGCGCCTTGCTGTTGCAGGCGGCTTTCCGAAAAGTGGCACGGCCGGAGTCCAATAAACGTGACTTTGTAAATGTTTTCAAAATGATGAGAGTAGGGTGTCAGTTTCTGATACCGTCAAATGTACCGTCAAATTTGGCCTTTCCAGTTCGATTCCCAAACCACTACTTTTTTGCCCTGTTGTGTTCAGACCTCATTTCTAACCTCCTCTGTAATCGTTTTGGTCTCCGAAGGCAGAGGCCAGAGGTTCGAATCCTCTTGGGTGCGCCATTTTTCAAACACTTAGCTACCCCCGACCAATTACGTACGGAAAATGTACGGAAAATACTTTTCGCTCGGCGTAGTGGAACTCCTCGCGCATGAATGCCTAACTCAATCAGCTTTTTCACTGCCAGCGCTGTTGGACGAAACGACCGCCCGAACGCGAAGCTGAAAGCGGCCCGCATATCTGAGCATTTGCGGCACCGATTTCCGTAGCGATTATAAAAGTCTGCAATTGCCATGAGTCTGCGGTTGGTCTGCATCCTTCAGTCGGTGAAGGTGAAGCGCCAGTTGACGCTATAGGCCGTCCGCCTTAGCCCCGGGCTAACAGCGATGGGAGGCCTAATGGACGAGCGCGACGAAACCTTGATTACGTTGACGGCCGATATCGTGGCAGCACACGTATCGAACAACAATGTCGCGGTCGGCGATGTTTCGATGCTGATCGAGCGTGTGCATGGCGCGCTGAAGGGCCTTGGTGCTGAAGCTGCTCCTACCGCCGAGGAATTGAAACCCGCGGTGTCAGTGCGTGCTTCGGTCAAGCCTGATCACATCGTGTGCCTGGAGGACGGAAAGAAGTTCAAGATGCTTAAACGGCATCTCCTGACCGACCATGGAATGACTCCTGCCGAATACCGTGCCAAGTGGAGTCTGCCGGACAACTACCCGGTGACCGCTCCGAACTACACCGCCCAGCGGAAGGAACTCGCGCTCAAGATCGGGCTCGGGAAGAAGAGCGCGCCGGCGAAGCGCGGAGGGAAACCTGCAGCTAAGTCGCCAAGGGGACGCCTAGCATTGAAGCATGATTGAATGGTCTTCTGCGGCGACCATCACCTTCGCCCAAGCCGGTCGCTGACAGTGTCGTCCTCGTCATGCCACTTGGCCTGGCTATCCCACATCTCGGCGATGCTTTCGAGCAGTCAAGGTCTTCTTCGAGGATCTCGTCTCCTGCCTCGGTCACAAAATGCTCTGCGAAGAGCCAGCGATGCCGCGCCACTGGATCGCGCGGAGCAAGGGCGTCATAAATATCGTGGCGCGTACCGGCCCAGTTGTCGGACTCGGCCTTGGCCTTCTTCCAAGCATAGCGGGAGAAGACCGATATGCGCCTATGTTCGTGAAGAACGGCTCTTTCGGCATCATCCGGCTTGCTGTCGATCCATTGCCGAACGCTTGCCCAAAGCTTCTCCTGATCCTCATCCACTAAGTAGGTCGAAAGACCTATCAGATTGGCAAGTCGGCTACGGTCGAGCAACGGCCAGTCCAGCATCACGTCCAGCGCGTGGCGGTGCATCAGATAATCCTCGTGACTATCGAAGCTGTCCCGGCTGACGCCGGCGGCATCGGTGCGCCACTTCGGGGAGGAATTGCGGGTTGCAAAGCGAGGGTGCGAACCGTCCTGCGCAACGCAGATGCGCCAAGCGACGCCTGGGAAGTCCCGAACCACCATATCGAGAAGTGCCAGCCGCCGCTCAATCCCGGCTGCGGTCTGCGGCATCCGCCGCTCATTCGTGCCCACCGACATGATGTACAAGGTGCAGACGGCAATCGTTACGCGTCTGCAGAAAACCACCGTGGGCAATCCCCGTGCCGAAGGCGTCCGGACGGGGGCGCTTGCCGGGCTTGCTCAGCGCGATGACGTCCGGACCAAGTTGGACTAGTTGCTCTAGGAAGCAACACTGATCACTGGCGGCGAAGCCGGAAACCTGATCGAGGCCGACGCTGACAAGGGCGCTTTCCTGGCCCCCACGCTTCTGCGTTGTGAAAACCCCGGCAACGCAACTATAGTCCATAGCGCCGAGGCATTTGGCCTGGTTTCGACCCTGATGCCCTATCGCGATATCCAGGAAGCCGCCTCGCTCGTGCGCGCCGGCGAAGGCTCGCTCGTGTGCTCGCTGTTCAGTCGTGATCACGGCACGGTCGGTGATTTTGTCGGCGAGGTCGCATCGAGCTTGGCCAGAGCGTGGCTGATTGCCGAGGGAGTCACGCAGAAATGCTCGGCGGTCTGCCGAACGCTCAGTCCGCGCAGCATCGTATCCAGAATTCTCAGATGGTTGAGATCCAGCGCGGATAAAATGCTGTCCGATGAGCCGTCCACGAAATGCGCCGATACGGGTCTATGCCGGCAGTAGATTCTTCAACGGAATCGCCGTGTCGGCCAGCCGATCACGCTCAGCCGCCACGCCAAGCTCGACCAGCCTGCGCCCCTGGCTATAGTCGCGGATTGCGTTGACGCAGTCCAGCGCGACGACCTTGCCGCCCTTCAGATAGACCACCGAGAAGCTGCGGCTCGTCGGCTCGCCGCGGACGACCGCCTCCTCGAACCCTAAAGACAATCCCACGGTCTGCAGGCGGAGGTCAAACTGATTGGACCAGAACCAAGGCACCGCTTCATAGGGCTCGTCCGCGCCCGAGATCGCCTTGGCGACCGTCATCGCCTGGTCGTTCGCATTCTGAACCGATTCCAGCCTGATCCATGCGCCGCCCGCGAACCGGTTGCGATGCTCGGCGCAGTCGCCGATCGCGTAAATGTCCTTGAGGGACGTGCGGCATTGCGCATCGACCCGGACACCGTTGCCGACTTCGGCGCCCGCCGCAGCCAGCGGCGCGATCTCGGGCGAGATGCCGATGCCGACGATGACCATGTCGGCCGCAACGACGCGGCCGTCGGTCAGCCGAACCCCCACGACCCTGCCCTGCGCCTCCTCGATGCAATCGACGCTCGTTGCGAGCAGCAGTTCGACGCCATGCGCGCGATGCTCGGCCTCGAAGAAACGAGAAAGCGGCTCGCCGGCAACGCGGGCCAGCACCCGGTCCTGAGCCTCGATGACGGTGACCCGCTTGCCGAGCTTGGACAAAACCGCCGCCGCCTCCAGCCCGATATAACCGGCGCCGATCACGACGATCCTGTCCGCGGATGCGATCTCGCCCAGCATGCGATCGACGTCCGCCCTGGACCGGACGGTATGAATGCCGGCAGCCGTACGGCCGGCGCAAGTCAGCCGCCTGGGCGTCCCGCCGGCGGACCAGATCAACGTCCCATAGGATATGGTGCGGCCGTCGGCGGTCGTCAGGACATGCGCATCGGCATCGACCGAGACCACCCGGTGCCCCTGGAGCAGCGTGACGTCCGCCTCCTGCCATTTCTCGGCGGTCTTGAAGGGAAGGCGATCCCATGATTTCTCGCCCAGCAGATACTCCTTCGAAAGTGGGGGCCGATCATAGGGAAGCTCGCGCTCGTCCCCCGCGATCGCAATGGTGCCGTCGAATTTCCGAAGCCGAAGCGAGGACGCCGCAGCGGCTCCGCCATGCCCGCCGCCGACGATGACGACGTCGAATCCAAGTCCACTCATTGCGCCTCACCTCCGATGACCATCGATCTGTGGTGAAAACCGCGATGCTCGAGACGCGTAGACGGCAATCGGCGCCGCATCACACGCGCTCAAGCAGCATCGTCACACCCTGTCCGACGCCGACGCACATCGTTGCAATGCCGTAGCGCCGGCCGCTACGCGCCAGTTCTTCGGTCAGCGTCAGTGCCAGACGCGCGCCGGACATACCAAGGGGATGGCCGAGCGCGATCGCGCCTCCGTTGGGGTTCACGCGCGGGTCGTCGTCAGCGACACCCAGCCCGCGCAGGACCGCGAGAGCCTGGCTGGCGAAGGCCTCGTTGAGCTCGATCAGATCGATCTTCTCGGTCGTGAGACCGGCGCGATCGAGCAGCCGGCGCGTGGCGGCAATCGGCCCAATGCCCATGATCCGCGGCTCGACCCCGGCCGACGCCATGCCAAGGATGCGCGCGCGGGGGATCAAGCCATGCTTCGCGGCCGCCTTCTGCGAGGCGACGATCATCACGGCCGAACCGTCGTTGACACCGCTCGCATTGCCTGCAGTGACGGTTCCGCCGGGGCGCACGATCGGGCGTAGTGCCGCCAGCGCCTCGACAGTCGTTGCCCGCGGATGCTCGTCGCGGTCGACGACGAGCGGTCCGCCCTTGCGCTGCGGCACCTCTACTGCAGCGATCTCGATTGCGAGCCGCCCTGACGCCTGGGCCGCGGCAGCGCGCATCTGGCTGCGCGCCGCGAACGCATCCTGATCCGCGCGCGAGATCCCGAATTCCGTCGCGACATTCTCACCGGTCTCGGGCATCGAATCGACACCGAACGCGGTCTTCATCGCCGGATTGACGAAACGCCAGCCGATCGTGGTGTCGTACACCGCATTTGTGCGCGAGAAGGCACTTTCGGCCTTGGGCATGACGAAGGGCGCACGGCTCATGCTCTCGACCCCGCCCGCGATCAAGAAATCGGCGTCGCCCGCGCGGATCGCCCGCGCCGCGGTGCCAACGGCGTCGAGCCCGGATCCGCACAAGCGGTTGACCGTCACGCCGCCGACCTCCGCTGGCAGCCCGGCGAGGAGCGCGGCTATGCGCGCGACGTTGCGGTTGTCCTCGCCCGCCTGGTTGGCGCAGCCGAGAATCACGTCGTCGACCGCCTCCCAATCCACACCGGCGTTGCGCGCGATCAGCGCGGCAATCGGAACCGCCGCCAGATCATCAGCGCGAACGGAGGCCAGGCTGCCGCCGAAGCGACCGATCGGCGTGCGCAGCGCGTCGCAGATAAATGCTTCGGCCATGTTCAGTCCCTGTCCTTGAGAAAATCGCATATTGCGGCGATCACCGCGGCCGCCTGGTCGCGATGCGGCGAATGACCGCAACCGTCGAGTTCGAGCCGCTGGGTCGCGGGCAGCACCGCGGCGATCCGGTCGAGCTGCTCCATCGTGCCATATTCGTCGTCACGGCCCTGGATCAGCAGCGCGGGAGCATGAATCCGCGGCAACAGTGCCTCGATATTCCAGTCGCGGAACGCTGGATCGAGCCAGATATCGTTCCATTTACGAAAAATGTGATCCGGATCGGCGTGATAGCGCTGCATCCGCTCACCCATGCCGGATGCCACATAGGAAGCACCGATCGTCGCGATGCTCGATACCGTCACGTCCTCGACGAAGACATGCGGCGCCTCGAGGATGAGGGATACCGCCAGCTCCGGATACCATGACGCACCGATCAGCGCGATCGAGCCGCCATCGCTGTGCCCCAGCCAGTGCGCGCGGGGAAGGCCCAGCTGTCGATGGAACACCGGAAGCAGTTCCGCCTCACGGTGCATATAGTCCGGCCGACGCGGCTCGAAGATCGGATCGCTCCAGCCGTGCCCCTGGCGCGACCAGGCAATCACCTCGCGGCCGGTCGCCTCGGCCAGGGCCTCGGGAAAGTTCTTCCACAGCCTGACCGACCCAAGGCCTTCATGCATCAGCAGGATCGGCAATCGTCCAGACCGGATGCCCGTCCAGAGCGCGAATTCGAGCTTGGCGCCATTCAACTCCAACGTCTCGCGGATCATGCCGTCTCGCGTAACCGGTAGCGCTGGATCTTGCCCGTCGCAGTCTTCGGTAATTCGTCGGCAAAGACGATCCAGCGCGGATATTTATAGGGCGCGAGCATCGACTTCACATGCGCCTTGAGCTCTGCTTCAAGCTCGTCTCCGGCCTGCTCTCCGGGCCGCACCACGACATGCGCTCGCGGCTTGATCAGACCATCGGCATCCGGCGCGCCCACCACTGCGACCTCGAGCACTGAGGAATGGCAGACAAGCGCCTCCTCGACCTCGATCGGCGATACATAGATACCGCCGACTTTCAGCATGTCGTCGCTGCGGCCGCCATAGCTGTACCATCCATCGGCATCGCAGGAATATTTGTCGCCGGTGCGCATCCATTCGCCTTGAAAGGTCGCGCGCGATTTGGGGCGGTTGCGCCAATAGCCAAGCGCCACGGTGGGACCGCGCACCTGCAACTCGCCGAGCTCGCCCGAGGCAACCTCCCGCCCGCCTTCGTCGACGATGCGCAATTCGTATCCGGGCACAGCCTTCCCGGTGCATCCGTATCGGACAGACCCCGGAGACTGCGCGAGGTAGACATGCAGCATCTCGGTCGAGCCCAGGCCGTCGATGATGTCGCCGCCGAAACGCTCGCGAAACGCTTCGCCGAGATGGGCTGGAAGGCATTCGCCGGCCGAGGTGGCGATGCGCAATCGGGGTGCCTCGTCACGTGTCGGCGTCGCGCCCGAAGCGAACCAGCCCGCGAAGAAGGTCGGCACGCCGCACAGCACGCTGACGCCATGCGTCTTGATCAGCGAGGAGATCGCGTCGGGCGTGGCCCGTCCGTCGAACAATATGGCGGTGGCCCCTGCCGCGTAAACGAAGCTCAACGAATTGCCGAGGCCATAGGCGAAGAACTGCTTGGCCACCGACAGGACGACATCGTCCTCCCGAAATCCAACCACGCCGATGCCAAACAGGTTGGCAGTGAGCCGCATCGATCCATGGCTGTGCATCGCGCCCTTTGGCCGGCCGGTGGATCCGGAAGTGTAGAGCCAAAAGGCGATGTCGTCGCGATGGGTGTCGGCTGCAAGCGCCGCCGGATTGCCCGAAGCGATCATCTCCTCGAGCGGCTCCCACGGTCCGTCACCGCTCGAGACGAAGCGGACATGCGAAAAATCCTTAGCGATCTCGGTCCAGTGATAGCTGAGTTCGTGCGATACGAACACCGCCGCCGCTCGGCTGTTCTCGAGGATCCAGCGATAGTCTTCCGCAACCAATAGCGTGTTGAGCGGCACCGGCACCACGCCGGCCCGGATGGCCCCGAGAAACACCGTCGGAAAATCGACGGTGTCGAGAAGGCAGAGCAGCACGCGCTGCTCGCGTACCACGCCGAGGCGATCAAACACCCCGGCCATGCGTGCGATACGATCTGCGAGCGCGGCATAGCTGGTCGCGCCGTTTCGGTCGACGATCGCCGTCTTGGCGGCTCGGCCGCCGGCAAGGTTCGGCTCGATCAGATCGACCGCACCGTTGAATTCTTCCGGCAGATCCTCGATCCGCCGCGCCTCGGCGCTATTCTTCACACACCCTCCGCATCGGCGTCATTTGCTGACGCTCTTGACCATGGTTGCGGACGCCGACGGGCGGGCCCGCCCGCCGGCCTTCCTCATCGAACAGCGCGGTCAGGCCGCGCGGACATACTCATAATCGAAGCCATGATTGTTGATCCCGCGATCGGGCGGCGCGATCCAGTTGGCGCATTTGCCGATCTCGGTCACCGGCACCATCAGCGACTTCACATAGGCACGGTCGCGCTCGCCCGGCAGCGCGATCTCGATCTCGTCGCGCGATGCCGGCTTTCCGTCGATGCCGAAATCGGAACCGGACCACAGACCGACCTTGCGATTGAACCGCTGGGACGGCAGCGCCAGCTCGAAGTCGAAACCGGCCTTGGCGATCGTTCGATTCCAACGGGTGAAGCCGACCTGGCAATCGCGGATATAGGCAGACCGGGTGATGAAGTTCATCGCGTTGCGGGTCGGCACCTCCTGCTCCCCGTCCGGCGTATCGAGCAGCTCGATGGTGCCGCTCGCGTCATGATCCTCGAACGTCTCTTCGTCGGGCCGCCCCTTCAGCCCGTTGGCGAAATAGTTCGCGGCATTGGACGAGATTTCGGCGCCGAACAGGTCGAGTGCAGAGGAATACCAGAAGTTGATATAGCGCTGCAGCAGCGGCAGATCGATGACGCCCGCCTTGCGCAGGGTCTCCGGATCATCGGCTCTCAGCTTTTGCATCTCTTCCAGCGTGCGCTTGACGATGCGTCCGATCCCGGTCTCGCCCACGAACATGTGGTGCGCTTCTTCGGTCAGCATGAATTTGCATGTACGGGCGAGCGGATCGAAGCCGCTCTCGGCGAGCGACTTGAGCTGATATTTGCCGTCGCGGTCGGTGAAATAGGTGAACATGAAGAACGACAACCAGTCGTCGATCGGCTCGTTGAAGGTGCCCAGGATACGCGGATTGTCGATATCGCCCGAATGGCGATACAGCATGTCTTCCGCTTCCTCGCGTCCGTCGCGGCCGAAATAGGCGTGGAGCAAGTACACCATCGCCCAGAGGTGGCGCCCTTCCTCAACATTGACCTGAAACAGGTTGCGCATGTCGTAGAGCGACGGTGCGGTCAGTGCGAGCAATCGCTGCTGCTCGACCGAGGCCGGCTCGGTATCGCCCTGGGTCACGATCAGGCGGCGCAGCACCGAACGATATTCGGAAGGCACCTGTTGCCAGACCGGTTTGCCCTTGAAGTCGCCGAACCCGATCGTGCGCTCCTGCTGCTTGTCGGCCAGGAAGATCCCCCACCGATAGTCGGGCATCTTCACATGGCCGAACGTCGCCCAACCCTTCGCGTCCACCGAGGTCGCTGTGCGCAGATAGACTTCATGACCCTGATAGTGCTCGGGGCCCAGCTCCTTCCACCAGTCGAGGAAGGCGGGTTGGGCTTCGGCGTATGGAACGGCGTGTCGTCGCTCTGGTAGAGCGCGATGCCGTCTTTCGCGACGTCCATAAAGAAATAGCGGCCGTGCGCGAGGCCGTCGTTCACCTCCTGCAGCGTGTGCACGATGAAGTTCACCGGGGTCTTCAGCGTCTTGGTGATGCCATACTCGCGCATCAGCTGGTCCTCGGCCTTCTCCCAGTAGGGGATGCGGTCGGTGAGGCGTTTGTCGTTGACGACAACAAGCAGGTCGAAGTCGGATTTGTAGCCCTTGGCGGTGTGCGGCTCGTCGACCCAGCCGCCGCGCGCGTAGCTGCCGTAGAGCACGACCTTGAGGATGCGGCCCTTCTTCTTCCATGCCTGCGTGGCGAGCGCGGTGGCTTCCTCGAAGCCTGCGAACAGAACCTCGAGCACGCGCTCAAGCTCGCGCTGCTTGGCGGGCGGCAGATGATCGAGGTCGGTGCGCATACGAGACCTTCCTAGCAACTGGGGCGTGACTTTGCACTGCAAGAACAGGGCGCTACGGCCACAACCCCCTGATCAGAGGGTTGTGGCCTCATCCAAGGCCACCAGTGCATCCGCCATGCGGGTCTCGACCTCATCCAAGGTACGACCGAGCCGCACGGCGATCCGGTCATGCGAGAGCCCGTCCCAAGCCAGCTCCAGCAACTGCCGCGACACGGGGTCAAGCGCCAGAAACGCCGTCCGATAGCGTGCGCCGACGTCCGCGATCCGGCTGATCGCGCGCACCATGTGGCGCTCGACACGCCATTCGCTGATGCCCATTTCTCGCGCGATCTCGGCGTAGCACTTGCCTTCGACCCGGTGCGCCATGAACACGATCAGCGTCGTTTCAGGCAGGCCGTCGAGCACGCGCCGCATCACCGACAGCCGGTCCATATCCTGCGGCACGGCGGTTCCATTGATAGGCTGCTCCATCCCTCTTCTCCCTCTCCAACAGCCGCACCCGGCGGAAGAGCGGGGTGGGCGGCGGAGCGCCGACAGGTCCGGCCCCAAGGGCCGGGCCTGCACCCGAAGGGCTGCAACGAAGTGAAAGACCCGCCATGCGGGTTGCAGGACCGGCGCGGCCGGACCAAAGGCAAAGCGACCCGCACACACCGCGCGGGAGCCGGATCAAACAGACTTCATCCGTCCGAAGGGCGGATGGCGGTTATCCTTCGTGAACTTGCCTCGAACGACGTTCGCCCTGCGCAACTTGTCGAGGTGATCCGACCAATATTGCATCATTCGGACGCGCTCGGCCCAGTGTTCGCCGCGAAGATAGGCGCGGCGGACGTTGTTGCTTTCCATGTGCGCCAGCTGCCGTTCGATCGCGTCCGGATGCCATCTGCGGCTTTCATTCAGAAGCGTGCTCGCGAGCGCGCGAAAGCCGTGGCCGGTCATCTCGGTCTTGTCATAGCCGAGACGCCGCAACGCGGCGTTGATGGTGTTTTCGGAGATCGGCCGGTCGTTCGTCCTCACGCTCGGGAACAGATAGCGAGAGTTTCCGGTGATCGCATACAGGCGCTCAAGAAGGTCCACGACCTGCTTCGAGAGCGGCACCTTATGCTCCCGCCCCATCTTCATTTTCGAAGCGGGTATCGTCCAAACGGCCTCGTCCGCATCAAACTCGTCCCATTCGGCGTTCCTGAGTTCACCGGGCCGAACGAACACATGCGGCGCAATTTTCAGCGCATACTCGACCGCAGGCTGACCTTCGTAGCCTTCGATCGCGCGGAGTAGTGCGCCAACCTTGGCGGGTTCGACGATGGCCGCGCGATGTGTGACCTTGGGAGCGATGAGCGCACCGCGAAGGTCGACCGTCACATCCCGCTTGGCGAGCCCCGTTGCAATCGCATAGCGAAGCACACTGCTGAAGGTGCTCCTCAGCCGCCGTGCCGTTTCATACCGGCCGCGCACTTCGACAGTCCGCAGCACCGTCAAAAAGTCAGGCGCGGTCAGCTTTCCAATCGGGCACGTCCCGATAAGCGGTTCTGCAAAGCTGAGAAGCCAGCGCAGCTTCTCCATGGTCGCCGTCGCGCGTCCTTCCGCTTCGATTTTCGCGAGCCACTCATCGGCCACCGCCTTGAACGAATCACCGCCCTCGAGGGAAGCGATGCCGCTGGTCAGCTTCTTGTAGGCGGACGGGTTCAGCCCCTTGTCGAGCATTTTGCCCGCATTCGCGCGCTTTTCCCGCGCTTCTTTAAGGGAGACCTCAGGATAGATGCCCAGCGCCAAGGTGCCCCGCTTGCCCGCATGACGGTAATCGAAACGCCAGTAACGTGCGCCATTCGGATGCATCAGCAGGTACAGCCCGTACATGTCGGCAACCTTGTAGGGCTTCTCCCGACACTTCAGTCTGCGAATGACGGCATCAGTCAGCATGACGGTACATTTCCCAAAAAATGTACCGTCAATGTACCGTCAGCAGCAAAAGTTGACAACAAACTGGGACGGTCACGAGCGGACAATGTACCGTCAAAAGGCGCAGAATTCTGCCGTTTTTTGGACGCCTGCGGATGTGTGCGGAAAAGGCGATGGTGCCCGGGGACGGAGTCGAACCGCCGACACTGCGATTTTCAGTCGCATGCTCTACCAACTGAGCTACCCGGGCACATTCCGGCGAACGCGGAATGAAGCGCGCCTCTTAATGGCCTGCGCAGGGCTTGTCCAGCACCCGCGCGTCAATCCTCGGCAGGGGGCTCCTCATCGGAATGCACGGGCACGCGGTAGCGTTCGTCGAGCCACGAAATGAGGTCGCGGTCGCGGCAGAGCTGCGAGCAGAACGGCTTGTGCGCGGGCGTTTCGGGCTTGCCGCAAACGGGGCAGCGGCCAAGGCGCGAGTCAGCTTTGGGCGGCATGGACATAACCGGCTTGTAGCGCGAGCGCGGCATCTTCGGCCAGCACGACCTGCGCACCGATATGGCGTTCGAGTTCGGTGACCAACGGCGCGTGCGCGCGCAGCCATGTGACGACGCGTGGTGCGGCGGTGAGCGTGCGCGGCCCTGCCCCCGGCGTCCGCGTGGCAAGGTGTAGGAGCGCAAGCGCGGCGGTTTCGAGCCGTGCATTCTGCACAAGCTCGATGATCGAAGCGCGCGGGCGCGGGCGGACGATCTGCAAGAAACCGAAGCCGTTCACCGCTGTGCGCTCGAAGGGCTGCGGGAGCAGGCTGTCGACGAGGTCACCTGCAGCCTGGCGTGCGACCTTGTCGCGCAGCGTCGGCAGGTCGATGCAGATGGAGCCGCCGATGTCGAACCGGCGGATCGCAGCGACGGCGGCGCGAACCCCGGCCATCGCGAGGTCCACGGCCGGGAGATCGCCATCGATATCGATGGTCGTCATCGCCGGGGTCGGCACGATGGCGAGGCTGCCGCCGGTAAATGCGACATGGCCGCTTTCCGCCTGCGCAATCGCCTCTCCCCATCCGTAGTGATCCAGCGCTTCGCCGTGGCCGAGTGCGCGCGCACTCGGCGGATCGAACGCGGGCGCCGTGATCCGCCCGGGCACCGCGCCCGCAGCGCCTTGCGCCCGCACCTTCGCAAGCCGGGGACGACCGCGCTCCGGGATCGGCTCGCGCGCCACGATGACCCGCACGAGCCCGCCTTCGGCAAGATCGGCGGGAACGGGTTCAAGCAGCGCTTCGTGATCGCCCAGCAGCACGATGCCGCGCCGCGCGCCCAGCTTCGCCGTCAGCCGCGCATCCCATATCTCGCCCGCGCGGGGGCCGCCTTCGCGCACGATCCGCATTTCGGCGATCGCGCCGGCCTCGATGAGCGCGGCGCGGGTTTCGCCGATGCCGCGCTCGATCAGCCATTCAGCCATCGGAGGGGACAATACCGGACGCGGCGAGAAGCGCCGACGTCTCGTAAAGCGGCAAACCGACGACACCCGAATAGCTGCCGGAGAGGAAGCGCACGAAGGCGGCGGCGCGGCCCTGGATCGCATAGCCCCCGGCCTTGCCGCACCCTTCGCCCGCGCGAACATAGGCATCGATCTCAGCAGCCGAGAGCCGCTTGAAGGTGACGATGGTTTCGGCAACACGCTGGCGCAGGCGCCCCTCCGCATCGATGACCGCAACAGCGCTGAAAACACGGTGCCGCCGCCCCGAAAGCAGCGTGAGGCATTGCCGGACGATCTCGTCGGTGTCGGCGGGCGGCAGGATACGGCGGCCTGCGGCGACCGTGGTGTCGCCCGCGATCACCGCCTCGCCTGGCTCCCGCGACACGGCGGCAGCCTTCTCGGCAGCCAGGCGCACGGCATAGTCCCGCGGCAGCTCGCCGCGCCGAGGCGTTTCGTCGATGTCGGGCGAAAGCGTGCGCGCCGGAACGATGCCGATCTGTTCGAGAAGGGCGCGGCGGCGCGGGCTCGATGAGGCAAGGACCAGCGCCGGCACAAACAGTTCCGTTATTTGAAGCGGTAGGTGATGCGGCCCTTGGTGAGGTCGTAGGGCGTCAGTTCGACGAGCACTTCGTCGCCGACGAGCACGCGAATGCGGTTCTTGCGCATCTTGCCGGCGGTGTGGCCCAGAATCTCGTGATCGTTTTCAAGTTTGACCCGGAACATCGCGTTGGGGAGTAGTTCGGTGACTATCCCCCGCATTTCCAGAAGTTCTTCCTTCGCCATTCAGTCTCCTTGCGCGGGCAAGCGTGCCCGCAAATGCTGCCTGCCCTTGGCGGAAAAGGCGCAGAAACGCAAGGTTGCTGTTGGAGACGGGTTCAGCGGCGCCGGAGACGCCGCGCGTTTGCGGTGACGCGGCGGTGTACGGGCGCAAGCGCGCTTTCGGCTGCCTCCATGGGGTCGCGAGCACGCGCCGCGCCCATCATGCCGCGCGTGAAGGCATCGACCTTTTCCGGTACCATGCGATTGAATTCCTTGGCATCGAAGGCTTCCGGGAAGATCGCCGCGTTGCCGAGCATGGCGCTACGTTCAGCGATCACGACCATTGAGGCCGACCAGGTTTCCATCGACATGCGCCACAATCGGACCATTTGCGGACCCGAATACCACCAGTCGACCATACACACCCCGCATGTTTATCCGCGCTGGCGAACCGCCGACTCCGTTGCAGCGCAGCACCGCCTTCTTTACAGGCAGTCGCGATGAAAACGGAACTGGTCTTTGCAATCCCTAAGGGACGCATCCTTGAGGAAGCGTTGCCGCTGCTTGCGCGCGCTGGAATCAAGCCCGAACCCGCATTCGCGGACGAGAACAGCCGCGCGCTGCAGTTCGCCACGAACGTGCCGGGGCTTTCGCTGATCCGCGTGCGCGCGTTCGACGTCGCGACCTTCGTGGCGCACGGGGCGGCGGACCTCGGCATCGCGGGGAACGACGTGCTGATGGAGTTCGCTTACTCCGAGATCTACGCGCCCGTGGACCTCGGCATCGGGCGCTGCCGACTTTCGGTGGCGGAACCCGCCGAGATGGCCGCGGGCGACGATCCGCGCAGCTGGAGCCACGTGCGCGTCGCGACGAAGTACCCGAACCTCACCAGTCAGCACTTCGCGGCGCGAGGCGTGCAGGCGGAGTGCGTGAAGCTGAACGGCGCGATGGAACTCGCGCCGAAGCTCGGCCTGACGCAGCGCATCGTCGATCTCGTGTCGAGCGGGCGGACGCTGAAGGAAAACGGGCTCGTCGAGGTGGAGAAGATCGCCGAGGTGACGAGCAGATTGATCGTCAACCGCGCGGCCTTCAAGACCAAGGCGGCGGCGATCGCGCCGTGGATCGAGCGCTTCCGGGAGGCTGCCGGTGCCGCTTGAACTTTCCACCTCCGACGCGGATTTCGCGCAGCGTTTCGCGGCGTTCGTGGACGCAGGGCGGGAGACGGCGACCGATGTTTCGGCGACGGTCAGCGGGATCATAGCCGACGTGCGTGCGCGCGGCGACGCGGCGCTTTTCGAACTGACACAGCGCTTCGACCGGCTCGACACGACGACGCTGCGCTTCACCGACGCTGAAATCAGCGCCGCGAAAGACAAGATCGCTCCCGATCTCCGCGCGGCGCTTGAGCTTGCAGCGGAGCGCATCCGCGCCTTTCACGTCGGGCAGCTTCCATCCGACCACGATGCGGTGGACGCGGTGGGCGTGCGCGCCGGGTGGCGCTGGTCCGCGATCGACGACGTCGGCATCTACGTGCCGGGCGGACTCGCCAGCTATCCCTCGACCGTGCTGATGAACGCGATCCCCGCGAAGGTCGCGGGCGTGCGCCGGCTGGTGATGACGACGCCGACGCCGGGCGGCACGGTCAATCCGCTGGTGCTTTATGCCGCCAGCCTGGCGGGCGTCGACGAGATCTACCGCGTCGGCGGCGCCCAGGCGATTGCCGCGCTCACCTTCGGGACGGACACGATTCGCGCCGTCGACAAGATCACCGGCCCCGGCAACGCCTTCGTCGCCGAAGCCAAGCGGCAGCTTTTTGGGCGCGTCGGCATCGACATGGTCGCGGGGCCTTCGGAAATCCTTGTGGTCGCGGACAGCGCCGCGAACCCGGACTGGCTTGCGGCCGACCTGCTGAGCCAGGCCGAGCACGACCGCACCGCACAGGCGATCCTCATCACTGACGATGCGGGCCTTGCTGCGCGCACGGCCAAGGCTGTGGACGCCACGCTCGACGCACTCGGCGGCGAGGTGGCGCGCGAAAGCTGGGCGCGCTTCGGCGCGATCATCACGGTCCGCGGCCTCGACGAAGCGCCGCCGCTGATCGACGCGCTCGCGCCCGAACACCTCGCGCTCAGCATCGCGGACCCGCAGGCGATGTTCGCGCGCGTGCGCCACGCGGGATCGGTGTTCATGGGCTATCGGACACCCGAGGCGATCGGCGATTATCTCGGCGGGCCGAACCACACGCTGCCCACGGGACGCCGCGCGCGCTTCTCCTCCGGGCTCTCGGTGGCGGACTTCATGAAGCGCACGACCTTCCTCGATTGTTCGGCGGAAGGCTTCGCCGCCGTCGGTCCCGCCGCCGCGCGACTGGCCGAGGCAGAGGGCCTGCCCGCGCACGCGCTTTCGGTGACGCGCCGCCTCGGTTGATGGTGCGACACCCTATCCCCGCGACAATACCGCCCCGCTGCGGCTAGGGGACAGGCCGTGAACACGATGCACACGATCCTGCTGCGCTACCGGTGGCTTGCCGTCTGGCTCGCTGCCGCCGCGCTGCTCGTGAAAGTGCTGGTGCCCACCGGGTTCATGCCCGCCGTTGTCGATGGCGTGATGGTCGTTGAACTCTGCACGGGCGAGGGGCTGAAGTCGGTTGCCGTCGCCGTGCCCTCAAACGAGGGACACAAGAGCAGCAACGACATGCCCTGCGCCTTCGGCGGACTGTCCGCGCCCGCGCTCGGCGCTGCCGATCCGGCGCTTCTGGCCCTCGCGATCGTTTTCATCATTGCTGCTGCGCTGCATATGCCGCAGCACGCCCCGCGCACGGCCCTGCTGCGACTGAGGCCGCCGCTGCGCGGACCGCCGGGCCTTCGCGTCCGCAGCTAGGCCTTTCCGGCACCCTTTTTCTGCGGACGCATCTCCACCGCCTGCCGGGCCATTCGCGCCCGGCCGTTGCCCCACAGCACAGGATGGAGTTTCCATGTCCCGCACCTCTTTTGCCGCGCTTGCGGCCGCGCTTGCCGTTGCCACACCCGCCGCCGCGCAAGAGCCGACCGCGCTTCCCGATATCGATGTCGATTCCAGCATCGCCCCCGCCTCTGCCGAAACGCTTTCGAAAGACGACCTCGGCGCCACGCGCAGCAGCGATACCGGCGCGCTCCTTTCCCGCATTCCCGGCGTTTCCGCATACGGCGCAGGCGGGTTTTCGAGCCTGCCGACGATCCGCGGCCTGAACGGCCCCCGGCTTTCGATCCGCATCGACGGCGCGCCGATCGACAGCGCCTGCCCCAACGACATGAACCCGCCGCTGTCGTACACCGACCCGCAGACGATCGACGCGGTGAGCGTGATCACCGGCGTGTCGCCCGTTTCGATGGGCGGCGACAGCATCGGCGGCGTCATCTCCGTGGAAACCGCGACGCCGCGCTTCGCGGCGGCGGGCCAGACGCTGGTGACGGGCGAGGTTTCGACGTTCTATCGCAGCAACGGCGACGGCTTCGGCGGTGCCGCATCGCTGACGATCGCGGGCGACAAGACCAGCTTCACCTATGACGGATCCTTCACCCAAAGCGACAATTACAAGGGCGGCGGCAAAGACGGCACGGTGCGATCCACCGAATACAAGAAGACCGACCACGCGCTGGGCTTCGCGGCCGACACGGACGCGGGGCTGTTCACGCTGAAGGGCGGCTACCACTTCTCGCCCTACGAAGGCTTCCCGAACCAGTACATGGACATGACATCGAACCGATCATGGTTCCTGAACGGCGGCTGGAAAGGCACGTTCGACTGGGGTGACATCGACCTTCGCGGCTATTGGCGCGACACCGACCACCGCATGAACTTCCTGGCCGACAAGGGCGGCACGGCGAGCGGCGGGATGCCGATGAACACCGAGGTGCACACGATCGGCTACACGCTGAAAACGGAGCTGCCGCTGAATGCGCGCGACACGCTGCGCGTGGGCAGCGAATTCCATCACCAGTGGCTCGACGATTACTGGCCGCCGGTTGCGGGCAGCATGATGATGGGTCCGAACACCTACATCAACGTGAACGCCTCCAAACGCGACCGGCTCGGCAGCTTCGCCGAATGGGAAGCGAAATGGTCGCCCGCGCTGACGACGACGATCGGCGTGAGGAATGACCAGGTATGGATGAACACGGGCGAGGTGCAGGCCTATTCGACATCGATGATGAACATGGCGGACGCGATGGCGGCCATGGCGTTCAATGCGGCGGACCGCAAACGCCATGACAGCAATTGGGGCTGGAGCGCGATCGCGCGCTATGCGGCGAGCGACCGCGCGGCGCTGGAAATCGGCTACGCGCGCAAGGTGCGCTCGCCCAACGTCTACGAGCGCTACTCTTGGGGACGCGGTTCGATGTCGAGCCGGATGATCGGCTGGTACGGCGACGGCAACGGCTATGTCGGCAATCTGGCGCTGAAGCCCGAGACGGCCGACACGCTGAGCGCGGCGCTAAGCCTGAAGGGCGAAGGCGCCGAGAGCTGGTCGCTGAAGATCGCGCCGCATTACACGCGCGTCGACGACTATATCGACGCGGTGAAGCTGCAGGACTTCACCGACATGATGGGGATGCCGACCCCATTCGCGCAGCTGCAGTTCGTGAACCAGGACGCCGAATTCTACGGCATCGACGTGTCGGGCGAACTGCCGCTTTGGGCGAGCAGCGCGGCAGGCAAGGTGAAGCTGACGGCGAGCGCGAGCTGGCTGCGCGGCAAGAACCGGGACGACGGCGGATCGCTCTATCACCAGATGCCGCTGAATGCCCGGATCGGCATCGAACACGCGCTCGGCGGCTGGGAAAACCTGATCGAGGTGGAGCTGATCGACGACAAGACGCGTGTCGATGCGACGCGCAACGAGCCCGTGACGGATGGCTATGCGCTGGTGAATATCTCCACCGGCTATCGTTTCGGCAGCTACCGCATCAGCCTCGATGTGCAGAATCTGTTCGACACGGGCTACGACCTGCCGCTCGGCGGCAAGTCGCTCGGCGACTATGACGCGACCGGCTCGCTGCGGCCCGTGCCGGGGCGCGGCCGATCGGTAAACGTCGGGCTTTCGGCGGCATTCTGAGTCCATGCGCGGGCGCGGTTCCGGCGGGCAAGCGGGCGGCACGAGGATCACTGCGATCCTCGTGTCCGCCGCGCTGCACCTTGCCGTTGCCGCGTTCGTGTTCAGCGGGCGGGCGGACACGCCGCCCGTGCCCATGTTGCACACGGCGGCGATCACGCTGTTGCCGCCGGTTGCGGAACCCGATGCGGTGGTGACGACCGCGCCCACGCGGACCGCTCCGCCGGCACGCAGCACGGTGCCGCCGACAGCCGCGCCCCAGATTGCGGTGCCTTCGCCGCCCGCAATCCTGCCCGCCGCCCCGCCTCCCGTGCTGACGATCACGCCGCCGCCGCGACCCGAGATGCCCCCGCCTTCGAACACCGATGCCGTCCGCGACGACTATGCCCGGCGGCTGTGGCAGTGGATCGCGGCGCGGCGGCCGCAGGGCCTGCGACTGGCGGGCGAGGCGGTGGTCGCGTTCAGCGTCGCGCGGAGTGGCGCGATTTCCGACATTCAGCTCGTGCAGCCGAGCGGCAGCATGTCGCTCGACCGGCTGGCGCAGCGGACCGTGCGCCTTTCAGCGCCTGTCCCCCCACCGCCCGAAGCCCTGCCCGATGATGCGCTGCGCTTCACGCTGACGTTTCATTTTCGCTGATCCTGCGGTTTTCCGCTTTGCACAGGCCGCGCCGCTTCCCTACACGCGCTGCAATGCGACGCGATCCCGCCGCCATTCTTCACGAGGTTTTCGGCTTTCCCGCCTTTCGGGGCGTGCAGGAGACGGTCGTTTCACGCGTGCTCACCGGGCAGCATACGCTCGCCATCATGCCGACGGGCGCGGGCAAGTCGCTATGCTACCAGCTTCCCGCCGTCGCGATGGACGGCTGCTGCGTCGTCATCTCGCCGCTGATCGCGCTGATGCACGACCAGCTGCGCGCGGCAGAGGCCGTGGGTATCCGCGCGGCGAGCCTGACATCGGTGGATACAGACCGCTGGGAGACGCAGCGGCGGCTGTGCGCGGGCGAACTCGATCTGCTGTACGTGGCGCCCGAGCGCGCGAGCGGCGACGGGTTCCGGCAGCTTCTCGACGATGCGCGCATTTCGATGTTCGCGATCGACGAGGCGCACTGCGTTTCGGAATGGGGACACGACTTCCGGCCGGACTATCGCCTGCTGCGTCCGCTGCTCGACGACTACGCGCACGTACCGCGCCTCGCGCTCACGGCGACCGCCGACGCACACACGCGGATCGATGTGCTCGCGGCGCTCGGTATC
Organism: uncultured Sphingosinicella sp.; assembly: GCF_963974575.1. NCBI lineage: Bacteria > Pseudomonadati > Pseudomonadota > Alphaproteobacteria > Sphingomonadales > Sphingosinicellaceae > Sphingosinicella > uncultured Sphingosinicella sp. The sequence goes on along the minus strand of NZ_CAXBBQ010000001.1, from coordinate 473,137 downwards.
CCCGAAGAGGGCATGATCATCGCCGGGTTCGACCGGCCGAATATCCGCTACACCGTGCATCCGCGAAACGGCCTGACGCGGCAGATCGGCGAGCTGCTCGCGGCGAACCCCGGCCCTGGCATCGTCTATGCGCAGACGCGTGCGGCGACCGAGAGCCTGGCGGAGACGCTGTCGCGCGGCGGGCGGCGCGTGCTGCCCTATCATGCCGGGCTTCCCGCCGAAGTCCGCGCGGCGAACCAGTCCGCCTTTATCGCCAGCGAAGACATGGTGATGGTCGCGACGGTCGCGTTCGGCATGGGCATCGACAAGCCCGACGTGCGCTTCGTGGCACACGCGGGCCTGCCGAAATCGATCGAGGGCTATTACCAGGAAAGCGGACGCGCGGGACGCGACGGCGAACCCGCCGAGGCGCATCTGTTCTGGGGCGCGGAGGATTTCGCGCGCGCGCGGACGCGGGTTTTCGAGGTGGAAGAGGCGCGGCAGGCGGGCGAACGTGCGCGCATTTCAGCGCTCAGCGCACTGGTGGAAACCGGCGGGTGCCGCCGCGCGGTGCTGCTGAAACACTTCGGCGAAAACCCGCCGCAGACGTGCGGCAACTGCGACAACTGCCTGAACCCGCCCGCAAGCATCGACGCCACGGAGACGGCGCGGAAGTTCCTCTCCGCCGTTTACCGCACGGGCCAAAGCTATGGCATCGGCCATCTGGAAGAGGTGCTGACCGGCAAGGCGAGCGACAAGGTGCGCGCGCGCGGGCACGACAGCCTGACCGTGTTCGGGATCGTTTCGGCCGAGGAGGCGCCGCTGTTGAAGCCGGTGTCGCGCGCGCTGCTGGTGCATGAGGCGGTGACGCCCACCGAGCATGGCGGACTTGCGCTCGGGCCCGGCGCGCGGGCGATCCTGCGCGGCGAGGAGAGCGTGACATTGGTGCTGCCGCCGCGCCGTGAGCGCACGGGGCGCGGCAAGAAGCAACAGGCGGACAACCCCGTGGGCGATCCGCTGTTCGAGGCGCTACGCGCCTGCCGCCGCGCGCTTGCCGAGGAGGCGGGCGTGCCGCCCTACGTGATCTTCCACGACAGCACGCTGCGCGAGATGGCGGCGGCGCGGCCCACTTCGCGCGCCGGGCTTTCGGAGATATCGGGGGTGGGTGCGCGCAAGCTCGATGCCTATGGCGACCGGTTCATCGAGACGATCCGGGCCTTCGGCGACTAGACCGCCGTGTAGCCGCCATCGATGACGAGTTCGGAGCCGGTCATGAAGCTCGATTCGTCCGACGCGAGGAAGACGACGCCGTTCGCGATCTCGTGCGGCTGGCCAACGCGGCCGATCGGGTGCAGCGAGGCGAAGGCGGCGACCGCGCCTTCCTCGTCGAGCCCCGTCGCCATGCGCGTCACCTCGACGCCCGCCGCCGTGCGGATGAGGCCGGGGTGGACGCTGTTCACGCGGATGCCGTAGCCGCGCTGGCCGGCGTGCGCGGCGACGCATTTCGTGAGCAGCCGGACGCCGCCCTTCGCCGCCGAATAGGCCGGGAGCGCCGCCGTGCCGATGAGGCCGCCGACCGACGAGATGTTGATGATCGAGCCGCCGCGGTCCTTCATCGAGGCGATGCCGTATTTGCACCCCAGGAACGCGGTATCGAGATTGAGCGCGATCATGCGCTTGTAGTGCGCGAAATCCATGCTCTCGATATCCATGTCGAGCCCGCCGCCGGCGTTGTTGACGAGGACGTCGATGCGGCCTTCATTCGCGAGGACGTCCGCCGTCAGACGCTCCCATTCCTCGGGCACGGTCGCGTCGTGGCGGACGAAGCGGGCGCGGATGCCGCTCGCTGCGAGAGACTTCGCCGAGGCTTCGCCGCGCGCGGCGTCGATGTCGGTGAGGACGACGACCGCGCCCTCGCGGCCCAGCGCTTCGGCCATCGCGAGGCCGAGGCCTCCTGCGGCGCCGGTGATGACTGCGACCTTGTCCTGAACCCGTCCTGTCATGCTGCAACGCCCTCCCCTTGCGCGGCATGGGCCGCGATGAAATCGATGATCGTGTTCTGAATTCCCTCGCTGTCGAGCATGTCGACATGCACGGCGCCCGGAACCGTGTGCGCGGCGGCGCGCGGGTTGCGCGCGGCCATCTCGGCGAGCTCGGCTGCGCTCAGCACGGTCGAGCGCTCGCCGCGCATGATGAGCGCCGGGCAGGCGACACGGTCCCACCACGGCCAGAGCGCGAAATCTTCCGGGTTGTTGCGGAACTGGTTGGAGAGCGCCGGATCGTAGTGATAGCCGACGCCGCCATCGTCGAGGCGGCGCGACCAGCCGATGGTGATCTCGTCGAGGCGATCGGATGAGAGGCTGGCGCCGGCGCGCTCGAAGAAGCGGCCGACGTGTTCGCGGAACGCGCCCATGTCGGGAAAGCGCGGCGGGCCGCCGAGGCGCTCGCCGAGCACGCTGCGCATCGCATCGGGAAGCGTGGTGCCGACATCGTAGAGCACGAGGCTGGCGATGCGCTCCGGCGTTTCCCCGGCGATGCGGATGCCGAGCGCCCCGCCCTTGGAGGCGCCCACCCAGTGCACGGGGCCGTCGGCGACGACATCGAGGAAACGGCGCACGGTGACCGCCATCGCGCCGAGGCCGTAGCCGTTTTCGGGATCGGGCGACGGATCGGACCGCCCGCAGCCCGGCGCATCGGGCGCGATCACGCGGAAACCCAGTGCCCTCAGATTGCGGGCCAGCGGCGTATGATCGGCGCTGGTGCCCGTGACGCCGTGCGCGATCATCACCGTGGGACCGTCCGCATCCCAGATGCGCACATGCATACGCTCGGCACCGATGGGGATCAGCCGCGAATAGGCGCCGTCCATGCTTTCAACTCCCCCTCGAAATGAAAATTATAAACAGACCGATCGGTCGATCTTTTCAAGAACGAGAATATGCCTTGGCGGGACATCTTGCTCAACAGAATTTTTTATTCATATAAAACATAAAGATATAGAAAAATACTGTGCCACAAACTCGTCTCTTGACAAATCCCAGACCGATCAGTCAATTATAGAACGATCGTTCTAGTCGGCTTGATTCGAAGCCGTGATAGAACAGACAAGATCCGCGATTCGGCGGACGGAAAATCTGGGGAGAGTGTATGGCGCGCGTCGTCAGCCTGAAGAATTCGCCTGCCGCCCGTGAGGTGCGAGGCCGCGAGGAGCTCGTGGAGGTCGCGGTGGAGCTGTTCGCCCGCAACGGCTTCGCGGGAACCTCGATCCGCGACATCGCGGACGCGGTGGGACGCAGCGTTTCGAACGTCTATCATTATTTCGAGAACAAGGAGGCGCTCTGGCTCGCCATCCTCGAACGCTCGGTGAAGGCGCTTCCCGCCCGCCTGCGCGGCGCGCTCGAAGACGTTTCGGAGCCGCGCGCGCGCATCGCCGCGCTGGTGCGCGAACATCTGGACGTCTCGGAACAATACCGACGGGAATCGCGCATCTTCTTCATCGACGAGGAACGCCTCTCGGCGAGCGGCAACAAGGCGAACAAGCGCATCCAGCGCGAAATCCTGACCATCTACGTCGCCGAACTCGAAACCCTGCGCGCCGCCGGCCTCCTCGCGGACGGCGACGTGCGCGTCACCGCTTTCAACATGCTCGGCGTCATCAACTGGTATCTGCGCTGGTCGAAACCCTCCGCCGGCCAGGCGAAGCGCGAACAGACCGTCGACCAGGTGCTCGCCTTCATTCTGCGCGGCGCCACCGGTTCATAACGAAACAGGAAAACGAAGACCTCATGGGCATCACCATCGACATCGACACCGGCGGCACCTTCACCGACGGCTTCATCGTGCGGGGCGGCGACGTGCGCACCGTGAAAGTGCCGACGACGCCGCACGACCTCACCGCCTGCTTCCTCGACTGCATCAGCGCAGGCGCGGGCGCATTCGACTGCAGCGTCGAGGATTTCCTGAACGAGACGAACATCATCCGTTTTTCGAACACCATCGGCACGAACACGATCATCCAGCGCAACGGATCGAAGATCGGGCTGATCGTGACAGCGGGCTCGGAAGCGCTGGCACCGACGCATGACGAGGAAGGCAAGTCGCCGCTCGTTGCGCCGGACATGGTGATCGGGATCGCCGAAGGCGTCGCAGGCGACGGCACCATGACGGCGTCGCCGGACGCCGCCGCCATTCTCGATGCGGCGCAGACGCTGATCGACCGGGGCGCACGCGGCATCGTCGTCGCACTTGCGAACTCCGATCTCAACCCGGCGAACGAGCGCCGCGTGCGCGCCGTCATCAAGGCCGAGTATCCGCGCGACTATCTCGGCTCGGTACCCACCTTCCTCGCTTCGGACATTTCGGCGCGGCCGGGCACGCGCGAGCGCATCAACGCCGCCGTGCTCAACGCCTACATTCACGGCAAGCTCGCGCGGCTGCTCTACAAGGCGGGCGAGGAACTGCGCCTGCGCGGCTATCGCGGTACGCTGTTCATCGGCCACAACAATGGCGCGGTGGCCCGCGTTGCGAAAACGCGCGCGATCAACACCTACAACAGCGGGCCCACGGGCGGTCTTTATGGCGCGCGCGCGATCGGCGCGCTCTACGGCGCCGACACGCTGATCGCGACCGACATGGGCGGCACCTCATTCGACATTTCCTATGTGGAGGGCGGACAGGCGAGCTACGCGCTGCAGCCCGAGGTTGAAGGCTTCGCGTGCAACCTGCCGATGATGGCGATCGACGCGCTCGGTGCGGGCGGCGGATCGATCGCCGAAGTCGAAGGCGGCGTGCTTAGGGTGGGGCCGCAATCCGCGGGCGCGCTTCCCGGCCCGGCCTGCTTCGGGCTCGGCGGCACGAAAGCGACGGTGACGGACGCAAACCTCGTGCTCGGCATCCTCGATCCCGCGCGCTTCCTCGGCGGCGGCATGACGCTCGACTTGGGTAAAGCGCGCGCCGCGATCGACGCTGCCGTCGCGCAGCCGCTGGGGCTCAGCATCGAAGACGCCGCGCTCGCCATCCGCCGCAACGTGGAAGCCGCGATGGGCAAGGCGGTCGGCGCGGTCGCCGAGCGGCTCGGGCGTCCGAGCGGTCTTCCCGTGATCGCCTACGGCGGCGCGGGCGCGATCCACGCTGCGGACATTGCGGCGAACGCAGGCATCGGCCGCGTCGTCATCACGCCCTTCTCCGCCGTCTCCTCGGCATTCGGCTCCTCACTGATGGACGTGGGCCACATCTATTACCGCCGCGCCGACATTCTCGTCGAAAGCGCAACCGACCTGCTCTCCGCCGGCGCGCTCGTCGCGGAGATGGCGACCGAAGCTGCCCGCGACATGCGGGGCGAGGGCTTCGATCCGGCGGACGCCGAGGCGCGGCTGCAGCTGTTCTGGACCGGCGCGGGCGGCGAGCCCGAAATCCTCGTGGGCGCCGAAACCGCCGCGATTTCCGACGCCGATGCCGCCGCCGCAGCGCTCGTCGCCGCGCGTGAAGCACTGGGCACGGCAGGTCCGCTGCGCCTCGCCAGCATCGCCTACAGCGCGTCCGCACGCGTACCGCATTTCGAATGGCGGCAGGGCCAGACGGCAGCATCCGATCTCGCGGCTGCCCGTCTTGCCGACCGGCAGGTGTGGTTCGGCGGACCGGAGCGCACCCAGACACCGGTGTACGACCGCGCGCGCATGGGCCCCGGCCACGCGCTTTCCGGCCCGGCGATCGTCGAATCCAACCAGACGACGATCCTTGTGCCCGAAGGCTGGAGCCTCGCCATCGACGCCTACGACAACGCGCTTCTCGAACGGAAATAAGCGATGAGCAAAGTCCGCATCACCGAGTATCTCGACATCGACCTGCAAGCGGAAACATGGTGTTGCAACCGCTGCGGCCACGACCTCGGCTCCGCGCACGGGAATTACAAGGAAGGCTGCCTCGTTGCCGAGCAGCCGCTCGAGGAGGTGCATCCGCCGCTCGTCGCCGAAGGCAATTACAGCTTCACGCCGGACAGCCAATATTGCCGGCTCGTGGAATTCTACTGCCCCGGCTGCGCGACGATGCTGGAGAACGAATATCTGCCGCCGGGCCACCCGATCACGCACGAGATCGAACTCGACATCGCGGCGCTGAAGCGGCGCCACGGCGCGGCCGCATGACGAACCGGCTGGCCTCTGTTCTCGGCGGCGACGCGGGCGCGGCGGTTTTGCCGCGCCTGTCGGCGGCGGCCGCACCCGTGTGCGGCCAGCCGTGGAGCGCGTTTGCCGCCGACGCTGGCCAGATCGTGCAGGCGGCGAAGCGCATCGCCGCACTGTTCGGGAGTGACGCCATCGTCATCGAGATCGATGCAGCGGACAGCGAAAGCGCGGTGGAAGCGGTGCGCCGTCTTGCCGCCGAAGGTGGGCGCCCGGTGGTCCCTGTTCTGCCCGGCCCGGTGACGCTTGCCGCTGCGAGCGACGCCGACACGGCGAAGGACGTGCTGACCGCCATCGTCGAGGCGATCGGCGAGGCGCGTCCCGCGCTGCTGCTGTTCGATGAAAGCGGGGTCGCCGCATCGGACCTTGCGGGGATGAGCGCGCGCAAGCTGTTCAACACGCTGCGCAACGTCACCTCTTATTTCGACGTGCCGCTCGGCATCATCATGGCGATCCCGGACGAAGACGCTGCCGACACTGCATTGCGGCTGAAGCCCGATGCAGTGATCGCCGCTGGAACGGTGGACGCCGACCTTCTGGACCGAATTGCTGCGGAAGGCCCCGCCATCGGGATCGCGCTTTCCGTGGACGACACGACTGCGGACGCAGCGGCCCTCGCGGCAACGCGCCCGCTCATCATCACGACGCTCGGCGGCGGACCCGATCCGCTGCCGGTCGAGACCATGCACGCATTCATGGGCGCCTTCAGCGGCGCCCGCCAACCTTGAGGACGAGGGCGTTTCGATGAGTTACACGGTAGGCATCGATGTCGGCGGCACGTTCACCGATTTCTATTGCGCCCACGAGGGCGGCGGCTTCCACACGGCGAAAACGCCAACGACGCACTACGATCTTTCGGTCGGCTTCATGCGCGGCATGGGCCTGCTCGCCAAGGGGCTGAAGCTGAAGCTTCCGGAGTTCCTCGGCGGCCTTTCGAGCGTGCGCTATTCGACGACGGTGGGCACGAACGCGCTGATCGAGCGCACCGGCCCCAAGCTCGGGCTCATCACCACGGCAGGCTTCGAGGACACGATCTTCATCGGCCGCGGCCGTAGCTGGGCGGATGGGCTCGGCTGGCAGCAGGGCCGCGACCTCGCGCGCATCGAAAAGCCGGTGCCGCTGATCAGCCCGGACATGGTCGTCGGGGTGCGCGAGCGCATCGATTATGCGGGCAAGATCATCGCGCCACTTTCGCGCGAGGAGGTTCTCGAAAAGCTGCAGGCGCTCGTTGATCGCGGCGCGCAGGGCTTCGTCGTGTCGCTGCTCTGGTCGTTCGTGAACCCCGAGCACGAGCAGTTCATCAAACAGGTGATCGAAGAGGAGTATCCCGAAGATTATCTCGGCTCGATGCCGGTGATCCTGTCGTCGGAAATCTCCCCCAAGGCAGGCGAATACACGCGCACGATGACCGCAGTCGTCAACGCCTACATCCACGGCCTGATGGCTGACGAACTCAACAAGCTCGGCAACGAACTGCGCGACGGCGGCTATAAAAAGCCGCTGACGCTCGTCCACAACACCGGCGGCACCAAGAAAGCCTCGCGCACGCGCGCCGTCCTCACGCACAACGCCGGGCCGGTCGCGGGGCTGCACGGCGCGGCCGCGCTCGGCGGGCTGTCGGCGGACGGCAACATCGTGTTCACCGACATGGGCGGCACCTCGTTCGACATCGGCCTCATCGAGGGCGGCGCGATCAAGGCACACGATTTCATCCCGGTGATCGACCGCTGGCGCACCAACATCCCGGCGATCGAGGTGAAGTCGATCGGCGCGGGCGGCGGCTCGATCGCGTGGATCAACACGACACTCGGCGACACGCTCGAAGTCGGGCCGCAGTCGGCCGGATCGATGCCGGGGCCGGCCTGCTACGACAAGGGCGGCAAGGAGCCGACCGTGACGGATGCCGATCTCGTGCTCGGCCTCTACAATGCGGAGAATTATCTCGGCGGCGAGATGCTGCTCGACATCGATCTCGCGAAGAAGGCGATCGGCGAGAAGATCGCGCAGCCGCTCGGCATTCCGGTGGAGGAAGCCGCGTGGCGTATCCGCCGCATGATCGACGCGCGCATGGGGCAGGAGGTGTTCAACGAGGTCGCGCTGAAGGGCCACGACCCGCGCACCTTCGTGCTCTACGCGTGCGGCGGCGCGGGCGGCGCGCACGCGGTGGGCTTCGCGCCGTTCATCGGCGTCCGCAAGATCGTCGTGCCGCTGCAATCCTCGGTGTTTGGCGCGTTCGGCGCCTCGACGATGGCGATCAAGGAAGTGTGGGAGCGCTCACGCTCGCTGAAACTCTTCAACTGGTCGGAGCAGGCATATCTTTCCGATCTCGCGCCGTTCAACGATCTCGTCACCGAACTCGTCGATCTCGCGACGCGCGACCTGAAGCTGGAAGGCTTCAACGAGCGCGACATGGCGTTCCGGCTCGAACTCGATATGCGCTATGGTAGCCAGTACAATATGACGCGTGTCACCGCGCCGAAGCTGCGGCTGGACGGCACGGACGATGTGAAGGCGCTCTGCGATGCCTTCACCGCACGCTACGGCGAGGTCTATTCGCCCGAGGCGACCTTCCCGGCGGGCGGCATCAACGTGGAGAGCTTCTTCCTTACCGCGTCCGTCGCGCAGGACCCGTTCGCGCTGCCGGCGGAAACGCTTGCCGCGCCCGAACCTGATGCGAACGCCAAGACCGAAACGCGCCCTGTCTACTGGGATCCGGCGGACGGCTTCGTCGATACGCCGATCTACGACGCGCGCCGCCTGAAGCCGGGCAACCGCCTCGCCGGCCCCGCCGTCATCGAAAGCCCGGACACCACCCATGTGGTCGCGCCGGGCTGGACCTTCCACATCGACGCCTGGCGAAACGGCGTCCTCGAACGCAGCGCCTGAGGGAGACAAGAACATGACCGGCATTGCCTACGCCCGCGACCACGAAGTGGTCCAGCGCCTGCGCCCCGAACCGATGACCGAAGCCGAGATCGCCGCGCAGGCGGGGATCGACCCGGTGGAGTTCGACATCTTCAAGCACAAGATGCACATGATCGCGCTTGAGGGCAAAGAGACGACGATGAAACTCGGCGCCTCCACCGCGATGCGCTGGGGTGATGTCGCCTTCGGCATCTTCACGCGGCAGGGCGATCTCAGCGTCTGCGCGACGGGCATCTATCACCACGCCGTGCTCGGCCAGCTGCCGCTGAAATATGTGGTGAAGCACTGGGTCGACGAACCTTCGGTGGGCGTGAAGGACGGTGACAGCTTCTTCTACAACGACCCGTTCTACGCGGGCGTGCACAACGCCGACATGGGGCTTGCCGTGCCCGTGTTCTACAAGGGCGAGCTGATGTGCTTCATCGCCGCCGCCGTGCACACGGGCGAGGCGGGCGGCACCGAGCCCGGCGGCACCTGCAACACCGCGAAGACCAAGTACGACGAAGGTCTGCTCGTCCCGCCGATCAAGATCGGCGAGAACTACCAGCTGCGCGAGGACATCCTCAACATGCTGGCCGCGATGACGCGCGACCCGCGTACCATGATCCTCGACATCAAGGCACGCCTTGCCGCAGCGCGCATCGCGCAGCGCCGCGTGCTCGAGGTGATCGAGGAGAAGGGGCCGGAGTTCTTCATCGGCGGCCTGCGCCGTATCCTGACGCAAACGGGCGAGGCCGCGAAGCGACGCGTCGCCGAACTCAACGACGGTATCTACCGGCAGCCGCGCTTCCTCGACACGGTGGGCACCGAATCCGGGCTCACCAAGATCAATCTCACCATGATCAAGCAGGGCGACCGCATCATCATGGATTTCGAGAACACCTCGCCGCTGGTGGAAGGACGCCCGATCAACAGCTTCTTCCAGGGCATCCTCGGCCTGTCGTGCGTCTATTACTGCGGCTGGCTGTTCCATGATCTGCCCGCGAACAACGGCCTTCTGGAAGCGATCGACTGGCGCTTCCCGGAGGATGCGATGGTGAACGCCAAGGGCGACGCGTCCACCTCGCTCGCGCCGCTGGTGCAGACCTGCTTCACGCAGGGCATCTTCCTGACCGGCGCGCGGATGACCTACAGCTACGATTCCTCGCGCGCGGTTGCGGCGTGGTTCTCGGGTTTCGCGATCCCGACCTTCGGCGGCATCAACCAGTTCGGCGAAGGCATCGCGGACATCACGCCCGAGATCAACGCCACCGGCTGCGGCGCGCGGCCCGACATGGACGGGGTGGAGGCGGCGGGCGCGTTCTTCGCGACGATGAGCGACTGCTCGGACGTCGAGGCGACCGAAAGCGACCGGCCGTTCCTCTATACGTTCCGTAATCTCTTCAATAACAGCTACGGGCACGGCAAGCAGCGCGGTGGCTGCGGCGTCGGCTTCGGTCTCATCGTCCACGATACCAACCGCTTCATGCTCGGCTCGATGGGCGGCGGCTCGCGCTTCCCGACGACGCTCGGCCTGTTCGGTGGCTATGCCGTGCCGCCGGTGTTCGTGCAGACCGTGCACGACAGCAACATCAAGGCGCTGCTCGCCGACGGCCACACGCCGCTGCCGCACGACCTTTCCGAGGTGTTCGCGGCGGACAATCCCGAGGCAGGCATCAAGGAAACGCTCGACGTCAATATGGTGGTGCGGCCGTTCAACGACGGCGACACTTACTATGTCGCGGTCGGTGGCGGCGGCGGCTACGGCGATCCGCTCGAGCGCGACCCCGTGAGCGTGCTCACCGACCTGCGCAACAACCGCGTGTCGCACTGGGCAGCGGCGAACATCTACAAGGTCGCCTACGACCCCGAGACCCTGCGCTTCGATGCCGAAGGCACCGAGGCACTTCGCAAGGCTGCGCGGGCGAAGCGGCTCGCGCGGGCAAAACCCTACGGCGAATTCGTGAAGGGCTGGTCGAAACTGTCACCACCGGAAGATGCGCTGCGCTACTACGGCACCTGGCCGAACCCGCGCGACGGGATGCAGCCGGTCGTACAGCTTCGCGCCGCTTGAGATGGACATGCTCGCGAACGTTGCCGAACGGACCGTTCACGGCCTGCTGAAACAGCGCGCCGCCGAACGGCCGGACGACCTGTTCCTGCATTTCGAAGGTCAGGACTTCACATTCGGCGCGCTGCATGAAGCGGCCACACGCATTGCAGGCGGACTTGCCGCGCTCGGCGTCGGGCGCGGCGACAAGGTCGCGATCATGATGGGGAACCGCCCGGAATTCCTGCTCTGCTGGTTCGCGCTGTCGCAGCTCGGCGCGATCGAGGTGCCGATCAATACCGCGCATCGGGGCACGCTCCTCCACTACATGCTCGATCAGGCGGAGTGTTCGCTGCTGATCCTGGAAGGCGCGTTTCAGGATCGCCTTCAGGACGTCGCCGGTGATCTGCCGAAGCTGCGCACCGTGGCGCTGCTCGATGGTACGGAGCCGGGCGGTATTCCGCAGCAGGTTGTCGATTTCCGCACGCTGGAAAGCGCCGCGCCGCTTGGCGATGCGCCGATGATCGGCCCCGCCGATCCTGTCGCAGTGATGTTCACCTCCGGCACCACCGGCCCCTCCAAGGGCGCGGTGCTGCCGCAGAACTACGTGCTGATGCAGGCCGCGATCATCGCAGACGCTTGCCGCTACACGCCCGAGGATTGCCTCTACAACGCGCTGCCGCTGTTTCACGGCAACGCGCAGTTCCTCTCCACGATCCCGGCGCTGCTTTCGGGCGCGCGCGTGGTGCTCGCGCGGCGCTTTTCAGCTTCGGCATTCTGGGACGAAGTGCGCGCGCACGGCTGCACTGCGTTCAACTACATCGGCGGTATCCTGCCGATCCTCTGGAAGGCCCCGCCCTCGCCAGACGATGCAGCCAATAGCCTTCGCCTGATGATGGGTGCGGGCGCGCCTAAGGATCTGTTCGAGGCGTTTGAGCAGCGTTTCGGCGTCCGCCTCGTCGAAGGCTACGGCATGAGCGAGATCGGGATTCCGCTCAACAACAGCATCGATCACCGCCACCCCGGATGCTGCGGCCAGCCGCTGCCGCAATATGAGGTGCGGCTGGTGGACGACGACGGCGCCGACGTGCCCGACGATACGCCCGGCGAATTGCTGATCCGGCCGAAGATGATGAACAGCATGATGCTGGAATATTACCGGATGCCGGAAAAGACCGTGGAGGCGTGGCGCGATCTCTGGTTCCACACCGGCGACTATCTGAAGCGCGACGCAGACGGCTATTATTATTTCGTCGACCGCAAGAAGGACGCACTGCGCCGGCGCGGCGAGAATATTTCGAGCTACGAGGTGGAGCGCGGCGTCAACGCGCATCCCGCCGTGCTCGAATCCGCCGCCGTCGCCGTCGCTTCCGAACTCGGCGAGGACGAGGTAATGATCTGCCTGACGCTGCGTCCCGGCGAGACCCTCGAACCCATCGCACTGATGCGGCACTGCCTGCGCCAGATGGCGCGCTTCATGGTGCCCCGCTACGTGCGTATCCTCGCGAGCCTGCCCAAGACGCCGACCGAACGCGTGCAGAAATACGCGCTGCGCGCCGAGGGCGTCACCGCCGACACCTACGACCGTGAGGCAGACCCCGCGTGGCATGCGCTGCTGAAGGATGCGGCGGCATGAGCGGCGACACGCTCCCGCCCTTCGCCGAGGGGATCTTTACGGGCGACGGCACGATTACCGAACTCGTCGGCAGCCTCTGCACCGCGTGCGGCGCGCAGCATTTTCCGGCACGCACGCACTGCCCGGATGACATGACCGAAACCGAAACCGTGAGCCTCGGCGGCAGCGGCACGCTCTACAGCGCCACGGTGATCCGCACCAAGCCGCCGTTCGGCCTGCCCGCGCCCTATGCTGTCGGCTACGTCGATCTCGATGCGCACCCGCTGCGTATCTTCATGCTGCTCGATCCCGCGCACACGGAGGATTTCCGTATCGGTATGCCACTCGATCTGAGAAGCGGCGCGCTCGGCGTCGGGCTCGGCGGCGAACCCTGCATCCGCCCCTATTTCACGCCTGCACTGAAAGACTGATCCCCGCATGGTCGCGATCCTCGGTGTCGGCACGACACGCTTCACGCAGAAACTAGAACGAACGATCGTTTCACTCGGTGTCCAGGCGGCACGCCTGGCGCTTTCCGACGCCGGTCTCGTGCCCGCGCGCGTGGAAGGGGCGTTTGTCGCGAACGCGCTCGGCGGGATGCTGTTCGGCGACACGACGATCGGCCAGACACTGCTGCGCGACGTCGGCCTGCGCCGCCTGCCGATCGTGAATGTCGAGAACGCATGCACATCGGGATCGAGCGCGCTGTGGCTCGCCTGGAACGCCGTGCGCGCCGGGCAGATGGAGGCGGCGCTCGTGCTCGGCGTCGAGCGCATGTGCGTGCCCTCGCTCGGCCTCATCAATTCCGGGCGCACCGAGATCGATACGCTGCTCGGCCTCGTCACGCCCGCGAGCTTTGCACTGCGTGCGCAGCGGCACATGCATGAATTCGGCACCACGCGCGAACAGATGGCGGCGGTCGTCGAAAAAAGCCGCCGCCATGGCGCGCTCAATCCGAATGCATTGTTTCAGCGCGCCGAAACCGTGGCCGATGTTCTGGCCGGTCCGGCAGTCGCCGATCCGCTCACACGCTCCGAATGCTGCCCGATCGCGGACGGCGCCTCCGCGATCGTCATAGGTTCCGATCGCCTGGCGCGCGAACTGGGTGCGGGCGTTCGTATCGACAGCATCGTTCTCGCAAGCGGCGGCTACGAGAACCCGGTCGATCTCGCGCGGTGGGACACGGACAGCGAAACCGCCGCCGCCGCCTATGCGCGCGCCGGCATCGGTCCCGACGATCTCGATCTCGTCGAGTGCCACGACGCCTTTTCGATCGCCGAGATCCTGCACTGCGAAGCGCTTGGCCTGTGCGCGCCCGGCGAAGGCGGACCGCTTGCGGCGAGCGGTGCGACCGCGCTCGGCGGCCGCATTCCCGTCAACGTCTCCGGCGGGCTTCTGAGCCGCGGCCATCCGGTCGCGGCGACAGGCGTCGCCCAGATCGCCGAAATCGCCGCACAGCTGCGCGGCACTGCGGGCGCGCGCCAGGTGGACGGCGCGAAGGTCGGCCTCGCCCAATGTATGGGCGGCGACCTCGCCGGCGACACGAAATCCTGCACCGTGGCGGTTCTTTCCCGGTGAAGCAGGCAACATCAGAAAAGGGAGGATCACATCATGGTTAGGACTGTTGCCGGTGCCATCAGGACCGGCATTTCCATTTCGGCGTTCGTCGCAGGCTTCGCTGCCCTGCCGGCCGCCGCGCAGGACACCGATGAAACCGGCATCGCCGAGATCATCGTCACCGCGCAGAAGCGCGAGCAGAGCCTGCAGGATACGCCGCTTTCCGTTTCCGCCTTCGGCGCGGCGCAGATGAACGCGCGCGACGTCACCAACATCGGCAATGTCGCGGCCTATGTGCCGAACGTCGAAATCAATTCGGGCAAGGGTGACGGCGGCAGCACCAACGCGGCGATCTTCATTCGCGGCGTCGGCCAGAACGACTTCATCTTCCCGACCGATCCCGGCGTCGGCGTCTACGTCGACGGCGTCTATATCGCGCGCTCGATCGGCGCGATGATGGACCTTTCCGACATCGAGCGCATCGAGGTGCTGCGCGGGCCGCAGGGCACGCTCTATGGCAAGAACACCATTGGCGGCGCGATCAACATCATCTCCTCGCGGCCCGGCAACGAACTTTCCGGGCAGGTCCGCACGACAGTGGGCGCGCGCGACCGCATCGATGTGGAAGGCCGCATCTCGGTGCCGCTGATCCCCGATGTGCTTGCGATCAAGATCGCCGCCGCGAGCAAGAACCAGGACGGCTACGTGATCCGCCCGGACGGCACCGACCTTGGCGACATCAATGTCGATGCGGGCCGCTTCGCGATCGCGTGGAATCCGTCCGAGGACTGGACCGTCGACCTGTCGTTCGATGCCTCGCGCATCCGCCAGAACGGATCGCCGCAGCGCCTTTCGGACACGTTCTCGTTCCCGGGCGGTCTTTACGATCTCTACAATGCCATCGCCGCGCCGCTCGTTGCCGCACGCGACGGTCTCCCGGCAGGTTCGTTGTTCGACGACCGCTGGGTATCGTCCGACCGGCGCGTCAGCAACGGTACGGGGCCGACGCGCGACAAGGCGGACGTGTGGGGCACGAACCTCACCATCGCTTGGGAGGCGAGCCCGGCGCTCACCGTGAAGTCGATCACCGGCTACCGCGAGATGGATGCGGAAATCCAGGTCGACATGGACCAGTCGCCGTTCCCGATCATCCACACCGACGAGGTGCAGAGCGAGAACCAGTTCAGCCAGGAATTGCAGCTGAGCGGCGCGACCGATGACAAGCGCCTCAACTGGTTGGTCGGCGGCTATTATTTCCGCGAACGCGCGCATGACGTGAACCAGACGCTGCTCGCGTCAGGGCTCTATGATGCGCTCGAACTGCTGCCCGATGCGCTGATTCCGCTGGTTCCCGGCGTGCCCTGCCCGCCGCCGGTTGCGGGCCTGCCGTGTGCGGGCGGCGCGGGCAATCCGTTCAACGCCCTGCTCGATCTCGACGTGCGGCCGCAGACCGCGCTCACCACCAACAACTGGGCGGTGTTCGGTCAGGCGAGCTACGAGGTGGTGCCTGCGCTGACGCTGACGCTCGGCGGGCGCTACAGCTGGGAACGCAAACGCTACTTCATCGATTCGATCTATCCGAATTCGGGCCGCATCGCGACACCGCCGACACATGACGAGCGCACGTGGAAGAACTTCACGCCGAAGATCGGCATCGATTACCGCGCGAGCGACGACGTGCTGCTCTATGCGTCGTGGTCGAAGGGCTTCAAGAGCGGCGGCTGGAACCCGCGACCGCTGACGCCCGAGGAGTTCAAGTCTTACGATCCTGAAAAGCTGACCGCGTATGAGGCCGGCGTGAAGTCGCGTCTGCTGGATGGGCTGATGACCTTCAACCTTGCCGGCTTCTACAGCCAGTACAAGGATCTGCAGCTGCAGACCAACAGCGTCTCACCGACGACGGGCGGTCTCATTCTGACGGTCGACAATGCGGGCAGCGTCGATCTCTACGGGTTCGAGGCGGAGATCCTTGCCGCGCCGGTTCCCGGCCTCGATCTCAACGCAAGCATCGGCTACCTGCACAACGAATATCAGTCGCTCGCGGCGGGCACAGGCTATCCGATCTCCAACAAATTGCCGAAGGCGCCCGCATGGACGCTCGCGCTCGGCGCGCAGTATCGTTTCGATCTGCCGGGAACGATGGGCGGGCTCACGGTGCGCGGCGATCTCAGCCACCGCAGCAAGACGTATCACGACCCGGCGAATTCGCTCTCGATCGTGCAGCCGGCCTATACGCTTGTTGATGCACGTCTCGCCTGGACGTCATCGAGCGAGGCGTTCGAGGTCGCTCTTTTCGGCAAGAACCTGACGAAGGAAGACTATTTCACCGCCGCCGAATTCGTGCCCGCGTTCGGTGTGCAGAACATGGTGGTCGGCCGTCCCCGCGAATGGGGGCTGCAACTCACCGCGCGTTTCTGACGATCCCCTTCGGGTCGCCGGTATCGGCCGGAGGCAGCGCCCTGCCTCCGGCCGTTTTCGTATCAAACTAGAAGTTGTACCGCACCTGCGCACCGAACCAGCGCGGCTGCGTGTAGGTGTCGTAGGCACCGCCGAGCGGCGGGGCGGAGACGTCGAACGAGAAGACCTTGCGGGCCTTGTCGAACACGTTATTCGCGAACACCGACAGTTCGAGCTTGTTCTCCATCGTCTTCAGCGAGATGCGCGCGTTGGCGAGCCAGCCACCCGGAACCTTCGTGACCGCCGCGTTGGTGAGCTGCGAGTAGAAGTCCGCGGTGTAGACGGCGTTGAACGTCGTGCTCAGCTCGCCAAAGCCGAGATCGAAATCCTTCGTCGCGGCGAGGTTGATCGTGTGGCCCGGCGACTGCGGCGCCTTGCGGTCGACAAGACGCGTTCCGATCGGAATATCCTCGACGTTCGTGTGCAGGAGCGCGAGGCCCGCATCGAAGCGGAAGCCCATGCCCGGGTGCACCGAAAGCTCGAAATCCGCGCCGTAAATCTCGGCACCGGTGTTGAACAGCGTGAAGTTGAAGCCGCGCTGGTCGAACGCCTGATAGTCCGAATAATCGTAGTAGAACGTCGCGGCATTGAAGCGCACACGGCGATCGAGGAATTCGAACTTGCCACCGATTTCATAGGCCATCAGGTCTTCGCCCTTGAAGCGGAAACCCGAAAGCGGCGCCTGACCCACGAAGCCGGCGTTGTAGTTGAACGCCTTGTAGCCGCGGTTGATGCTTGCATAGAGCAGCGTCGCATCGTTCGGCTTCCAATCGAGCGCAAGGCGGCCGGAGACGCCCGTTTCGCCGTGCTTGTCCGTGGTGACGCCATTCGCCGCGAGCGACCCCGGTGCAATGAACAACGGGCAGAGCGGGCCGTCGCAGACTTCGGAGTAGTAATAGTCCTTCTCGTCGCGCGTTACGCGGATGCCCGCCGACAGCTTGAGCTGGTCGGAAAGATCGTATTCCGCCTGCGCGAAGCCCGAGTAGGACATGGTATCGACCCGGTAATCCGCGCGCGGATAGGTGGCGAAGCCCGAAAGATTGAAGCCCTGGAAATAGTCGCCGTTGATGTTGAGGTAATAAAGACCCGCGGTCCAGCGAAACGCGCCGTCATCCTCGATCAGGCGGATTTCCTGCGTGAAGTGCTTCGCCTTCGCATCCTGTTCGAACACGCCGATATCGACCGGCGAGAAATCATTGTCGGCCGCGTAGGTGCTGTCGAGCTTCTGATAGCTCGTTACGGTTGCGAGCGAATAACCGCCGCCGAGATCGTAATTGATCTTGCCGCCGATCGTCCACGTCTCGCGCGCGAAATTGCCCGGGAAATTGAAGGCGCCCGTGTAGGGGTCGCCGTCAGCGTCGGCATAGCCGAAGCCCGTGGGCGAACCCGCCGGCAGCGGCACGCCGAGACCGTCCGCATCCTGCGTCGCGCCGGTAATCATCGCGCCGCCGGTGGCGACCGGCCGTGTCTTGTACCAGTCGGCAAAGAGGTTGATGGTGAGCGCCTCGGTCGGCTCCAGACGCAGCTGGAAACGCCCGGCGATGGTGTCGTCTGCGAGCAGATCGGGGCCGATCGCATTCTTCACATAGCCGTCGTGCTTGTCCTTCATGAACGAGAGACGCGCGGAGACGCCTTCCGCGATCGGGCCGCCGACGGCACCCTCAAAGCGGAGCTGGTCGTAGCTGCCGTAGGTGACGTCCACGTAACCATCGAGCTCGTCGCCCGGCTGGTTGGTGATGATGTGGACAAGACCGCCCGTCGCATTGCGCCCGAAGAGCGTGCCCTGCGGGCCTTTCAGGACCTCGACGCGGCCCACGTCGAACAGCTGCTGCACGCTGGTGCCGCTCGACGGCTGATAGACTTCGTCGATGTAGAAGGCGTTCGCGGGTTCGATGTGGCCGGCGAAATCGTTCTGCGACACGCCGCGGATCGAGATGAGACCGGCAACCGGCGGGCCGCCCGGCGAGACGAACTGCAGACCCGGCGTCATCGCCGCAAGATCGGTGGTGTCGCGGAGGCCGAGCTCAAGAAGGCGGTCGCCGCCGTGCGCCGTCACCGCAATGCCGATGTCCTGCACGTTTGCAGCGCGGCGCGTTGCTGTGACGACGATTTCCTCGATCGTGTCGCCGTTCGCGGCAGACGCTGAATCCTGCGCGGCAGCAGTGCCTGCGGAAAGCGCGATCGCAAGCGCGAAAACACCGGCACCCGTGTTGAAGCCGCTGGTCCGTTTCATGATTCTGGTACCTCCCCCGAAAAGCCGGTCACGCCCCATGGCGGCCGGCATCTTGCTTCTCGGGGTGCTTCATGCCCCGCTTGCGGCTCCCCTGCTATAACGGGAAACACTCATGGGGGGTGTGGCACGAAAGCCGCGAATATCCGGCACTTTCCCTGTTGCCTGTTTTCTGATTGAATGCGTGCTGCAGGGGCAGTAGATTAATTGTACGATCGGTCGATTTATAACACGTGCGCCCGTGAACAGCGCCGGACCGAGACATGAGGGGAGGCGGAGGTGCCCAGCGCGAATTTCAGGGGAGATCCCTCGGCGGAACTCTTCGAGAAGATTCTGTCCTGCGAGACCGCCGACGCAGTCAGCGAAACCCTGCTCGAACCGATGGTCGATGCCCTGGGCGCGCGTAGCGGCGTTTTCATGCAGATTTTTTCCTCGCCCTATGGCGATCGGCATTTCGGCGCGCGCAGCTATGTGGGCAGCAAGCCCACGTCCGTGGATGTCTATGTCGATGGGCTTTATGCGCTCGACCCCGTGATCCGTCCGGTGATGGATTGGCTGGACGACGAACGCGGCCCGGCACCGAGCCTGCTGACGGGCTCTTTCGAACGCGACCTCGAGGAAGACCCCCAGTATCGCGATACGTTCCTCCGCCCTTATGACATCGGCCACGTCGTTGCGGTCGCCATGCCGATGCGGACGGGGCTGGAAACGCAGCTCGCCTGCGTCGGCTTCCATCGTCGCCACGGCGACATCGCCTTCCTGCCCGAGCAGCTTTCGTGGTTCCAGCGTCTGGTGCCGGCGATCCGTTCGGTGCTCTATGCACTCGCCTGCAAGGAGGCGCTGGCGCTTTCCGAAACGATCGCCATCGCCGCGCGCGAGGCCGGGACCGAAATGGGCTTCCTGATTCTCGACGAGGATCTCGTGGTGCGCAACGGCAACGCGAAGGGCATGGAAGATCTGGGCCTTACCGTTGCTGCGCCGGGCGGATCGTCGGTGCTCGGCGAGATCAAGGCGCGGTTGCTCGCTGCCGATCGCGCACCGGGCGTTTCGTTCAGCTTCAAGGCGAACGGCGTACGGACATTCGATATCGAGGTGCGCAATTTCAAGACTGCCGACGGGCGCAACTTCCACCTCGTCGTCACCAGCGGCGGCGGCCCGCGCCATGCGATCGGCGACGCGTGCCGCCGGTTCGGGCTCACCGAGCGCGAGACGGAGATCGCGCGCCAGATCGCATCGGGCAAGTGCAACGCCTCGCTCAGCCACGAGCTCGGCATCTCGCTGCGCACTGGCGAAAATCATCTCCGCTCGATCTACCGCAAGGTGGGCGTCAGCAGCCGGACACAACTCGTCTCGCGCTTGCTGCACATCCAGTAGCCGGGGTAGCGTCTCGGCGATGGCCGAACTTCCACTCCTCGATCCCGATATCGGCGCCGCGCTCGTCGACGCCGTAGGCACGCCAGCGTTCGGAACATTGATGCTGGATGCCGCGCAGAGCGTGGCGGGGGTCGACGAGATTTTCGCTTATCACATCCGCGACGGCGAACGCCCGGTCGCGCTCTCCTCGATCAGCGAACGCGGCGACCACGATCGGCGTGCGCGCCACTATGCCGAGCGCTTCTATCATCACGATCCCGTCGTACACGCCCGCCAGCGCACCGCGGCGGGGCGCGGCTTCGTCGCCTGCGTGCGGGCGGGCGAAATCGGCCTGCGCGATTACCGCGCGATCTGCTTCGAACAGCCGCGTTTCGCCGACAAGCTCTGCTTCGGCTGGCGGGGTGCGGGACGCGCGATCGTGCTGAGCTTCTATCGGCGCCGCGACAGCGAAGGTACCGCCGCGCTCGCCGCGCTCGCCGCGCTCGCGAACGTCGGCCTTACCGCGCTCGCCCGGCAAAACATCACGTCACCCGATCCTGAAGCGCGACTCGTCGAACGGCTGGAAACGCGCATCACCCGTGCCTTTCCGGTGCTCACCTTGCGCGAACGGCAGGTCGCCGCGCGCACCGTCGCGGGCTGGACCGCCGAACGCACGGCAGACGCGCTCGATATCCGCCCGAGCAGCGTCCTCACCTACCGCCAGCGCGCCTATCAGCGGCTCGGCTTCTCAGGCGCGGCGGATTTCCTTCCGGCGATCCTCGATTAGGGTTTGTTGCGATTTCCGGTGATGCCGGGCTGCAAACCTATACGGCGTTCATCGTGAGCAGGTCGTAGGTCGCGCAGAGCTCGTCGTCCTGATTGGTGACGCGCACCGCCCAGCGGACCTCGCCCATTTCCGGCGAGCGCTGCGACTTCGATTTCACGGTAAGCGAGACCTTCATCGAATCGCCCGGCTTCATCGGCTTCACGAAGCGCAGGTGCTCCAGCCCATAGTTCGCGAGCACCGGCCCCGGAGGCGCATCGACGAAGAGGCCCGCCGCGAACGACAGGATCAGATAGCCGTGCGCCACGCGCCCGCCGAAGATGGGGCTCGCCTTTGCAGCCTCTTCGTCCATGTGCGCGTAGAAATTGTCGCCGGTGAAGTCCGCGAAATGCTCGATATCCTCAAGCGTGATCGTGCGCGAACCTGTCTTCAGCGTGTAGCCCGGCTCCAGCTCGCCGAGGCGCAGGCGGAACGGGTGCACCGCCCCCTCTTCCATCGGCGCGCCGGGCAGATATTCGCCGAGCGCCTTTGAAAGCAGCCCCGGATCGCCCTGCAGCGCGGTGCGCTGCATATAGTGCTTCACGCCGCGAATGCCGCCCATCTCCTCGCCGCCGCCCGCGCGGCCGGGGCCGCCGTGGACGAGCACCGGAAGCGGAGAGCCGTGGCCTGTGGAGGTTTTCGCGGACTCGCGATTGAGGAAGGCCATGCGGCCGTGGAACGCGCCCGATTCCAGCAGGAGTTCGCGCGCCGTGGCGCCGTCGTGCGTGAACACGGAAATCGCGAGCGAGCCCTTGCCGTGGTTGGCGAGCGCGGCGGCATCGGCGAGATCGGCATAGGGCATCAGCGTCGAAACCGGGCCGAACGCCTCCACCTCGTGGATCGCCGCCGCCTTCCACGGATCGTCGGTGCGCATCAGGACCGGCGCGAAGAACGCACCCTTGCCGTCGTCCGCTCCATTGGGATCGCCGTAAACGACCGGTGCGACCGCCGAAAGCTCGGCGATCTTGGCGCGCACGTCCGCAAGCTGGCCGCGGCTGACGAGCGCGCCCATCGTGACGCCTTCGCTGCGCGGATCGCCGACAACCGTTTTCGCGAGGCGCGCGGAGAGCGCGTCCTGCACGGCGTCGATCAGCGCGGCGGGCACGAGCGCACGGCGGATCGCGGTGCACTTCTGCCCCGCCTTCACAGTCATCTCGCGCGCGACCTCTTTCACGAACAGGTCGAATTCGGGCGTGCCCGGCGCCGCATCGGGCGCAAGGATCGAAGCATTGAGCGAATCGCGCTCTGCCGTGAAGCGCACGGCTTCGCGCGCAATCACCGGGATCTGCTGCAGCTTCGCCGCAGTCGCCGCCGATCCGGTGAACGCCACCGAATCCTGCCCCGACAGATGATCGATCAGATCGCCCGGCATCCCGGCGATGAACTGCAGCGCGCCTTCGGGCAGCACGCCGCTTTCGATCATGATGCGGAACGCGGCTTCAGCCACATAGGCGGTCGCAGACGCGGGCTTCACGATCGCCGGAACACCGGCGAGCAGCGTCGGCCCCAGCTTTTCGAGCATCCCCCACACGGGGAAGTTGAACGCGTTGATGTGGAGCGCGAGGCCCTGCATCGAAGTGTAGACGTGCTGGCCGATGAAGGTGCCGTCGCGCGCCAGCACCTCGGTGTCGCCGTCGAGGAGGATGCGGTCGTTGGGCAGCTCGCGGCGGCCCTTTGAGGCGTAGGAGAAGAGCGTGCCCGCGCCGCCTTCGATGTCGATCCAGCTGTCCGTGCGCGTCGCGCCCGTGTCCCACGACATGTCGTAGAGCTCTTCCTTGCGCTCCATGATCGCCTGGCCGAGCGCCTTCAGCATCAGCGCGCGCTCGTGGAAGGTCATCGCGCGCAGCGCCTTGCCGCCTTTCTTCCGCGCGAAGTCCGCCATGCCGCCGAAATCGAGGCCGTCGCTGCCGGTTTCGGCGACGACATCGCCGGTGAGCGCGGAATGGATGGGCGAAAGCCCGCCCGCACTCTTTACCCAGCGGCCCTCGGCGTAGTTTTCAAGAATCTTGGTCATGCGGGAATGGCTCCGAAAATCGGCGGGGAGGAATCGGCTCAGGCGCCGGTAAACTTGGGTTTGCGCTTTTCCATGAAGGCGGCGACGCCTTCCCTGTAGTCGGCGGAGAAGCCGAGGCGGCGCATCAGGTCGCGCTCATTGGCGAGTTCCTCGTCGAGCGTGTTCGCCCACGCACCGCGAATGGCCGCGCGGGTCGCGGCGATCCCCTGTGTCGGCCCGGCGGCAAGGCGGACGGCGAGCGCGCGGGCTTCCCCGGCAAGCGCCTCGTCGTCGATGCTTTTCCAGATGAGGCCCCATTCCTCGGCACGTTCCGCGGAAAGCGGCTCGCCGGTGATAGCGAGGCCGAGCGCGCGCGCCTGACCGATGAGGCGCGGCAGCACCCACGTGCCGCCGCTGTCGGGGATGAGGCCGATGGCGGCAAACGATTGAATGAACTTGGCGCTTTTCGCCGCAAGAACGATATCGCAGGCGAGCGCGATATTGGCGCCCGCACCCGCCGCGACACCGTTCACGGCGCAGATGACGGGCATCGGAATCGTGTTCAGACGGCGGATCAGCGGATTGTAGAAGCGTTCGACCGAATCGCCGAGATCGACGGCGCTTTCTCCCGGTGCGACGGCACGGTCGGAAAGATCCTGCCCCGCGCAGAAACCGCGTCCCGCACCCGTCAGCAGCAGCGCGCGTGCGCCCTCCTTCTCCGTGCGATCAAGCGCCTGCGAGACCTCGCCGTGCATCTGCACGGTGAAGCTGTTGAGCCTGTCCGGCCGGTTCAGCGTCAGCGTGGCAACGCCCTCGCTGATGTCGAAAATGATCGTTTCGAAAGACACGCAAAGCCTCCCCATCCGCAATCGTTAATGATAGAATGAACGGTCGAACAATTATTGGCAAGCGCGAAATCGTCGGCTATTTGCGTCACCATGCCCGAATCAGACACGCCGAAACCGGCCGACTCCGCGTCATCCGCCGCCAATGATACGGCGCTCCGTATCGCGCGTGCAATGGCGTCGACGGAAGGCACGACGCCCGCGCTGGGGCTGGAGATCGAAGCCGCATGCGCAGGCTATGCGCGCGTCGCCATGCGGCTGTCGCCTGCCACGCTCAACGGTTTCGGCATGGCGCACGGCGGCATGATCTTCCTGCTCGCCGACACGGCCTTCGCCTACGCGTGCAATTCGCGCAACGTGCAGACGGTTGCGCAACACGCCAGCATCAGCTTCATCGATTCAGGGCGCGCGGGCGAGCGAATCGTCGCCGAGGCGCAGGAGCGCGCCGTGAAGGGCCGCACAGGGGTTTATGCCGTCAGCGTCTTCGGCGAGGACGGCCGCATCATCGCTGAATTCCAAGGGCTGAGCCGCACCATAGGCGGCCCCGTGATCGAAGAGGAACAGGAATGACCGACGCTTTCATCTGCGACGCCGCGCGCACGGCAATCGGACGCTACGGCGGATCGCTCGCCGAGGTCCGGCCGGACGACCTCGCCGCAGTGCCGCTGCGGGCGCTCGCCGCGCGCAACCCCGGCATCGATTGGGGCGCGCTCGATGACGTCATCATGGGCTGCGCCAACCAGGCGGGCGAAGACAACCGCAACGTCGCGCGCATGGCAGCGCTGCTCGCCGGGCTCGGCGAGACGGCGCCCGGCACGACACTGAACCGCCTGTGCGGCTCGGGCCTCGACGCGGTGGCGATGGCCGCGCGCGCGATTCGCAGCGGAGACGCCGATTTCATCGTGGCGGGCGGCGTTGAAAGCATGACGCGCGCACCCTTCGTGATGCCGAAGGCGGACAGCGCGTTTTCGCGCAGCAATGCCGTTTACGACACCACGATCGGCTGGCGCTTCGTGAACCCGGCGATGAAGGCGGGCTTCGGCGTCGATTCGATGCCCGAGACGGCCGAGAACGTCGCAGATGAGTTCGGCATCTCGCGCGAGGATCAGGACCGGTTCGCGGTCGAAAGCCAGCGCCGCGCAGCCGCCGCGCAGGCCAACGGACGCTTCGCGCAGGAGATCGTGCCGGTCACGATCGCGCGCAAGAAGGGCGATCCCATCGTCGTCGACCGCGATGAGCATCCGCGTGAGACGAGCATGGAAACGCTCGGCAAGCTGCGGCCGATCGTGCGGGCGGACGGCACGATCACGGCAGGCAATGCCAGCGGCGTCAACGACGGCGCTGCCGCGCTGCTGATCGCGAGCGAAGCCGCCGCCGTACGGCACGGCCTGACGCCCATCGCGCGCATCGTCGGCGGTGCCGTCGCAGGCGTACCACCGCGCATCATGGGCATCGGCCCCGCCCCCGCCACGAAGAAGCTGCTCGCCCGCACCGGCGTGTCGATTGGCGACATCGATGTGGTCGAGCTGAACGAAGCCTTCGCCGCGCAGGGCCTTGCCGTGCTGCGCCAGCTCGGGCTGCCCGACGACGCCGCGCACGTGAACCCGAATGGCGGCGCCATCGCACTCGGCCACCCGCTCGGCATGTCGGGCGCGCGGCTCGCGATGACCGCGGCGATCGAACTCAGGAATCGCGGCGGGCGCTACGGCCTCGCCACGATGTGCATCGGCGTGGGGCAAGGCATTGCCCTGCTGATCGAGCGCGTTTGACGGACCAGAAATAATAATTGATCGATCGGTCGATTTATTATAGGACTCGCAGGGAGGAAGGAGCGCCCCCGTGTATACCACTGAACTTCAGAAGGTTGATCCGCAGCAGGCCCCGACGCGGGAGCCGCAGGAGCTTGTCGATGCATTCGAGGCGCGAGTCGCCGACGATGCCTTCATCGAACCCAAGGACTGGATGCCGGAGGCGTACCGCCGCACGCTGATCCGCCAGATTTCGCAGCACGCGCACAGCGAGATCGTGGGGATGCTCCCCGAAGGCAACTGGATCACGCGCGCACCGTCGCTGAAGCGCAAGGCGATCCTGCTCGCGAAGGTGCAGGACGAGGGCGGCCACGGCCTCTACCTCTATTCCGCCGCCGAAACGCTGGGCGCCTCGCGCGAGGAGATGATCGACGCGCTGCACAGCGGCAAGGCGAAATACTCCACGATCTTCAACTACCCGACGCTGACTTGGGCCGACATCGGCGCCATCGGCTGGCTGGTGGACGGCGCCGCGATCATGAACCAGGTGCCGCTGCAGCGGACGTCCTATGGTCCCTACGCGCGCGCCATGGTCCGCGTGTGCAAGGAAGAGAGCTTCCATCAGCGCCAGGGCTATGACGCCCTCCTCGTGATGGCCGCAGGCACCGACGAGCAGAAAGCGATGGTGCAGGACGCGATCGACCGCTGGTGGTGGCCCGCGATCATGATGTTCGGCCCTTCCGACGACAATTCGCCGAACTCCGCGCAGTCGATCCGCTGGCGCATCAAGCGCGAGACGAACGACGAGCTGCGCCAGAAGTTCATCGACGCCACCGTGCCGCAGGTGCTGCTGCTCGGCATGAAGGTGCCGGACGCCGATCTCAAGTGGAACGAGGAACGCGGCCACTACGATTACGGCACGATCGACTGGGAGGAATTCTACGCCGTCGTGCGCGGCGAGGGCCCGACCGCGAAGGAACGCATGGAAGCCCGCCGCAAGGCATGGGACGACGGCGCCTGGGTACGCGAAGCCGCGGATGCCCATGAAGCCCGTCGCCGCATCAAGGCCGCAGCCTGAAGGAAAGACAAGACATGAAGACCGATTGGCCTCTCTGGGAAGTGTTTGTGCGTGCACGCGGCGGGCTTTCGCACCGCCATGCCGGCTCGGTGCACGCGCCCGACGCGACGATCGCGCTCCGCCACGCGCGGGATACCTACACGCGCCGCATGGAAGGCGTCAGCCTATGGGTGGTGCGCTCGTCGGACATCGCCGCGTCTGACCCCGAACAGGCCGGGCCGATGTTCGAACCGGCGGAGACGAAGATTTATCGTCACCCGACGTTTTACGAACTCCCCGATGCTGTGAAGCACATGTGATGGAAAACGCGCTTTTCACATACGCGCTGCGTCTCGGCGACGACAGCCTCGTGCTCGGGCAGCGGCTTTCCGAATGGTGCGGCCATGCGCCGACCATCGAGGTCGATCTTTCGCTCGCCAACGTCGCGCTCGATCTCGTCGGGCAGGCGCAACTGTTCCTCGGCTATGCCGGCGAAGTCGAAGGCAAGGGCCGTGATGCGGACCGCCTCGCCTTCCACCGCGACGTGCTCGCATGGACCAACTGCCTGATGGTCGAGCAGCCGAACGGTGACTTCGGACGCACCATCGCCCGGCAGTTCCTGTTTTCGACATGGCAGAAGGCGCTGTTCGACAAGCTCGCGCTTTCGAAGGACGGGCGCCTTGCTGAAATCGCCGCCAAGGCCGTGAAGGAGGTCGCTTATCACGCCGATCTCGCGGCGGAGTGGGTGATCCGTCTCGGCGACGGCACCGAAGAGAGCCGGACGCGCATGATCGATGGCCTCGACTGGCACTGGCGCTTCGTCGACGAGCTGTTCCAGACCGATGCCGTCACCGACGCGCTCGTCGCGGAAGGCATCGCGGTCGATCCTGCCGCTCTGCGTCCGGTGTTCGAGGCGCGCGTCGCGGCGGTGCTCGCCGAGGCAGGCCTGCCTGAAATGAAGCTGCCGCGCCCCATCGTCGGCGGCCGCAAGGGCCATCATTCGGAACATCTCGGACACATGCTCGCCGTGATGCAGCATATTCCGCGCACCTACCCGGAAGCCGTCTGGTGAACGACGCGCGCGCCATCATGGCCGTGCTTGCCTCCGTGCCCGATCCCGAGATTCCGGCGGTATCGCTCGTCGATCTCGGCATCGTGCGCGATGTGCTCACCGATGCCGAACCGGCGCGCGTGCTGATCACGCCAACGTACACGGGTTGCCCGGCGACCGCCTACATCCAGCTCGCCGTGCGCGAGGCGCTGGACGCGGCGGGGATGCAGGATGTCGCCATCGAAACCCGGCTGTCGCCGCCGTGGACGACGGCGTGGATCACCGAAGACGGCCGCGAGAAACTGCGCGCTTACGGGATCGATCCACCGCCCGCGAGCACCGCGCTCAACAGCCAACCGGCCACCTGCCCCCGCTGCGGATCGAAACAGACGCACGAGGTCAGTCGGTTCGGTTCCACCCCCTGCAAGGCGCTCTGGCAGTGCGACAGCTGCCGGGAACCCTTCGATCGTTTCAAATGCCATTGAGGCCCTGAATGTCCACGCATTTCCACACGCTGAAAATCGCCGAAGTCCGCCGCGAAACGCCGAGCGCCGTCTCGATCCTGTTCGACGTGCCTGAAGCCGAACGCGACGCCTTCGCCTTCCGCGCCGGCCAGCACATCACGCTGCGCGCCGACATCAATGGCGAGGATCTGCGCCGCAACTATTCGCTCTGCGTCGCGCCGCACGAGGGCCAGCTTCGCGTCGCGATCAAGGCGATCTCCGACGGCCGCTTCTCACGCTGGGCGAACACCGCGCTCGCCGCGGGCGACACGATCGAGGTGATGCCGCCGCATGGCAGCTTCTCGTGGGATTTCGATGCGAACGCGCAGAAGCATTACGTGGGCTTCGCAGGCGGATCAGGCATCACGCCCGTGCTCTCGCTCCTCAAAACCACGCTTCTCGAAGAGCCGAAGAGCCGTTTCACCCTGTTCTACGGCAACCGCGCCAGCAACGAGATCATGTTCCTGGAAGAGATCGCCGCGCTCAAGGACCGCTTCCTCGACCGGCTCGAAGCCTACCACTTCCTTGAAGACGAAGACGACGAGGACATCGCGCTTTTCAATGGCCGCCTCGATTCGGCGAAGCTCACCGAACTTCTCGGCGGCCTCATCGACGCCGACGACGTCGATGCAGCGTTCATCTGCGGTCCGGGGCCAATGATGGACGCCGTGGAAACCGCGCTCACCGCCGCAGGCGTTCCCGCTGACCGCATCAAGGTCGAGCGCTTCACGATCGACCGCCCGACCGCCGAACAGGCCGCCGTCGAGCGCGAGCTTGAGCGCGAAGCCGAAGGCCGCAAGGTCGAGGTGACGCTGGAAGGGCGCCGCCGCCGCATCACCTTCGACAGCGCGCAGGGCAGCATCCTCGAAAACGCGCGCGCCGCCGGGCTACAAACCCCGTTCGCCTGCAAGGCGGGCGTCTGCGCCACCTGCCGCGCCAAGCTGATCGACGGCAAGGTGCACATGAAGGCGAACTACGGTCTCTCCCCCGAAGAGGTCGCGCAGGGCTACATCCTCACCTGCCAGGCCGTACCGCTGACCGACAACGTGGCGGTCGACTACGACGCGTGATGGGTAAGCGTCCTCGCGGGCTGCATCAGGGTAACGCCTAAATCGAATCGTTGCCGCAACGGCACGTTAACCATAGCCTCCCTCGCAACAGGGAGGACTTTCTATGCGTTTACTGTTCTGCGCTGGGATTGTCGTGTGTGCTGCTTCACCAGCGATTGCAAAGTCAGTCACATTGAGCCCCGCCGTTTCCGGATGGTTTGTCGGAGACGTGCCCGAAGAGGGCTACGATCCTGAAAATGGTGACAACTGTAACACGGTGCGGCCGGGCCCGGTGGTATGGAGCGCTGGTACGTCGAATTCCGGCGAGATCGGCAACATGGGCGGTTACTTCTACGTCGATGATAAACGCGCTAGCTTCGAGTTTGATATTTCCACCTTCAAAAAGAAGGTGAAGAACGCCACGCTGAGATTCAGCGCATATGACCAATACGGCGATGGCAATTCTCAAAACTGCATTTTCGCCTACACGGGAGACGGCGTCACAACGCTCGGCGATTATACACCAGCAGGAAAGTCGGAAATCTACTCCTTTGGAATGGAATGGAATGACGACGATGGTTCCTACGGGCTCGACGGCGTCTTCGACATCACAGCGTTGCTGAATACGATGTTGAAGGAGAAAACGGACTTTCTCGGGATACAGTTTGCGACCGACAATTATGCCGACACGATCATCGGGCTTTCGGATATGCGCATCGTGATTGAGACCGTCCCGGAGCCCGCCACCCTCGCGCTTTTCGGCCTTGGGCTGACAGGGTTTGCGTTGAGACGCCGCAGCAGGGTCTGAGGCCCGTTCAGGCCGCCGGCTTTTCCAGACAGTCCACGTAGCGCGCGCGCAGCGTTTTCTTGTCGATCTTCCCCGTCGCCGTGAGCGGCACGGCATCGAAGTAGACACGATCCGGCATCCACCATTTCGCGATGGCCGGGGCAAGGTGTGCGCGCATCGCTTCCTCGGTCACATCGGCGTCCTCGTAGAGATCGAGGACGAGGACGGGGCGTTCTTCCCACTTCGGGTGATGCACGCCGATGACCGCCGCGACCTTCACGCCCGGGAAGCCGACGGCGATATTCTCGATGTCGATCGAGCTGACCCACTCGCCGCCTGACTTGATGACGTCCTTCGCGCGGTCGGTGATGCGCATGAAACCGTAATCGTCGATCGTCGCGATATCGCCGGTGTCGAACCAGCCGTCTTCGTCGAGCGCGCTTCCATCCGCGCGGTAGTAGCGTTCAATGGTCCACGGGCCGCGCACCTTGAGCGCGCCGGAGGTCTCGCCGTCGTGCGGGAGGACGCGGTTTTCCTCGTCGGTGATGCGCAGCTCGACACCGAACTGCATCCGGCCCTGCCGCGTCCAGATGATATCGTCGACATGATCCGCGCCGCCTTCGGCAAGCGCGGGCGTCGGCGTCGCGACGACGCCGAGCGGATTGAGTTCGGTCATGCCCCAGAGCTGCAGCACCTTGACGCCGTAGGTGCGCGAATAGGCCTCCGCCATCGCACGCGGCACGGCGGAGCCGCCGATCACCAGCCGCTGCAGCTTGCCGGCAGTGCCGCCGGTGCGCTGGAGATAATCGAGATACATCGTCCAGATCGTCGGCACGCCGCCCGAGAAGGTGACGCCTTCATTGAGGACGAGTTCATGCAGGCTCGCCGGGTCCATGCGGTCGCAGGGCAGCGCGAACGCGCAGCCGCTCAGCGCACCCGCGAAGGGCAGCCCCCAGCCGGTCGCGTGGTAGAAGCTGCTGCAGGGCATGATGCAATCGAACACATCGAGCCCGAACGCCGAGGGCAGACTCGCCGCCATCGCGTGAAGCACGGTCGAGCGGTGGCTATAGACGACACCCTTTGGATGGCCCGTGGTGCCCGAGGTGTAGCAAAGGAACGCCGCCGCGTTCTCGTCGAGGCGCGGCCAGTCGATCGTATCGGGCTGATCGGCGATCAGCGTTTCCCACGATTCCGCACCAACGCTGCCGGGAATCGTATGCTCTGCGTCGCTCAGCATTACGAAGCGGGTGAGCTGCGGCAACAGCGGCGCCAGTCGTTCGGCGAGATCGGCGAAGCTGCGTTCATAGAACAGGATCGAACTGCCAGCGTGCTCGATCGTGTAGGCGATCTGCTCGTCGGTGAGACGTGGGTTCGCTGTGTGCAGCACGGCGCCGATGCCGGGCGCGGCGAACATCAGCTCCATATGGCGATGCGTGTTCCAGCCGAGCGAGCTGATCCGGTCGCCGGGCGCCACGCCCATGCCGCGCAGCAAATGCGCGCCGCGCGCCGTACGCGCGGCGAGACCGGCATAATCGTAGCGCCACACCGGTTCATCGACCAGTCGCGACACGATCGGCCGCTTGCCGTGCGCGGCGGCGGCGTGGCTGAGCAGCCCGCTGATGAGCAGCGGGCTCGCCTGCATCAAACCCAGCATTGTCCCCCTTACCAGTCGGCCGGCTTTTCGATGTGATCGGCAGCGCCCTGTGCCGCAGCCAGACCATACATGAACTTCGCATCGACAACAGCGGCGATGCTGCCATCGGCATTGTAGCCCACCAGCGGACCGTTCACGACCGCGAACATCACCATGCCGTCGCCATCGGTATCGGGGATGTGGTTGATGCCGCCCATTTCCCGCACGTAATCCCCGGCGCGACCGCGATCGTCGCCGTAGCCGAAGCCGCCTTCGATGAGGATGCCCTCGACCGAACCGATGTGACCGTGAACGGGCGCGGTGTTGTTCGGCCCGACCTTCAGCAGCATCGTGAAACCGCCGGTGAAGGGATTGACGTTGAGGAGTTTGAACCAGGTTTCCGGCATCACCCAATCATGCCAGGGCAGGTCCTTCAGATTGTAGAACGCCGGGCTGTGGCGCTTCGTCTCTTCGATATCGGGCGCATCCTCGCGCGTCAGCAGGACCATGATCAAACCTCCCTCATTATCGGATTTTCAGGCGTGCATTGTGACGCGGCGATCCGCGTCCCGAAATGGCGGGAAACACCTAGGTGCTTAGGTGTTTCCCGCTATTGGAATGACCGGCCACCCCTCTAGCCTTCGTGCGACACTGCGAGGACTGCCCTTGAGGGCATTGGGGAGAGGTTCAAACATCATGCGCCTTCAGGGCAAAGTCGCCATCGTGACCGGGGCGGCCTCCGGCATCGGCCGTGCAACCGCCATCGCCTTCGCACGCGAAGGCGCACGCGTCGGCGTCAGCGACATCAACCTTGCGGGCGCGGAGGCGACCGCCACCGCGATCGGCGAAGCGGCGATCGCCCTCCCGCTCGATGTGACGAGCGAAGCGGCTTGGGCCGAGGCGACCGCCGCCACGGTCAGGCGCTTCGGCAAGCTCGACAGCCTCGCGAACGTGGCGGGCATCGGTTTCCCGGGCACGATCATGGACCTGACCATCGACCACTGGAACAAGATGATCGCGGTGAACCTGACCGGCGTGATGCTCGGCTGCCAGGCCGCGATCCGCGCGATCTCGGAGACGGGCGGTTCCGGCGCGATCGTGAACGTCTCGTCACTCGCGGGACTGGTCGGCATTTCGGACGTCGCGGGATACTGCGCTTCGAAGGGCGGGGTGACGACGTTGTCGAAATCGGTCGCGCTTTACTGCGCGGAACGCAGACTGCCGATACGGTGCGTGTCGGTGCATCCGACGTATGTGGATAGCGAGATGCTGGATCCTGTCGCCGAAGCAATCGGAGACCGCGCGGCGATGGTGGCGGCGATGGCGAGCCTTGTGCCGATGGGCCGCATCGCGAAGCCCGAGGACATCGCGAACGCGATCCTGTTCGCGGTTTCCGACGAAGCCGCCATGCTGAGCGGATCGCCGCTGATCATCGACGGGGCGCAGCTTGCAGGCCCCTCCAGCGCGCACACGAAAGGCTGAACATGGGACGTGTTTCAAACAAGGTCGTCATCGTCACCGGCGCGGCGGCGGGCCTCGGCGCGGCAATCGCCGACCGGCTGGCGGAAGAAGGCGCCGCGGTGATCCGCACCGACATCGCGGACGGAGAGGGCATCATCCGGCAGGACGTCGCCGACGAGGCCGGCTGGAAGGCGCTGATCGCCGATACGATGGCGAAACACGGCCGCATCGACGGGCTCGTGAACAACGCAGGCATCTCCTCAAGCAAGAGCCCGATGGACCCGGAAGGCGCGGAGCTTGAAGACTGGCGCCGCATCAACACGGTGAACGTGGAAAGCGTCTTCCTCGCCTGCAAATACGCGATGCCCGCGATCGCCAAGGGCGGGGGCGGCGCCATTGTGAACATGTCGTCGATCGGCGCGCTGGTGCCAACGCCGTTCATCGCGGCCTACGGCGCATCGAAGGCCGCGGTGGCGCAGTTCACGCGCTCGATCGCGCTCCATTGCTGCGAAAAGAACTATGCGATCCGCTGCAACAGCGTTCACCCGGGGCAGGTGCGCACGCCGATGCACGACGTGCTGATCGCCCGCACCGCCGCCGAGCACGGCATCAGCGCGGAGGATGCCGCGCAGGCCTTTCTCACCAAGGTGCCGATGAAGACGTGGCAGGAGGCCGTGGATATCGCGAACGCGGTGCTGTTCCTGGTGTCTGACGAGGCGCGCTTCATCACCGGCACCGCCGTCATCGTCGACGGCGGCATGAGCCTGACCAATTAGGAGAACCTCCGTGCGCACTCTCAACTTCGGCCAGCCGATGGGCGGCATCATGCAGATCGCCTACATCGTGCCCGACATCACCGCCGCGATGAAACACTACATGCCGCGCCTCGCCTGCGGGCCCTGGTTTGTGATCGAACATTTCCCGCTGCTCGACGCGCAGTATCGCGGCGAGCCGACCGAACTCGACATCACGCTCGCGATCGGCTTTTCGGGTTCGATGAGCTTCGAGCTCATCCAGCAGAACAATTGGGAGACGCCTTCGGTCTACACCGAGGTCCAGCAGAAGCGCGGCTGGGGCTTTCACCACTTTGCCGTCTCGTGCGCGGACTTCGACGCGGACGTCGCGAAATATAAGGCGCTCGGCCACGAGATGGCGCTGTACGGCGTGGCGGGCGTCGGCGCGCGCGCGGCCTATATGGATACGTCGGACGTGCTGCCCGGCATGATCGAACTCATCGAGATGACCGACCAGACCGAAGCCTTCTTCACGATGATGAAGACGGCGTCGGAAAACTGGGACGGCAGCGACCCGATCCGCGTGTTGCAGCCCCCGGCCGAATAAGGGCACATTGAACCCATGACAGACAAGGTTGGTCTCGACGCCATTGAGACGGCGAGCCGGGACGAGATATCGGCGTTGCAGTTGGAGCGCCTGCGCGCGAGCCTTGCCCATGCGTATGCGGGGAACCCTGCATACCGGGCGAAGTTCGATGCGGCGGGTGTGCATCCTGACGACCTGAAGTCGCTCGGCGACCTTGCGAAGTTCCCGTTCACGACGAAGGCGGATTTGCGCGACGCGTATCCGTTCGGCTTCTTCGCGGTGCCGCAGGAGAAGCTCTCGCGCATCCACGCCTCGTCGGGGACGACGGGAAAGGCGACGGTGGTCGGCTACACCAAGGCGGACATCGCGACATGGTCGGGCCTCGTCGCGCGCTCGATCCATGCGGCGGGTGGGCGGCCGGGGATGAAGGTGCATGTCGCTTACGGCTATGGCCTCTTCACCGGCGGGCTTGGCGCGCACTACGGGGCTGAGGCGCTGGGCTGCACGGTGATCCCGATGTCGGGCGGGCAGACCGAGAAGCAGGTGCAGCTGATCACCGACTTCGCGCCTGAGATCATCATGGTGACGCCAAGCTACATGCTGGCGATCCTCGACGAGTTCCGGCGGCAGGGCATCGACCCGGCGAGAAGCTCGCTGAAGACGGGCATCTTCGGCGCCGAGCCGTGGACCGAGGCGATGCGCGCCGAGATCGAGAGCGCGTTCGCGATCGATGCCGTCGACATCTACGGCCTCTCCGAGGTGATGGGCCCGGGCGTGGCGCAGGAGTGCGTGGAGACGAAGGACGGGCTTACGATCTGGGAGGATCATTTCTACCCCGAGGTGATCGACCCGGAGACGGGCGACGTGCTTCCGGATGGCGAGGAGGGCGAGCTTGTGTTCACCTCGCTCACCAAGGAGGCGATGCCGATCATCCGCTACCGCACGCGCGACCTGACGCGGCTTCTCCCCGGCACGGCGCGCAGCATGCGGCGCATGGCGAAGATCACGGGCCGCAGCGACGACATGATGATCATCCGGGGCGTGAACGTGTTCCCGAGCCAGATCGAGGAGCACATCCTGTCGGTGCCCGCACTCGCGCCGCACTTCATGATCGAGCTGACCCGCCCGGACCGGATGGACATGGTGCGCCTCTCGGTCGAGGCGCGCGAGGACACCGACCAGAGCACTCACGCCGAACACGCCTACACGCTCGCTCACCGCATCAAGACCATGGTCGGCATCAGCGTGAAGATCGACATTCAACCCGCCGGGGCACTCCCGCGATCCCAGGGCAAGGCTGCGAGGGTCATCGACAAGCGGCCGAGGGGCTAGTTCTGCAACCGAGCCGCTTTGTTCTGCCGTGACTTAGTGGGCAACCTTTTGATGCGCTCGCGCATCATCATAACTTTCATGTTTTCTATGGATGTGGAACCCACGACCGCCGCGT
This sequence comes from uncultured Sphingosinicella sp., assembly GCF_963974575.1. Lineage (NCBI taxonomy): Bacteria > Pseudomonadati > Pseudomonadota > Alphaproteobacteria > Sphingomonadales > Sphingosinicellaceae > Sphingosinicella > uncultured Sphingosinicella sp. The sequence goes on along the minus strand of NZ_CAXBBQ010000001.1, from coordinate 437,096 downwards.
ACGATGGCATATTGAAGGATTCAAAAAGTCGAACTTGAACGACAAGCAAGTACATGTCGCGCAGAGGGTATTCGAACCACCTCAATATATGCGAGGCTTCGTTGCTAGATCGCGGAGCACGGGGATCGGGCTCGCCCATACATCCAACCAAATAGCTCACCGGCAAGTGTCCTGGAACTTGTCTGATAGTATTTGGAAGAAGAGCCTGAAACCCGTCAAGATTAATGCCTAGCTGCGCGACCGCAAAACTATGAGCAATTTTGGCTACCATTAGTGCAATCTGGTGGTCAGAGTTATCCGGCCACCCTATTTGCATCCCTCTCGCTCCCAGCCTTTTTACAATTTCCTGACCCATCTCAGTGTCGGCGCAGTGGACGTGCATTTTCCTAGCCGCTAAAGGGCGTTCTACGGCATCTTCTCCGGTGAATATTCCTGCCGGTTTGAACGCGCGCATAACCAGAAGTGTCGGATTATGACCTACTGGAACCTCTTCATTTACGATATTTTCCCCAACAACAAATTCAACTCCTACAGTTTTCGGACGCAGCTTAGGTCTTTTGCTGGGAAAGCCATAACGTGCACGTATTGGTCCAAACACACTCCTCAAAAGAGGTTGCTCAAACCTGTTGATGAGCGCTTCACATTGGCCGCAACTTGCTTCCGGTAAAACCAAATTCCCCCCGAGTGCCTCGGGAATAATGTGCTCGTCACCTAATCGCACACGATCACGCGAATAGGTAAGCGTCTTGCAGTATATGCAAACGCGTTGAGTTTCATAATAAAGTGACGGACGCCGTGAAGATGGGCGATAATCTGGATATCGCAATTTATTATGCCCACTCCAAATTTACATGCCCGCATATCCCTAAAAAACATATGACGTAAGATTGCGCCGATCAATACTCGTTGAGTAACGATTAATGGGGTTTGCGGCTATACGGCCGTAAGCGCGCCTTTACACATTTGCTCTTGAGAACCCGTTGCGAGGCCTGCGCCTACCGCCTAGACACGAGGGCTTCGGAACAACGAGACGAAAGGCGTACGCGTGGCCCGGACACAGGCGGCGGATTATGACGAGCGGCGGATGGCCGTGCTCGACAAGGCTGCCGAGCTTTACGCGCATTCGGGCTTTCACGGCTGCTCGATCGCCGACCTTGCCGCCGCGTGCGGCATGTCGAAGTCGCTGCTGTATCATTATTTCGCGTCCAAAGAGGACATCCTGTTCGAGATCATGGACGGGCACATCGGCGCGCTTGCCGAGGTGGCGGACGCGTATCGGGGCGAGGCCGATCCCGTCGCTCGGTTCGGCAAGCTGACGCACGGGTTCCTTGAGCTTTATGCCGACGCATCGGCGCGGCACCGCGTGCTGGTGAACGATCTCGACAAGCTTCCCGAGGAGCGGCGGCGCCACATCGTGGATACCGAGCGGATGCTTGTGGACCTTGTCGCGCACACCTTCGGCGAGATCGCGCCCGCGCTTTCCGAAAAGGACGCCCGCGTGCGCGCCATGCTCTATTTCGGCATGATCAACTGGTCTCACACATGGTTCCGCCCCACGGGCCGCTTTACCGTGGACGCACTCGCCGAGACGGTGATCGACCAGATGCTGGGCGGGTTGCGCTAACCGCGAGGCCCCCTTGTCATCAGAGCTGATGACAGACGCCGGCGCCCACCTCGTTTACACTGCGCCTCAAGGCCCGCGAACACAGCGCGGCACATGAGGAGGCTTACCCGTGGCAAAACCTTTCGCATCTTCGGCGGACACCGCCGAGAAGGTTGAAACGCTCGAAATCCTGGCGGACGGCGTTTACGCGCTAACCGCCGAGGGCGACCCCAATGTGGGCGCGATCGAGGGTGAGGATTTCGTTGTCGCCATCGAGGCGCGCGCGACGCCGGTCGCAGCGCGCGAATGGCTGGCGAAGCTGCGGCAGCACACCGACAAGCCGGTGAAATACCTGATCCTGACGCACTATCACGCGGTGCGCGTGCTCGGCGCAAGCGCCTTCGAGGCCGAGCATATCGTTGCGAGCGAGATGACGCGCAAGCTGATCGAGGAGCGCGGCAAGGAAGACTGGGCGAGCGAATTCGGCCGGATGCCGCGCCTGTTCAAGGAGCCGGATTCGGTGCCGGGGCTGACGTGGCCGACGCAGACCTTCACCGACACGTTCGAAATCGAACTCGGGGGAACACGCGGCAAGCTCGACCTCGCCTTCTGCGGGCGCGGGCACACGGCGGGCGACATCGTGGTGTGGCACGACAAATCGAAGACATTGTTCGCAGGCGACCTCGTGGAGGCGGAAGCCGCGCTCTACACGGGCGATGCCTTCCACATGGACTGGGCGGCGGGGACGCTCGACAAGGTGAAGGCCTATCGCGCCGAGAACCTGATCGGCGGGCGCGGGCGTGTTCCGCGCGGCCTTGCCGAGACCGACGCCGCGATCGAGCAGACGCGCGAATTCCTGAAGACCATGATCGACAAGGTCGGCACCGTGCACCGCGCGGGCGGCACGCTGAAGCAAGCATTCGAGGCGACGCACGAGGCGCTGTTCCCGAAATTCGGACGCTGGCCGATCTTCGAGCACTGCCTGCCCTTCGACGTGCAGCGGCTGTGGGACGAATTCGAGGGCATCGACTGGCCGCGCATCTGGACGATGGAGCGCGACCGCGAGGTTTGGGCGCAGCTTCAGGACTGACACCATGACGACAGCAATTCCGGTCCACCGCCCCATCGGCACATCGCCGGTGGGGACGGACGGCGAACACCTTGAAACACTCATCGTCGGCGCAGGCCCGGTGGGGCTTTCCATGGCGCTCGACCTCGCGCGGCGCGGGCGCAAGGTAACGGTGCTGAGCCGGCTGGACTTCATCGCGGCGGGCTCCAAAGGCATCTGCTATTCGAAGCGCAGCCTCGACATCTGGGACCGGCTGGGCGTGGGCCAGGCGATGGTGGACCGGGGCGTCGTGTGGAACCTCGGCAAGGTGTTCTGGGGCGAGAGCACGACACCGATCTATGAATTCGACCTGCTGCCGGTGAAGGACCAGCGGCGGCCTGCGTTCATCAACCTGCAGCAATATCATGTGGAAGCGATCCTGGTGGATGCGCTTCGTGCGTACCCCAACGTCGACATCCGCTGGGGGCACGAGGTGACCGCGCTCGATGCGCGCGCTGACGGCGTGAGCGTCACCGTGGAGGCGCCGGGCGGGCGCTATACTCTCAACACGGATTGGCTGATCGCGTGCGACGGCAACAAGTCCACCGTGCGCGGGCTCATGGGCCTCGATTTCGAAGGGCGCGTGTTCGAGGACAATTTCCTGATCGCCGACATCAAAATGAAGGGCGAGCACCCGGCCGAGCGCTGGTTCTGGTTCGACCCGCCGTTCAACCCCGGCCAATCCGCGCTGATGCACAAGCAGCCCGACGACGTGTGGCGGCTCGATTTCCAGCTCGGCTGGAACATCGACCGCGAGGCGGCGATGCGGCCCGAGAATGTCGAGCCGCTGGTGCGCGCGATGCTGGGCGACACGATCGAATTCGAGCGGGAATGGTACAGCGTTTACACCTTCCAGTGCCGCCGGATGCAGCGCTTCGTGCATGGGCGCGTGCTCTTCGCGGGGGACAGCGCGCACCTCGTGTCCCCATTCGGGGCGCGCGGCGCGAACGGGGGTCTAGCCGACGTCGACAACCTCGGCTGGAAGCTGGAACGCGTGTTGGAGGGCACGGCGCCCGAAAGCTTCCTTGAAAGCTACAACCATGAGGCGATCACGACCGCGGACGAGAATATCCTGAATTCGACGCGCTCGACCGATTTCCTGACGCCGAAATCCACCGCGAGCGCGGCCTACCGCGACGCGGTGCTGAGCCTCGCGGGCGAACATCCGTTCGCGCGGCCGTTCGTGAACAGCGGGCGGCTTTCGACGGCGGTGTCGTATCCCGCGAGCCCGCTTTCGACGCCCGATGAGGATGGAAATTGGGACGGCGTGGCGCCCGGCTCCCCCGCGCTCGATGCGCCGCACGGAGAGGACTGGCTGCTCGGCAAGCTCGGCGGCGGCTTCCGCCTGATCGCGAACGGCTGGAAGGGCGAGGCGCCCGTGCCGGTGATCGATGTTGAGGGCGAGGCGCTGATCGTGGACCGCTACGATCTTGCACCGGGAAGCGCCTGCCTGATCCGGCCCGACCAGTATGTCGCCGCGCGCTGGCGCACGCCCACGCCGCAGAAGATCAGCGCCGCGATCGCACGCGCCGAAGGAGCCGCCGCATGAGCCTTGAAACGAAGCCGAACGTCGCGCGGCCCGACGATATCTACGAGGCGCTGATCGCCGCGCAGGCGGGCATGAACGAGGCGGAAAGCCTGCACTTCTCGGCGCGGCTCATCCTGCTGCTCATCAACCAGATCGGCAATGACGCGCTGGTGAAGGACGCGATCGCGGCGGCTAGAGAGCCAGCTCCGACTCCGGCAGCGGGATCGGATCGGCGAGGGTAACGGTATCGAGGACGCGCGCGGTTTCGTCGCGCACCATCACCATCAGGCGGTGCAGGCGGCATTCCTCCTGCGTGACGCAGTTCTCGCAGGGCTTGTAGTCGAAACGGCTGGCGCAGGGTACGAGCGCCACCGAACCGCGCGTCAGGCGAACGATATCGCCGTAGCGCACGTCAACCGGTGGCACCGCGAGCCAGTAGCCGCCATCCGGGCCGCGCTTGGTGCCGACGATCCCGAGCCGGCTGAGCTCCGACAGGATCACGGTGAGGAACTTTTTCGGGATGTTCTGCGCGTCTGCAATGTCGACGAGCCGGATCGGCCCCTCGCCATAATGATCGGCGAGGTGCTGGAGCGCGCGAATTGTATACCGCGTCCGTTGAGAAAGCATGGTTCCCCCTATGATGCCGCAATAAGGCAATGCCGTGGCAGAGGGCAATTGACATGCTCGCGCCGCCTGCGTCTTGTCTCCCGCCATGCGGATCTTGCTGATCGAGGACGACGCGCGGGTCGCCGCCTTTGTGATGAAAGGCCTCTGTGAGGCGGGCCACATCGCCGAACATATCGCCGACGGGCGCGAGGGCCTCTACCGCGTGGCGGGCGAGGCCTATGACGTCGTGATCCTCGACCGGATGCTGCCCGGCGTCGACGGGCTCACCATCCTGCAGACGATGCGCGCCTCGGGAAACCGCACGCCGGTGATCATCCTCTCCGCACTCGGCGAGGTGGACGAGCGTGTGCGGGGGCTTCGCGCCGGATCGGACGATTATCTGACGAAACCGTTCGCGATGTCGGAACTGCTCGCGCGGATCGATGCGCTGGGGCGGCGGCCCACGGCAACGCCTTCAAAATCGACGCTCGTCGTCGCCGACCTTGAAATCGACCTCCTCTCGCGCACCGTGGCGCGGGGCGGCAAGCGCATCCCAATGAGCACGCTCGAGTTCCGGCTGCTCGAATACATGGCGCGGCACGCCGGGCATGTGCTCACCCGCACGATGATCCTGGAGGCGGTTTGGGACTATAATTTCGATCCCCAAACCAACATCGTCGACCAGCATGTCAGCCACCTGCGCCAGAAGATCGACAAGGGTTTCGACCCGCCGCTGATCGAAACCGTGCGCGGGGCGGGTTACAGCCTGCGGCGGCCTTAAGCTATGCAGCGCCCAACCTTCCACTTCACGCGCGGCATGACGTTCCGCCTCGCGCTCGCGTACAGCGCGTGGTTCGTGGTGTCGTACGCGGCGATGGGGGCGATCGCGTGGTGGATGTTCGTGACCGCGCCGCTTGCCGAGGTGCGGGCAACCGTTCTTGCCGAGGTGCGCACGCTCTCCGCTCTCCACGAAAAGCATGGCGTCGACGCGCTGGTCGATGCGCTCGACGTCCGCCGAGAGGGACCCTCCAGACGGCGAGCGTTTCACGCCCTTGTCGCGCCCGATGGCGATTGGATCACGGCCAACATGCCCGCGCCGCCACCGCTCGTTCAAAGCCCTTGGTTCCGCTTCGAGTTCGAAACTTTCGACGGCGGCATCGCCAGGGAAAACGAGGCCTACACCTATGAACGGCGCTTCGCCGACGGCACCCGCCTGCTGATCGCCCGCGACACTGAGGATGTCGACGAACGCGAGGAGCTGATCGGGCAGGCGATCGGCTGGGGCACCGCCGTGGCGCTGGCGCTGGGACTGATCGGCGGCGTGCTGACGAGCCGCGCGGTCGGCCGCCGCATCGATGCCATCGCGGGAACGGCGGAGCGCGTGATGGCGGGCGACCTCACCGGACGCGTGGCGCTTCGCGGCACGGGCGACGACTTCGATCACCTCGCCGAAACGCTGAACGCGATGCTGGACCGGATCGAGAACCTGATCCAGTCCGTCGCGCGGGTTTCGGACAGCATCGCGCACGAACTCCGCACGCCGCTCGCCCGGATTCGCGCGGATCTGGAGGAGCTGGACAGCGCAGACGATGCGGCGACCCGGAAAGCGCTGATCGCGCAGGCGAACGAAAGCGCCGCGCGCCTGCAATCGACATTCGACGCGCTGCTGCGCATCGCGCGCATCGAGGCCGGGCGTCACACGCTTGCGGCGGACAGTGTCAATCTTTCGGCGCTCGTCAGCGACGCCGCCGAACTCTATGCCCCCGCCGCCGAAGCCGGGCGCCTGCAACTCGATAGCGCCGTGGAGCCCGGAATCCGGGTTTGGGGAGACCGCGACCTGCTGTTCCAGGCCGTGACCAATCTGATCGACAATGCCGCGAAATACACGCCGGCCGGAGGTAGCGTGCGTGTCGCGCTCACTCGCGACGGAGCCGGCGCACAGATCAGCGTGGCGGACACCGGTCCGGGCGTCGATGCCGCTGACCTGCCGCGTATCACCGAGCGCTTCTTCCGCGCGCCCGCGCAGGCCGCCGCCGCCGGGCAGGGTCTTGGTCTCGCGCTCGTGGAAGCCGTGGCGCGTTGCCATCGTGCCGAGCTTGGATTCAGGAACCAGAACCCCGGTCTCACCGCGACATTGCGTCTGCCGCTCGCCAACTGAGCCTGCGCGCGGCGCGCGCAATCTGAACATGGACATATCCAAATGTTCGGCCGACACGGCCGCAATCTCTGCCGCGCAGGGGGTCTCCGTAGTTTTCGGAGACCGACATGCAGAGTGCAAGCGCCCTTCGCCGCGTGGAAACCGACACGTGGCTGCCGCTGCGCGCTTCCGTGCCCGTGCGACACAGCAGTGCGCCGGGCAAGGCTGCGGTTCACGTGGCGATCCTGGTTTATGATCTTCGCGCGAGCGGCGTGGTTCGCAACGCGCTTCGGATCGCACGTGCCGCGGCGGCCGCGGGACTTGCCGCCGAATTGTGGGTCGTGCGCAGCACCGGCGCCTTCGCGCAGGATACCGGGGGCATCCCCGTGCGCGTGATCGCAAACGGCAGGCCGCGTCTATCGCGCGCCGTCGACAGCATCGTCACGCTTCCCGCGCTCGCAGCGACAATTCGCCGGCTGCGGCCCGCGGTGCTGCTCTCTGCGGGTAACCACATGCACGCCTTCGCCTGCGCGGCGCATCGGTTTTCCGGCACATCTGAGACGCAGCTTATCGGCCGGGCGAGCAATGCACTCGCCGCCGCCACGCCGCCGAAGCGCACGGGGCCAGCTGCGCGGCTGATCCGGCGAAGCGCCGCCGCGCTCGAACGCGCGCAGTTCAGCATGATGGACCGGGTGATCGCGGTGTCGCACGAGCTGGGAGACGACCTGCAGCGGCACGGCGTGTCACCCGCGCGGCTTGCCGTGATCCCGAACGGAGTCGATGTCGATGCGATCGGACGCGCCGCAGAGGCGCCTATCGACCATCCGTGGTTCGCAGATGACGTGCCGCCAGTGGTGATTGCGGTCGGCCGGCTGAGCCCGCAAAAGGATTTCGCGACACTGATCCGTGCCTTCGCCGCCGCGCGGCAGGTGCGCCCGATGCGGCTCGTCATCCTCGGCGACGGCCCCGCCGCAGAGCGTGCCCGGCTGACGGCACTTGCCGGAACGCTCGGCGTCGGCGGCGATCTCTGGCTCGGCGGCTATCAGGCGAACCCGCACGCCTTCGTTGCGCGCGCAGCGCTTTCGGTGCTCTCGTCGCGCTGGGAAGGCGCGAGCAACGTGCTGATCGAAGCGCTTGCCTGCGGCACACCGGTTGTCGCCACCGCCTGCCCCACCGGTGTGCGCGAGGTGCTCACCGAACCCTGCGGCAGCCTGGTTCCAGTGGGCGATGACGCCGCGATGGCGCGGGCCATGCTGGCCCGGCTCTCCATGCCGCGCGGCACTGCGGCGTGCCGGGCGCGTGCCGCCGATTTCAGCCTGCGCACGATGATGGATGGATACGCCGAATATCTGCACGCTGCGGTTCTGGAGCGGGCGCAATGAAGCCCGAATATTCGAAGCAGTTCTACACGCGGCGTGCCGATCGCGCCGCGCGCTCCGCGCAGGCACTGGTGCCGCTCGTCGTCGACCTGATCGGCCCCTCGTCGGTGGTCGACATCGGCTGCGGCGACGGCATCTGGCTGAACGGTTTCCGCGCCGAGGGCGTGGAGACGGCGATCGGCCTTGACGGTCCATGGGTGCCCGCGCAAAGCCTGCGCATCGACGAGGCATCGTTCGTGCGTTTCGACCTCGGCAATGCACCGCTGCCGTTTCGGCCACCGCTGCCGCAAGCGCGCTTCGACCTCGCCATGTCGTTCGAGGTCGCCGAGCATCTCGACGAAACGCGCGCCGACGCCTTCGCGGACCTGATGGCTTCGCTTTCGGACACGCTGCTGATCTCCGCCGCCGCGCCGCATCAGGGCGGCACCGGGCATGTCAACGAGCGCTGGCCCGATTACTGGGCGGAAAAATTCCGCGCGCGCGGCTACCGGCCGTTCGATTTCCTGCGCTACGCGCTGTGGACTGACGCGCGCATCGCGCCCTGGTACCGGCAGAATCTGATCGGCTATTTCCGCGAGATCCCGGAGGCCGTGCAACGCTTCGGCGAGGCGTCGCTGCGCGGCCTGCTCGAACGGCCGCTACCGCTCTCCCACCCCGGCGTCCATGCCTACAAGCTCGGCAAGCTGCGCGGCTGGTTAACGCACCCGATTGCCACCGGCCTTGCGGAGTATCGCCGCCGCCGCGAATGATCTTCAGCGCAGGCCGCGTTTCGGCCCGCGCGCCAGGAACACCGAAACGCCGATGCCGCAGAGGATGAGCGCCATGCCCGCGAAATAACGCGTGCCGAGGGGTTCGCCGAGGAGGGCCGCCGCAAGCAGTGCCCCGAACACAGGCATCAGCGTGATCGACTGCCCTGCCTTCGCGGCCCCGATCATGCCCACCGCCGCGTTGAACAGGAAATAGGCGGCGAGCGAAGGGAACAGCGCGACATAAATGAACGCGCCGACGATCTCGGGCCGCCAATCGATGGCCGGCGCGTGCCGCCATTCGAGCATCGCGAGCGGCAGCATCGCAGCGACCCCGATGGCGAAGGTGACGGCGAGAAACGACAGGGCGTGCACATCGGGGCGAAGCCGCAAAAGGCTGGTGTAGATCGCCCACGCGACCACCCCCGCGAGAACGAGCGCATCGCCGCGCCCGAAGTGAAGGCGGAGCACCGAGGCGAAATCCGGGAACAGCACGACGCCGACGCCGAGGATCGAAAGCACGACGCCCACGACCTGCCACGCCGGCGCGCGCACCCGGAAGGCAAGCGCATCGATGATCAGCACGAGCGCCGGGATCGCGGCCTGCAAAAGGAGGCCGTTGGTCGCGGTCGTGTATCGCAGCCCCGAATACATGAACGCGTTGAACGCGCTGACCCCGACGAGCCCGAGGAACAGCACCGGGCGCCAGTGCCGCAGCAGCACCTCTCTATCCGCCGCGACATGGCGCAGCGCAAACGGCGCAAGCACAAGAAACGCGCCGAGCCAACGCCCGAAGGCCAGCGTGAACGGCAGGACATCGCCCCGCACTGCGCGCCCGACAATGGCGTTCCCCGACCAGAACAGCATGACAAGCACAAGCATCGCGTAAGCCCGAAGCTCGGCGCTACGGGCCGGCGTCATTCGTGGCGGAGCGCGTCGATGGGGTTGAGCGACGCCGCGCGCCGTGCCGGGAAATAACCGAAGACCACGCCGATTGCCGCCGAGAACATGAAGGCCAGCATATTGATCTTCAGGTCGAAGATGAAGGGCACCTGCATCAAGGGCGCGATCGCGAGCGACGCGAGCAGCGCGATGACGAGGCCGATGAGCCCGCCGAGGCACGACAGCACCACGGCTTCGACGAGGAACTGCAGCAGCACCTCGCGCGCCACCGCGCCGATGGCGAGACGGATGCCGATCTCGCGCGTGCGCTCCGTGACCGACACCAGCATGATGTTCATGATGCCGATGCCGCCGACGAGCAGCGAGATCGCGGCGACCGCGCCGACGATCTGCGTGAGGATCGTGGTGGTGCCGGTCAGCGTGTCCGAAATCTGCTTGGTGTCGAAAACGTTGAAGTTATCGGCATCCCCCGGCTTGATCTTGCGCCGTTCCCGCATCAGGTCTTCGAGCGAGGCCTGCACGGTCTGGGTATCATAGGCGTCGTCGACCGCGACCATGATCTGGCCGATGTCGCGGTTGCCCGTGAACCGCCGCTGCACGAACTTGATCGGCATGACGACGACATCGTCCTGATCCTGGCCGAAGCCGCCCTGCCCGCGCGTGCCGAGCACGCCGATCACCTGACACGACACGCCCTTGATCCGGAAGCGCTTGCCCAGCGGATCGGTCTGCCGGAACAGGTTGTTCTTCAGTGTGTTACCGATGATGCAGACGGGCTTACCCGCCTGCTCCTCCTCCGGCATGAACAGGCGGCCACCCGCGAGCGGCCACTGCTGCGCCTCGAAATAGGAGGCGGAGGTGCCGTTCACGGTCGTGTTCCAGTTGTTGCCTTCGTAGATCGCGGTGCCCGAGCTTTGCGCCATCGGCGCGACGGCACGCACGCCGGTGAGCTGGCTTGCGATCGCCGTGACATCCTCGGGCTTGAAATCGGGCGGGCGCGGCCCGCCGCCACCGCGGCCGAAGCCCTGACCGGGGCGAAGCTGCAGGATGTTCGCGCCGAGACTGGCGATCTGCTCGCGCACAGCGGCGGTCGCCCCGTTGCCGAGCGTCGTCATGGTGACGACGGCGGCGACGCCGATGATGATGCCGAGCGTGGTGAGGAACGAGCGCAATTTGTGGCGCATGATGGCGCGGAAGGCGAGCGTGATCGTGGTGCCGAGCATCGGTTACACCCCCGCCTTTCCGGTGTTCTCGACGCGCTCGACGAGGCCGTCGCGGAAATGCACGATCGTGCGCGCATACGCCGCCATGTCGGGCTCGTGCGTCACCATCAGCACGGTGATGCCGCTGCGGTTCAAATCGGTGAGCAGCTCCATGATCTCGAACGACCGCTCCGTATCGAGGTTGCCGGTCGGTTCGTCGGCGAGCAACACGTCGGGGCTCGTGACGATTGCGCGGGCGATCGCGACGCGCTGCTGCTGGCCGCCCGAAAGCTCGGCGGGCGTGTGATCCCACCACGGCTTGAGGCCCACCTTGTCGAGCGCCTCCATGCCGCGTTCGTAGCGTGTCCGCCGGTCCTCGCCGCGATAAAGCAGCGGCAGCTCGACGTTTTCGAGCGCGGTGGTGCGCGACAGCAGGTTGAAGCCCTGGAACACGAAGCCGAAATAGCGGCGGCGGAGCAGCGCGCGCTGATCGCGGTCCAGCATTTCGACGTGGTGCCCCCGAAACAAGTACTCGCCGCTCGTCGGCACATCGAGGCAGCCGAGGATGTTCATCGCGGTCGACTTGCCCGACCCCGACGGACCCATCACCGCGACGAAATCACCGCGCGTGATATCGAGATCGATGCTTTTCAGCGCCTGAAAGGCGGTCGCGCCGGTGCCGTAGGTCTTGCTGATCCCGCGCAGGCGGATGATCGGATCATCGGCCATTGCCGGCCTTTTCCGCCGAACGCCGGTTGCCGCGCGCAGGCGGCGCTTCCTGCCCGGCGACGAGTTGGCCGACGATGACCTTCATGCCTTGCTTGACGTCGCCGCTCAGGATCGCGGTGTTGGTGCCGTCGCTGTCGCCGACGACGACCTCGACCATCTTGGGCTGGCCGTCAGCATCAACGACATACACCGTCTGCGTGCTGCCCGCGCCGAAGCCCACCGACTTCTGTGCATTGCCGCCGCGCCGCGGGCGCATGACGAGCTGGCTGGTAAAGCCGCCGCCCTGCGACGCCCCCGACTGCGTCGACGGGTTGAAGCGCAGCGCAGCGTTCGGCACCAGCAGCACGTTTTCCACGCGGCTCGCGACGATATCCGCTGTCGCGGTCATGCCCGGGCGAAGCGTCTCGTCGCGGTTGTCGACGTTCAAGACCGCCGTGTAGGCGACGACGGCGGCCGTGCTGCTCGACGATGCGGACGAACTGCTGCTGCTGCTCGAACTGGCGTTCGAGCCGACGTTGACCCGCGTGACCTTCGCGGGAAAGCTGCGGCCGGGGAAGGCATCGACGCTGAAGTTCGCGCTCTGGCCGTCTTTCACCTGGCCGACGTCCGCCTCGTCCACCGAGACCTCGACCTCCATCTGCTTCAGATCCTCGGCGATGGTGAACAGCACCGGCGCGTTGAACGAGGCGGCCACCGTCTGACCGGGCTCGATATCGCGCGAGAGCACGACGCCCGTGACCGGGGAAACGATGCGCGCCTTCGAAAGATTGGTCTGCGACGACGAGAGCTGAGCCTTCGCGACCAGCACCTGCGCCTCTGCCGCGCGCAGGCTGGCGACGGCCTGACTGTGGCTCGCGCGCGCCGTGTCGAGCTCGGTCTTCGACGGGACGCGGCCACCCGAAAGGCGGAAGACCTCCTCCTGCCGATCGAGCGTCGCCTTAGCGAGCGCAGCGCTCGCCTTCGCCTGCGCGACGCTCGCTTCGGCTGATGCAACCTGCGCGCGCGACTGGGTGACCGTATCCTGGAGCCGCGAAGGATCAAGCTCGGCAAGCTGCTGGCCGCGCGTGACCCGGTCGTTTACGTCGACGAACACCTTGGTGATGAGACCCGACTGTTCGGAACCGACATCGACCTGATTGATCGGCTTCAGATTGCCCGTCGCCGAGACGGTGACGGTAAGGTCGCCGCGCTCAACGGGGCGCGTGTCGTATTGCGGCGCATCGTCGGAGAGGAAGCTGCGCACGACAATGACGAACAGGATCAGCGCCGCGGCGACGGCCGCATAGATCGCCCACTTGCGCCACGGCTTTTCCGGCTGCGCGCCGAGGAAATCATCGAGCGTCTGGGTGTTGGTGTCGTTCATTCGGGCTGCCATCCGTCAATCGGGTTCATTGTCTGCCATCCGCCGCCGAGCGCGCTGTAAAGCTGCGCCGCCGCGAACACTTCGTCGGCGTCCGCGTCGGCGAGGCCCTGCCGCGCCGACAGCAGCGACTGTTCGGCGCTGAGCAGCGTCCGGAAATCGGTGAGGCCTGCCTGATACTGGCTGCGCGCCAGAATGGCGCTGTTGTTCGCCGCATCATAAGCGTCGGTGAACTGCACCTGCCGTTCGCGCGCAGCGCGGAGCGCGACGAGCGCGTTTTCCACATCTTCAAGCGCACCGAGCACCGATGACTTGTAAGCCGCGAACGCGCCTTCCGCCGCCGCTTCCTGCGCGCGGACACGCGATGCCGTCGCGCCGCCATCGAAAATCAGCTGGCCGATCGAAGCGAACAGGCCGCCCGTGATGACGTCACCGAGACCGCCAAGCGAAAGCGCGCTGGTGCCGACGTCGCCGCTGATGCGGAGCGACGGGTAAAGCGCGGACTCCGCGACGCCGATGCGCGCAGTGGCGGCCGCGAGCACGCGTTCGGCCTGCCGCACATCGGGCCGCTGGCGCAGCGTATCGGCAGGAATGCCCACGGTGATCGCATCAGGCGCATCCGGGATCGGCGCGGCGGTCTCCAGCGCGCGCGTCGCCTCGCCTGGCGCATCACCGGTGAGCACCGCGATGCGGTTGAGCGAGCCTGCGAGGCTCTGTTCGATCGAGGGGATCGAGGCGCGGTTCTGCGCAAGCTGCGCACGCGCCTGTTCCTCGTCGAGCGACGAGACAAGACCCGCCTGCACGCGCCACCGCGCGATATCATAATTGTCCTCGACCGTTTTCAGCGTGTCGCGTGCGATACGCAGCCGCTCCTGCGCGAGGCGCGCGGTGACATAGTTGCTGACGGTTTCCGCGACGATCGCCGCGCGCACGTTCGCAAGGCTGTAGCCTGCGGATTGAAGATCCGCGCGCGAGGCTTCCACCGAACGGCGGGTGCCGCCGAACAGATCGATCTCCCACGACGCGTCGGCGCCGAGCGAGTAGCTGCTGCTGTCGGGCGAACCTTCACGGAAGTTGCGCCCGCCGCTGCCCGAAGCGCTGACCGACGGCAGGAAACCCGCCTGCGACTGCCGAAGCGATTCGCGCGCCTGACGAAGCCGCGACACCGCCTGCGCGATATCGAGATTGCTTTCCACGGCGCGCGCGACGAGTCCGTCGAGCACCGGATCATTGTAGACGCGCCACCATTCGGCAAGCGCGGCATCGCCCTCGGGCGCGGCACTGCCGTCGCTCCATGCCACAGGCACGCCGAGCGCGGTGGGGACAGGCGCCCGATAGTCCGGCCCGGCCGCACACGCGGCGAGCGCCAGCCCGGAAAGCAAGGGAAACAGCTTCTTCACGCGCACCTTTTCGATATTCAGCGGCAACGGAGCATCGCCACAAACGCCATACGTGCGACGTACAGCGTATTCCCTGCAGCCCACATGAATATATTGAAGAAATTTCCGAAAAGGCGGCCGCCCCGTTTCACGGCAGGTAGTGGCGAAGCATTACGTCTCGGCAATGCTCGGCGAGCGCCTTGCGCGTTTCGAAAGCGGAAGGCGCGACCGGCTCGTGGAAATGGAGAACGACACTGGCGCGCTGGCGGGCAAGCGCGAGCGCATTGGGCAGCATGTCCTCGTCACCGATCCACGCGATCGCATCAAGCGCCGCCGGATCGAGCGGCGCGCCGCCGGGTGCGGTGTAGCGGATGGTGACGGGCTGCACGGCAACGGCCGCGTCCGCCGCCGCGAATAGGCTGCTGCGGAACGGCAGCAGCCCGCGCCCGTCGGACGTCGTGCCTTCCGGGAACATCAGCACGCGCCGCCCGGCGATGAGCCGCTGCCGGATCGCCTCCATCTGGCTGCCCGCCTGCGAACGCCGCTCGCGCTCGACGAAGATCGTGCCGGTGCGCCCGGCGAGCGCGCCGATGCCGGGATAGGCCGCGACATCCGCCTTCGCGACGAAATCCGTATCCACCACCGCCCCGACGCTGATGATATCCGCCCAGCTGATGTGGTTGGCGACGAACATCGTGCCCGCCGCACCCGGGGTTCCGAGCACCTGCGGGCGAAGGCCAAAGCCCGCCGCGATCGTGCGGTGGAAGCGGCGTTCGAGCGCCTTTGCGGGAAGGCTCGCGGGCGGCATCAGGAGCCAGGGCGGGACGAGCATGGCAGCACTCGCAAGACCGAGCGCGGCGCGCGAGCGCCCGAAGAAGCGGTGGCTCATATCATCCCGGTGTATCGCGCTTCGGCCTCGGCCATGTAGTCGCGGGTGATCGGCAGCGCATCGCGGCACCGGGTGAGCTGAATCTGGAAGTTGGCATGCCCGTCGTGGCGGAAGGCACCGCGCGCGGCCGCAAGATAGAAGGTCCACATGCGGTAGAAACGCTCATCATAGAGCGCCACGATCTCCGCCTTCGCGGCTGCCGTGCGGCGCAGCCATTCGTCCAGCGTCTTCGCGTAGTGGAGCCGCAGCACTTCGATATCGGTGATCCACAGCATTTCGCGCTCGATGACGGGCACGATTTCCGACAGCGCGGGCGAATAGCCGCCGGGGAAGATGTATTTCGCCGTGAACGCGTCGGTCGCGCCCGGACCGTCCGCCCGTCCGATCGTGTGGAGCAGCGCCACACCGTCCTCGGCAAGCAATTCACGAACGCGGCGGAAGAACGTGCGATAGTTCGGTAGGCCCACGTGTTCGAACATGCCGACGGACACGATCCGATCGAACGGGCCCTCCACATCGCGGTAATCGATCAGTTCGAAACACACGCGGTCTGCTACGCCGGCCTCCTCAGCGCGGCGGCGGGCAACCTTGAGCTGCTCTTCCGACAGCGTGACGCCGAGCACATCCACATCGGCGACCCGGTTCAGATAGAGCGCCATGCCGCCCCAGCCGCAGCCGATGTCGAGCACCTTCTGCCCCGGCTTCAGCGCCAGTTTCGCAGCGATGTGCGCCTTCTTGTCGACCTGTGCCTGTTCGAGCGTCGTGTCGTCCGAGCGGTAGTAGGCGCAGCTGTATTGCCGGTCCGCATCGAGGAAGAGGTCGTAGAGACGGTCCGAAAGGTCGTAGTGGTGCGCGACGTTCCGCTTCGCGGCGCGGCGGTAGTTCAGCTGATAGAGATAGGCGCCGATGCTCTGCGCGCGGCGGGTTTCGCTGCGGATATTATTGTCATCCGACCAGCGCGCGTTCATCGCCACGAGCTCGAGAAGCTCTGAAATGCCGCCTTCGGTAAACTGAAGCCGCCCGTCCATGAAGGCTTCGCCAGCGCCGATCGCCGGGTTCATCGCGATGCGCAGCGGCGTGCGCGCATCCGTGAAATGCAGGGATACCGGCGCCAACGCGGGATGCGGCCTGCCGTAGCGGCGGACACGCCGATCCGAGGTGGTGACTGTGAGCTCGCCGTCGCGAACAAGACGCTTCAGCATACGATCCAGCAGCAGCATGGCGCGACCCTAATCAAGAACTTGGGCCATGCAAATCCCCGTTAACCCTCTCGCCGGAACGCGGGTTTGAAACGCTTCGTCGCAGGCGAGTGGATGCGACGAAGCGAAGTCGTCAGGGACACACTCGTGATTGGGGCCGATCTCATTCAGATTCGCGGACGCTGGATCCGCGCAGCGGCTGCGGCAGCCACGGCGCTTGCGCTGTGCGCCTTTGCCGAAGCTTCGGCGCCCGCCCCGCTCTCCGACGAACTTTCCGCGACCCTTGACGCCGAAGACGCGGTTTTCGCGAGCGAAGCGGAACTGCAGCTGCTCGGCTCCGGCCGCGCCAGCTATTACGCAGACAAGTTCGACGGCCGCCGCACCGCGAGCGGCGAAATCTTCGACCAGGACGCATTGACCGCCGCGCACCGCACCCTGCCGATGGGCAGCCTGGTGAAGGTGACCTGCGAAAAGACCGGCCGCAGCGTGACCGTACGTGTCAACGACCGCGGCCCCTTCACCGGCAGCCGCGTGATCGACGTCTCGAAAGCGGCGGCCCGCGAACTCGGTATGCTGAACGCCGGGCTCACCGACGTGACGCTGGAACTGCTTCCCACCGCCTGACGCTCAGGCCAGCGCGGCCTGCTTTTCCGCTGCGATCCGATCAAGCTCCGCGCGGGACAACTTCTCGCTTTCGCTTTTCAGCTGGCCGCAGGCAGCCATGATGTCGCGCCCGCGCGGCGTGCGAACCGGCGCCGAAATGCCCGCCTTGAAGATGATGTCTGAAAAGCGCGCGATACGATCGTCGTCGCTGCATTCGTAAGCCACGCCCGGCCACGGGTTGAACGGGATGAGGTTCACCTTCGCTGGCAGCTTGTACTTGCGGATGAGGCGCACGAGTTCGTGCGCATCCTCGTCCGAATCGTTCTTGTCCTTCAACATCACGTACTCGAACGTGATGCGACGGGCGTTGTTGGCACCGGGATACGCGGCGCACGCCCTCAAAAGCTCCTCGATGCCGTACTTGCGGTTGATCGGCACGATCTCGTCGCGCACGTCCTTCGTCACGGCATGAAGCGAGACGGCGAGGTTGACACCGATCTCGGCGCCCGCGCGCGCCATCATGGGCACGACGCCGCTTGTCGAAAGCGTGATGCGGCGGCGGCTGAGCGCGAGGCCCGTTTCGTCCATGACGATGCCGAGGCCCTTGGAAACATTATCGAAATTATAAAGAGGCTCGCCCATCCCCATCATCACGATGTTGGAAAGCATCCGCGCTTCGCCGGTCAGATCCTCGCCCGGCTGCGGCCATTCGCCGAGCGCGTCGCGCGCGAGCATCACCTGCCCGACGATCTCGCCGGCCGTGAGATTGCGGACGAGCTTCATCGTGCCGGTGTGGCAGAAACGGCAGTTGAGCGTGCAGCCGACCTGGCTCGACACGCAGAGCGTGCCGCGATCCGCATCCGGGATGAACACCATCTCGTATTCGTTGCCGTCGTCAGTCTTCAGCAGCCATTTGCGCGTGCCGTCGGTCGAGACCTGCTGCAGCGTCACTTCGGGGCGGCCGACGACGAAGCGCTCGGCGAGAAGCGCGCGCGTCTCCTTCGCGATGTCAGTCATGCCCGCAAAATCGGTCAGGCCGCGGTGGTAGATCCAGTGCCACACCTGCTTGGCGCGCAGCTTGGCCTGCTTTTCGGGAACGCCCGCCGCGACCAGCGCCGCTGCCATTTCGGCCTTGTTCAGGCCGACGAGATCGACACGTCCGTCCTCACGCGCAGTGGGTGCGCGCGGCACGGGGACGGGATCGGCCCCGCCGGGAATCGTCATGGCTGCAGTCGGCATGGCGCGCCATGTAAGGCTTTTCGGGCGTTTTGCCTAGAAGCCCTTCGATTTCCCGTCGACGCTGCCGTGACCGACATGGATCGGCTCCTCACGACCGGCTTCGATACGGAACACCGTGCCTTGCGGCGCGTCCTGTGCGAGCGGCACGCAGCCGGGATCGAACGGCGTGCCGCCGACAAGCGCGCCGCGCAGGACGCGGGCGGTGACGCCGTGGCTGATGACGAGCGCGGGGCGTGCAGGGTCAAGGTCCGCGATCCAGCTTGCAAGGCGCCGCGCGATATCGGGATACCATTCGCCGTTCGGCGGCTTCCTGAGGAACACGCGGCGGTCCGGGCAAACGATCGGCCCGGATTCGGCGACGATCTCCTGATAGCTGCGCCCTTCCCAGTCGCCGACGTCGATCTCGAGCAGCCGGTCGTCGGCACGGATATCGAAGAAATCGCGCTCCAGATGCTCGGCGATGATCGCCGCGGTCTGCATCGTGCGGCCCGATCGCGAGGCCCAGAGATCGATATCGGGCTTCGGGCCGAGGATGTCGCGAAGCGCGCGGCCCATGTCCTCCGCCTGCCGGATGCCGTTGCGGGTGAGCGGGGTGTGGCCCATGTGCCCCTGCATCCGGGCGGCGGCGTTGAACACGGTTTCCGCGTGGCGGGCGAGATAGAGCGTGGGTGTCGCGAGGGTCATGGCGCCGCGCTTATGCAAAGATTTTTACAGAAAACCTACTCTTTCCTAAGCGAAGCGCGTGCGCTAGCAGGGCGACATTCTTTGCTGCAGCGCGGGAGATGCCCCTTGGCGAACAAGCTTTACGACGACGCGGTGAGCGCCCTTGATGGCCTGCTTTTCGACGGAATGACGGTGATGTCCGGCGGCTTCGGCCTGTGCGGCATTCCGGAAAACCTGATCGCGGCGCTGCGCGATTCGGGCACGAAGGGCCTCACATTCATCTCCAACAACGCCGGCGTCGACGATTTCGGGCTCGGCCTGCTGCTGAAGACACACCAGGTCGCCAAGATGATCTCCTCCTACGTGGGTGAGAACAAGGAGTTCGAGCGCCAGTATCTTTCGGGCGAGCTTCAGCTCGAATTCAACCCGCAGGGGACGCTTGCCGAGCGCATTCGCGCGGGCGGGGCGGGCATCCCGGGCTTTTACACCAAGACGGGCGTCGGCACGCTCGTTGCGGAGGGCAAGGAGCACAAGGAGTTCGGCGGCGAGACCTATATTCTCGAAACCGGCCTCGTCGCGGACGTTTCCATCGTGAAGGCGTGGAAGGCGGACCCTTACGGCAACCTCGTGTTCCGCAAGACCGCGCGCAACTTCAACCCGATGATGGCGACCGCAGGCAAGGTGACGGTTGCCGAGGTGGAAGAGCTTGTCGGCCCCGGCGAGCTCGACCCCGACCACATCCACACGCCGGGCATTTTCGTGCAGCGGCTGTTCGTCGGCAAGACCTACGAAAAGCGCATCGAACAGCGCACCGTGAGGCAGGCGGCGTGAACCGCCTCGCAGCGGTCTGCCTGATGGCGGCGCTGCATGGCTGCGCGGCAACGGGCGTGCCGCGCACGACGCAGCCGCTCGCGTGGACGCTGGGCTCGGCGGAAGCGAGCGCGATCACAACGCAGACGTACCGCGCGCTGGTGCGCTCGGTGCAGGCGCGGCTGCCGGTCGCGGCGGGTACGCCTTCCGCGATCCTCGGTGTGGACGGAACACCGCTGCCCTGCACGGCGGAAACAGTGCAGCGCCCGGCCGCCGTGTTCGACGTGGACGAAACGCTGATCTGGAATGTCGGCCACGCGTATTATGAAGCGCGCGGCGATGCGCCGTTCGACGAGAAAGCCTGGGGCGCGTGGGAACGCGAAGGCGCCGAAAAGGCCGTGGCGGTCCCCGGCGCGAAGGCCGCGCTTGATGCGCTGCGCGCGATGGGTGTGACGCCGGTGTTCAACACCAACCGCAACGCCGAAAACGCCAAGCATACCGAAGCCGCGCTCACGCACACGGGCCTGGGCCCGGCCGTCCACGGGGAAACGCTGTTCCTGAAGGGCGACGTCGACGGTAAATCCGGCAAGGACGGTCGCCGCGCCGAGATCGCCAAGCGCTTCTGCGTGCTCGCGCTCGCGGGCGATCAGAACGGCGACTTCGCCGACGACATCGACCACGGTCCTGCCGGCAAACGCCCGATGGCGGAGCGGCGCGACATCGCCGCCGCGCGGCATGGCGCGCACTGGGGCGCGGACTGGTTCGTGTTCCCCAATCCCCTTTACGGCGGCTGGAACAACCCGCCGATGAACCGCGACGACGTCGTCGCGCCCGACCAACGCTGGACGTACAAAGGAAACCACTGATGCCCTGGAACCGCGACGGCATGGCGGCGCGCGCCGCGAAGGAACTGAAAGACGGCTTCTACGTGAACCTCGGCATCGGCATGCCCACATTGGTCGCGAACCATGTGGAGCCCGGCATCGACATCACGCTGCAGAGCGAGAACGGAATGCTCGGCATGGGACCGTTCCCGACCGAAGACGAGGTCGACGCCGATCTCATCAACGCGGGCAAGCAGACGATCACCGAGCTGCGCCGCACGAGCTATTTCAGCTCCGCTGACAGCTTCGCGATGATCCGCGGCGGTCACATCGACCTTTCCATCCTCGGCGCGATGGAAGTCGCGGAGAACGGCGATCTCGCCAACTGGATGATCCCCGGCAAGATGGTGAAGGGGATGGGCGGCGCGATGGACCTCGTCGCGGGCGTGAAGCGCATCATCGTGCTCATGGACCACACCAACAAGGCGGGCGAATCGAAGTTCCTGAAGGCGTGCACACTGCCGCTGACCGGCCAGGGCGTCGTTGACGTGGTGATCTCCGACCTCGGCGTGTTCGAACGCCCGGCGAAGGGCCAGCCGTTCCGCCTGATCGAACTGGCGCCCGACGTGACGCTCGAGGAGGTCGCGGCGAAGACCCAGGCGCACTACGAGATCGCGCTGTAAGGCCAGCGGCATTTTGATCCAGGTCGTTGCGAGGCAAGGCCTTTCGGCCTAGCAATCGCACATGCGCGCGCGCTGGATCTTTCTCGGGCTTCTGGTGGCGCTCGTCGTCGTCGCCCTCGCCTATCGCACCCTGCGGCCGACGCCGGTGGAAACCGCCGACGTGACGCGCGGCAAGGCCGTGGAGGTCGTCTACGCGACCGGCTTCGTCGAGGTTGAGGAGCCCGTCGAGGTCGCCGCGCGCGTCACCGCGCCCATCGTCGATATCCGCGTGAAGGAAGGCGACCGGGTGACGCGCGGCACACTGCTCGCGACGCTCGACATCGCCGATCTCAATGCCGAAATCGCCCGGCTCGCCGCGCAGACACGCGGCGCGGAGGCCGAGGCGCGGCGGACGCTCGTGCTCGTCGAACGCGGCTTCGCGTCGAAAGCCGCGCGCGACAATGTCATCGCAGCGCGCGACGCCGCGCGGGCCGCCGAGAGGGCCGCGCGCGACCGGCTGGAGAATTATGCGCTGCGTGCCGGCGTGAACGGCGTCGTTCTGCGCCGCGATGCCGAGCCCGGCGATCTCGCGAGCCCCAGCCGCACGCTCTTCGTGATCGGCGACCCGGCGCGCATCAAGATCACCGCAACCGTCGACGAGCGCGATATTCCGCGCGTCCGCGTTGGCCAGCAGGCGTTGATGTCGAGCGATGCGTATGCGGGGCGCATCTTCCCGGCGCGCGTGCGCGAGATCACGCCGGGCGGCGACCCCGACCAGCGTTCGTTCCGCGTGCGGCTGGAGCCGCTTTCGAACGATCCGCTGCCCGTGGGGATGACGCTGGAGGTCAACATCGTCACCCGCGAGAAGGACGGCGCGCTGCTCGTGCCCGACGGCGCGGTCGAAGACGGCCACGTCTGGCGCGTGGCGGACGGGCGGGCGAAGCGCACGCCGGTGAAAACAGGCATCGTCGGCACCGACCGCACCGAGGTGACGGAGGGCCTCTCGGCCGGAGACACGATTCTCGCGAGCCCGCCGGAAGGCCTTGCGGACGGAACGCGCGTGCGCAGCACCGTGAGCGCAGAGACACGCTGAGCCGGTGTTACGCCGCTTTTCCCTGCTGCTCGGGATCGCGCTCCGCCACATTTCCAAGCGCAAGCGGCAGACGCTGGTCGCCATCGCGGGCGTCGGCATCGGCGTCGGCTTCTTCCTCGCCGTCTCGGCGCTGATGATTGGTAGCCAGAACGACTTCGTGGAAACACTGATCGACTCGGCGCCGCACATCATCATTTCCGATGAGATCCGCAGCCCCACGCCGCAGCCCGCCGTGCGCGCCTTCCCGGATGCCGCGGTCGAGGTGCGCCACTACAAGACGCGCAACGAAGTGCGCGGCATCAAGGACTGGCAGGGCCTGATGCGCATGATCGGCGCACGCTCCGACGCCGTGGCGTCACCCTCGCTTTCGGGCGCGGTTACCCTGCGCGTCGGCGGCCGCGAGGAAGCGCTTGCCATCGTCGGCGTCGAGCCGGGCATCGAGGCGCAGGTCTCGGACGTCGAGCAGTATCTGAAGGAAGGCCGCCTCCGGAACCTCGAAACCACGCTGGGCGGCGTCATCATCGGCGAGGAGATGGCGAGCCGCCTCGGGGTGCGCATGGGGGACATCATGGCCGCGACCTCGGCGCGCGGGGTGACGCGGACGCTGAAGATCGTCGGCCTGTTCGAGCGCGGGCGCGGCCAGTTCGGCGGTTCATCCGGCTATGTGCTGCTACGCGAGGCGCAGTCGCTGACGAGCCAGCCGTTCGTCATCAACCGCATCGGCATCAGGCTCGACGACCCCTACGCGGCCGAGGACATCGCGAAGCGGCTGGAGGCGCGCTACGGCTACAAGGCGGAAAGCTGGCAGGAGCGTTCGGCCGATTTCCTCAGCCTCCTCGTGACGCGCAACGTCATCATGTACACGGTGATTTCCGCGATCCTGCTCGTCGCCTCGTTCGGCATCTACACCGTCGTCTCGACGAGCGTCGCCGACAAGCGCCGCGACATCGCGATCATGCGCTCGATGGGCTTTTCCTCGGGCGATCTGCAGGCCGTGTTCGTGATGGAGGGCTTCACGCTCGCGTGCGTCGGCGTGCTTGCAGGCTGGGCCCTCGGCTTCGCGCTGATGCAGATCCTCGGCAGCGTCGAGTTCAACATCCAGGGCGCGACCGAAACAATGCCGCTCGACCGCTCGTTCTTCCAGTACGCGATTTCGGCCGGCGCCAGCCTGTTTTCCGCGATCATCGCGGCGTGGCTGCCCGCGCGGAAGGCCGCGCAGGTCGATCCGGTCGACATCCTGCGGGGTGCGGTATGACGGTCGCGCCGCTGATCCGCGCCGATGGGCTGACGCGCGTGCTCGCGGTCGAGCCGCCGGTCACGCTGATCCGGGACGTGTCGTTTGAGATCAAACGCGGCGAGTTCGTCGCGGTGATCGGGCCTTCGGGGTGCGGCAAGTCCTCGCTGCTCTACCTGCTCGGCCTGCTCGACCGGCCCACCGAAGGCCGACTGTTCCTCGACGGGGAGGACACAACCGATACCGACGGCAACGAACGCGCGAACCTGCGCCTCGCGCGCTTCGGCTTCGTGTTCCAGTTCCACTTCCTGCTGCCCGAGTTCACCGCGCTTGAAAACGTCACGCTGCCGATGCGACGGCTGGGGCACATCAGCGACCGTGCGGCCGCCGTGCGCGGGCGCGAACTGCTCGGCGCGATGGGGCTTGACGGGCAGGAGCACAAAACCCCCGACAAGATGTCCGGCGGCCAGCGCCAACGCGTCGCCATCGCCCGCGCGCTTGCAAACGACCCGGCGCTCATCCTCGGCGACGAGCCCACCGGCAACCTCGACAGCGTCAATTCGGCGCGCGTGATCGAGATCTTCCACGACCTCGTCGCGAAGGAAGGCCGCACCATCGTCTGCGTGACGCACGACCCCGACGTTGCCGCGTCGGCACACCGGCGCATCCACATGCTCGACGGGCGCGTGGAACGCATCGATTGAAGGCGCGGAAGGGCTTGCATTGGAGGCCGGATTCACCCTACCGAAGGCTGGCGCAGGCGCTATAGTCTCGCGCTCACAATCGGGGGTTTGAAGGGAAACGCATGAAGGCGACGGTCGAGCGGGCGACGCTGCTCAAATGCCTTGGTCACGTCCAGTCGGTGGTGGAGCGTCGCAACACGATCCCGATCCTGTCGAACGTCCTCATCGAGGTCGAGAACGGCGGCCTCAAGCTGATGGCGACCGACCTTGATCTGCAGGTGGTCGATTCGATCGCCGCGCAGGTGGAAACATCGGGCGCGACGACGGTTTCGGCGCACACGCTGTTCGACATCGTGCGCAAGCTGCCCGAAGGTAGCCAGGTCGAGCTCGCGGTTTCGGGCGACAAGATGTCGATCGCGGCGGGCCGCGCGCGCTTCAACCTCGCGACGCTGCCGCGCGACGACTTCCCGATGATCGCCGAAAGCGACCTGCCGACGAAGTTCCAGCTTCCGGCCGAGACGCTGAAGCAGATCATAGACAAGACGCGCTTCGCCATCTCCACCGAAGAGACGCGCTATTACCTGAACGGCATCTTCATGCACGTCGTCGACGGCAAGCTGCTCGCGGTCGCGACCGACGGCCACCGCCTGGCGCGCGTCGCGCTCGATGCGCCGGCGGGCTCTGACGGGATGCCCGACATCATCGTGCCCCGGAAGTGCGTCGCAGAAGTGCGCAAGCTTCTCGACGAGGTGACGGGCGAGATCGAAGTTTCGCTCTCCTCCACCAAGATCCGCTTCCGCGCGGGCACTGCCGTGCTCACCTCGAAGCTGATCGACGGCACCTTCCCCGATTATTCGCGGGTGATCCCCACGAAGAACGACCGGCTGCTGAAGGTGGACACGAAGGCGCTCGCCGAGGGTGTGGACCGCGTGGCTGCGATTGCCACCGAGAAGACGCGCGCGGTGAAGATGAGCATCGACCGCGACCGCATCGTGCTGTCGGTGACGAGCCCGGAAACCGGCACCGCCGCCGAGGAAGTGCCGGCCGATTATGCGTCCGAGAGCCTCGATGTGGGCTTCAATGCGCGCTATCTGCTGGATATCCTCAGCGAGATCGAAACCGACGAGATCGAGATCCACCTCGCCGACGCGGCCGCGCCGACGCTGATCCGCGAAGGTCAGTCCTCGCCCGCGCTCTACGTGCTGATGCCGATGCGCGTCTGACGCGCAAATGCCATCCCCGCCGGACGTGACCGTAGCCCCGCAAACTTCCGTCTCGCGGAAGCGGAAAGTGCTGCGGTTTGTGCTGCGTTACATTGTCTTGCTGCCCGTGCTGCTTCTTGCAGTCGCTGTCGGCGCGGTGCTCGGCGTACGGGCGTTCCTGCAAAGCGCCAATTCTGCCGACGCCCGTATTGTTTCGCCCCGCGGTATCGACGAGGCGGGGTACGTGCAGCTGGGCGGCGCGCGCCAGTGGGTGACGATCCGCGGACAGGATCGCCGGCAGCCGATCCTCGTCTATCTTCACGGCGGCCCGGGCGGAACGACAAGTGATCTTGCCTATAGCTTCCAGCGGCCGTGGGAGGATTATTTCACCGTCGTGCAGTGGGACCAAAGGGGCTTTGGTCGATCTGCCATCGATGGCGAGGCTCTGCGCGGCACCATAACCAAGACCCAACTCGTCGACGACGCCATCGCGCTTATCGAGCATCTGCGCCGACGCACCGGCCAGCAGAAGGTGATCCTTCTTGGCCATAGCTGGGGCACGGTGCTGGGCGCCGAGGTCGCAAAACGCCGGCCCGATCTGCTCTACGCGTATGTCGGCTTCGGGCAGCTGACCGGCTGGAAACGCAATATGGAGGAAACGCGGGCGGCGCTTGCCGAGATCGGCCGCACCACGGGCAATGCAGCGCTTGTAAAAGCCATGGTCGATGCGGGTCCGGCGCCAGACGCCCATGACACCGAAGCCTTTTCGGCGTGGGTTGCGAAGATACAGGGGCATCTCTCCGCCGCACGCGGGTCCTGGTACAACAGCGCCGGGCCGGAAGACATCGCCAGCCGGAT
Source organism: uncultured Sphingosinicella sp. (assembly GCF_963974575.1). NCBI lineage: Bacteria > Pseudomonadati > Pseudomonadota > Alphaproteobacteria > Sphingomonadales > Sphingosinicellaceae > Sphingosinicella > uncultured Sphingosinicella sp. The sequence continues at coordinate 410,457 of NZ_CAXBBQ010000001.1, read as the reverse complement.
GCTCACGACGGCGTTTGCTTCGCCCACGCTGTCGCTCCGCGGCATGTGGCGCATGTTGAACACCGACGCGGAACTTGCCCTCGATCCGCTGATGGCCTCTGTGGCGGACTGGGATTTCCGCGAGGCGCTGGGCCGCGATTTCGATGTGCCGATGATTTTCGTCTCCGGCCGTCACGACCTGCAGACACCCGCGGCCGCAGCGGCCCGGCTCGCCGCGGAGCTTTGTTCGCCGCAGACGCGCATAATGTTCATCGAGAATTCCGCGCACTTTATGGTGACGGAACAGCCAGGGCGCGTGCTCGGCGCGCTGCTGGAGGTGCGTCCGCTCGCGGCAAAGGGAGCGGTGACCGCGATACCGGCCTGCAAAGCCCGCGGCTGACCTCTATTTCGCGGGTGCGCTCGCCTTCACGTCCTTCAGAAGATCGGCACGGCTCATCGGCTCCGCCGGAAGCCGGAAACGCGCAGGGTCGATCGCCCCGTCCTTCACGCTCGCAAGCTCGAACCGCGTGCCGGCCTTCAGCGGCGTGCCGAGCGTGAAGGCCTGACGCATGTCACCGATCATGCTCGCGGCGACTTCGCCGATCATCGGTGCAGCCATCACCATTGTCGCTTCCATGAACTGCAGCATCGCCTTGCCCGCAGGCGCGAGTGCCGGATCGCGCGTCGCCACCCATTCGATGGCGGTGTCCGGATTCATCTTGTCGATGCCCTTGATGCGATAGGCATCGCCCGTGAAGCCCGCGACGGTCGTCGTGCCCGCCGCCTCGATAACGAGCGGCTGCGCGGGCTTCGGATCGGCCTTCGCCGCGGCATCGAAGAGCGCGCCGAACATCGGCCCGATAACCTCCCCAAACACGGCGGCGACATCGGTAAGCCGCGTGACGCGAGGCTTTTCCTGCGCCGTATCAATCAGGAAAAGCTCGCCATCCTGAACCAGCCCGGTCTGCCCCGGCACCGGCCCGGTGATATGCACGATGCCGCTATCGGCAATCTCCAATGTCAGATTTTTCCCATCCTGCCCCTTGTAGACGACCGTCTGGTCGGCAAGCGCGGTGGACGAAAACAACATGGTGACGGCAAACACAGCGGCACGGATCATGGACGTCTCCCTTTCGCCCAAGACTAGCACGCGATAGACGGGGCCGCCATGCCGACACAGCCCCGCACCATAGACCGGCTGCGCCTGACGGATTTCCGCAGCTATGCGCTCGCGGACATCACCGCCGGGCCAGGCGCGGTCGTGCTGACCGGCGACAATGGGGCGGGGAAAACCAATCTTCTCGAAGCCATCTCGCTGCTCGCACCCGGGCGCGGCCTCCGGCGCGCGGGGCTTCCTGAAATGGCGCGCATCGGCGGCAGCGGCGGCTTCGCCGTCTCCGCGACGCTCGGCTGCGGCGCCGAGGCGCCCGTCGAGATCGGCACGGGCACGCAGGCCGAGACGCCGGGGCGGCGGCTGGTGCGCGTGAACGGCGCGGGCGCGGCGGCGAACGCGCTGTCCGAATGGCTTTCCGTGCTGTGGCTGACCCCGGCGATGGACCGGCTGTTCCTGGAAAGCGCGGGCGGGCGGCGGCGTTTCCTCGACCGGTTGACGCTGGCGCTGGTGCCGCAGCACGCCGGGCACACGCAGCGCTACGATGCCGCCATGCAATCGCGCAACAAGCTGCTCGGCGGCGAGCGCGCGCCCGATACGGACTGGCTGGCCTCACTCGAAAAGCAGATGGCCGAGCATGGGGCCGCCGTGGATGCCGCGCGGCGCATGGCGATCGATGCGCTCGGCGAGGAAATCGCGGCATCGGATACGGGGCCGTTTCCCAAGGGCGCATTGCTGCTGGAAGGCGAGGCGTGGCAGGCCGGGGCGCTGGCGGAAGCGCTCGCGGCCTCGCGCCGCGCCGACACGGCGGCGGGACGCACCACCGTGGGGCCGCACCGCAGCGACCTTGCCGTCACGCACCTCGCCAAGGATCAGCCCGCCGCGCGCGCCTCCACGGGCGAGCAGAAGGCGCTTCTCCTGGGCCTCGTCCTCGCCCACGCCCGCGTCGTCGCCGCGCGCACCGGGCGGCGCCCCGTGCTGCTGCTCGACGAGGTCGCCGCGCACCTCGATGAAACGCGGCGCGCGGCGCTTTTCGCGATGCTGGAGGCGGACGCGATGCAGGTGTGGATGACGGGCACGGACGTGTCACTTTTCCGTGCAATCGGCGCCGACGCTATCTATATAGACGTGTCAAACGGTCGCCTGAGCAGACTTTAAGGAAAACATGAGCAGCAACGCGTCTTCCGGCGAATACGGCGCCGATTCGATCAAGGTCCTGAAGGGGCTCGACGCCGTGCGCAAGCGGCCGGGCATGTACATCGGCGACACCGAGGACGGTTCGGGCCTGCACCACATGGTGTTCGAGGTCTCCGACAACGCGATCGACGAGGCGCTCGCGGGCTACTGCGACACGGTGACGGTCACGCTCAATGCCGACGGCTCCGTGACGGTGACGGACAATGGGCGCGGCATCCCGACCGGCATCCACGAGGGTGAAGGCGTTTCCGCCGCCGAGGTCATCATGACCCAGCTGCACGCGGGCGGAAAGTTCGACCAGAACAGCTACAAGGTTTCAGGCGGCCTCCACGGCGTCGGCGTTTCGGTCGTGAACGCGCTTTCGGACTGGCTCGACCTCCGCATCTTCCGCGACGGCAAGGAGCACTACATGCGCTTCGAGCGCGGCGATGCCGTCGCGCCATTGAAGGTCGTCGGCGATGCGAACGGCCGCAAGGGTACGCACGTCACGTTCTTCGCCTCGGAAGAGACGTTCAAGGTCATCGAATTCGATTTCGAGAAGCTGGAGCACCGCTACCGCGAGCTGGCGTTCCTCAATTCCGGCGTGAAGGTGGTGCTGACCGACGCCCGCCACACCGAGCCGAAAACGATCGAGATGTTCTACGAAGGCGGCGTCGCGGCCTTCGTGAAGTACCTCGACCGCACCAAGACGCCGCTGATCCCCGACCCGATCCTCATGCAGGGCGAACGCGACGGCATCTCCATCGATGTCGCGCTCGAATGGAACGACAGCTATTACGAACAGGTCCTGCCCTTCACCAACAACATCCCGCAGCGCGACGGCGGCACGCATCTTGCCGCATTCCGCAGCGCGCTCACGCGCACGCTCAACAACTACGCCGAAAGCTCGGGCATCCTGAAAAAGGAGAAGGTCTCGCCGACGGGCGAGGACATGCGCGAGGGATTGACGGCGATCGTTTCGGTGAAGGTGCCCGACCCCAAGTTCTCGTCGCAGACCAAGGACAAGCTCGTCTCCTCCGAGGTGCGGCAGCCGATCGAATCGCTGATGGGCGAGAAGCTCGCCGAGTGGCTGGAGGAAAACCCCGGCCCGGCGCGCGTCGTCGTCGAGAAGATCGTTTCCGCCGCCGTGGCACGCGAGGCTGCCCGCAAGGCACGCGAAGCGAGCCGCAAGAACGTGCTGCAGATCTCCTCGCTGCCCGGCAAGCTCGCCGACTGCCAGGAGAAGGACCCCGCGAAGTCGGAGCTGTTCCTCGTCGAGGGCGATTCGGCCGGCGGCTCCGCCAAGCAGGGCCGCGACCGGCATTTCCAGGCGATCCTGCCGCTTCGGGGCAAAATCCTGAACGTCGAGCGCGCGCGCTTCGACCGGATGCTCGCATCGCGCGAGATCGGCACGCTCATCCAGGCGTTCGGCACCGGCATCGGACGGGACGACTTCGATATTTCGAAGCTACGCTACCACAAGATCGTCATCATGACCGACGCCGACGTGGACGGCGCGCACATCCGTACGCTGCTCCTCACCTTCCTCTATCGGCAGATGCGCGAGCTCATCGAGGCCGGCCACGTCTATATCGCGCAGCCGCCGCTCTACAAGGTGAGCCGCGGCCGCTCCGAGGTGTACCTGAAGGACCAGGCGGCGCTGGACGACTATCTGATCCGCACCGGCCTCGACGGGCTCGTCGCCGAGACGGCCGACGGCCCGCGCACGGGCGAGGACCTTCGCGGCCTCGTCGAGCAGGCGCGCAAGCTCCGCGCGCTGATGGCCTATGTGCCGGGACGCTACGATTCCCGCATCGTCGAGGCACTGGCGATCTCCGGCGGGCTCAATCCGGAACGCGATGCCGCGGCAGACGTCGCCGCGTGGCTGAATGGCCACGACGATGCCCATTGGAGCGCAGAGCATGTCGACGACGGCTACAAACTCGCCCGCACCTACCGCGGCGTGACCGATCACTACGCGATCGACCGTGCGTTCATCGTTTCGGCGGAGGCGCGCAAGATCAACCAGCTGCTCGCCGGCGAAGCTGCCGCCTACCGCACGCCGATCCTGCTCGGCGACCGGCAGATCACGCGCCCCTCGGCGCTGCTGGAGGCGATTTTCGAGATCGGCCGCAAGGGGCTTGCCATCCAGCGCTACAAGGGCCTTGGCGAGATGAACGCCGAGCAGCTCTGGGAAACGACGCTTGATCCTTCCGTGCGATCAATGTTGAAGGTGGAGATCGCGCAGGCCGACCTTGCCGACGACATTTTCACGCGGCTGATGGGCGACGTGGTGGAACCCCGCCGCGAATTCATTCAGGAGAACGCGCTCAACGTCGCGAATCTGGACGTTTAGGCGGCGCGCGCTCCTTCTTGATCTGCCGCAAGTTTGCTTGCTTCGGCAGTGGTATCACTCATTCGGGTGAACAGCGGGAGAGCGGAAGATGAAATCGATTCTCGTCCATATCCATGAGGATGCGGGACAGAACGCGCGCCTTCAGGCGGCGCTCGACACGGCGCGCTATTACAGCGGGCATCTGACCTGCCTTCAGGCGATGCCGTTCGCGGCCTATGCGGGCGAACCCTTCACGGGCGCGATGATCGCCTACGAGGCCTACGCCGAAACGATGGAAGCGACGCGCACGCGGATCGAAGCGCAGCTTCAGAACGAAGGCGTGCCGTGGGACTGGATCGATTCGCGCGGCAGCGGTTCGGTCGCGGTGATGATGCACAGCCAGCTCACCGACCTCATCGTGCTGAGCCCCACCGGCAAGCTCACCGATCCCGATGCGGCACTCCCGATCGTTGGCGAGATCGCCACCAAGGTGCGCGCCCCTGTGCTCGCCGTCCGTGACGACCACGTGGGGTTCGACCCGTCGGGCGCGGCGCTCATCGCGTGGAACGGATCACCCGAAGCCGCGCAGGCCGTGCGCAACACGATGAGCCTGCTGACCACCTCGAAAGGCGTTCACATCGCCTGTATCGAAGAAGATTTCGACACCCACATTCCGGCGCGCGAGGCGGCCTCGTACCTCTCCCGCTACGGCATCAAGGTCGAGGTTCATGCCCGCGCGAAGAGCGGCACGGTGGCGGACACGCTGAGCAGCATCGCCGCCGAAGTGAGCGCCGGATATCTGGTGATGGGCGCATACGGCCGTTCGCGGTTCGCCGAGTTCATCTTGGGCGGCGTCACGCGCTCGCTGCTGGCGGACGCGTCGTTGCCGCTGGTGCTGTCACACTGACCTTACGGATCAGGTAGCGGTAGACACCGACAGCATTGATGACGAAGAGCACGGCGTTCTGCGTGGAGAGCGCCGCCTCCTCGTCCAGCAGCCCTGCCGTGATCCAGGCCGCGCTCGACAGGAGAAACAGCACGAAACCCCAGCCGGTGATACGCCGGCCAAGATCGGCTGCGACCGCGAGCGCCGCAACCATGCCGCTGATCGACGCGGTCCACTTTACGATTTCCAGCACAGAGCGCTCCTTTCGGGTGCCCCCGAAGGTTCAAGCGACGGGCCGGCCTGCAGGTTCCAGCGGGCGGCGTGATAAAAAACCGTGGCGTTCCGGCAACACCCGACAGCGATGCATGGCAACAACACTGTCTCACCATGCGTAGTTGTTGCAGGTTTGCTCGGTTCGCCCCAACTTAGGCCTTTACGCGAGGGGAAGCTGTCGGCAGGTTCCACTTGTGCGTCCGGCTGCAGTTCCGATTATCGCAGTCTGGACGGGGATATTCGGAGACACTCCACGCTGACCCGGGGAGTTGGACCCGTGCCCCGAGGGGCGCGGGTCCTTTTTCAAGCTGCGACCTTCGCTTCGATTTCGCCCGAAGCCACCGCGAGCAGCTTGCGGGTGATGCCTTTCAGGCGCTGCGCATTCTCGATCTTGTCGCCGGTAAGATCGGTCACATAGAAAACGTCGACCGCGCGCTCGCCATAGGTCGCGATATGCGCCGAGCTGATCGAAAGCCGCGCGTCGAACAACCTGCGCGTAATTCCATAGAGCAGCGCCGGCCGATCAAGCGCGTGCACCTCGATCACGGTGTATCGGTTCGATGCCTTGTTGTCGGCGAGCACATTCGGCTCCACCTTGAACACGTCGGCGCGATGCCGGGCAAGCGGCCGCGCAGCCAGCCGCTCTGCGAGCTTCACCTGCCCCGACGCTGCTTCGATGATCGTCGTCTTCAGCCGTTCAAGCGCGTGCGCGTCCTCGAGCGCGCGACCCGCGGGCGTCTGCACGACGAGGTTGTCGATCGCCATGCCGTCGCGCGTCGTATGGATGCGCGCGTCGACGATATTCGCGCCGCAAAGCGTGATGCCGCCCGCGATCCGGTAGAAGAGGCCCGGATGATCGGGCGCAAAAACCGAAACCTGGGTGGCGCCGAGCGCGTCGTCGCTGGTCATCGAAACCGAAATCTCGTCCTTCGCCTCCGCGATCTGCCGCGCGTTCGCGAGCAGCGAGCCGGCGGGCTCGGCGACCCAATAGCTGTCGAAAAACCGCTTCGCATGAGCATTGAAGACCCGGTCGCTCCAGCCGAGCGCGGCCTTCAGCTCATCCTTCTTCGCTGCGATGCGCTCGGCGCGTCCGCGCTGCTGGTGGCCAAGGCGCAGCATCTCCTCGGCGGCGACATAAAGGTCGCGCAGAAGCTGCGCCTTCCATTCCGTCCAGCGGCCGGGGCCGACCGCGCGGATATCGACGACGGTGAGGATCATCAGCAGCCGCAGCCGCTCCACGTCCTGCACGACCGCGACGAAATCCTGGATCGTCTTGAAATCCGAAAGGTCGCGGCGCGTCGCGGTTTCCGACATCAGCAGGTGATAGCGCACCAGCCACGAGACGGTTTCCGTCTCGGCAGGCGTCAGGCCGAGACGCGGGCAGAGCGCGAGCGCGACATCGGCACCGAGTATGCTGTGGTCCCCGCCGCGTCCCTTGGCGATATCGTGCAGCAGCACCGCCATGTAGATCACCCGTCGCGAGGCGATCTGGTGGATGACGACCGCGCTTGTCGGATGCTCCGCCGTCAATTCGCCGCTCTCGATACGCGCGAGCAGGCCGATGGCGCGGATCGTGTGCTCGTCCACCGTATAATGGTGGTACATGTCGTATTGCATCCGCGCGACGACGCGGCCGAAATCGGGCACGAAACGGCCGAATACGCCCGCCTCGTTCATCCAGCGCAGCACCGTGTCGGGCGCACGCCGGCTGGTCAGCACATCCATGAACAGCGCGTTCGCGCGCGGATCGCGGCGGATCCGCGCGTCTATCAGCTTCGCATCGCGCCCCGCCTGCCGCATCGCCTGCGGGTGGATTTCAAGTTCGTGCTTCTCGGCGAGCGCGAACATCTCGAGGAGCCGCACCGGATCCTTTGCGAAGAAATCGTCGGTCGGCACGCCGAGGCGGCCGCGCTGCACGGTGAAGCCATTCAGCTTGCGGGGCGCGCGCCGCATACTCGGCAGGCGGATGCGGCTCTCCGCATACGTCTCTTCGAGATGCGAGAGAAACAGCCCGGTGAGATCGCCCACCTGCCGCGCGATCAGGAAATAATGGCGCATGAAGCGCTCGACCGCCGACATGCCCGCGCGGTCCTGATAATGAAGCCGTGCGGCAAGCTCGCGCTGCATGTCGAACGTCAGCCGTTCCTCTCCGCGCTTCGCGATGTCGTGCAGGTTGATACGCACCGCCCACAGGAAATTCTCGGCCTTGTTGAACTGGCGGTATTCGCGCGGGGTCAGCAGCCCCTTGTCGACAAGCTCCGCCGCGCGTTCGACGCGAAACACGTATTTGCCGATCCAGAACAAGGTGTGGAGATCGCGAAGCCCGCCCTTGCCCTCCTTGATATTGGGCTCGACGACGTAGCGGCTGTCGCCCATGCGCGTGTGGCGCGCTTCGCGCTCGGCGAGCTTGGCCTGCGTGAAGTCGCGCTCCGTGCCGGAGACGACATCCTTCAGGAACCGCGCGTTCGACTCGTCGTAAAGCGCCTCGTCGCCCCACACGTAGCGCGCCTCCAGCATCGCGGTGCGGATCGTCACATCCTCGCGAGACAGGCGCACGACATCGGCGATCGAGCGCGTGGCATGACCGACCTTCAGGCCGAGATCCCACAGCGTGTAGAGCATCGTCTCGACCACCTGCTCGATCCAGCCCGTGGATTTCTGCGCGGTGAGGAACAGGATGTCGACGTCCGAGAACGGCGCCATCTCGGCGCGGCCGTAACCGCCGACGGCGCACACGGCGATGCGTTCTGCGGCGCTGGGGTTGCTTGCGGGATAGAGGCGCTGCGTCGCGAAATCGAAGACGAGCCGCACGAGCTGGTCGGTGAGGAACGCGTAGCCGTTCGCAAGCTCCAGCCCCTTGTAGGGCGCCGCTTCCAACCGCCGTTTGAGTTCGCCCCGCCCGTCCGTCAGCGCGACGCGCAGCACGTCGACGGCGGCGGCGCGATCGGCGGGAATCGCGGCCAAAGCCTCGGCAATCTCACGGCGATCGATAATCGCGCGGCGGTCGGTGACGCGGTGGAAACGGTCGGTCATGCTCATGATATCGCCCCTCCACCGCCGTCTGCCAAGCGCTTGAGGTCGTAGAGCGCATCGAGCGCGGCGCGCGGGCTCATCTCGTCCGGCCGGAGCGCGGCGAGTGCATCGCGCAGCGCATCGCGGGCGGGTGTGGCCGGCGCCGCGGCGCTGAACAGCGGCAAATCGCCGAGGCCCGCGGCGATGCCGCCGGTCTTCGCCTTGCCCTGCTCCAGTCGCGCCAGCACTTCGGACGCGCGGTGCGTCACGAGTTCGGGCAGCCCCGCGAGGCGCGCGACGGCGAGGCCGTAGCTGCGATCGGCCGCGCCTGCAATCACCTCGTGCAGGAACACGAGATCGCCCTTCCATTCGCGCACCTTCACCGTAGCGAGATGCACGGCGGAGAGGCGATCGGCGAGCACGGTCAGCTCGTGATAGTGCGTCGCGAACAGGCATCGGCTGGCAAGGCTGTCGTGCACGGCCTCCACCACGGCCCACGCGATCGCGAGCCCGTCGTAGGTGGAGGTTCCGCGCCCGACCTCGTCGAGGATCACGAGCGAGCGCACCGTCGCCTGCCGCAGGATCGCCGCCGTCTCGACCATCTCGACCATGAAGGTGGAGCGGCCCTCGGCGAGATTGTCCGATGCGCCGACACGGCTGAACAGCCGGTCGACAACGCCGATGTGCGCCGACTGCGCGGGCACGAAACTGCCCGTCTGCGCGAGCACGGCGAGCAGCGCGTTCTGGCGCAGGAAGGTCGATTTGCCCGCCATGTTTGGGCCGGTCAGCAGCCACAGGCGGCGTTCCGGCCCGAGGTCGCAATCGTTCGCGACGAACGCCTCGCGCTTCGTGCCGAGTGCTGCCTCGACGACCGGATGCCGACCGCCGCGAATATCGAAAGCGGTGCTCGCATCGACCTCAGGGCGCGCCCAGCCACCGCGTGCGGCAAGCTCGGCGAGCGCCGCCGCAACATCGATGCGCGCGAGCGCCCCGGCGGTTTCGCCGGCAGCTTCCGCCTCTTCGAGCACGGTTTCGCGGAGCGCAGCGAAGTGCGCGGTTTCAACCGCCAGTGCCTTCGTCGACGCCTCGGCGATGCGCGCGGCGAGATCGGCGAGATCGACGCTGTTGAAGCGCACCACGCCCGCAAGCGTCTGCCGGTGCGTGAAGCCGCTGTCCGCTGCCATCAGCGGGTCGGCATGGCGCGCCGAAACCTCGACATGATAGCCGAGCACGTTGTTGTGGCGGATCTTGAGCGCGGCGATCCCGGTCGCATCGCGGTAGCGCGCCTCCAGCGCGGCGATGTGGCGGCGCCCGTCCTGCGCGAGCCCGCGCAGCTCGTCGAGCGCCGGGTCGAAGCCTTCGGCGACGAAGCCGCCGTCGGACACTGAAAAGCCCGGCTCAGGCACCAGCGCGGCGGCAAGGCCTTCGACAAGCGCGCCGTGCGGCCCGATGCGTTCCAGACAATCCGCGAGCATCGCCGGTACGCCGAGCTGGCTTTCCGAGAGCAGGCGTTTGAGATCGAGCGCGCCCTGCAGCGCATCGCGGAGCAAGCCGAGGTCGCGCGGACTGCCGCGCCCGGCGGAAAGCCGGCCAAGCGCGCGCTCGATGTCGGCAATGCGTTTCAGCGCGGCGCGGACGCGTTCACGGATGGTCGGCGCGCCGACGAACCAGCCGACGAGATCGAGGCGCTGCGCGATGGCGTCCGGATCGGTAAGCGGCGCGGCGAGATCGGCGGAGAGGCGCCGCGCGCCCGCGCCGGTGACGGTGAGGTCGATGCAATCGAGGAGCGAGCCCTTGCGGCTGCCCGCCATGGTTTCGGCAAGCTCCAGGCTGGCGCGCGTCGCCGCGTCGATCAGCATGGCGCTCTCGGGAAGGTGCCGCGCGGGTGGGCGCAGCCGCACGGCAGCGTCTTTCTGCGTCGCCTCGACGAACGCCATAAGCGCACCCGCCGCCGCCAGCTCGGCGCGCGTGAACGCACCAAACCCGTCGAGTGTGCCGACGTCGAAGCGACGGCACAGCTTGCGCTCGCCCGCCGTGCTGTCGAAGTCGCTGCGCGGCCGCACGGCAACGAGGTGCCCGGCGGGCGCCTCTTTGCCGTCCGCGACCAGAAGCTCGGCCGGGCGCAGCCGCGCCAGCTCCGCGCCGACGAGCGCGGCATCGACCGGCGCGGTCATGAACTCGCCCGACGACAGGTCGCACCACGCGAGGCCCATGCGCCCCTCCGCTTCGCCCACCGCCGCGAGCCGGTTCGCGCTTCGCGCGTCGAGCAGGTTTTCCTCGGTGAGAGTACCGGGCGTCACGACGCGGATCACCGCGCGGCGCACCACCGATTTCGAACCGCGCTTCTTCGCCTCAGCCGGGTCTTCCACCTGCTCGGCGATGGCGACTCGGAAGCCCTTGGAAATGAGTCGCGAAAGATACGTCTCGTGGCTGTGTGCGGGGACGCCGCACATCGGGATGTCCTCGCCCAGGTGCTGGCCGCGCTTGGTGAGCGCGATATCGAGCGCACCGGCCGCCGCGACAGCATCCTGAAAGAACATCTCGTAGAAATCGCCCATGCGGAAGAACAGCAGGCTGTCCCCGGCCTCTGCTTTCAGCGCGAGGTATTGCTCCATCATGGGCGAGGGGGAACCCGCTTTTACAGATTTCACGGATTGAGGACTGGCGTCGGCGCACATGCGGACGCTAATAGCGATCTCAGGCGCCTTGGTGGAGAAAACATTTGTCAAAAGGCAGTTCGATCAAGTTCAGCGATCAGGAGGCCCTGCAATTCCATTCGCAAGGCCGCCCGGGCAAGATCGAGATCATCTCGTCGAAGCCGATGGCCACGCAGCGCGACCTCAGCCTCGCTTATTCCCCCGGCGTCGCCGTGCCCGTCGAGGCGATCGCCGCCGACCCCGTGCTCGCCTATGATTACACCGCCAAGGGCAATCTCGTCGCCGTCATCTCCAACGGTACCGCCATTCTCGGCCTCGGCAACCTCGGCGCGCTTGCCTCGAAGCCGGTGATGGAAGGCAAGGCCGTCCTCTTCAAGCGCTTCGCCGACGTCGACGCGATCGATATCGAGCTTGCGAGCGAGGACGTCGACCGGCTGGTGAGCGCCATATCGCTGATGGAGCCGAGCTTCGGCGGCATCAACCTGGAGGACATCGCCTCCCCCGACTGCTTCATCATCGAAAGTCGCCTGCGCGAGATGATGAACATCCCCGTGTTCCACGACGACCAGCACGGCACCGCGATCATTTCCGCCGCGGGTCTCATCAACGCGCTTCGGATCACCGGCAAGTCGATCAAGGACGTGAAGATGGTCGTGAACGGCGCCGGCGCCGCCGCCATCGCCTGCGCCGAGCTCATCATCGCGATGGGGATGCCGCGCAACCATGTCCGCATGTGCGACCGCGAAGGCGTGATCCACAAGGATCGCACCAATCTCAACCAGTGGAAGTCCGCCTACGCGATCGAGACCGACGAGCGCACGCTGATGGATGCCATGCAGGGCGCCGACGTGTTCCTCGGCCTCTCTGCGGCGGGCGCGCTCTCCCCCGAGATGGTGAAGGCGATGGCGCCCAATCCGATCATCTTCGCGATGGCGAACCCGGTGCCCGAAATCCTGCCCGAAGACGCGCACGCCGTGCGTTCGGACGCGATCATCGCCACGGGCCGCTCCGACTATCCGAACCAGGTCAACAACGTCCTCGGCTTCCCCTACATCTTCCGCGGTGCGCTCGACGTGCGCGCGACGACGATCAACGAGGAGATGAAGATCGCCGCCGCTGAGGCGCTCGCCGATCTCGCGCGCGAAACGGTGCCCGACGAGGTCGCCGTCGCCTACGGCAAGCAGCCGGTGTTCGGCCCCGAATACATCATCCCCGCCCCGTTCGATCCGCGCCTTATCGAGGCGATCCCGCTCGCCGTCGCCCGCGCGGCAATGCGCACGGGCGTCGCGCAGCGCCCGATCATCGACGAGGAGGCCTACCGCACCGAGCTTCGCGCCCGGCTGAACCCGACGACCGCCGTGCTTTCGAACAGCTATGACGCCGCCAAGGCGAATCCGAAGCGCATCGTCTTCGCCGAGGGCGAGGAAGAGACCGTTCTGCGCGCCGCGATCACCATCAAGAACGCCGGCTACGGCATCCCCGTGCTCGTCGGCCGCGATGACCGCGTGAAGGAGGGGCTGCGCAAACTCGGCATCGAGGACGCCGCCACCTTCGAGATCCACAACAGCCGCATCAGCCCGCTGGTGCCCGGCATGGCCGAGCATCTCTATCGCCGGCTGCAGCGCAAGGGCGTGCTCTACCGCGACGCGCAGCGCATGGTGAACCAGGATCGCAACATCTTCGGCGCGCTCCTCGTCGCGCTCGGCCACGGCGATGTGCTCGTCACCGGCGTGACGCGCCATTTCAGCCAGACGCTGAGCCAGGTGCAGCAGGTGATCGATCCCGCCCCGCGCCACGTGCCCTTCGGCATCCACCTCATCGTCGGCCGCTCCGACAGCTTCCTCATCGCCGACACCACGGTGAACGAACGCCCGACCGCCGAGCAGCTTGCCGACATCGCCGAACAGACCGCGAGCGTCGCCCGCCGCATGGGCAAGACCCCGCGCGTCGCCTTCCTATCCTATTCGAACTTCGGCAATCCGCCGGGCGACATCACCAACGTACTGCGCGAAGCCGTCGCGGTGCTCGACGACCGCCGCGTCGGTTTCGAATATGAAGGCGAGATGTCGGCGGACGTGGCACTCAACCGCGACATGGCCAAGCTCTATCCGTTCAGCCGCCTCACCGGCCCCGCCAATGTGCTCATCATGCCGGGGCTGCATTCGGCGAACATTTCGGCGAAGCTTCTGAAGGAACTGGGCGGCGGCCGCGTGTTCGGGCCACTGCTGATGGGCATGTCGAAGCCGGTGCAGATCGTGCCGATGACCTCGACGACGAGCGATCTCGTGACAATGTCGGTGCTGGCGGCAAGCGGCGTTGTCGACTAACCTGCCCCTGTTTGGCGAACCGGAGGGCCCGTCCATGAGCAAGCCGCCGCTTCTCTTCATCCACGGCATGTGGTCGACGCCGCATGTGTGGGACTGGTTCGCGGATCGCTATCGCGCCGCCGGGCATGACGTGCATGTGCCTGCGCTGCCCTATCACGACCTCGATCCCGCCGAGCCGCCGCCGGCCATCCTCGCCACCATCGGCGTGCAGGACTATGTCGATGCCGTCGCTGCCGTGGTGCGCACGCTGCCCGAAAGCCCGGTGATCATCGGCCATTCGATGGGCGGCATGCTTGCACAGAAGGTCGCGGAGGCCACCGGCGCGCGCGGCCTCGTCCTGCTGTCGCCTGGGCCGACAGCGGAAACGCAGAGCATTTCGCTCGCCCCCCTGCGCACCGTGTTCGGCATCGCCGTGAAGCGGCAGTGGTGGAAGCAGCCGACGAAGATCGATGCAGAGCGTGCGCGCTGGGGCATCTTCAACGAAGTGCCCTACGATGTCGCCAGCGCGGAAATCGCGAATCTGGTTTGGGATTCGGGCCGCGTGCTCTTCCAGATGTCGATGCCGTGGGCGGACAAGTCGCGCGCGACCCGGGTCGATTACGGCAGGCTTTCAATGCCCGCGCTGGTGGTCGTCGGAGACCGCGACCGCATCACCCCCATCGCCGTCGCCCGTGCGACGGCACGCGCGCTCACCGGCCACACCGACTATCGCGAGATCATGGGCGCCGGGCATTGGCTGTTCCATGATCCCGTCCGCGAAAAGGTCGCGACGGAAATGGACGGCTTTCTCAGACAGCTTTAGCAGACCGCCACATCGGCCAGACCGGCGGGCACCCACGCGGCGCAGCAAGCAGCGGCAATTCCTGGAAGCCGAAGTGGCGGTAGAGCGGCAGGTTCTGTTCCTTCGTGCTTTCGAGATAGCACGGCAGACGCGCGGCATCGACGCGCTCAAGGCCCGCACGGATCAGCGCGCCGCCGAGCCCCTTGCCCTGCGCCTCCGGCACGACGCCGACCGCGAACAGGAAGGCGTGCGGCTCCGGCGGATGCGCCTTGCTGAACACGGCATCGAGCGCGAGCCCGCGCCGCATCGCACCGATGCCCGCACTAAAGCCGAGCGCGGCCGCGACCTTGAGTGTGGCGACGAGTCCCGCATCCTTGTCGCGCGCATCCATCAGCCAGAGCGCCGCGCCGTCGGCGTCCGCCACGTGCCCGAAGCCCCGTGTCAGATAGAGATGGCGGGCCAGCGCCGTGAATGTCGGCGCCATGGGCCGCGCGCCAAACACCCAGCGGTTGACCGGATCGTCGTGAAACGCACGCGCGATGATCCCACCTGCCGCTTCGGCATCGCGTGCGTCCGTGATCAAAATGCGCTGCCGTCCTTGCGCGTGAACGGACCGTCGCTGCGCGGCAGGTGCATGTCGATATCGGGATAGGTGCAGGTATCGTCGGCGAAATTGCTGCCGACGACGAGCAGCACCGCGTCCGCGTTCGATCGATTCACGAAATGATGCGCGTCGCCGTCGTCCTTGGGAAAGGCCGCGCAGTCGCCGGGGCGCATCACCGTTTCGCCCGCGTTCGTCACGAGCACGGCCTCACCCGAAATCAGCATGGCGAATTCGTCTTCCTTGCTGTGCCAATGGCGCTGGCTGGACCACGCGCCGGGTTCGAGCCTGCACATGTTGACGCCGAAATCGGTAAGACCGCCCGGCCCCGCAAGGCGCCGATAATGCCGGCCTGCGACAGCGGCACTATGGGGCGCGGGATAGCCGGTGCGGCAGACTTCGGGGATGGCTTCAAGATCGAGTTTCGGCATGGCGCTTCCTTAACCCAGCGGCGCCACTATAAGCACCTCTCATGTCTGCTGCCATCGATCCGCTCGCGCTTGCCCGCGCGCTCATCCACTGCCCCAGCATCACGCCGCGCGACGAGGGCGCGCAGGCCGTGCTCGCCGAAGCGCTGGAGGCGATCGGCTTCAAGGTGTGGCGTCACGTGTGGGGCGAGGCGCCCGACGGCCCCGTGCACAATCTCTTCGCGCGCATCGGCGGCGGCGGCCCGCATTTCGCCTTCGCCGGGCACACCGATGTCGTGCCGGTGGGCAATCGCGACGGCTGGTCCGTGGAGCCGTTCGCCGCCGAGGTGCGAAACGGCCAGCTTGTCGGGCGTGGCGCTGCCGACATGAAGGGCGCCATCGCTGCGTTCGTCTCGGCGGCGGCCGAGAATATTCCCGCGCAGGGCTCGCTCAGCTTCATCATCACCGGCGACGAGGAAGGCCCGGCGACGTTCGGCACCAAGCCGCTGCTCGACTGGATGGAGGCGACCGGCAACGTCCCCGATCACTGCCTCGTTGGCGAACCCACCAGCCGCCACCGGCTCGGCGACATGGTGAAGATCGGGCGGCGCGGTTCAGTGAACGTGTGGATTCGTGTGGCTGGCGCGCAGGGGCACGTCGCCTATCCGCACATGGCCGACAATCCCGTCCGCCACCTCGTCAACATCCTCCACGCCCTGCAGGCGCGCGAACTCGATACCGGCAATGCGTGGTTCGATCCGTCGAACCTCGAAATCACCGACATGACCGTCGGCAACCCGGCGACGAACGTGATCCCCGCGATGGCGGAAGCGCGGCTCAACATCCGTTTCAACGACGAGCACACCGGCGCGGAGCTGGTCCAGTGGATCGAAAAGGTCGCCGCGCGGGAAACGGCGGGTGCCAGCGTCGAGGCGAAGATTTCGGGCGAGGCGTTCCTCACCGAACCCGGCGATTTCAGCGCGCTTCTCGCCGATGCGATCCGCGCTGAGACAGGCGCTGAAACCGAATTCTCGACAAGCGGCGGTACCTCCGACGCGCGCTTCATCCGGCGGCTGTGCCCGGTTGTCGAGTTCGGCCTGCCCGGCCAATCGATGCACAAGACCGACGAGCATGTCGCGGTGGACGATCTCCACACGCTCACCCGCATCTACGGGCGCATTCTCCGCACGTATTTCGCCTAACCGCTGTTCCTGAGACCCGCCGCGATGCCGTTGATCGTGAGGTGGATGCCTTCGCGCACACGGGCATCCGTCTCGCCGCGCCGGTAGCGTCGGATGAGTTCCACCTGCAGCGCGTTCAGCGGCTCGATATAAGGCAGACGCATACGGACACGGCGCGCGAGCGCCGGGTCGTCGCCGAGAAATTCGGTGTGGCCGGTGATTTCGAGAAGCTGATCGCGGGTGCGGTGCCAGCCGGCGCTGATCTCGCCGAACACCGTGCCGCGCAGTCCCTCGTCCTCGACGAGGTCGCTGTAGAGCGCGGCGATGTCGATGTCGGACTTCGCGAGCACCATCGACATGTTCGAGAGGGTGGCGGCGAAGAACGGCCATTCGGCGTTCATCGCCTTCAACAGCGCCTTGTCCGGGAAGGCGGAAAGCGCGGCGCCGACGCCGAACCAGCCGGGCAGCATGACGCGCGACTGCGACCAGCTGAACACCCACGGTATCGCGCGCAGGTCCTCGATGCGGTCGGACTTGGTACGCGACGAGGGGCGCGAGCCGATCTTGAGCTCGGCGATCTCGCCGACGGGCGTTGCTGCGCGGAAATAGGTGTTGAAGCCGGGCGTCTCGTAAACGAGCCCGCGATAGGCGGCGCGCGCGGCGGCGCTCAAAGTCTCCATCGCCGTACTGAAGCGCGCGAGATCGGCGGGATCGGTTTCGGGCGGGGCGAGCGTCGCGAGCAGTGTCGCTGACGTCATGGTTTCAAGATTGAGCGCGGCGAGCGCGGGCGTGCCGTATTTGGAGGCGATGACTTCGCCTTGTTCGGTGATGCGGATGCGGCCGCCCACCGTGCCCGGCGGCTGCGCGCGGATGCCGGCAAAGGCGGAGCCGCCGCCGCGCCCGACGGTGCCGCCGCGGCCGTGGAAGAGCTGGAGCCGGATGCCGCTGTCCGCGAACACATCGGCGAGCGCCAGCGAGGCTTCGAACAGTGCCCAGTTCGAGGTGAGGTAGCCGCCGTCCTTGTTGCTGTCCGAATAGCCGATCATGACTTCCTGAACGCCGCCGCGCGCCTCGGCGAGCGCGCGGGCTTCGGGGAGCGTGAGGAATTCGCGCATGACAGCGGGCGCGGCTTCAAGATCCTCGATGGTTTCGAACAGCGGCGACACCATCACCGCGCAGGCGGGCACGTCACCCGGGTGGTAGAGGCCAGCCTCCTTGAGCAGCAGATAGACCTCGAACAGATCGGCGACGCAGGTGGAATGCGAGATGAGATAGTTGCGGATCGACGCCGGGCCGTAGCGCCGGTGCGCTTCCGCCGCCGCGCGCAGGATGTCGAGTTCGCCGCGCGTCTCTTCCGAATAAGAGGCGAAAGGGCTGACGAGCAGGCGGCGGTGCGCGAGTTCGCGGCGGAGAAGTGCCGTGCGCTCCGGCACGGAAAGCGCCTCATAGTCGGCGCAGACGCCCGCTTCGCGCAGCAGCTCCGCGACGACGGCGCGGTGGATGCCGCTGTTCTGGCGCATGTCGAGCGCGGCGAGATGGAAGCCGAAGATCGAGGCGGCGCGGATGAGATCGTCGAGGCGGGTGCCGGCGAAACGGATGCCCCCGTGCGTGATGAGGCTGTCGCGCACCACGCTGAGGTCCGCGATCAGCGCCTCCGGCGCCGCATAGGCGTCGGCGAGAAGCTTCGCGGCGCGCGGCGGACGGACGCCGGTGAGCTCGACATGGGTTTCGGCGAGCCGCGCGTAGATGCCGGACAGCGCGCGGCGGTAGGGCTCGTCCTGCCGGTGCGGGGATTCGTCGCCGCTCGCCTCGGCGAGCGCGGCGAGCGCGGGGGTGACCGACGCGATCGAGGCACTGATCGACAGCTCTGCGCCGAGCGCGTGCACCTCGTCCAGATAATGCTGAAGCGCGACGCGGGCCTGCCCGGCAAGCGCCATGCGCAGCGTTTCGGCGGTGACGAACGGATTGCCGTCGCGATCGCCGCCGATCCAGCTCCCCGGCTTCAGGAAGCTGCCGACGGACGCGCCGCCAAGCAGCGTTTCCACGCGCCGGTGCAGCGCCGGTAGCACCGGCATCAGGCTTTCGCGCATGACGCTGAGCGCATTCGCGATCTCGTCGACGACGAGCAGACGCACGGCGCGCAGCGGGCGGGTTTGCCAGAGCAGCGCGATCTGCCGGTAGAGCGCGGCATCGACGGCATCGGGATCGGCAGGATCGGACGTGTCGGCGCGGCCGGCGACGAGCGCGGCGATGGCGCTTTCGCGGTCGATGACGCTCTTGCGACGCACCTCCGTGGGGTGCGCGGTGAGCACCGGCGAGATCAGCGCGCCGGCAAGCGTCGCGGCGACGTCTTCGGGCGCGACGCCGTGGCGTGCAAGCTCCGCGAGCGCGCCTTCCAGCCGCTCCGGCCGGGTTTCCGATCCACTCGGCACGATGCCCGCCTGGCGGTCCTCGGCGATGTTGGCGAGCAGCGAGAAATTGAGGAAGCCGCGGATGAAGCGCACCGCATCATCAAGGCTCAGCCCCGCAAGCAGCCGCGCCAATTCCGCACGCCGCTCCGGCGCGTCGTCGCGGTGCACCGCGACCGAAGCCTGCCTCAGTTCCTCGATCGTGTCGAAGGCCGCCTTGCCATCGAAATCGCGAATGACGTCACCCAGCAGGCGGCCGAGGTAGCGCACCTCGTCGCGATCGGAGAGGCTGGACGCGCGGGACTGACGGAGGGGTGCGGCACTCATGTCCGCCAAGCTAGGCCCACCCATGCTGCGCTGCAACAGGCGTTCGTGATGTTTGTTTTCCCCTCTCCCCGGCGAGGAGAAGGAGAGATTCTATGCCTCGAGCTCGCTGTCCCAATAGAGATAATCGCGCCACGTTTCGTGGAGATGGTGCGGCGGGAAGGCCCGGCCGTTCACCTGCAGCTCGTGCGCGGTCGGCTGTCGCGGCGCGGTGCGCAGCGCCATGTGCGCCTCCGCCGGCGTGCGCCCGCCCTTGCGCAGGTTGCAGGGTGCGCAGGCGGTGGTGACGTTCGCCCACGTCGTGCGCCCGCCGTATGCGCGCGGCACGACATGATCGAATGTGAGATCGTGCCGCCCGCCGCAATACTGGCAGCTGAACCGATCGCGCAGGAACAGGTTGAAGCGCGTGAACGCCGGGTGCGACGACGGCTTCACATAGTCCCGAAGCGCGATCACCGAGGGCAGCCGCATCGCGAAGCGCGGGCTGTGCACGACGCGATCGTATTCGGCGACCACCGATACCCGGTCGAGGAACGCCGCCTTGATCGCGGTCTGCCACGACCACAGGCTGAGCGGATAATAAGAGAGCGGCGTGTAATCCGCGTTGAGAACGAGCGCCGGGCAGCTTTCCGGCGAAACCGCACGCGTATCGAGAAGTTCGGTCGTATACATTGAGCCCCAGTCCGCTTTTTCGCGGACTGCCGGGGCGCTACCCGTACCCTGTCGCACGCAAGGCGGCCGCACCGGCCGTCCGTAACCTTACTGTACGCACCATACAGCGTATTGTGTGTCGCCGCTATGACACCACTTGATCTGGGGTGAGGTCAATGCGCTTTGTGCAGACTGCGCCAAGAAATTCGGGGAGTCCATCATAACGGTCGTCACGCGCTTCGCGCCGAGCCCCACGGGGCGGCTGCATCTGGGCCACGCCTTCTCGGCGCTGACGGCGTTCCGTTTCGCGGAGGCGCACGGCGGACGCTTCCTGCTGCGCATCGAAGATATCGACACCGGCCGCTGCCGCGCGGAATTCACCGACGGCATCTTCGAGGATCTCGCCTGGCTCGGCCTCGCATGGGAAACGCCGGTGCGCCGCCAGTCCGAACACATGGCCGACTATGCCGCAGCGCTCGCGCGCTTGCAGGCGTTGGAGGTCGTGTACCCCTGCTTCTGCACGCGCGCCGACATCGCCGCGGCGGCCACCGCCCCGCACGGCGTGCAGCCGCTTTATCCCGGCACCTGCCGCGCGCTGGATGTGGAAACCCGCGCGCGGCGCATGGCGGAGCCGCACGCCTGGCGCATTGACGTCATCCGCGCCACCGCCCTCGCCGGCCCGCTTTCGTGGCATGACGCGACGCAGGGCGAGATCGCGGCGACGCCCGAGGCCGAGGGCGATGTCGTGCTTGCGCGCAAGGACGCAGGCACAAGCTATCACCTCTCGGTCACGGTCGACGATGCGCTGCAAGGCGTAACCGACGTCGTGCGCGGCGAGGACCTGTTTTCTGCGACACACGTCCACAGGCTGCTGCAGGCGCTGCTCGGCCTGCCGACCCCGCACTACCACCACCACGCGCTGCTCATGGGGCCGGACGGCAAACGCCTCGCCAAACGCGACCGCGCCGAGACACTCGCCGAGCTTCGCGCACGCGGCGTCTCTCCACAGGCGATAAAGCATCAGCTCGGCTTTGCCTGACGCGGCGACTTTTGTTAGGCGCTCTCCGCCGGGGGGCGAAAGACAAGGAGATCGACACGTGTGGCGTATCGCGCTCGCCGCTCCCTTATCCATTGCCGCGGCCGCAGCAGCCGCGCAGACGCCCGTGCCCGCCGAGGCGCCGGCAGAAGAAAAACCAGCTGAAGGCGTCCTGCCTGCGCCCGTCGCGGAGATGATCCGCGCCGCGGAGCCCGGCCAGCTCGATACGATCGCGGCGCTCGCACGCCGCACGCAGCCGCAGGCGATGGCTGAAATCGACGCGATGGTTTCGGAAATCCGCGCCGCGCAGGAAGCCGAAAAGCAGCGGAGGCGCCTGCTCGCGACCCAGGGTTTCACCAACGGCTGGGAGGGCGAAGCCGCGCTCGGCGCGACCCTCACCACCGGCAACACCGACGAACGCGGCGCCTCCGGCAAGATCGATCTTGTGAAACAGGGCCTGACGTGGCGGCACCGCCTGCTCGCCGAGGCCGATTTCCAGGAATCGGACGGCGAACGCACGCGCGAACGCTATGGTGCCTCCTATCAGGGGGACCACCGCTTCAGCCCGCGCTTCTACACGTTCGGCTTCGTCGGCTGGGAAAGCGATCGTTTCGCCGGTTTCAGCCGCCGTTTCACCGAATCCGCCGGTTTCGGCTGGATCGCCGCCGAAACGCCGCGTCTGCGGCTGGTGCTCGAAGGCGGTCCGGCGCTCCGCCAGACACGCTTCGCCTTCGATGAGCTGGAACCCGATGCCGATCGCAGCCGGAGCGAACTCAGCGTGCGCGGCAAGACCAATCTGCGCTGGACGATCGTCGGCGATCTCGTCTTCACCGAAGACGCGGGCTTCATCGTCGGCAACGGCAATGACACACTGTTCGCGAACAGCGCGCTCACCACCAAGCTCATCGGCAATCTTTCGACGCGGCTGTCGTTCGACGTGAAGCACGAGACCGATCCGCCCGACGACAAAGTGAAGACCGATACGGTGACGCGCGCCAGCCTCGTCTACAAATTCTGATCGCCGGCACGCTGCGGCGTGACATGGGCGCCGAAACCCGTATTAGTCTTGCCCCATGACCGGACTCGTCATCGCCCTCATCGTTATCGGCGCGCTTGCGACCGCCGCCGTCCTCGTGCGCGGCATCATCGTGATGGCCCGCGGCAAGGACATCACCGGCCAGCAGTCGAACAAGCTGATGAGCTACCGCGTGCTGCTGCAGGGCGTGACCGTCCTTCTCGTCATCATTCTCATCATGATGACCCGGAACGGCGGCTGATTTCATGGTCAAGCTCAACAAGATCTACACGCGCACCGGCGACGACGGCACGACAGGCCTCGTCGATGGCAGCCGCCGCGCCAAGCACGATATGCGGGTCGCCGCGTACGGCACCGCAGACGAGGCGAACAGCGCGATCGGCGTCGCGCGGCTCCATGCCGAAGGCGCGGACGATGCGATGCTCGCGCGCATCCAGAACGACCTGTTCGACCTCGGCGCCGACCTCGCGACGCCCGGAGAGATCACGGGCGCGCTCCGCGTCACGCAGGCCCAGGTCGATCGGCTGGAGCGCGAAATCGACGCGATGAACGTTGATCTGGAACCGCTCACCAGCTTCATCCTGCCCGGCGGATCGGCGCTTGCCGCGCACCTTCACGTCGCGCGTACCGTCGTTCGCCGCGCCGAGCGCATCGCCGTGGAAGCCAATGAAACCGATGCCCTCGGCGATCTGCCGATCAAATATTTGAACCGTTTGTCGGATCATTTGTTTGTCATGGCACGTCACTGTAACGAAAAGGGCAGGGCTGACGTGCTCTGGGTTCCGGGCGCCAACCGGGACGGCTGAACGCGGCCTTCCCGAACAGGGAGGACGCATGGCTTCAAAAACGGTTTCTGTGCACGCCGCGCTCCGCCGTCTCTTTTCAGACACACGGCAGCACAGCCTCGATCTCGCCGCGCCACTTTCGGACGCCGACGCAAGCGCGCAGTCGATGCCCGATGCAAGTCCAGCGAAATGGCACCTCGCGCATACGACATGGTTCTTCGAAACCTTCGTGCTGACCCCGCATGTGCCGGGCTACCGCGTGTTCGATCCGGCGTACGGCTTCCTGTTCAACAGCTACTACGAAGCGGCCGGGCCGCGCCTACGCCGCGACCGGCGCGGGATGCTGACGCGGCCGGCACTCACCGAAATCCTCGCCTGGCGAGCCCACGTCGATGCTGCGCTCGACCGCGCGATCGATGAACTGCCGGAAACCGCGCGAGCGCTCGTCACGCTCGGCTGCCACCACGAGCAGCAGCATCAGGAACTGCTGCTGACCGACATCTTGCACCTATTCTCGGAAAACCCCGTCGCGCCCGTCTATGCGAAGATCGCCCCTTTCCCGGCGGCGGATGCCGATGCCCATGATTGGCTGGCGCATCCCGGGGGCATCGTTTCCATCGGCCACGCCGGAGACGGCTTCGCGTTCGACTGTGAAACGCCCCGCCATCCCGAACTGCTGCAGACCTTCGCGCTCGGATCGCGACTCGTGACGAATGCCGAATGGGCCGCGTTCATCGACGACGGCGGCTACCGCACGCCGACGCTCTGGCTTTCGGACGGTTGGGCATGGGCCGAGCAGAATGACGTCACGGCGCCGCTCTACTGGCGGCGCGAAGACGACGGCTGGTCCACCATGACCCTCGCCGGGCGGCAGCCGGTCGATCCCGCAGCGCCGACGACGCATGTCAGCTACTTCGAGGCCGATGCCTTCGCGCGCTGGGCCGGCGCGCGCCTGCCGCGCGAGGCAGAATGGGAAGCGATGGCCGAAAACGCGGCGCTTTCCCAAATGTTCGGCACCTGCTGGCAATGGACCCAGAGCGCCTACGCCGCCTACCCCGGCTTCCGCCCGGCCGCAGGCGCGGTGGGGGAGTATAACGGCAAGTTCATGTGCGGGCAGTTTGTCCTGCGCGGCGCGTCGTGCGCGACGCCCGAAGGCCACACCCGCCCCACCTATCGCAACTTCTTCTATCCCCACCAGCGCTGGCAATTCACCGGCGTGCGGCTGGCGAAGGACATTTAGGAACGGATGCGTCATGACGTCAGTTGCGGATACCCTGCCGAAAAGTGATTTTGCGGACGCCGTGGTGCGGGGCCTGTCGCAGCCTCGCAAGGTGATCCCCGCACGCTACCTCTACGACCGTCGCGGCTCCGAGCTTTTCGAAGAGATCACTGAGCTTCCCGAATATTATCCGACCCGTACCGAAACGGGCCTTCTGGATGCGCACACACCAGAAATCGGACGGATCGCGGGCACCGGCAAGGTGGTTGTCGAGTTCGGCTCCGGTTCCTCGACGAAAACCCCCGTGTTCGTGGAGGCTGTGCGCGCCGCCACTTACGTGCCGATCGACATTTCCGCGGACTTCCTGCGCGATGCCGCTGCCCGGCTGGCACAGGCGCTGCCTCGGCTCCGTATCCTGCCGGTGGCGGCAGACTTCACCAAGCCGATCGCACTTCCCGGCGCCGTGGAAGGTCGCCCGATGATCGGCTTCTTCCCCGGCTCCACGATCGGCAACCTCACGCACGCTGCCGCCGTCGATCTGCTGCGCGCGTTCCGTGCCACGCTTGGGGAGGCGCCGTGGCTCGCCATCGGCATCGATCTGCGCAAGAACCCGCGCCTGATCGAGGCGGCGTATGACGATTCGGCAGGCGTCACCGCCGCGTTCAACCTCAACCTGCTCGCACGCATCAATCGCGAACTCGGCGGCGATATCCCGCTGGATGCCTTCGAACACCGCGCACTGTGGAACGACGATCTGGGGCGCATCGAAATGCACCTCGCCGCAACGCGCGATGTCCGCTTCCATGCGGCCGGCGAAACATTCAGCCTCCGCGAGGAGGAGACAATCCACACCGAAAACAGCCACAAATACACGATCGAGGAGGCGCGCCTGCTGGCCCGCGCCGCCGGGTGGCGACCCGTCCGCTACTGGACGGACGCGCGCGGCCTGTTCAGCCTGCACCTCTGGCGGGGCGGCGCAGACGAAATGGAGCCATGACGATCCATTTCACTGCCCCATTTCACTGGGGTGTGTGGCGATTCGGTTCAGGCCGATGCGAAAATGGTGGATTTTGAGAACCCGATACCGCCTTCTGCGTAACATGGCGAGGGCGCGCGCCGCCCGATCCATCGCCTCCGACGAAGTCGAGGATGCCCATGAGCGCGCCGTGGAGCGTGGCATGGACCTCGCCGCGCTTGTCGCCGGGGAACAGCACGATCTTGCCGACAAGCGACCGGATATCGGCCGCAGCCTCGGCGCGCGTGGCGGGGTCTTCGAGCGTCTCGACGAGTCGCTCGACCTTGCGCCGGTAGACCTCGGCGATGCCGGGATGGATGTCAGGCACGCTCGCCGGGGCCTCTGACAGCTTTTCTTTGAGACGGACCTTCTGCCGCTCCAGCTCCGCCATCCGCGCCTTCATGGTCGCCTGATACATACCGTCCTCGATCGCCGCCATGATCCCGGCAATGGCCCGCTCAACCTTGCCTAGCGCCTGCCGGTCGGCCTCGGCCTTTGCCCGGCGCTCGCGATTCGCCTCATTGATCTGCTGCGCATAGGCTTTGACAGCCGCCTCGACCTTCTCGGGCGAGACGAGCCGGTCGCGGATGCCGGCCAGCGCGCGTTCCTCAAGATGAGGGCGCCGGATCGAGCGCGGGTTGGTGCAGGTGCCGTGCCGGTTGCGGTTGATGCAGCCATAGCGGTCCTTGACCACGATGCCGTAGACGCCGCCGCACACCCCGCATTCCAGAAGCCCCGAGAGCAGATGCACGGGGCGGCGCAGTTCATTGAACTTCCGCGCGCGCGCCGCGACCATCCCCGCCGTCGCCGCTTCGAACCGTTGCGTCAGGACCGCCTGCTGGGCGCGCACCGCCTGCCAGAGCGCATCGTCAACGATGCGAAGGTGTGGAACCGGGACCTCCACCCATTCTGCTTCGGGGTTGAGCCGGGCCACCTTCCGACCCGTGGCCGGGTCCTTGAGGTAGCGCTTGCGGTTCCATGAGAGGACACCGGCATAAAGGGTATTGTTGAGGATTCCCGTGCCGCAGCTTGCACGACCGCGAATCGTCGTGTCGCGCCATGTCCGCCCGTGGGGTCCAGGTATGCCCTCGGCATTGAGATCGCGCGCAATCGCGCGCGGGCTCGTGCCACAAGAAAACGCCTTGAAGATGCGTCGCACGACCTCGGCTTCGGCCGGATCGACGGCGCGCTCGCCGCGCACCAGCTCGCCGTCGGCGGTCAGGCGGCGCACGATCCTGTAGCCGTAGGCGGCGCGACTTGCGGAAAGCCCCTTCTCGACACGCCCGCGCAGGCCGCGGTGCGTCTTCTTCGCGAGATCTTTGAGGAACAGCGCGTTCATTGTGCCCTTGAGCCCGACATGAAGCTCGCTGATCTCGCCTTCGGCGAGCGTGACCAGGGTCACGCCTGCAAACTGCAGATGCTTGTAGAGCGTCGCGACATCGGCCTGATCGCGCGACACGCGGTCGAGCGCCTCGGCGAGAACGACATCGAAGGTTCCGCGCTCGGCGTCCCGCAGGAGCTGCCGGATGCCGGGGCGGAGCGTGACGCTGGCGCCGGAGATGGCGGCATCCTCATAGGCATGGACCTCGGTCCAGCCTTCGCGGCCCGCGCGTTCGCGGCAGATACGAAGCTGGTCCTCGATCGAGGCCGCACTCTGCTGGTCGGAGGAATAGCGTGCATAAAGCGCAGCGCGGGTCATGCGTCATCACCTTCGAAAAGAGATAAAGGCCCCAGCCGGGAGACGCCGTCGCATCAAGAGGACGGGGACATATGATCGGCGAGCCGCTGCGTGCATCCTACCCGCTGTCGCCGTCATTGTCATTGGCGGCCTTGCGGACACGCATATGCTCGCGAGCGATGTGACGTCCGACCGCCTCGGCAATGCGAGTGAGCGCGGCATCGACGCCGGCAGGGTCGAGCGCTGCGGCATTGTCATTCGCCACGGCAGGCGCCAACGGCTCCGGCGTCTCATCCCCGGTCATGGCCGGCGCCGCAGATGTCCTCATTGTCGTTCCCGGCCTCGTAGAACATGGGGTTCTTCATCCATGCGCTGACGGTGGACTCGCGCCAGCCGGTGCAGCGCGTGCTGATCCGAACCTGCTTCGGAAAACTCCCGGCCTGCATCTTCCGGTAGAGTGTCGAGCGCCTGAGCCCCGTGCGGTCGAGCACGGCTTTGAGGCGCAGGATGCGGTCATGGGACATGGCTGGTCCTTCCTTCAGCGGTTGTCAGCTTCCCCAGTCGGGTCAGGATGCCGGGTCCGGTACTGGCGTCAAGAGTGGCGGAAATGGTGCCACCTCAACGCAAACGGTCCCGTGGGATCGCCCAGGACGTCACCGGATGTCAGCGCACGTCAGTTCGCCGCCAAAGATTTTTTGCGGCAGATCACGGCGATGCTGAGCTGGTGTCTCATGATGTCCCGCGCGCCGGATCGGCGCGCGAATCAGGTGCCGGGCTTTTGCCCGGCGGCGTGTTTGATCCGTCTGTTCCGGCGGGGAGCGGGCGTCACGGGCTTTAGGCGGGCCGCGCCGGCCTGCAACCTGCCTGCGGCAGGTCTTCCACTCTCGTTCCAGCCCTTCGGGTGCAGGCCGCCTCATGCGGCCCGCCTGATCCCGTTCCTGCCGCCCGCCCCCGCCCTCCGGCCGGGGCCGCGGCTGTTGGAAGGGAGAAGCATGATGAACGGAAAATCTGTATCTGAACCCAGCGTGCCCCTTGAGCGGGATCGTCACGCGGTGATGCGGGCATGGCTGCGGAAGCTCCCCGAGCGAACGCTGATGGTGTTCATCGCCCACAGGGTCGAAGGCAAATCCTACGCCGAGATCGCCGCAGAGCTCGGGATCGGTGAATGCCGGGTGCGCTGGCACATGCGAAAGGCCATCCGGCACATCATGAAGATCGGCAAGCCCTACCGGGAAGCGTTCGCGGCACTGGATCCGGTATCGCAGCAGGTCATGGAGCTTGCCTGGGACGGGCTGCTCAACGACCGCATCGCGCTGCGGCTGGGCCTCTCGGTCCGCGACGTGGAAACCCGCATGGCGGCGGCACTGGTGGCGCTCCACAAGGCCGCAACCCTCTGATCAGGGGGTTGCGGTGCCATTGCCCACAGCAACAGCCTGTTCTTGCAGTGCAAAGTCATGCCTGAGTTGCTAGGAAGGTCTCCTATGCGCACGAGCCTCGATCATCTTCCGCCCGCAAAGCAACGCGAGCTTGAGCGTGTCGTCGAGATTCTGTTCGAGGAATTCAACGATACCCTCGCGCTTGCCCAGCACCAGTGGAAGAAGAAGGGCCGTATCACCAAGGTCATCCTCTACGGCAGCTATGCACGCGGCGGCTGGGTCGATGAGCCGCACACCGCCAAGGGCTACAAGTCAGACTTCGACCTCCTTGTCATCGTCAACGACAAGCGGCTCACCGATTATGTGAAATACTGGGTGAAGGCCGAGGAGAGGTTCCACCGCGAGTACGGCATCACGAAGAGCATCAAGACCCCGGTCAACTTCATCGTGCACACGCTGCAGGAGGTGAACGATGGCCTCGCACATGGCCGCTACTTCTTCATGGACGTCGCGAAAGACGGCATCGCGCTCTACCAGAGTGACGACAGCGTGCTTCACACGCCAAAGCCCAAGACGCCGAAGGATGCGCTCAAAATGGCGCGGGAATACTTCGATGAGTGGATGACCAGCTCCGTCGATTTCTTCGATGGATACAAAGACGCCGAAGCACGCGGTAAACGGAAAAAAGCGGTTTTCGACTTACATCAGGCAACGGAACGCCTCTACCACTGCGTCCTTCTGGTCTGCACGTTCTATACCCCTCACGTTCACAACCTGGGTTTTCTGCGCTCTCAGGCCAACCTTATCGACCGCCGATTGATGTATGTCTGGCCCGAGGACAACCGCAAGCAGCGCGCGATGTTCGAGAAGCTGAAGCAAGCCTATGTGAAGGCCCGCTACTCGAAGCATTACCGCATCAGCGAGGAAGAACTCACGTGGCTCGGTGAGCAGGTGGAGGAGCTCGGCCGCGTCGTCCACGCCGTGTGCAGCGAGCGGATCGCCGAGCTTGAAGCCTCGGCGAAGGGCTGATTTAGGCTACAAGCGGTATGTAGAGCCTCAGGACTCAATTGTGGCTATGCGGGCGGTGACAATGCAGTTCGACTAAGTCGATAGCCGCCAACATAGCTGCCCTTGCTGGTCCCAAATCCCGACGTCCAAATCCACCCGTCATTCATGGTGCCGTCAACGACGAATTCTGGTCGACTGCGGGCCTGCAGCTATCGAGGACGCGATGAAGAACGTTGCCGTCCATCGCGATCTTTGCTGGTACTCAGCTGGATCAAATTTTATGGTTGCCAATCCTGCATCTGAAGCACGTTCCCGCCCAGCCGTTGAAATGCTCGCTGGCGACAGGAAAACACAATAATCTGCTGGTCGCGAGCCTGTCGGTGAAGCGCGTCGAACATGCGCTCAATGCGATCATCGTCAGAATATACCAGCGCGTCATCGAGAATGACGGGCGCGGGCCGTCCATCGCGCGCGAGGAGGCGAGCGAAGGCTAGGCGGGTTAGGACAGACAGTTGTTCTCGCATACCGCCACTCAGCCGATCGACATCCTCCTCCAAGCCTGCGCGGACGATCTTCTGAGGGAGCAGGGTCCGATCGTCGAAACTGATCGAGACATCGTCGAACAACAGCCCAAGCAAGGGGCGGAGTTCGTTCATTACGGGTGTGAGGTAGAGGTCGCGCGCGCTCGACCGGGCGGTTTCCAGCGCCTGGGCAAGCCTGGTGAGCACTGCGACCTCATGCTCAAATGCCGCGACCCGCGCCTCGGCGGCGGCAAGGGAATCTGCAGTCTGACGCCAGTTTTCTTCGACGGCATCGTCGGATCGCGCGGTGATTCGAGCGTTCAGGCCTGCGATGGTTTCACGAAGCTGCTGGATTTCGGTTTCTGCGGCCTGCTCGACAGAGCGAAGCCGACGAAGCGTTGCTTCGGCAGCGTCCAGATCGAGCGTGACGCTGCGTAACCCATCAACCTGCGCCTGCATCTCCACGAGCACGCCATTGCGCTCGTTCAGGCGCGCCAAAAGCGCTTCGCCCCGTTCTTCCCGGGATTCGACCGGACCGAGCACAGCGCTTGCCTGCTGCTCGCGCGCCTGGAGGGATGCCAGCGTCGTCTCGGCGGTGACAAACATTGTATAGGCATGATCGCGGGCGGGCTCAGCAGTGCGGATCGCCTGGGTCGCCTGCCGTCGTCGCTGCTGCGCCGTATCGCAGGCGGCGCGCGTTTCGTCGGGGTCAGCCTTGAGTTCGAGCAGCTCAGGATCGACCGCCGAGAGCGCAGCGGCTGCTTCGCGCAAGACATCAAGCCCATCCGGCGCGAGCACAGCAAGCTGGGCGCGAGCCTCGATCGCTTGCCCCTCGATGCCCTGGACTTCGACTTGCTGTGCCCGGGCGGCGGCCAGATCAGCGACCCCCATCGACGTCAGCAAGGTGCCCCGCTGAGCCTCCGCTGCAGCGAGGCGTCCATCATCCTGCTCGACCCGGTTGGATCGCAGGGTGATGTGGCCGATGCCGGGAGCGACCAGATGGGCGTGCCCAACATAGCTGCGTTCCTCACCCTCGCCGAGCGGCGCTCCACCCAGCGTCATGCGCGTCTTAACGCCGTTTTCATAGGCGACCGTCACCGACGGTCGCCCGGCTTCGTGTATCGCGCGGATGCGGGCAATTTCGACATCCAACCCGGCGAGTTCATCAATTGCCCCAGCGGGGAGGCGAAGCTGGGCGAGCCGTGCTTCACTGCTCTCAATCATCGTTCGCGCCGCTTCGGCGTGGCGAAGACGCTCCTCGACCTCCGAACGCCGCTCGGCCGCCTCTTTGGCCCGGGTCGCTGCCGTGAGCGTGTCGAGCAACGAGCGCAGGGAGGTCTCCTCCGCTTCTGCGGCGTCTGCTTCGGCCTGCGCCTGGGCAATTGCTTCGAGCGCGGCACGACGTCGCTCCACCGCATCCTCGCGACGGCGCTGGACGTCGCGGCTTTCCTCCGTCACTTGGCTCGTCTCCACCAGTGCTTCGCTGAACTGGCGATGTTCGCGTTCGGCGACATCCCAGCGCTCGCGCGCCAGGCCGAGTTCGGCTTCGGCAGCCTTGAGTTTATCGGCCTGCGCGCGGGCAGCGTCGAATGCGGCCCCGGCTTTCACCACGGCGTGTCGCCGGTCATCGCGCTCGTCGGCATTTTCCAGTTCGGCGAGACGCCCCTGCGCTACGGCCCGCTGGTCCAGCTCACCGCGCAGCGCCAAGACCTCGTCCCTCAGCCGATGTTCATCCCCCGCGAGTCGATCGCGCTCCGCGATCGCGGCTGCGTAACGTCCCCCCGTTTTGGGGCGGCCCGTGGTGGTGACCAGAGAGTCTCTATCTTCGATGGTCGCAACCAGAATCTCGGCCATGCGGCGCCCGCCGGTCATCGCCTCGACCTCACCCTGCACCGATTCGAGCAGGCTGGTACGCGCCAGCCGATCGCTGTCCTCAGCCGCCCGGCTGCGCTGCTCGATTCCGGTGATGCCCTGACGCACCCACAACAGCCCCGCCGGCCCGCCCGCGCCGCCGTTGATCAGCCCTGCAATGAAATTCTCCGCTTCGTCTGCTTGTGCAAGAAGCCGCCCCGAACCGAGATCGACCACCTTGGCGAAGCGACCGTTGTAGAATTGCTTGGTGATGCGGTAGCGACTGTCACCAACGATGATGTCGGCCTCGACCAGAGGGCTCCCACCGCTATAGGGGCGCAGGTTGCGCACATCGCCTGCAGTACTGCCATAGGGCTGGAAAAACAGCCCGTGCAAAGCCTCGAAGCTGGTTGACTTGCCGAACTCATTGGCGGCGCACAGGACATTAACGCCGTCGCCAATCCCCTCGATCGCGATACCGCGCCCGGCGAAACGCTTGACATTATGCAGGCGGAGCGCAGCGAGCTTCATTACGCCATCTCCTTGGCGAAGCCGTAGAGGCGCGTCAGAGCGGCCGCGGCAATGGCCCGCTCCGCTGCTGACCGGCTATCGTCCTCGCTTTCGGCGAGCAAGGCATCCGCCGCTTCGCGCAAGGCGCCCGCGCGATCGATCTGGTCCAGATCCTCAACCGCGCAATCGGTCGCAAGTCCGCTATCATCCAGCACTAGCCAGCCGAAATCGGGTGCAGCCTCCGCCACCATAGTCGCCAGAGCGGTGCGTGCCGCCAGCCCCGCGCGTCCGGTCGCCACGATGCGCGCCATGGTCTGGCGACGATCGCGCAGTTCGGGCAACAGTTCCGCCAGTGCGGGGGCGGAATCATCGTCGGCGAGCAAATGGAGGTCGAGCGAGCGCCACACGAAACTGGCGGTCGGAAGCGTAGTCGCTTGTGGCACCGCCCCGGCGCCGGCGATCTCGATTAATACAGCCTCACCCGGACGATCATGCTTGAACCGGTCTTGCTCCGGTGTGCCGCTGTAGCGCGTGCGCGGATCGACCTCGATTGCACCGTGCCAGTCGCCCAGCGCCAGATAATCGAGGCCAGCCCGACGGGCGCGATCCGGCGCGATCACTTCGGAAGCGCCTGAGTCTTCAGAAAAACTCTGGATCGGGCCGTGCGCTATGCCGATACGGATCGTACCCTCGGGCGTCGCGGCGGCATCCATCCAGGCGCTCAGGTCGCGACCCGGCCGACGCGTGGTACATGGCGCGGGCAGCAGCGCGACATTGGGCGCGAGTTCGATAGGGCTGGCTGCGGACGCAAGCACCACATTGCTCGGCGCCTCCCGGGCGAGCAGCGCCCAGAGTTCGCTCGCCTGCAACGAATCGTGGTTGCCGGGCAGGATAATCCAGCGGATCGCCGCGTGATGCGCCATTTCGGTAAGCGCCTGGCGTCGCACCTCGGCAGCGGGGGTTTCGGTATCGAACGTGTCGCCGGCAAGCAGGATGGTGCCCGCGCCCTGCGCCCGCGCATGATCGGCTAGCCGCGCAATCACTGCATGACGCGCTTCGCGCAGGCGACCGGGCAGGTCACCTTCGAAATTGCCGAAACGCTTGCCCAGATGCAGATCGCTCGAATGGATAAAGCGGAACATCGTCATTCTATCTCCGGGATGATTGGCGCGGTCGGCAAGGCTTCATCTCCACGCACACGTGCGATCGCTTCCTCCAGTCGGCCGCGCGACCCGGCTGCCAGTCTTTCGACGCCCAGCAGCCGTGCGAGTTCGCGCGCGGGATCGGGTTCGTCGAGCAGATCGGGGTTTGCCCGCACCACTGCCGCCAGCTCGGCGAGCGGGATGTCTGGGATGGCTCGGCGCGCGTCGTCATTTGCCGGCGCACGATAGACGCGGGTGTCGGTTACATCGCCCGCTTTCCAGATAAATTCGCCGCTCGATTCCTGCGTGCGATCGAAATCGCGCAGATGAATGTCGATGCGCTCGCGAATCTTGCCGCCTGTGCGCAGCCAGCCATGCGCGCGGGCGATGCGCTGGCACAATATATCCGTGCGCAACGGGCTTTCTCTTTCGATCACCGCGGCAACCATCGCCTGCAATGTGTCGCGATAGGCGAAGTCATGGAAGCGGTCTGGTTCGGCAACAAAGCCGGTCAGGTCCGTCAGGCGATAAAGATCGTCCGGCGCGGCGCTAGGCGCTGTGGTTGCACCGGCCATATCCTCGGCGATCACGGCCCCGCCAGCTGGCGGCACTTCCGAGGATACAAGTTCGATCGTCGCGAAAACCGGCGGCGGCGCTTCTGCCTCCACCCGCCCGGCGGCTTCGTCATCGCGAATTTCTTCGATCCCCTCGACCCCGTGCCCCATATCCCAATGCGGAGCGATTGCTGGCTCGGCATCGGTGGCACGGCTGGCCTCGAGCAAGGCTTGCAATGCGTCGTGCAGTCGCTCCGAACAACCCGCCGGATCATACCACCAATCGGTCGACCAGACGCGCAGGATGTTCCAGCCTAGCCCGGTCAGAACCTGTTCGCGAACCTTGTCTCGGTCACGCGCGGTAGCAGCGCTGTGATAGGATGCCCCATCGCATTCTACACCCACAAGATAGGCCCCCGGAAGATCCGGGTGGCGGACGCCGAGATCGATGCGGAAGCCGGAGATGCCGACCTGCGGCACGATCTGCCATCCACGCCGCTCCAGTTGCTCGGCGACCGCTTCCTCGAAGGGCGAGTCGAACCCGCCGACCGATCCCATCGTCTGTGCCGGCAGCGCGATGGACCCACGCTCTGCATAATCGAGGAAGGTCTTGAGATGATGGACCGCAGTCGCCTTGGTGCGGGTCGGGTCGATCTGATCGGCGGTGAAGCCCGAGAAGATGATCAGCTCTTGCCGCGCACGCGTGACGGCAACATTTAGCCGCCGCTCGCCGCCGTCCCGGTTGAGAGCGCCGAAATCCATGGTCGTCTTGCCTGCAGCATCCTTCCAGAACGTGATTGAGAACAGGATCACATCACGCTCGTCACCCTGCACATTCTCCAGATTCTTGACGATCGTCGCCTCGACCCGTTCGTCCGCGAAAAACCATTCCAATTCGGGTTCGTCGCGGCGCGCCAGGTCGAGCAGGTCCAGTATCAGCGACTGCTGCTGGGCATTGAAGGTGATGACGCCCAGCGTCGGGCGGCTCTTTTCGGGCAGAGCAAGCCACGCGCGCATCCGGGCGACCGCTTCGTCGGCAACGGCCTGGGCCTCGATGCGGTTGGTGCGGCTCTTGCCACGATCATAGACGCCAGTCGGCACCTTGCGTAGCTGCACTGCGCGATCCTCGACCTGGGGCGAAGGAAAGGTGACGAGGCGGTTCTGATAATAATGATGGTTGGAGAAGGCGATCAGCGACTCGCTGCGGCTGCGATAGTGCCAGCGCAGGTCGCGCACCGGAATGCCCGACGCTTTGGCCTCATCGAGGATGCTTTCCAGATCGCGCTCATGGTCGGCGACCTCTTCATCTTCCTCGTTGCGCCCGAAAAAGTTGGTAGGCGGCAATTGCTTAGGGTCGCCGACGATGATCGTCTGGCGTCCGCGCGCAATCGCGCCGACGGCGTCCCAAGTGGTGATCTGCGATGCTTCGTCAAAGATCACAACGTCGAACAGCGCCTGGTTCGGCGGGAAATATTGCGCGATCGACAGCGGCGACATCAGCATGCACGGCGCGAGCTTGGAAAAGCTCTCCGGCATCTTGGCGATCATGTCGCGAATCGATTGGCTGGGACGCTGCAACTCCATCTGATGGCGCAGCAGTCCCAATTCGGAGTTGCGCGGCACACTCTGCACCGGCGGCAGGCCGTGCGCAATCGCACCTATCACGCGGGCCGTCGCATGGGTGCGCACCAGATCGTCGATCTCCCGGAACTCGGCGATTGCGTTCTCATGGCTAAAGCGGCGAAAGTCGCGCAGTATGGGATCACCATCAAGCACCCCTGGCAGCCACCAACGGGCATAGCCCAGACGGAACGCAGCGCACGTCTCCTCAGCTGGGATCATGCCGCTTTCGACCTGCTCGACCAGCGCGTCGAGTCCGAAAGCGACAGCACGGTTTCGAACCCGGCACCACGCCGTCCAGTCGCGCAACAGATGACGCGCCTCCGCCAGTTCTCCCAGCGTTTCGATCAGAATGACGAGCGAGTCTGGCCTTGCGTCGATCGTGACGACGCGCCCGGCCGCTTCGGCAAAGCGGGTTCGAGCTTCCTCGAACCCGCTTGCGGCGGCAAGCAGTTTCGGGCCGGCCTGCCACATCCAGCCGTCCTCATCGCGCTCGCGCAGGGCAGCGGCGACACGCTGCGTGACCGCCGCCACTACCTCCGGCCCGCGTCCGTCAAGTTTGAGCGCATTCCTTAGCGCGCGGGCCCGCTCCAATATTTCGGCCATTGCTGCAAGGTCGGTATCCAGCCCCGCGAACGGCAGTGGACGGGTATGCAACGGCGAAGCGTCGATCACCGCCAGTTGGGCTTTCATGGAGCGCAAACGCGAAAGGTCTTGGTCAGGCTGCGTCGCGCCGGCATCGGCATAGCTCTGCAATAGCCGCGTTATCTTGCGCCGCCCGAGCGCTGACATCGGCCAGAAGGAAGAATTCGCCTCGCGCCACTGGCGATCAAGCGCTTCAGGATCTAGATCGCGCACTGCGGCGGGCGCGAAGCTGGCCCCAAATCCGCGCTCAGCCTCGCGATAAGCGGTGATTGCGGCCTCCAATGCTGAAAGTTCGCCCGCGCACTTGGCGAAATCGGGGTCGAACGTGATCGAGAGATCACGCTCACGGCCGCCTTCGATCGCCTGTGCAAGGGCGGTCAGAGCCGCGATCTCGGAATCTGCCGGCAGATCGGCAGGCGCAATCCCCAGCGCTGTGCGATAGGAAGCAAGTGCGCCGACAAGCAACTCGGTAGCGTTGCGCAGGGACTGCCCCGCTGTGAGCACCGCTTCTTGCCGCGCCGCACCCAACTCGTCGATATTGATCAGGTCGAGTGCCGGCCTTCGTTCGACAGAAGTGAAAACGAGCCCTACCTCATGGGCAAGCTCTTCAAGCCGCGCCAATGCCTCCGCGTCATGTGCCTGCTCACGGGGCCAGCCCAATTCTGGTGCCGGCTTGTCCTTCGCACGCAGCGCAATGCCAAGCGCCAAATATGGCGTCCAGCCGTTAGAATACGGTTTGTGCAGCGCTTCGACATAGGCATTTAAAGTGTCGCGCCGCAGCTTTAGCCTATCATTCACCGCGAGCCACTGCGCTTGATCGTTGCGACTGCCATGCTCCCAAGCGGCCTTGAGCTGAGTCAGGAAATGCCGTCGGTCGGCCTTGTTCGAGTGGAGTTCGACACAATGATCTCCCAGCCCGTGCTCGCGCAGCCGCCGATACACTACATCTAGCGCGGCAGTCTTCTCGGCGACGAATAGCACCGTCTTCCCGACCGCCAGACAATTGGCGATCATATTAGCAATGGTCTGGCTTTTTCCGGTACCGGGCGGGCCTACGATCACGAAGTCCCGCCCTTCCGCGGCAGCCAAGCTTGCAGCAGTTTGAGATGAATCGGAGGGCAGCAAGCAGACGATGTCGGCGGGCGCATAGGCGTGATCGAGTTCGCGCTCTTCGCAGAAAGCCGCTTGCCCACTTGTGGCAGCGAATGCCTGTTCGGGCGTGTCGATCAGGTGTCTAACGACGCGGTTCTCGCGCAGTGCCTCGGTCCGCTCGACAAGATCCTTCCACATCAGGAACTTGGCAAAGCTGAAGGTGGATAGTGCAGTCTCGTCGATCACCTCCATACCCGGCACGTCGCGCACGGCTTGGCGCATCATCGCCAGCACGCGAGGGACGTCGATCCCGTTGTCGTCGGATGGCAATTCTCCGGTAAACTGCGGCAATCTCAGTTCGAATTCTCGTTCCAGGAATTGTAACAGCGTCGCATTGAAGCGTGGCTCGTCCTCGTGGAACAGAATACGAAAGGGCGAACTGGCACTGCGCCGCTCAAGCTTGACCGGAACGAGCAGCAACGGCGCTCGATAGCTGCGTTCATCTTCGGGCTTCTTTTTCCAGCGCAAGAAGCCGACCGCCAGAAACAGCGTGTTCGCGCCCCCCTCTGCGAAATCATTCTTCACCTGGCGATGAAGCTCGATCAACCGTGCTTCAAGCGGCTGTTGATCGAGCGGGGAGGGAAGTTCATCGCGTTGAAGTGCCTCGGCCGCGAAGCTGCGCTGAAGATCGCGACCATGAACGTCTCGGTAGAGCGCGGCGTCGCGCTCACCGAGCGGGTTCTGCTGGGGCAACGACACGATCTGGATCGCCGCCCCATCCGCCAGCCGGTCTTCCAGATAGGCGACGTCGGTGCAGAGAAACGGAATTGTCTTCTTTGTGACGGGGAAGTTAAGTAATCGATTGCGCAATGTCAGATCGAGCAGCTTCTTCTGCCAGCGATCGATCCGTCCCGCCGCGGTAGTTGGCTTTTGCTCCACGGAAAGCGCCGGCAGGTCGTCGAAAGATGGCGCGCTTGGCAGAGACAACCCCGATACCACTGCGGCGCCTTCGTCAGCGTCGGAGCCAGCGCGGCGGGCTTCATGCGATGCAAGCGGCGTGACCCCGCCGCTTCGTGCGCGTCGAACGTCGATTGCCGCTACGAAGTCGGGAGCTTCCTCTTCGCCCATCCGCTGATCGAGAGCTCGCTGAGCGACATCCATCGCCATCGCCGGACGGTGCGTAACGCCCGTCGTTTCGAATATGATCAACTCGCGCGAAGCCAGCGCCTTACGCACTTCAATCTGATCCGATTCGATCGTGTTGCCGAAGGTCCGCTTGGTCAGCCAAACGCCCGCCGCCGCATGACCGCGAAACATCAGGATGACCGGATGCAGGCCTGCGCCCTCCAGTGCCGCAGCAAATAATAGAGTTAAGTCGAGGCAGGTGCCCAATCGATCTTCCGCGATCGTTGCCGGACGCCGCACCTTCTGGCCTCGATCCTCGAAACTGGCCGGTGGTTCGGCATAATGGATACCCATCCCGGCGATGGCCGAGTAGATGGCGGCTGCCACTAGGTAAGTGCGGCCCGGATCGCTCGACTGATACCCAACCAGCCCGCTCGGG
This sequence comes from uncultured Sphingosinicella sp., assembly GCF_963974575.1. Taxonomy (NCBI): domain Bacteria; kingdom Pseudomonadati; phylum Pseudomonadota; class Alphaproteobacteria; order Sphingomonadales; family Sphingosinicellaceae; genus Sphingosinicella; species uncultured Sphingosinicella sp. The sequence continues at coordinate 371,696 of NZ_CAXBBQ010000001.1, read as the reverse complement.
TGGCCATGCTCCGCCAGTCGTTCGGCGGAGTTCCGCAGGACGCGAGCGACGGCGGTATCGTTCGGCATGACGAATGCGGGGAGCAGTTGTGCCATGTCGGCAACTCCGCCCCACTCATCCCGCGCGAGCAACCGGACCGGGAAGCGCTGTTCATCAAGTACAGTATTGCCGTCTGATAGCCGGAGTGTAACCTCCCCGCGCTCTGCCTCGTTCAACCCGGCAAGGTAGTCGGCGTCCAACTCTACCTTGCGGTCCGCAAGCGGCAGAGTGTCGCCAGTCACAAGCCGGTCGATCGCCCAAGACTTTGGCCGTAGGAAGGCCGGCGAAGAAGTGAGCTCGAGACGGCATTTTTCGTAATTTTGGCCATCGGCGTTGTCGATCTGAATTGATCGCAGGACCGGGATAGCGTTTTGGTAAGACGCGTAGGTGAAGCTCCCAGCGACATCGGCGACTATGGCAGGCTTGCGGCCTCCGTTCGGATCATTCGATAGATTAGCTACGGAACGCTTGGCCGAATCATCCATGATCTATCCCCCATAATTGGAGGCTAGCTAAGCAGATCGTCTTAACAAAGCCGAAATTTGGAAGCTTGTAGTTACTAGTCGAGAAGGTCCTATCCGGTTTTATCTACGAGCGAGGAACGTTTGTTGCTGACGGCACTAGCCGCGGCCTAGCGAGTGGCAGTTTTCGGAATTACCGCCGGCTTGCTTCGAAGGTCGATTTTTCTTGCGCTGACACTGACGCGCCAGCCGCCTCCGGAACGTCCGCTATCCGATCGGCGCTCCTTAAAGGAGCCGTTCCGGAGCGTCCGACGAGGCCGACAAAACCGCCATTGAGAATCCCGTTCCATTGCCTCCGTTGCGAACGCCCGCTTCCCTCTGCGTCGCCAGAGCGCGATGACTTCGTCGCGCTGCTCGCCATCCGCCTGTTGCACGAGCCCGAGCAGCGCCCCGTAGATCGCCGCCCGATCATCCTCGACGAGCGCATCGAACCTGGCCTTGACGATAAGCCCGCCGAGTTCGATGAGCCGGCGCGTCCGCTCGCGGCGCTTCACCACCCAGTCCCGCGTATCAGCCCGCGCCCTCCGTGCCTGCAGCCGGTTGCGCAGAGCTCGGAGCCTTCGCTCGGCGCGGAGTGTCCTTCGCAGCGCTTGTCGCAAGTTTCCCGCGCAGAAAGAACGCCGCGCCCGCGGTGCGCCATTCCTCCCTCTGCAGCATGTCTGTCGTGGCGACGGCAGCGACCAGCACACCCGCAAGCACATCGGCCCCAAGTGCATCGGCACCGGTTGCCGTGACCAGCTGCCCGAGCTCACGAAGCTTCCGGTCCTGAAGCGCCTTGGCCTTTTCGGCGAGCAGCTTCATCTCGGCATCATAGTCACGGGGCCTGCGCATGGAATGTAGTCCTTCGGTTTGCGGTGATGTGCCCGACGCTACGAGTCGTTCTGGCGCGCGGTAAAGAGGCCGAACCTGTGTGAGATCACCCGGTCCCTCGCGAGATTCGATCTTGTGAGGGCGCGCTTATACGTCGTGCCGACGTGGCTTTCGGGGTGTAGATGGATAGCCCTCATGGCGATCTATCACTTCAGCGCGAAGGTCATCAGCCGGAGTACCGGCGCGAGCGCGCTCGCCTCCGCCGCGTACCGCTCCGCCTCGCGGCTGCACGACCAGCGCCTCGATCGCCATCACGACTTCACGAACAAGGCCGGCGTCATCCACGCCGAAGTGATGCTCCCCGAACATGCCCCTGAGCAGCTTCGAGACCGCGAAGCGCTCTGGAACAGTGTCGAGGCGGCGGAGGTGCGCAAGGACGCGCAGCTTGCCCGTGAGGTCGAGTTCGCCCTGCCACGCGAACTCGAACAGGCTGACGCGATTGCGGTGGCGCGCGACTTTGTGCAACGCGAGTTCGTCGAACGCGGCATGTGCGCTGATCTCAACGTGCACTGGGACATCGACGCCGACGGCATGGCGAAGCCCCATGCCCACGTCATGCTGACCATGCGTGAGGTTGATGAGAACGGCTTCGGCGCGAAGGTGCGCGACTGGAACAGCACGCAGCTTCTCGAACACTGGCGCGAGGCCTGGGCACAGCACCAGAGCCGCGCGCTTGCCGAGCGCGACATAGACATCACCGTCGACCACCGCAGCCTCGCGGCGCAGGGCATCGAGCTCGAGCCCCAGAACAAGATCGGCCCGGCCGCATCGCGCATGGCCGACGTGGGGCTTAGCGGCGAGCGTCTCGACGAGCACCGTGCCATCGCGCGCGCCAACGGCGAGCGTATCCTCAAGCAGCCTGAAGTGGCGCTCGATGCGCTCACCCACCAACAGGCAACGTTCACGCGGCGCGAGCTTGCGATGTTCGTGCACCGGCATAGCGACGGCAAGGAGCAGTTCGACCGCGTGCTTGCCGCAGTCGAAGCTTCGCCCGCGCTTGTCGCGCTCGGCAAGGACGGACGCGAACAGGAGCGGTTCACATCCCGCGCGATGCTGGAGACTGAGCAGCGGCTCGAACAGGCGACCGAGCGCCTGCAGATGCAGGACAAACACGCCGTCCGCGACCTGTTCCGCGACCATGCCGTGGCGCGCGCCGAACGGCACGGGCTTGTGCTCTCGTCGGAACAGCGCGCCGCGCTCGACCATGTCACCGAACCCAAAGGCCTCGGCGTCATTGTCGGCTATGCCGGAACCGGCAAGTCCGCGCTGCTCGGCGTGGCGCGCGAAGCGTGGGAGGATGCGGGCTACCGCGTACGCGGGCTCGCACTCTCCGGCATTGCCGCCGAGAACCTCGAAGCAGGGTCGCGCATCGCGTCGCGAACGATCGCAGCTCAGGAGCACGCCTGGGCGGGCGGCACCGATCGTCTGACCGGCCGCGATGTGCTCGTCATCGACGAGGCCGGGATGATCGGAACGCGGCAGATGGAGCGTGTGCTGAGCCATGCGAGCGAGGTGGGCGCGAAGGTGGTGCTCGTCGGCGATCCCGAGCAGCTGCAGGCGATCGAGGCGGGCGCGGCGTTCCGCAGCATCCATGAGCGCCACGGCGGGGTTGAGGTGACCGAGATCCGCCGTCAGCACGACGCCTGGCAGCGCGACGCCGTGCGCCAGCTCGCCACGGGAAGAACCGCAGAAGCGGTCCATGCGCTCAAAGAGCATGACCGCATCCACGCAGCGCCGACCGAAGCCGACGCCAAGAAGCAGCTCATCGACCGCTGGGACAGGGACCGGAAGGCGCAGCCGCAGAAGAGCCGTCTGATCCTCGCGCACACACGCGCCGACGTTGCCGGGCTCAATGCACTCGCCCGCCAGCGCCTGCGGCTCGGCAAGCAGCTGGGCGATGATGTCCGTGTGGAAACGAGGAAAGGCCCCAAGCCGTTCGCGCGCGGCGACCGGGTGATGTTCCTGCGGAACGAGAAGAGCATGGGGGTGAAGAACGGCTCGCTCGGCAGGGTCGAGAGCGTGAGCCAGGCACGTATGGCCATCATGCTCGATGACGGTAGAGCCATAAGCTTCGACACGAAGCTCTACACCGACATCGACCATGGCTATGCTGCCACGATCCACAAGGCGCAGGGGGTCACCGTGGATCGGTCCTATGTGCTCGCGACAGGCGGCATGGACCGTCACGGCGCCTATGTGGCGCTGTCGCGCCACCGCGAACGGGTCGATCTCCACTACGGCAAGGAGACGTTCAAAACCGAGCAGCAGCTTGTCCGCACACTGGCACGCGACCGCGGCAAGGACATGGTCGGTGACTATGGACCGGTCGCAGACAAAGCCGAGGCGTTCGCCGCCCGGCGCGGCATCACGCTCAGGGAACGGGTCAAGGAGATCACGGTCAAGGTCCGCGACATGTTCGAGGGGCTGCAACTGAAAAGCACCCCCATCCAGACACCGAGGCCCCAACTGGAGCCGGCGGTCGAGCAGTACGCGCGTACCGTGCACAAGGTCCGCGAGATGGGGCTCGCGCGCGTGCCGATGAGCGACGGCCTTCGCGCCATGCACGAACGCGACGAGGCCGCGCTCGATGCGATCCGGCCCGGCGCGGCGCGCGACCTCAGGAACGCCTGGCGCGCGGACCTGAAACTCCTCGATACGATGGCGCGCGGCGACGTGCGGCAGGCCCGCGCCTTGCTCGACGAGGCCGAGCGCGTCCGCAGCGACCCCGCCTACCGCGCCGACCGGTTCGTCGCGGAATGGACAAAGCTCAGGAAGCAGCAGGAGCACGCCCGGTTCTGGGGCGAGGAGCACAAGCTCCCGAAGATCAACGCGGGCATGGCGGGGCTCGCGAAGAGCCTCGAGCGCGATGCGCAGATGGAGTCGCTGCTGCGTCCTCGCACCCGCGAGCTCGGGCTCGGCATCGGCATGGAACCGGCGCGCGGGCTGTCCCGGGAGCTCTCAGACTGGTTCGGCCTCTCGCGCGGGCGGGGACTCAGCCGCTAGGCTCGCGCTCGAAGGCCTCACCGCCGAACAGAAGGCGGCATTCGAATAACGCGGCGCCCACTTCAAAAGGCACCGATGGTCAAACTCGAGCCGACTGGAACCAGAAGAAATTGCCTGCTTGTTGCTGCAAGCGGATTTGCGTCAGCCACTTGCTACATCGGCAACAAGCGTACCGCTATTAGTCCCAGAAAAGAGCAAATTGAAAATGTCAGGCAAGTTTTCAAATCCATGCCGTGTGTCGACGCGAAGCGTAAGCTTTCTTTCAGCCTCCCATTTTCGCAAATTGGACAATGCTTGAGGAACGTCTTCGCGATAATCACCCATCAGGAATCCCTGCAGGCGTATGCTCCCGTAAATCAGTCGCATCATGTTGGTCAGGCCGGGCACAGGGCGCCCGTCGTTATAGCCGGCGATCTGACCGCATAATACGATGCGGCCAAAGCGGTTCATGACCTCGACAGCCGCCTGCAGGATTTCGCCGCCAACATTGTCGAAGAAAACGTCGATGCCTTCGGGTGCCGCACTGCGGATTGCCTCGACCAAATTACCCGCGCGGTAATCCACTGCCGCATCAAGTCCGAGCTCCTCGGTGAGCCAACTGCATTTGGTCTCGCCGCCAGCGATGCCTACGACCCGGCAGCCTGCTAGCTTCCCGATCTGCGCGGCGACCGCCCCTGTCGATCCGGCAGCGCCCGATACAAGCAGTGTTTCGCCCGCCCGCGGTTCGCCAACCCTAAGCAAGCCGAAATAGGCGGTCACGCTATTGAGGCCGAATCTGCCAATCGCATCGACGATGCCGAGTTCGTCTGGAAGCCGCTGAATCGGGCGGCTGGCACTGTCGATTGTTTCATAGTCCTGCCAGCTGCTGAGCAGACTGACCTTTGCGCCGACGGGGAAGCGCGGATCGGTTGATTCGATGATCTCGGCGCCGGCCGGCGCCATCACCGGCATTCCCAGGGGCATTGATGGGTAGAGGCTATTGCCCTTGTCTTCCATCCAGTTGCGCATGGTTGGCGCGCACAGAAACGCCAGGTTGCGGACGCGGATATGGCCGGGCGGTAAACGCGCTGGGTCCACTGTCGTTTCGCGATAAGTGAGGTCGTTGCGACTGAGCAGCCCTTGCGGGCGTCGCGCGAGCAACCATTGGCGGTTTCGTTCGGCCATGTCAGACTGCACTGTCGAGCCAATCGCGCCGCCTGTCGGTAGGCTGGGCGAGATAGGCATTCATGCGCGAATGGCCCTCGGCAGAGCCGATCACACCGATCGAGGCGTTGGCTTCGACCATGAGCCCTTCAGCCAAGGTCAGGTCTATACCGTCATAGATCGCAATCTTCGCAGCTGCCATTGCCGCTGGCGACTGTTCGGCGAGGTCTCGCGCGATCGCCTGGGCACGATCAAGCGCATTGTTTGCCAGCTCGTGGACCAGGCCGATGGCGAGCGCGGCTTCAGGATCGACGACGCAGCCCCGCAACACCATTTCGATCGCTTTGCCAGCGCCAAGCAGTCGGGCCAGCATTTGCGTGCCGCTGCCGCCGGGGATGATCCCGAGCCGGGTTTCCGGTAGGCCAACGCGATAGTTGCCGCGTGCCAGGATGCGGATGTCGCACCACAGGCAAAGCTCGAAACCGCCGCCCATTGCGTCGCCGTTGATCGCTGCGATCACTGGCTTGGCCAGCCCGCGAAGCCGTCGCAGCAAATCATAGTAGCCCGTGTTGAGCCCTGTGCCCAATGCAGCGAGTGCGTGCGGGTCGCCGGCAAGCGTGGCCAATTCCTCGACGCTGTAATGCGTGATGAAGCGGCCCGGCACGGCCCCTGTCAGCACCACTGCACGCACCGCCGGATCGGCCCATCGCGCGATCAAATCCGCCAGCTCCGTTGCGCCCTCAGCCGTGAAGTAGTTCATCGGCGGATTATCGTGCGCGGCGGTCACCACGCCGTTGTCAATCGTGACGTTCCAAAGCGCCATAACGCTTCCTTTCTCAGACGATATGGGATCCGCCATCCACTACGAGGGAGGCGCCTGTCATGTAGCGCGTTTCGTCGGATGCCAGATAAACGGCGGCCCAGCCGATATCCTCGGCAGTGCCAAGCCGGCCCATCGGGATCATCGCGGTGAAGTCGCGCTCGGCTTCCGACGCCGCGATGCCAAGCCGGGCCGCGGTCCCGGCATAGATATCCTCAATCATGCGCGTACGCATCTGCCCGGGATGGATGGCATTGCAGCGGATATTGTCGCGTGCGCCGTAAGCCGCGACCGTCATCGTCAAGTGGCGCACCGCAGCTTTGCTCGCGCCATAAGCCGTTTGGAACGGCGTTGCGATCAGCGCGGCGAGCGACGAGATATTGATGATCGATCCCCCACCAGCGCGCCGCATCGCCGGGATTGCCGCGCGGCAGCCCAAAAAGACGCTCTCGACATTGACCCGCTGTACGCGCTGGAAGTCCTCCAGGCCGGTGGTCTCCGGATCAACCGCGTCCATCGATCCTTCAAAGCCGGCGTTGTTGGCGAGCACATCCAGCCGGCCATACCGCGCCTCGCATACCGCGACGATCTCGGACCAGCGGTTTTCATCCGCGACGTCCTGCACCAGCGCATCACAGCCATGCCGCTGCGCCACTGCCTGCAGGCGATTCTCATCCAGGTCTGTTAGAACGACCTTCGCGCCCTCGGCCGTAAACAGCCGTGCCATCGCTTCGCCAAAGCCGCCAGCTCCGCCCGTGACGATCGCAACTTTCCCTTCAAGCCGGGCCACGATCGCCCCGTTCGTCGATCAGGACATGCTCATGCGTCATGAACAGCGGCGAGCGAGAAAAATCGATGAAGCGGCCTTCATCGTCGAGCAGGTCGGCCATCGCGTCAAGCCCCGCCTGATTGCCCATCGCTGCCAGCGCATCTTCCTCGCTTTCCCACCAGCCTTCCATGACGCCGTCATAGCCTGGCAGGCCGCCGCGCTCAGCGGCTATTCCGTCGTTGATCGGCGTATCGTAGCTGTGGCTCTGCGCATATCGGAACATGCGAATGGTGCGTGCGTGCTGGCGTACCTTTTGCCAGTGGATTTCGCGCCAATAGCGCTGAAATTCCTCGCGGCTCATCCCCTCCTTGCGGGTGAGGCAGTAAATCATCTTGATCGCCATCTCGCTCTCTCCTGGTTGCTACTGTGCTGTGTAACCGCCATCGACCATCAGGCTCGTTCCCACCACGAAGCTGGCTTCGTCGGATGCGAGGAAGACGACAGCGGCAGCGATCTCGTGCGGTTCTGCCATGCGGCCGATGGGATGCAGCGCAATCATTGGCGGCAGATCCTCGGGCGGCACTTCCTCCGCGATCAAGCGGGTATTGACGAAGCCCGGGCAGACGGCGTTCACGCGAATGCCCCGCACCGCATATTCGACGCCGAGCGCGCGGGTCATGTTGACGATCGCCCCTTTGGCGGCGGCGTAGGGGGCGTGGTTCGGAAAGCCAACATGGCCATGCACCGATGCCATGTTAACGATCGCCCCGGCGCTCCGCTTTACCATGTGCCGCAATGCAGCGCGCGCCATCAGGAAATAGCCGTCCAGGTTGAGCGCGAGCAGGCGCTGCCACAACTCGAAATCAAGTTCGTGCGTCGGTATCAGCTTGCCGCCGCCGGCATTGTTGACGAGTACATCGAGACGCCCGAAACGATCGGCGGCAAAGGCGACCGCAGCTTCCGCGGCCACCTCGTCGGTAACGTCCAGGTGAAGAAAGCAGGCATTGCCGCCGATCCGCGCCGCCAGTGCCTGTCCCGCCTCTGCGGCAATATCCGCGACGATAACCTTGGCACCTTCCTTCGCCATCGCCGTGCAACACGCTTCGCCGATACCGCCTGCACCGCCAGTGACCAGTACGACCTTGTCTGTCAATCTCGACACAAGCACTTCCTTGTCATAATACTTGAATAGTTTTAGAAGTTGTGCAGAATTATTTAATAAAGGAGAGAATTGTGGTAAAAGTGTACAGAATAACGATTCCATCCGATAACATAGAGGCTTCCGTTTTATTTTATGCAACGTTGCTAGAGGTTGCGGGCTCGCGCATTTCTCCTGGGCGGCACTATTTCGATTGCGAAGGCACGATCATTAGCTGCTACGATGCGATTGCGAATGGTGATGCCCGCGCGCCGCGCGCCAATGAGGATTACATCTACTTCGCCGTCGATGACATTGATGCGGTGTACGCACGCGCGCGCGCTGCCGGTGCGCCACTCGATGAAGCCGACGTTCCAACCGTTGGCGCGCTCGGCAAAGTGCTGACACGGCCGTGGGGGGAGCGATCGTTCTACACGCGTGATCCCTCGGGAAACCCGCTGTGCTTTGCAGCGCGCGACACGCTGTTCACCAGCGGCACGCTGCCCTGAAGAAATTTGCGCCGTCATGCCGCCGGGACCGGCGCTCGCATCGTTTCGATGCGGCCGGGCCGGGTGGCGAGCCGGTTCTCCCTTGTGTCGCCGAGCGGTGACGACGTGAGCATGAACAGCGTGTCGCCGCCGAGTGCGACCGCCCACGCCTGTCGGCCCTCTGGAGTCTCGATCCGGTGCGTGCTCTTTCCGCCTCGCTCGATGCGTATGAAGGCGCCGTCATCGATGGACGCAATCCAGATGCCCTCTTCTGCATCCAGGCAAATGCCGTCGGGCATCACACCGGACGTCTCCGCCCACAACCTGCGGCCAGAAAGGGACCCGTCTTCTTCAATATCGAACTCGGTCAGTGCCTTGGACAGGCTTTCAGCGACGATCAACCGCTTGCCGTCAGGCGTAATGACACTGCCGTTTGGAAACATCATATCGCCAACCGCCAGGCGTGCGCGCCCGTCCGGCTCGACGATCGCCAGCGCGCCGGGTTTCGCTTCCGGGTCGCTCCAGATATCGTAACCCATGCTGCCGACATAGGCGCGGCCTGCTGTATCCACGACCATGTCATTGGCGTAGCTGAGGGTGACCGGCGTCAGATCGGCGTGTAACGACACCTTGCCTGCGGAATCAACGGCGAGCAGGAGCCTCGTTTTCACCGCCACAACCAGCAGCCGTCCATTCGGCAGCCAGCCGAGTCCCGAGCAATAGTCGTCGATGCGAACGATCTCTTCGACGCGGCCGGTCAGATCGACCGCCTTCACGCACATATCTTCCATGTCCGAGAACCACAGCCGGCCGTCGCGCCAGCGCGGCCCTTCGGGAAAAACCAGCCCATCAAGCAGAAGATTAATCCCAGCCATGGCTTGCGTCCCGATCAGGCCTTGAAATGATATTTGGCGAGGTCCGGTCCCGTGACCATTCGGTCCATGAAGGCGGCCGGCGACTTGGTCCAGATATCGATCCCGCCCTTCGCGTCCAGATACCAGCTCTTGCAGCCCGAGACCCAGACCGTATTGGCGACAGCGCCCTGCATCTCGTCGACGAACGCGTCTTCCGCGTCGCGGTGCGGCATGACTTCGCGCGCGCCCGTTCGGTCCATTTCGTCCAGCAAGCGGATGACATGATCGACCTGCAGTTCAGCGCACGTCATGGTCGAAAGGTTGCCGACAGTCGAATAGGGGCCGCCGATGAAGAACAGGTTCGGAAAGCCAGCCAGTCCGATGGATTCGAACGAGCGCGCACCATCTTGCCAAGCCTGATTCAGCGTTTGCCCGCCGGCGGCCGAGATGTTGAGGCTGCGGCAATAAGCGTGGGTATCGAACCCGGTTGCAAGCACGAGCACGTCGAGCTCCACCAGGCTGCCGTCGTGCAACCGCACGCCGCTGGGTTCGATGCGGGCGATACTGCGTGTCTCCAGCGCGCAGTTGGAACGCTGCAGCGCGTCGAAATAGGTGCTGGAGAATATGAGCCGCTTGCACATGACCGGATAATCCGGTGTCAGCTTCGCGCGGAGCTCGGGGTCGGCGATTGAATCCAGATTGGCTTGGCAGGCGTCGGCGAAGCGTTTTTGCGCGGCGGCGTCGCCGGTGACAGCATTGCCGAAGCCGTCATTGTACCAATCCATGAAAAACTGGAACAGCCGATGGGTCAGCTCCGGATAGTAGGACAGCATTTGCTGCCGAAGCTCCGAATAATAATCGTTCGGTGCCGGAAATACCCATTGGGCGGTGCGCTGGAATACGGTCAGATGATCGACCCGGTCGACGATGTTGGAGACGATCTGCACCGAACTCGACCCATTGCCAATAATTCCAACCCGCTTGCCGGAGGAGTCGAAATCCGGGCGCCAGGCGGAGCTGTGAAATATTTCTCCAGCAAAACGATCGCGTCCTTCGATCGCTGGCAGGATCGGGATGTGCAAGAAGCCGGTGGCGGGTATGAAGATGTTCGCCTCGAACGTCTCGCCCTCGGCAGTGGAGATCGTCCAGACGCCATTGTCGTAATGACAGCTGGTGACAGTCGCGCCGAACCGAATATGTTCCCGCAGCCGGTAATGGTCGGCAAGTTCCGAAAGATAGCGTTTGATCTCGCTCCCCGGCGCGAACATCTGCGACCAGCCCGGGTTCTTGAAGAAGGTAAAGCTGTAGAAGTAGGAGGCGACGTCGCAGGCCACGCCCGGGTAATTGTTATGATGCCATGTGCCGCCGATATCGTCAGATTTCTCGAGGATCACGAAATCGTCGTAGCCGGCCTCTCGCAACCGCGCGCCCATGGCGAGGCCGCCGACGCCGCCGCCGACGATGGCAATGCGGAGCGGCCGCCGGGGCGGCCGCTCCTGTTCCCACCAGCGATGCGCGGCTCGCCCATCGCCTGCTGACCGGCCGAGCGTCTTGGCAGCGGCGATCAGCGAGGCTTCGAGTTCATGCTGGCGCTCTGCCAAATGCGCCGCTTCCTGGCTATCGACCGTCATGATTCGCGCGAATTCAGCTTGAGTCCAGGCGTCTTGCGCGGCCTTCAGGTCGATCTCACCCATCATCTACTGTCCTCTCGCAACCCCTAATTGAAATTGTAGCGGAATTGGGCGCCGATCGTGCGGGGCCGGTTATAGCTTTGTGCGATCGTACCGAGCGAACTCAGATCGAACGCGAAAATGCGATACTCCTGGTTCCACAGATTCTTGGCGAAGATCGCTGCCTCCCAGCTGTTGCCGCTTGCCAGGCTGGCACGCAGGTTGCCAACTGCATAGGCTTTTTCACGTTCGTTGAAGGCAGCGAGCACCGTGAAGTTCTGACTTGAGTTATAATTCACGTCGAACTGCAGCGCTGCCGTCTTGTCGCCAAGCACCGGCCATTCGTAGCGGATCATGGCGTTTCCGGACCATTTCGGGGCCTGCGGCAACGGACGAGTGACGATCCTGCCGCTCGGCAACTGCACGTTCTTGATTTTTGTATCCAGGTAAGACGGCGAGATGTTGATGGTCAGGCCGTCAACCGGCTCGAGCGTGAAATCGACCTCTGCGCCTTTCACTGTCGCATCCCGATTGATGATCGTGCCGACCGGATTGCCGTTCAGCGTTCGGAACGCAAACGCCTGGTAGTCTTTGTAGTCATAGTAGAAGAAGCTGCTGTTCAGGCGGATAACACCATCATCCGATGTCCATTTCTGACCAACCTCGTATGCGTAAAGCGTTTCGTCGTCAAACGGGATGGTTTGTGGGTCGATCGGCAGATATCCGGGCTTGCTGAAGCCGCCTCCCTTTGTTCCGCGGTTGAAACTGGCGTAAAGCATCAGCCGGTCGCTCGGCGACCACTGCAGCGCAGCCTTGGCCGAATAAAGGTCGAATTTGCGATCGGCGAGATCGGGGTATGTCGTGGGATTGAAGGCGAGCGGGGGACCGGCGAAATTCGCGTCCGTCGCCAGATAGTTGTCACGTTTACGATCGTAGGTGTACCGGCCGCCCGCGATGAAGCTCAGCGTGTCCGTAAATCGATACTCGCCCTGCGCATAGGCAGCGATGCTGTCGGTCCGGAACGTCGCATAGTTGATCGGCACAGGACCACCACCGTCGAAAAGCACATAGGCGGTCACTGACTGATTCTTCTGATGGAAATAGTAAAGGCCGGCGGTCCAGTCGAACCGATCACTTGAACCCACGAGACGCAGTTCCTGGGTCAGGTGGTCAAGCTTCTGGGTGTGGAGGTCATCCGCAATGTATTGAGGCGCTGCATCGACGTCCTCGTAATACGTCTTGTTCACCTTCTGATAGTCGGTGATCGAGATCAGGCTGCCGAACCCGAGTGCCGCTTCGATCTTCAGCGTGGCGCCGTAAGCACTCCGCGCGTAATTTCCCCTGTCAGTGAATGCCCCTTTGTACGGATTTGGTTGCGTGTAGCCCTCATAATAGGCCGGGCCGCAGCCGTTGCAGGTGCCATAGGGGTTTTCGTCCGGTCCGACGAAACGCCCTAGTCCATCAGGACCGGCGATCGTGGGCGCGAATGTGTATGCGGCGCCGCTCTGATCGAAGTTGCGCGCGTAACGCAGATTGAGGTTTACATTGATATCCGGTGTGGGCTGATAGGCAAGGATCGTCCGGAGCGCGACATAATGCTCGCTCCCGAGGCGGCTTCCGTCTGTCGCGTTCTTGACGTAGCCTTCGCGCGTCGAGGCACTGAACGCGATGCGGCCTTGCAGATTATCGGCCAAAGGTCCGCTGACGGCACCTTCAAGCTTCCCCCATACGTCGTCCGAAATGGTCGCATCGACATAGCCTTCAAAATGTTCTGTCGGCTGTTTGCTGACGAAATGAATGAGGCCGCCTGTGGAGTTGCGCCCGAACAGCGTGCCTTGAGGACCACGCAGGACTTCAACCCGATCGAGATCGAAGACAGGAAGGCTCGACTGCGATGTCGTGCTCAGATAGGCGTCGTCGGAATAAATAGCCACGGGCGGCTCGAGGTGGTCGGCATAGTCGTTCTGCGAAATGCCGCGGATGTTGAAATTGACGATGGCGCCGCCCAGGGTGATGAATCGAAGATTGGGCACAACGGTGGTGATGTCAGTCGCGTTGCTGACCGCCATGCGCGACAGTTCGTTGCCGCCGATCGCCGTGATCGCGATGCCAACATCCTGAATATTCTGCGCGCGGCGGTTTGCCGTGACGAGGATTTCGCCATCGCTGAAGCTCGATGAGACTTCGGCGGTCTGCGCCTGAGGTGTCGCAGCGGGGCTGGCCACCTCCTGCGCTGAAGCTTGCGCCGTCCAGCCGCCGAGCAGCACTGTCGCCGCGCCGCTCAGCAGCCGCACCTGGGCTTTGTACAATCCACTGACCATTATAATCCTCCCCGTATTTCACAGCGAGCATCGAGCCGCCGCAGTCGTGATTTATGATTCACTGATCATGATGATTTCCGCGTGCGTTTTCGTCAAGACGAGATTTGAAAGACACGTCCTCCTCACACGCCAGTGTTCAACGTTGTCGATTTATATAATTGAAATAAAATGAGAAAATTGTTTTCAACTTGATGCCGGATTGACGCCGAACGTATCTTGACTTTACGATTGATGAGTCATCAGTCATACAAAAATGAAATCCAATTTGAACGAGAGAGACCAATGAGCGAAGTGCAATCAGTCATCGGATATGACATTGTGGCGCCGGCCATATGCCGGATTTCGCTCGACCGGCCGAGCCAGGGCAACGCGCAGGATACGCGCATGACATATGATCTGAACGCGGCGCTGATGCAGGCCGCGCATGATGATTCGGTCCGTGTCATCATCCTGGCTGGCAACGGTAAGCATTTTTCGACTGGCCACGACCTCAAGGACCAGGCGCATGACGCCGTCGTGCGCGATCGTGATCGCATGGGCGTCTACGGTGACATCGATACCGCGACCGTGTCCGGTTACTATGCTTGGGAGCGCGAAGTCTATCTGGACACCTGCCGCCGCTGGCGCTCCATCCCAAAGCCGATGATCGCGGCCGTGCAGGGCGCCTGCTTCGGCGGCGGATTGATGCTGGCCTGGGTCTGCGACCTCATTGTTGCTTCCGACGACGCCTTCTTTTCGGATCCCGTTGTCAATATCGGTGCAAACGGGGTCGAGTTCTTCGCACACGCATGGGAACTGGGCGCGCGCAAGGCCAAGGAAATGCTGTTCACCGCTGATCGCTGGACTGCGCAGGAAGCGCATGACTGGGGAATGGTGAACCATGTCGTGCCGCGCGCTGAGTTAGATAGTTTTACACTTGCGCTTGCGCTAAAGATCGCGGCCAAGCCGGCGTTCGCACTGAAGATGGTGAAAGAGTCGGTCAACGCATCCATCGAGTCGCAGGGTCAAACCGACGCGATCGACAAAGCCTTCCTGTTCCACCAGCTGTGCCACGCTCATAATCGTGTCGAGTTCGGCTCGGTGATTGATCCAAGCGGCATTCCCGAAACGGTGCGCAAAGCCGGTGGGCTGAGCAAGCTGGTGGGGGGCAATCTTGAATGAATCCAGCCATCATCAATCGAGCGTGGAACCGGTTCTAGTGCCCAGGCGCTCGATTTTTGCCATTGACACGGTGATGGACGTGGCGACGCGACGTGATGCCGGTTTGGCCGCGCTGCGCAAGGATGTGCGCGATTTCTGCCGCGATCATTTGCCGGAGGACATTCGCGACAAGGTGCTGAATGGTCGTCTGCTGGACAAAGCCGATCATGTTCGCTGGCATCGCATTCTCGCCACCCGCAACTGGCTGACCGGCCATTGGCCGCGCGAAATGGGCGGGCTCGGTTGGACGCGCCTCGAGCGTTGGGTGTTCGAGAACGAAGTATATCGCGCCGGGTCACCATGGCTGGTTCCGTTCGGCATTACCTATGTTGCGCCAATCCTTTATTCGTTTGGCTCTCCCGAACAACAGCGGCGCTGGCTTGGGCCGATCGCGCGCTCGGAAATCTGGTGGGCGCAGGGCTATTCCGAGCCCAATGCGGGCTCCGATCTCGCCAGCCTGCGCACGACCGCCGTCGATGTGGGTGACGCCTATGTCGTGAACGGGCAGAAAGTCTGGACGACGATGGCGCAGTGGGCGGACATGATGTTCACGCTCGTGCGCACCAGTCCGGACGCACAAGCGCAGCGCGGCATTTCGTTCCTGCTGATCGACCTGAAGAGCCCGGGCGTGACGGTACGGCCGATTGCGTCGATCGATGGCGATCATCATCTAAACGAGGTCTTCCTCGACAATGTGCGGGTTCCGCACGAAAATCTCGTCGGTGAGCCGGGGCGTGGCTGGACCTATGCGAAGGTTCTGCTTGGCAATGAGCGGCTGTTGGCTGCGGAAATTGGCAAATGCCAGCGGATGATGGCGCAGCTGGAGCATCTGCTCCGCACAACCCCCGGCGCCGGAGGGCAGCCGCTGGCAAGCAATGCCGCCTGGGTCCAGCGCGTCGCCGATCTCGGCGCCCGGACCATCGCCCTCGAAGCGCTATGCTACGAGTTGTTTCGCAGCGCGGCGCAAGGCCGCGACCCCGGTGCAACGGCGTCTGTCCTGAAGCTGATCGGCGCCGAGCTTATCCAGGCGATCGCAGTCGCGCTGACCGATGCAGTCGGCTGTGGCGGGCTGGCCGCGCCTCATCGCTCAGACCGGGCGAGCGCCGGTATCGTCGGCGAGTATCTCTATGGTCGCGCGGCGACCATCTATGGCGGAAGCAGCGAAATCCAGCGCAACATCCTCGCCAAAACAGTATTGGAGCTCTAGGTGGCCGTTTTCGCAGATGAGGAACTCGGCCAGTTCGCGGAGATGACGCGTCGATTCGTGGCGGAGAACTATACGCCTGAGCAGCGCCTCGCCTTTTCTCTTGAGGCGCCTGGCTATAGCCGGGCCATGTGGTCGCGCTATGCGGAGTTTGGTTGGCTTGCACTTTCGTTGGCCGAAGAGGAAGGCGGGGCGGGCGGCGGCGCGGTCGAGCTGGGTGTGCTGCTCGAAGCGTCCGGGCGCGCGTTGCTGTTGGAGCCGCTGCTGCCGACGCTGGCGCTCGGCGCTCAGCTGATTTCCCTGCTCGGCAGCGAAACGCAACGGGCGGATTTGCTGCCCCGGATCGCTGCGGGCGAGATCGCTCTTGCTTTTGCGCATTCCGAACCGAATGCAGGTCATGAACGGCTGGTCGTCAATGCTTGTGCGACGGAGAGTGGACTAACCGGCGACAAGCGTTTCGTGCTGCATGGCGCTGAGGCCGATCTTTTGCTCGTTTCGGCCCGCCGCGCGGACGGAGGGCTTGGTCTCTACCTATTGAACGCGGGGATGCCGGGGGTGTCCTTCGAAACCTACCCTTCTCTTGACGGCAGGCCGGCGGCCGATGTCCGCCTTGATAATGTGCCAGCGGAGCCCTTAGGCTCCGGCGACGCCAGCGCCGCTATCGACAGGTTTCTCGATCTGGCCACAACGGCATTGTGTGCGGAGAGCATGGCGATCGTAGCTGAACTGAACGCGGCCACACTGCAATACGCGCGGACGCGCAAGCAGTTCGGCCACGCCATCGGCGATTTCCAGGTGGTCCAACACCGACTGGTAGACATGATGACTGCAGAACAGGAGGGTTGGGCCGTGACCCGCTGCGCGCAATTCGCGTTCGACGATGGCGCCGCCGAGGGTTGGCGGGTTATCTCGGCCGCAAAGGCGCGCGTGGACCGGATTGCGCGCTTTGTCAGTGAGCAGGCGATCCAGCTTCACGGCGGCGTCGGCATGTCGGAAGAGCTGATGGTTGGGCACTATGTAAAGCGGCTCATGTTGAACATGACCATGTTCGGAGATGCCCAGTGGCATCTTGGCCGGCTGGGACAGGATTTGTGACGCGTATCTTCTCGATGCGCCAAGTGCCCGAAGCGGACGTGTATCGCGCCAGCGGAGCTTGGGTTTCCCGGACAATCGCGGATGATGCGTGGCGTCGTGCCGATTCCGGCGACGATGAGGACATCTTCCTGGGCGGAGACCGTCCCAGCAGCATCGGCACTCTCGTCAGCGAAGCCGAGAACCTGGCGGCAGCACTTTTCGACTTGGGGCTGCGCACCGGCGACGTTATCAGCATGATGTTGCCGAACTGGCTGGAAGCCGCAACAATCAACCTCGCCGCTGCAATGGGCGGCTTCGTCATCAATCCGATCGTCCCCATCTATCGCGAGGCGGAGACCTCGCTCATTCTGGAGGACTGTGAAAGCCGGCTGATCTTCGTGCCAACGCTGTTTCGGCGTTTTGATTACGTGGGCATGATGGCGCGAATTCAACCGCGACTGCCTTCACTAAGCCACTTCGTCACCGTGCGCGGCCGTACCGACAATGCTCTGAGCTATGAGCAACTGCTGGCTGGCGCGCGGAGCACGCGAGCCAGGTTTCCGAAAGTCGATCCCGCCGCGCTCAAGATGGTCATGTACACGTCGGGCACGACCGGTCGCCCCAAGGCCGTTCTGCACAGTCATGAGACGCTCGCCAGAGCCGTCGCGGCGAGCGCTGAACACTGGCGAATAGGTATCGGCGACGTCGTGCTGATGCCGTCCCCGGTTACGCATGTCAGCGGCTATTCAAACGGCCTCGAACGGCCTTTCCTTGGCGGCACGTGCACGGTACTTATGGATGAGTGGAATGCCGACGAGGCCGTGCGACTGATTGACCTTCACGGTGCGACCATGACGGTGGCGGCAACGCCGTTTCTGCAAGAGCTTGTCGAAGCAGCGGAGCGGGCCGGCTCGCGACTGCCGTCGATGCGCTGTTTTGCCTGCGGAGGCGCGGCCATCCCGGCGTCACTGATCCGCCGCGCCAACGCGGTTTTCGCGGAATCAGCGGCCTTCCGCGTTTATGGGAGTTCCGAGGCGCCGTTCGTGACGCTCGGCTTTCTTGGCACAAACACGCGCGAACTCGCCGCCACCACGGACGGCGCAGTCGTGGACTATGACGTCCGCATCGTCGACGAGAATGACCGGCCGCTGCCAAGCGGAGCCGACGGCGAAATCCTCGCCAAAGGGCCCGCCCTATTCATGGGTTATGCGGACGCCGCGCAGAACGCCGAGGCTTTCACGGCCGACGGCTATTTTAGGACAGGCGATATTGGGCATGTAAATGGTAGCGCGCTCATCATCACCGATCGCAAGAAGGATCTGATCATCCGCGGCGGCGAAAATATCAGCGCCAAGGAGATCGAGGACGTACTGCTTCATCATCCCGATATCTCGGAAGCTGCCGTTGTCGCCATGCCGCACCCCCGCCTTGGCGAAGGCATTTGCGCGTTCGTGGTTGTTCGCGGCGACGCTTCCCCAACCATCCCGGACCTGCAGCATTTCCTGTCCGAGCGTGGCTTGGCCCGCCAGAAAGCACCGGAACGGATCGAAGTTCTGGAAGAATTGCCCCGAACGGCTTCGGGAAAGGTCCGCAAAGACGTGTTGCGATCTCAAATCGCATCGGCGATTGCAGATGAACGTGAGCACTTAGCGGAGCAAGCCAGACATGCGTAACAGCGAAGCCGCTGCAGGCACAGCCCCCCGCGTCCGTTCGCGGCCTGCGAAGCGTGAGCCGTCGCTCGCGAAAACGCAGCGCAACGAGCAAACTCGGATCAAGCTGATCGAAGCGGCCGGCAAAACGATCGGCAAATATGGCTATGCCGGCTGTTCGATCGCCCGCGTGACGGCCCGTGCCAAGATTGCACACGGCGCTTTCTACCTGCACTTTTCGTCGCAAAAGGACCTGTTCGATACGGTGCTGCCAACGCTGGGCGCGTCGATGCTGCAAATCATCGGCCAGGCCATTCGGCATCCGAAGGACATTCTCGACCTGGAACGCCGCGGGTTCGAAGCGAACTTCGATTACCTGACCAAGCATCCATATATGTACCGCGTGCTGACCGAGGCTGAACTTTACGCGCCGGCGGCATTTCAGCAACATATGGACAAAATGGTGACTGGCTACGCCCGCTCGCTGCGCCGCAGTCGCTTTTCACGTTATATTGATGATTATCCAGATGAAGAGCTGGAGACGATCGCGACAATGTTAATTGGTGCCCGCACCCATCTGCTGATGCGCTACGGAGTTGTGAACAATACAGTGACTTCGCTACCGCCGGGTAAGCTTGAGGTTTATCTGAAGTTTGTTTCTCATGGCCTGGGCGGATTCGGCCAGGCCGCGGTCGCCGGCGATCAGGACGCGGAATGAGAGACGCCTCCAGACCGCTGCGCGGCAAGAGCGCACTCGTCACAGAGACCTCATCAGGCTTAGGCTGTAGTGACGATTTAATTATATGATCCAAAGCATGATGCTTGCGAGTTTGAGGAAGCCGAGGAAATTTGCGGCGAGTTTGTCGTAGCGGGTAGCGATCCGGCGCCATTCTTTGAGTTTGGCGAAGAAGCCTTCGATGCCCCAACGCTGCTTGTAGGCGATGCGGTCATAGCGGTGCTGATGTTTGCGATGGCGGCGGGGCGGGATGACCGGCTCGCCGCGCGATCGGCCAAGAGCCTGGGCTTGAGCGCCCTCCTTTTTATCCGCGCCCCGGCCGCTTGGGCCTCGGCACGGACCACGGTCGCATCGATCGCCAGCCACTCAATGTCGGGATCCTCCGACACGGCCTCGAATATCCGGTCGATCACACCCTGCTCGACCCAATGATAATAGCGACGCTTGGCCGTCTGATAAGGACCAAACCGCTCGGGCAAATCACGCCAGCGACCGCCCGAACGGGCCAACCATAACAACGCATCGAGAAACCGGCGCCCATCGCTGAGTGGACCGCGCTTGCCCTTGCGCCCACCAGGTACAAAAGCCCGCAGCCGCTCCCACTGATCGTCCCGAAGAACCTCGCCTTTCACACCAGCCTCCAAAAGCCAGTGTTGAATCAGAAATCTTCCACGCCGTGAATCCCTAAAATGTCACCATCCCTAGAGCCTCAGAAAATTAAATCTGGATCGCCAAACCGTTATGATAAAGGTACGCTGGGGAACCGGAGCGCAGCGTCCCTAAAGGTACGTGAGCCAAGGCAAGCGGAGAAAGCCGCCGTTTGCAGCCCGACATAGGCCGAATCCCCACACACCCCAGATTTGACGATGATCTGACGGAGCGTTCGCGCGGCCGCTGACGCTGGCGGCCTAGAAGGGCACGTGTCGGTGGTGGTGGTCGCAGCCGCTGCCGGCACGTTGTTCTCTTCGAAAGCACCAAACCATGCCGTCCGATCTCAAGCGCATCCTCATTGCCGCCGCGCTCGCCGCCGCCGCGTTCAACGCCACCGCGCCCGCCGGACGTGCTGCCCACATGCCCGCCGCGTCGCCCATGCCTGCCGTCGCCGAAATGGCTCCGCCCGCGCTCATCGCCGAGCACCGGCCGAGCCGCATCAGGATCGGAAAGTGCGCTGAGGAGGATGGCGTTCCTTTCACCAGCCTTGTGGAAATATGACGTTTGCCGTCTTTAGCGCTGGCGCTTTCACGCCGCTGGACGTAGGCAAAAGCCCTGATTCCAGCAGGCAGGAGGCAGAAACCCATGAGCATACCCCCGACGATCACACGCGTTGAGCTCGGCGGCTCCAGCGACCCGACCTTCATCATCAAGGATGGCGAGACGTATTACGTCACCCAGTCGGTCGCGACTTACGATCTCGCGAAAGCCCAGACCGCGCAGGAAAAGACCGACGTCGAAAATCTCGTCCGCATCTTCGAGGCCGCGAAGAAGGCCGGCGATTCGGTTGAGGCGGTGAAGCTGCCGAAGTCCAACAACGTCATGGCCTTCCAGCAGACCTGGGGCGGCGGCAAGTAAAACGGGCCACCGGTTCGTGATGCACGGAGACGCTGCCGGAGCCCGGCAGCGCGCGGTTCGTTATGGCCCGACGGCGCCCGCATGGCTGACGCTGGTGCCGCCCTCCGACCGCTGGCGGCAGGTCGATGCCGCCGAAATGCTGGCACGCCTTGGCCCGGTGCTCGATTGGGGCGGCGTTACCCGGATCGGCGAGGTGACGCACCTCGACCGCATCGGTCTGCCGGTGTTTCAGGCGGTGCGGCCGATGAGCCGGTCGCTCGCCGTGCATCAGGGCAAGGGGCGGTGCGAGGCCGACGCGCGCATTTCTGCAGCGATGGAAGCAATCGAGGGAGCCTGCGCGGAGTCCGTGCAGGCCGACGGGCCTTTCTGCCGTTTTGACGATCTTCCCGAAGAGGTGCGCCTGCCCCGCTTCCTCGATTATGGCGAGGTGCGGCCGAGCCGCACGCAGTGGCCGGACGCACCGATCCGCTGGCACGCGGCGGAACGCTTCCCCGAAGGCGGCCGCGTCTTCGTGCCCTTCGATACGGTTTCGGTGGATTTCACCTTCGATGGCGACAGTCCCTTCGCGCGCTCGAGCCTCGGCCTCGGTGCCGGGGCGACCCTTGAGGACGCCACGCGCGCGGCGCTTTTCGAACGCATCGAACGCGACGCGCAGGCCTATTGGCTGAAGAGCGGCATGGCCGGGCAGGCCCGCGCGCGCGTCGATCCGCAGACGATCGAAGTCCCGTGGTTCCACGCGCTGGTCGATCATCTCGCGGACCTCGGCATCGCCATTGCCGTCTATGTCGTCGAAGGCGTCGGCCGGCTGCCCGTCGTGATGTGCCGCCTCGACGATCCCGGTTATGCGCCCTCGTTTCTCGGCGCCGCGTGCCGCCCAGATCCCGACGACGCGCTGTTCCGCGCCTTTGCAGAGGCAGCGCAGTCGCGCCTCACCATCATCAGCGGCGCGCGCGACGATATCACGCCCGAGGAACCCACGCAGGCCGGCCACCGCGCACTCGGCGCGCCGACCGGTCAAAGCACGGACTGGCGCCGCGTGCGCGATGCCTATTCGACGCGCCCTTCGCTCGATGCGCTCTGCACGCGCCTTGCGGAAGACGGCGTGCGAAACATGCTGCGATGCGACCTCTCGCCGCCCGGCGTCAGCGTCGTGCGGCTCTGGATTCCAGGCCTGCTGGGCGCCGAACAATGCCTCTAAGCGTCTACATCGGCCCCACGCTCCCCCCCGAAAATCGCCCCGCCGCCGACAACATCATATACTTCCCCCCCGCCACCGCCGGAGACCTGCTCGCGCTTGCCAAACAGCCGCCGCACCGCGTCCTCCTGATCGACGGCATCTTCGAAGCCGCGAGAGCGCCGTGGCACAAAGAGATCCTCGTGCTCCTCGCCGAGGGCTTCGATGTCTGGGGTGCCGCCAGCCTCGGCGCACTTCGCGCCGCCGAGCTTCATCCTTTCGGTATGCGCCCCCAAGGCGCCATCGCAGAGGCTTATGCCGCCGGAAGAATCATCGGCGACGATGAGGTCGCCGTCGCCCACGCCCCGGCTGAGTTCGGCCACCGCGCGCTTTCGCTCGCGCAGGTCGACGTGCGTGCCACGCTCGCCGCAGCACTCCGTGTCCGCGTGCTGGCCGGGGACGAGGCTCGTCGCATTCGAGCCGTGTCGCACGGGCTCTTCTTCAAGGACCGCACGATACCGGCGCTGATCACCGCCGCCGCAGATCTGCTACCGACCCCCGAGCGTTTCATCGCATGGTTGCCGACAGGCTTCGTGTCGCAAAAGGCCCGCGACGCACAAGGCGCCATCACTGCCGCCGTCGATGCTCCGTTCACGGCCTGCCGCCACGAGCCGCCACCCGAAACGCTGTTTCTCAAGCGGCTTCGGGATGAGCGTCCCTGAGTACGGGATTGAGGTAGGACGAGAACAGCGACCAGTGTTCGGGTTTCCGGAACGGCAGGTGCGTGTGCAGCCACGACACCATGTTCCCGTCCGTCATCGGCACATCGGGCGACCAGATCGCCGCAATACGCCGACGCCACGCCGCCGCCATCGTCGGCCCGGCGGGATGCCCGACCGCACAGCTTGCCAGTACGCCGTAGAGATCGGCAAACAGCGTCGGTTCCACGATAAGGTCGAAATAGGCCACGGCCTCGTCGGGCTTCCGCTGCATCAGCTTCAGAAAGCCGAGGTCCTCGAAAAAATTGTCGTTAGGCAGCGGATCGAGATCGAGACAGCGCTGCAGGTAGTCGCCGCCCTTCGCATGTTCGCCAAGGAAGATGAGGCCGAATGCGGCCTCCTTGATCCGCTCCGAATGGTAGGGATTGAGCTCCACCGCCTTTTCGAAATGCGCGCGCGCGGCGTCCCATCCGCCGCGCCAAAGCTGGCACCAACCCATCACCGTGTAACCGTGGATATGACCGCGATCGAGCGACAGCGCGGTCTTCGCAAGCTCGAAGGCACGTACCCGGTTCGGCGCTGGATCGATGCCTGCGATCTTGTAGAAATAGTTGGTGTTATAAAGCCGGATGAGATGCGGATAGGCCACCGCAAGCTCCGGCGCGTCTGCGATCACGCCTTCGAGAAGGTCGGCCGCCGCTTTCGCTTCATGGAGCGTGGTCGCCGTTCGGGCGCGGTGTCGGGCGACGAGGTAGCGGTCGTACACGGCGCTCGGCTGCGCGCGCGGAACCGCATCACGTTCGACGCGCGGCGTTACGGCACCGATGATGCGGTCCACCATCGCATCGATCGCTTCCTGAAGGTCGCTCACCTCGATCGACACGGGATTCGACCAGACGACAGAACGATCGGAAAGGCGCGTGAGCACCGGCGTCACGCGCATGTGCGTGCCCGATTGCCGGAGCGTCGCGGTGAGCGCATAGGCGATCGTTCCCGCGCCGAACATCGTCGCCTCATCCGACGAAGGCATACGGTCTTCCACAAGCACGCGGAGATCCTTGAAGCGGGAGAGCCCCGACAGGACCTCCTCGCGCACACCATCCGCTAGGTGCATCAGATTGCTCGCGAAGCCCGTTTCGACGAATGGGCACACCAGCAGCAGCGGTGGCCCGTCGTGTGCGGGAAGCACAGGAAGGGTGGGCGCTGTCGGCGCAACCGGCTCAGCCACGGGCGTGCTGGCAACGGCGGCAAGCGCGTCGAGCGCAGCGGGGCCGGGCGCCGTGCCCAGTTCGGCAGCGAGATAGTCCCGCAGTTTCTGAAAGCGGCGGTGGGCAATCGGCGCCGCGCCGCGCATCGCATCCGCGCGCATGGCAAGCACCGTGACCTCTTCGTCGCCCGGATCGCGCAGCAGATAGTGATCGGCAATGCGCCGGGCCGACTCCGCATCGCCGGTTTCTATCGCCCGGGTAAGTCCGCGCCGCGCCGCGTCGGCGAGCCGTGCGTCAAAATCGGCGCGAGCGAGCGTCAACCACTCGTCATACTCATCGCTGACGAACAGCCCGCCGAGCGGTTGTTCCCGCCCCACGGTTTCAATCGCATCCGCAATGCTGGCACATGACCCCGCGATCCCCGCCTCAATCTCGGCGAGATCGCTTGTCCAGCCAGGGCCCAGAGAAACGCTTTCCCGGTCCGAAGAGAGAATTTCGATGCCGGTATCGCCCGCAGCGCTGCGCACCTCGAGCAGGCATTGCCGCAGACTTCCGCGCGCCTGCGCTTCCCCGCGATCCCCCCAGAACAGGTCTGCAAGCCGAGCACGCGTGGCTGTATAGCCGCGCGACAGCGCAAGATAGGCAACGAGTGCGCGCGCACGCTTGGAACGCGGCGTGACATCCGCGCTGCCGACGCTGAATCGCACCTCTCCCAGGAGCTGCAAACGCAAATGCACGCCATCGCCGCTTGGCGATGTCTCCCTGTTCACGACCAACCCCGACTGCTTCTTTTTAGAGTTGCACCATTCTGGCACGCGAATTCTTCACGTCAAACGGTGAGTTGCGTGCCTTGGGCGTTGACACACACGCCCGGTTGCCGCAGTCCGTCGCGCGATCCGGCTCCAGGGGGCCGGGCCAGCTTTCCGGAGGATGCCGATGAAGATCCTAGTGCCCGTGAAGCGGGTGATTGACTACAACGTCAAGGCGCGCGTGAAATCCGATCAGTCGGGCGTTGAACTCGCCAACGTCAAGATGAGCATGAACCCCTTCGACGAGATTGCCGTCGAGGAAGCGATCCGCCTGAAGGAAAAGGGCGCAGCGACCGAGATCGTCGTGGTTTCCATCGGCGTTCAGCAGTGCCAGGAGACGCTCCGCACCGCGCTCGCGATGGGCGCCGACCGCGGCATTCTCGTCACCACCGACGTCACCACCGAGCCTCTCGCGGTCGCGAAGATCCTCGCGAAGATCGCCGAAGCCGAAGCCCCGGGACTCATCATCCTCGGCAAGCAGGCGATCGACGACGACGCCAACCAGACCGGTCAGATGCTCGCCGCGCTGCTCGGCTGGGCGCAGGGCACCTTCGCTTCGAAGGTGGAGGTCGCGGGCGACAAGGTGAACGTCACGCGCGAGGTCGATGGCGGTCTTGAGACGCTGAGCCTCAAGGCTCCGGCGATCATCACCACCGACCTTCGTCTCAATGAGCCGCGCTATGCCTCGCTGCCGAACATCATGAAGGCGAAGTCCAAGCCGATCGACGCGAAGACGCCCGACAACTACGGCGTCGATGTCACGCCGCGCCTGAAGACGCTGAAGGTCAGCGAGCCGCCGAAGCGGCAGGCGGGTATCAAGGTCGATTCGGTCGACGCCCTCATCGGCAAACTCAAGGAAATGGGAGCGATCGCATGAGCGTCCTCGTCCTCGCTGAACACGACAACGCCTCGATCAAGGACGCGACCCGCGTCGCAGTGACGGCTGCCGGCAAGCTCGGTGGCGACGTGCATGTGCTCGTCGCGGGCCAGGGCACACAGGGTGCGGCCGACGCCGCCGCGAAGATCGCTGGCGTCTCGAAGGTGCTGCTCGCCGACGATGCGGCCTATGCCAACGGCCTTGCCGAAAACATTGCGCCGCTGATCGAAGGCCTGATGGCGAACTACGACGCGCTCGTCGCGCCCGCCACGACATCGGCCAAGAACATTGCGCCGCGTGTCGCCGCGAAGCTCGACACACAGCAGATCTCCGAGATCACGGGCATCGTCGACGCAAGCACGTTCGAACGGCCCATCTATGCGGGCAACGCGATTGCCACGGTGCAGTCGGGCGACGCGAAGAAGGTGATCACCGTACGCGGCACCGCGTTCGAGAAGGCCGGTGACGGCGGCTCGGCCAGCGTCGAAGCGGTTTCCGGCAGCGGCGACGCTGGTCTTTCGAGCTTCGTCGGCGCCGAGATCGCCAAGCTCGAGCGTCCTGAGCTCACCTCCGCCAAGATCATTGTCTCGGGCGGCCGTGCGCTAAAGGATAGCGACACGTTCCAGCAGGTCATCTTCCCGCTCGCCGACAAGCTCGGCGCAGCGGTGGGCGCGTCGCGCGCCGCGGTCGACGCTGGTTACGTGCCGAACGACTACCAGGTCGGACAGACCGGCAAGATCGTCGCGCCGGAGCTTTACATCGCCATCGGTATCTCGGGCGCCATCCAGCATCTCGCAGGCATGAAGGATTCGAAGGTGATCGT
Organism: uncultured Sphingosinicella sp.; assembly: GCF_963974575.1. Taxonomy (NCBI): domain Bacteria; kingdom Pseudomonadati; phylum Pseudomonadota; class Alphaproteobacteria; order Sphingomonadales; family Sphingosinicellaceae; genus Sphingosinicella; species uncultured Sphingosinicella sp. Next base: position 345,018 of record NZ_CAXBBQ010000001.1, on the reverse strand, counting down.
CGCCATCAACAAGGACGAGGACGCGCCGATCTTCCAGGTCGCGGATCTCGGCCTCGTCGGTGACCTGTTCACCATCGTCCCCGAACTCACGCAGAAGCTCTAGGCCATGAAGACGATCGGGGTCATCGGCTCAGGCCTGATGGGCAACGGCATCGCGCACGTCTCCGCGCTCGCCGGTTTCGACGTCATCCTTTCGGATGTCGAGCTGGCGCGCGCCGAGGCAGGCAAGGCGGTGATCGAGAAGAATCTCGGCCGCGCCGTTGCCAAGGGCACGATGCAAGTGGACGAAGTGGAGGCCACGCTCGCGCGCATCCGCCTGACCACCGATCCTGCCGCCTTTTCCGATTGCGACCTCGTTATCGAGGCCGCGACGGAGAACGAGGCAGTCAAGAAGGCGATTTTCAAGGGCCTCGCCCTGAAAGACTCGGCACTTCTGGCCTCCAACACCTCGTCGATCTCGATCACGCGGCTTGCAGCGGCAACGGACCGGCCTGACCGCTTCGTCGGCCTGCACTTCTTCAATCCCGTGCCGGTGATGAAGCTCGTGGAGATCATCCGCGGCCTCGCGACCTCGGACGCCACAACGGCGGCGATGCACGCCTTCTGCAAGGCGATCGGCAAGACCACGGTGGAAGCGCTCGACAGCCCGGCGTTCATCGTCAACCGCGTGCTCTGCCCGATGCTCAACGAGGCGATCTTCGCGCTCGGCGAGGGTGTCGGCTCGGTGGTCGATATCGACCAGGGTATGCGTCTCGGCGCCAATCACCCGATGGGACCGCTGACGCTCTCCGATTTCGTGGGTCTCGATACGCTGCTCAGCGTCATGCACGTGATGCAGGAAGCGACCGGTGATCCCAAGTATCGCCCGGCGCCACTGCTCGTGAAATATGTCGAGGCGGGCTGGTACGGCCGCAAGTCCGGCAAGGGGTTCTACGACTATTCGGGCGAGACGCCGGTTCCCACCCGCTAGACCGAGAGGAGCAGCCCTGCGAGGGCGGCGCTCATCAGATTGGCAAGGCTGCCCGCCACGAGCGCCTTGATGCCGAGCTTTGCGATCATCGGACGCTGGCTCGGCGCGAGGCTGCCGGTCACTGCCATCTGGATCGCGATCGAACTGAAGTTGGCAAATCCGCACAGCGCGAAGGTGACGATCGCCACCGTGGCGGGGGACAGCACCGCCTGCTGCGCGCTGAGATCGATGTAGGCGACGAACTCGTTCAGCACGACCTTGGTGCCGAAGAGGCCGCCGGCGATCCCGGCTTCGTCCCATGGCACGCCGAGCAGGTACATGATCGGCGCAAAGACGTGCCCGATGAGCTGCTGGAAGGTGAGGCCTTCGAGCCCGAACCAGGCCCCAACGCCTGCAAGCAGCCCGTTCGCGAGCGCAACCAGCGCCACGAACGCCAACACCATCGCCCCCACTGCAACCGCGAGCTTGACGCCGGTCTGCGCGCCCTGCGCCGCGGCCATGATGATGTTCGCGGGCTTTTCCTCGTCGTGGTCGGACATCTCCACGACCTCGCCCCGCGTGCGCGCGAGGTCGGCAGGATCATCGGGCATGATGAGCTTCGCCATCAAGATGCCGCCCGGCGCCGCCATAAAGCTCGCCGCGAGCAGATAATCGATGCTGATCCCCATCGAGGCGTAGGCCGCAAGGATGGTGCCCGCGACGCCGGCCATGCCGGACGACATCACCGCGAACAGTTGCGCGGGGCTGAGACCCGCGAGATAGGGCCGGATTACAAGCGGCGATTCGCTCTGGCCGACAAAGATATTGGACGCCGCGCAGAGCGATTCGACCTTGCTGATGCCGGTGATCTTTTCGAGCGCACCGCCGATCCAGCGGATGACGAACTGCATCACGCCTATGTGATAAAGGATGGCGATGAGCGCGGCGAAGAAGATGATCGTCGGCAGCGCCTGAAACGCGAAGCTCTGCCCGAGGGGATCGCCGAGCAGCCTGCCGAACAGGAATTCGGAGCCCGCACGCGCGTAGCCCAGCAGTTCCCCGACGCCGCCCGACAACCAGGCGAGCACCCGTCGCCCGGCCGGGACATACAGCACCAGCACGGCAATTCCGGCCTGAAGCGCGAAGGCTGCGCTGACGACGCGCAGGCGAATAGCGCGGCGATTGGAAGACAACAGAACGGCGATGGCGAGGATGAGCGCAATACCGCCAAGACCGATCAGTATGCGCATTGTTCCCCCGGCGAATGTCCGCTCCCGAGCGCCAAGCTATATAGCTTTCTCAGACAGCGAAAAGCCGTTAGCAACGTGCACGATGTCGACCGCCGCGCCGCCAATATCCCGCTCGCTTTTCGCGCTCTCGATCCTTTACGGCGGTATGACCTGCATCGCCGGAATTCTCGGCAACAAGCAGGTCGCGCTGGGGCCGCTCGCGGTGGAGGCGGGCATCTTCGCTTTTCTGCTGCTCGTCGTGCTGTCGAGCGCGGTCGCCGAGCTTCATGGCCGCGAGACCGCGAACCGGCTGGTAGTGCTGGGTTTCGTGCCGTTGATCGTCTCGATGCTGCTGATCCTCACCGTGCTCGCCTTGCCCGCCTCGCCAGAGATGGACCCGGATCGGCTGGCCGGTTTCCAGCTCGTGCTGGCGCAGAGCCCGCGCCTGATGGGCGCCGGAATCGTTGCCTACGGCATCTCTCAGTTTCTGAACGTGGGCCTGTTCAGCCTGATGCGCCGCGAAGGCGGGCTGCTGTGGCTGCGCGGCGCGCTCGCGAGCGTCCTTTCGCAGATCGTCGACACGCTGATCTTCATCACGCTCGCCTTCTACGGCGTATTCCCGATTCTCGATCTGATGATCGGCCAGATGCTGACGAAGGTGGTACTTTCGGTCGTTCTGGTGCCGCCGCTGATCCACGGCTTCGTCGCGATCGGCCGGAAACTCGATTCGCGCTAGCGACAGATCGGCGCGTGATCGCCGTCTTCGATCTCGACGGTGGCGTGATCGACATGGAAACGCGATTGCAGCCGTTCGCGAATGGCCTTTTTCACCAGCGCCGAGGAGGCATCCGGGCGAATGCGCGCGTGCAGCGTCGCCATCGGCCGCTCTTCGCTGATCGACCAGACGTGGACGTGATGGATGCTGTCCACCCCGTCGATGTTCGCAGAGAGATCGGCAGAAACCGTGTCCGCCTCCAGCCCCGCCGGCGCGCCTTCGAGCAGGATATGCGCGGCATCCCGGGTCACCGCCCATGCACTGCGAAGGATAATGAGCGCCACGAACACCGAAAGCAGCGGGTCTGCAGCAGTCCATCCGGTATACAGGATGACGATCGCGGCGGTGATGGTTCCGACCGATCCAAGAAGATCGCCCGCCACGTGCGCGAGTGCGCCGCGCACGTTGAGGTTCCCCCGATCCGCGCCGAAGAGCAGCCAGAAGGCGAGAATATTCACGAAGAGACCGGCGACCGCGACGCCCAGCATCGTCGGCGCCGCGATGGCGGGCGGGTTCTGGAGGCGCTCCACGGCTTCCCAGATGATGACTGCGGCAATTGCGAACAGACTGAGTCCGTTCACGAAGGCGACGAGCACCGAGAAGCGATCGAAACCGAACGTCCGTCGCCAGTCCGCCGGCCGCCGTGCCAGCCGAAAGGCAAACCAGGCGAGCGCGAGCGCTGCGAAATCGGTGAGCATGTGGCCCGCGTCCGCGAGCAGAGCCAGCGAGCCGGAAACGATCCCGCCCGCCACCTCGGCAAGCATGAAGCCGCCCGTGAGCAGCGCAGCGAAGCCGACGCGGCGCTCGTTACCCGCGCTCACCGTCGGTGCGTGCGAATGGCCATGGCTGTGGCCATGCCCGTGGTTGTGGTCGTGGTCGTGGTCGTGGTCGTGGTCGTGATCTGTATGCAGGTCATGGTCGCGGCTCATGCTGAAACTCTGACCCCCTTTGTCATTCACGTCAATAAAAACAGTATGTTACGAGATATCACCCCGCGAACGACACGCGGAGGCCGTTCGCAATCGACCGGCGCGAGCGCCCATCATCTTCTCTTCCCCTTTTACGCCCAGCCTTTATAGCGGCGCACGATCACTGAGGAGCCCTGCCGAATGTCTGTCGACCATACGCCCGATCCGGCCATGCTCGCCAAGGCCGAAACGCTGACCGAGGCGCTGCCCTTCATCCAGAAATATGTCGGCCAGACCTTCGTGGTGAAATACGGCGGCCATGCCATGGGCGACCCCGAGCGCGCGATCGATTTCGCGGAGGACGTGGTGCTCCTGAAGGCGATCGGCATCAACCCGATCGTCGTGCACGGCGGCGGGCCGCAGATCGGCAACATGCTCGGACGGCTGGGCATCAAGTCGGAGTTCGTCGACGGGCTGCGCGTCACCGACGCCGCGACCGCCGAGGTCGCGGAAATGGTGCTGGCGGGCGCAATCAACAAGGATCTCGTCAGCTGGATCGGCCGCGCAGGCGGCACCGCCGTCGGCATTTCCGGCAAAGATGCACGCCTTGTGACGGCGCGCAAGCTGACGCGCACGGCGCGCGATCCCGACAGCGCGATCGAACGTGTCGTCGATCTCGGCTTCGTCGGAGAGCCCGTGGCGGTGAACGCCAAGATCCTCGATCTGATGACGCGTTCCGACGTGATTCCGGTCATCGCGCCGATCGCCGAGGATGCGGAAGGCCATACCTACAACATTAACGCCGACACGATGGCGGGCGCGATCGCGGGCGCCGTGGGCGCGGCGCGGCTGATGCTGCTGACCGACGTTCCCGGCGTGCTCGCCAAGGACAAGTCACTGCTCACCGATCTTACGCCCGCACGCATCAGGGAGCTGATCGCGGACGGCACGATTTCGGGCGGCATGATCCCGAAGCTGGAAACCTGTCTCTCCGCCGTCACCGGTGGCGTCGAGGCCGCCGTGATCCTCGACGGGCGCGTGCCGCACGCGCTGCTGCTTGAAATCTTCACGCGCAAGGGCGTGGGAACGCTCGTTCGCGCTTAAGAAAAGTTGCGCCGCGCAACTTTTCAGGCAGTGCCGAGCGCGCGCTGGATGCGGTGAATCCCGAGGCAGGGTATCACGATCATTAGATTCGCGAGCCCGACGGCGAGCAGGATCTGCGGCACATCGAGCCCCGCCTTCAGCAGCACGCCCGAACCGAGCGCGGCGGCAACCATGAAGCCCGAGTTGATAATGTTGTTCGCCGCGATGGTCCGCGCCCGCGCCGAAGGATCGCTCGCGGTTTGCAGCAGCGCATAGAGCGGCACGATGAACGCGCCCGCCGCGACGGAAAGCCCGAAAAGATCCAGCACGATTCGCCAGCTCCCCGGATCGGTGAGGAATTCACCCACGCCGATCAATTCGGCGTGCGGCACGTCGAACGCGCGGATCGCGAAATAGAGGTCGGCGATGAACGCCGTCATGAGCACAGCGGACGCAGGGGCATAGCGAACGGAAATCGCACCTTTTAGGAGACGCGCGACCACCAGCGATCCGGTTGCGACGCCGATCGAAAAAATGGTGAGAAACAGCGTCGCCACGGTTTCCGCGCCGCCGAGATCGCCCTTCACCAGCGGCACGAACAGGCTGGTGAATACCGCCCCCACCGACCAGAACCACGAGACGGCGAGCACGGCGCGGCCGAGCTGTGGATCGCGCGTGACCTCCCGCGTGATGCGCAGCGAACTTGCAACAATATTCCATTCGATGCGGGCACGTCCGGCTGGCGGCGCTGCTGGCACCTGCCGCCCGGTGAGATAGCCGAGCGCGGCGACCCCGACGATCGCCCACGCCGAAACCTGCGGCGCGAGGAGGCCGCCGGCGACCTGTCCGGTAAGAATGGCGATGAACGTGCCGGCCTCGACAAGGCCCGTGCCCGTGAGCAGTTCCTTCGGCGCGAGATGCTGCGGCAGGATCGCGTACTTGATCGGTCCGAAGAAGGTGGAGTGCAGCCCCATCGCGAACAGCACCAGCATCATCAGCGACATCGAACCGAGCGTCAGCGCCGCAGCGCCGACAAGCATGATGGCGATCTCGGCCGCCTTGATGATGCGGACGAGCCGCGCCTTGTCGACACTGTCGGCGATCTGCCCAGCAAGCGCCGAAAACAACACGAAGGGCAGGATGAAAACACCCGCCGCCACAGTAACGATCTGCGCCGAGGCTGCTGTATCCCCCGCGAGCAGCGTGTAGGTGATGAGGAACAGCATCGCCGTCTTGTAGAAATTGTCGTTGAACGCGCCCAGAAACTGGGTGGCGAACAGCGGCCCGAACCGGCGCGCGGCGAGAAGAGGGATGCCCACGGCGTCGGACGCTAGCGCGCCGCGTTGACCTGCGAAAGCCCATCCTTGCGGAATGGCTCTTCGCAGGCCAGAATTGTCGCCTGAAAACAGGGAGTGTGGACCATGGCGAGCAGACCGGAAACACAGGGTTTCGATCTCAACCGGCCGACCATCGTGGCGCTGCTGATCCTCGTCGGCGCCGTCTCAGGCGTGCCGACACTGGTGGGAGCGATCCTCGCATACGTGTGGCGGGGCGCGGCGGAGAACGCGGCGTGGGAAGACAGCCACTACGCTTATCACATCCGCGGTTTCTGGATCACGGTGGTTTGCGTGATCGTATTGGCCGTATTGACGCTCCTCACGTTGGGGCTGGCCGGTTTTCTGTTTCCGGTGATCTCGATCTGGCTTGTCGTGCGCGCCGTCGTTTCGATCGCGAAGGCGCAGCGCCACGAGCCGATGCCTGATCCGAATACGTATTTGTGGTAATGCGGCCAAAGCGCCGCGAAATGTCCTTGGGAGAGTTTGACCGATGAGCGACGCCGCGACCGCGACGTATCCCGTGCCCGCGCATACCGCCGCGCGGACGATCTGCGACGCCGACACCTACGAGGCGATGTACCGGCGGTCGCTTAAGGACCCGGACGGCTTCTGGCGCGAACAGATCGGCATCGTCGACTGGATCAAGACGCCGGACGTGATGGGCAACTGGTCTTACGCGCCGGTCAATATCAAATGGTTCGAGGACGGCGTGCTGAATGCCTGCGCCAACTGTGTCGACCGGCATTTGCCCGCACGGGCCGATCAGCCTGCGATCGTCTGGGAGGCAGACGACCCGGACGCTGCGTCCGTGACGCTGACCTATGCCGCGCTTCATGCAGAGGTGTGTCGGTTCGCGAACGTGCTGAAGGCGATGGGCGTTGCCAAGGGCGACCGCGTGACGATCTATCTGCCGATGATCCCCGAAGCCGCCGTCGCCATGCTGGCCTGCGCGCGGATCGGCGCGGTACACAGCGTTGTTTTCGCAGGCTTTTCTGCCGAAGCCGTCGCCGGACGCATCGACGACGCGAAAAGCGACTTCATCATCACGGCGGACGAAGGCCGCCGCGGCGGCAAGACGATCCCGCTCAAACAAACCATCGATGACGCCATCTGCCACGCCTGGCATGACGTCAAAGGCGTCCTCGTCGTGCGCCATACCGGCGCCAACGTGCCGATGACGCATGAACGCGACATGTGGTGGCACGAGCAGCGCGAAACCGTCTCCGCCGACTGTCCAGCCGAGCCGATGAACGCCGAAGACCCGCTGTTCATCCTCTACACGTCGGGCTCAACCGGAAAGCCGAAGGGCGTGCTGCACACCACCGGCGGTTATCTCGTCTGGACGACGCTGACCTTCAAATACGTGTTCGACTGGCGCGACGAGGGCGCGCTCCACTGGTGCACCGCCGACGTGGGCTGGGTGACCGGGCACAGCTACATCGTTTACGGCCCGCTTTCGAACGGGGCATCGACCCTGATGTTCGAAGGCGTCCCCAACTATCCGGCGGTCGACCGCTTCTGGGCCGTGATCGAAAAGCACAAGCCCGCGACCTTCTACACCGCGCCGACCGCGCTCCGCGCGCTAATGCGCGAGGGCGACGAACCCGTGCTGAAGCACGATCTCTCCTCGCTCCGCCTGCTCGGAACCGTCGGCGAACCGATCAACCCGGAAGCCTGGCTCTGGTATCACCGCGTTGCGGGCAAGGAGCGCCTGCCCATCGTCGATACATGGTGGCAGACGGAAACCGGCGGCATCCTGATTTCACCGCTGCCCGGCGCGATCCCGACCAAGCCTGGCAGTGCGACGAAGCCGTTCTTCGGCATCGCACCCGCGCTGGTCGACGCCGACGGCAAGTTCGTCGAAGGCCCGGCCTCGGGCAACCTCGTGCTCACGCGCTCGTGGCCAGGGCAGGCGCGCACGCTCTACGGCGATCACCAGCGCTTCATCGAGACCTATTTTTCCGCCTACAAGGGCCTCTATTTCACCGGCGACGGATCGCGGCACGACGAAGATGGCTATTGGTGGATCACCGGCCGCGTCGACGACGTGCTCAACGTCTCGGGCCACCGGCTGGGCACCGCCGAAGTCGAATCCGCGCTCGTCGGGCACGCGAAGGTCGCCGAAGCGGCGGTCGTCGGCTACCCGCATGACATCAAGGGACAGGGCATTTATTGCTACGTGACGCCGATCGCGGGGGTCGAGGGCGACGCCGCGCTCGAAGCCGAGTTGAAGGCGGAGGTGCGGCGCGAGATCGGACCGATCGCGACACCCGACCAGATCCACTTCGCCCCCGCGCTGCCCAAGACGCGCTCGGGCAAGATCATGCGGCGCATCCTTCGCAAGATCGCCGAGAACGATTTCGGATCGCTCGGCGACACGACGACGCTCGCCGACCCGTCGGTGGTCGACAGCCTGATCGCGGGACGAAAAAACCGCTAGCTGCAACCAAATCATAACGTCCGCAAACTATCCGGGACCGATTGCCGGAACCGCCCAACTCCGGCAATATGCGTCCCGGCTGCGGGCGGCGCCGGAAACGGCGACAGGGGTTTCGCTAACCAGCACATTTGAACATGGGGAAGTTTATGAAGATCCTGAAAACACTTGGCTTCGGCGTTGCCTTAGCCGCCATGGCCGTTGCTTCAGGCACGGCATCCGCGCAATCCCAGTCCTCGGGGCGCAAGGCGCAGACGAAGAGCATGCAGGAAATCCCGGTCTGCCAGAAGCGGCTCGGCACGGTTTCGATCGTCGAGCCCGACACCAACTGGTGGCAGCAGCTTGGCCTCGGCAGCCCGGAAGCGATCATCAAGCTGTTCGTGATGAAATCCGGCTGCTTCGGCCTCGTCGATCGCGGCAAGGGCCTCGCCAGCCGCAACATCGAGCGCGCTCTTGCCGATTCCGGCGAACTGCAGGCGAATTCGAATATCGGCAAGCGCCAGGTGAAGGCAGCCGACTATTTCATCGTTCCCGATCTCGTTTCGAAGAATGAGAACTCGGGCGGCGGCGGCCTCGGCGCCATTGCGGGCGGCCTGCTCGGCAGCCGCACGCTCGGCATGATCGCGGGCGGCCTTTCTACGAAGAGCAAGGAAGCCAACGTCATGCTGACGCTGGTGAACGCGCGCACCACGGAGCAGGAGCGCCTGACCGAAGGTTACTTCCGCAAGAAGGACCTTTCGTGGGCGGCCGGCGGCGGCGGCGGCTGGTGGGGCGGCTTCGGCGGTGCCGGCGGCGGCGGCTATTCGAACACCGAGATCGGCCAGGTCATCACGCTCGCCTATCTCGATGCCTACAAGCAGCTCGTGACGCAGCTCGGCGGTCTGCCGGTAGACCCAAGCGCTGCGGCCCCGGTCGCGCAGTAAGTTTAACTCTGTTCCGAGCGAGGGCGGCGCTCCATGACGCCGCCCTTGTTTCTTTATTGGTCATATTGCTTGCAAGCGGCCTCTACGCAGGCCGATTATCAATCGGCGGACCGACCATAGATGTCGAGATCAAGCTTTAACCCGCGCTCGGCCATGCGAAAAAGTGTTTCCGGCTGAATATCAATGCCCTCGTTCTCGGTTTCCAAGAACAATCCGCAGAAGATCACGCCTCGGAAGCGCCCTGCAAAAGACTGCCAGGTTGCTGCGTCGCCCGTGGCTCGATCGAGCAGGCTATTGATTTGGTGATCAAGATTTCCGGGGCTGCTGGTTTTGGCATTCAAGCGCCAAGAGCCGGTGTGAGCAACCTTTTCCTTGCCCAGAGGGGTTAGCCAAGTTCCTCCCTTCCGGACACCAACTGTAGGTTCGCATTTCAAGCGCTCAGTAATCTCGTCAGGATCAAGGTCATCGCCGTAGAAACCCAAGGAAACTTCGGTTCTGTAGAGTTCCCCCATAACCACCTCGTATCAAACGAACGGCAGCTTCCAACATCGAGGCTGCGATTCCAATTTGCGAACGACAATGTCGCCTTCTCTTTGACCAGGAAATACCCGTGACCGAAAAGACCGTCTGGAAAGGCCGCTTCCTCGAAGCTGTCGTCGAAAACGACTGGGAGTATGTGCGCCGCCCGGGCGGCATGGGTGCCGCGGTCATCCTTGCCGTGACGGACGCTGGGGAGCTCGTGCTTGTCGAGCAGTACCGCGTGCCGCTCGGCGCCACGTGCCTTGAACTTCCGGCCGGTCTTGTTGGTGACGACGGCCCCGAAGAGGTGTTGACAGCGGCGCGCCGCGAACTTGAGGAAGAAACCGGCTTCCGCGCCGAAGCGCTGGAAGACCTCGGCATGTTCACCTCCTCTCCCGGCATGACGAGCGAGCACTTCACACTGGTCCGCGCGACGGGGCTCGTTCGGGTCGGCGCGGGCGGCGGCGTAGACGGCGAGAACATCACCGTTCACTGCGTTCCGCTTCGAACATTGCCGGATTTCATCGCCGAAAAGCGCCGCGCAGGCGTGATGATCGACGTTCGACTGCTTGCCGCGCTGACACTTCTGTAAGGGCGCGGGACTTGCGGCAAACCGCTGTCGCCGTCTAGGGGAGTGCCATGACCGCATCCAACGACCGCGACAACGGCATCCCGGAAGACGTTCTTGCCTCCGTCCGCCGTCTCATCGAATGGGCCGGAGACGACCCCGCCCGCGAGGGACTTGTCGATACGCCCGGTCGTGTCGCGCGCGCCTATCGCGAATATTTCCGCGGCTATGCCGAAGACCCCGCGCGCCACCTTTCGCGTACCTTCGAAGAGGTCGGCGGCTATGACGAGATCGTGCTGCTGCGCGACATCGCGTTCCAGTCGCACTGCGAACACCACATGGCGCCGATCATCGGCAAGGCGCACATCGCCTATCTGCCGGGCGACCGCGTCGTCGGCATCTCGAAACTCGCGCGCGTCCTCAAGGGCTTCGCCTCACGCCTACAGGTGCAGGAGCGCCTGACCGCCGAGGTCGCCGACTGTATCTGGGAACATCTGCAGCCACGCGGCGTCGCCGTCGTGATCGAAGCGGCACACGCCTGCATGTCCGCACGCGGCGTCAACACGCCGGGCGTCACCATGACGACAAGCCGCATGATGGGCGTGTTCCGCGACGACGAACGCAGCCGCAAGGAAGTGCTGAGCCTGATGGGGCTTTAAGCCCCATCACCGCATCGCAGCGATCCAGTCTCGCACCAGCGCGACGCCGGCTTCGTCGGGCTGCGTGCGGCCGAGCTCCGGCATCATCACGCCGGGTTCGGTTGATTCCATGCGATAGGTCAGGATCGAGCGATCGGGATGCCCGGGATCGATCGAGACCATGCGCCCGCCCGAGCCGCGCCCCGCCGCGACCGGCCCCTTGCCGATGCCGATGTGCGGACCGGAAGGCGTTTCCCAAGTGAGGAACAGGCCCGAATTCGATGCGGGACCATCGGGCTTATGGCAGTGGCCGCAGTTGACGTCGAGATAGGCACGCGCGCGATGTTCGAGGGTTTCACCTGCGTCCTTCCAATCGGGCAGGCGCGGCGCGTTTCCGGGAACGGCGGTGACAAGGCCGAGACGCGAGAGACGCGCGAGATTGTTCTCGCCCTGGAAATCATGGTTGAGGTTCCGCGCCTTGGGGCCGATGGGCACGAGCGCATTGTCCGAAGCGTGGCAACCCTTGCACTGATTGACGTTCGGCACCTGCCAATCGAGCGCGACCGGCTTTCCCGCCCCGTCATGCCCCGTTACCGCGATGCGGGCGCCTGCGCGCTTCAGGGTCGCGGCGCTGTCGTCGGCATTCCACACATAGGGCCACGCCTTCCATCCATCCGTCTGGTGCACGAGCAGCCGTGTTTCGATGAGATCGAGGCTGCCGTCGGCGCGCGCGAACCCGAAATGCTTGATGAGCACGCTGCCCGTGGGAATATCCAGCAGGCCTTCTCCATCGTACCGCGCGACCTTCCCCTCCGGCACATAGAGGAAGCGCGCCTTGTCGGCATGATCCGAGAACAGCGGCGTCGCAAGGCCGTATGGGACGACGCGCGCCTTCGGGCGGGTCGCGCCGCTATCGAGGAACAGGCCGGTTTCGGCGAGCGTCGCGGGCGCGGCCGCACCTGCGAGAACCGCGTCGTTCACCGCCGGCGGCGCGGCGGAGGCGACCAGCAGCGCGGCCGCGAGCAAGGCGGCTGCGCGCGGCGTCACGGCATCGGCTGATCGGCGGGAAGCACGACGGCCGCGAGCGCGGCGGACGCGCCGGCCGGGGCGACGGGTGCGGGCTGCGCCTTCGTGGGCGGTGTTCCCGCGACGGCGAGGCCGAGCGAGACCATCGGCACGTCGCTCGCGGGCGTTGTCGTGCTGTCGTCGGGCTTGTCGCCGAAACGCGTGACACCGTCCCACATAACTGGCGGCAGGCCGCCGCCGAGCGCCGCGGCAAGCTCGGCACCGCCGGGGAATTTGGGGTCCCAGCCGTTCTTGCCGAGCGTATTTCCGAAGATGCGGACGTTTCGCGCCAGCGGGTTGTAGCTCGCATCCTCGAATGGCCGCACGTAGGAGACGACCATGACGGCGGCGGTGCGGTTGCCTTCGATGCGGTTGCCCGACACTTCGACGTTTTCGTTCGCCATCACCATGATGCCGAGCCCCTGCGGCACCTCGGCGACGATGTTGCCGGGCGGGGCGAAATTGGGCGTGTCGTTGTCGACGACCGTGTTCGAGAAGATGCGCGTGGAATGCCCGCCCATCTTCGGCAGGTTTGGCAAATCGAACACGAGGATGCCGCCCGTGTTGTGGTGCGCGAGGTTGCCATAGACGTCGGCGTGCTTCGAGTTTTCAATCTCGATGCCCGCGACGTTGAAGCTGACGCGGTTGTTGCGGACGATGATGTTTTCGGACTGGCCGACGTAGACGCCCGCGTCGGAACAGGCGACGACCTCCGAATTCTGCACGAGCACGTTCGTCGCCTCGACCGGGTAGAGGCCGTAGGCGCCATTGTCCTTGTGCGGCCCGCGTGTCCAGACAACGCGTAGATTGTCCATCGTGATGCGGTCGACGCCCTTCGCCTTGATGCCGTCACCCTTGGTGTCCTCGACCGAAAAGCCGGTGAGCAGCACGCGGTCCGACGTGACGAGCAGCCCCTCGCCCGCCCCTGTCTGGCCCTTGAAGCTGAGCACGCTCGCGCCCGGCCCGGCGCCGCGCACGGTGACGTTATCGACATCGAGCGAGAGGCCGTTCGTGAGCCGGTAGGTGCCCGCGGCGAGTTCGATCACGTCGCCGCGCTGCGCCTCGATCAGCGCGGTCTGCAGCGCCTCCTGATCGTTGTCGCCGGGGGCGACCGCTATCGTCTTCGCCCACGCGGGCGACGCCGAAACAAGCAGAAACGCCAGCAATGCCTTGCGCATCATGTCCATCCTCCCCTGTTCCGGCCATTATCGTCAGCTTGACGGAGGCGGACAACCCTGCGGAAACTGAGCGGGAACCTTGAGGGAGGTGCACATGCATGACATCGTGATCCGCGGCGGAACCATCGTCGACGGCACCGGCGGCGCGCCGTTCACCGGCGACATCGCCATCGACAATGGCCGCATCAGCGCAGTCGGCAACGTGAACGAGGCGGGCCGCGAGGAGATCGACGCGGCGGGCCAGATCGTGACGCCCGGCTTCGTTGATATCCATACGCACTACGACGGACAGGCGACGTGGGATGACGTCATGGCCCCATCATCGTGGCACGGCGTGACCACGGTGATCATGGGCAATTGCGGTGTCGGCTTCGCGCCCGCACGCCCCGATCGGCACCAGTGGCTGATCGGCCTGATGGAAGGCGTGGAGGACATTCCCGGCACCGCCCTCGCCGAAGGCATGACGTGGAACTGGGAGAGCTTCCCCGAGTATCTCGGCGCGCTCGAAGCCTTGCCGCGCACCATCGACGTCGCCTGCCACGTCCCGCACGGCGCGGTGCGCGCCTATGTGATGGGCGAACGCGGCGCCGCGAACGAAGCGCCAACCGCTGACGAGATCGAGTCGATGTCGCAGATCGTCGAGGAGGGTCTTCGTGCCGGCGCGCTCGGCTTCTCGACCTCGCGCACCGTCATCCACAAATCGGTGGACGGCGTGCTGGTGCCCGGCACCACCGCGACCGCCGAAGAGCTGATCGGCATCGGCCGCGCCATGGGCCGCGTCGGGCACGGCGTCTTTGAAATGGCATCCGACCTGATGCCCGAATGGAACGAGTTCGACTGGATGACGCGCCTGTCGAAGGAAACCGCAATGCCGGTGACCTTCGCCATGCTGCAATCGCCGCTGAAGGCGATGCACTGGACCGACCAGATGGCCGCGACCAAAGCCGCGAACGACGAGGGCGCCAACATCCGCGCGCAGATCTCCCTACGCGGCACCGGCGTGCTGATGGCATGGCGCGGCACCGTGCACCCGTTCGTGATGCGCCCTTCATGGCAGGCGATTGCCGGAAAGCCCTGGGCCGAACAGCTCGCCACGCTGCGCGATCCAGCGTTCCGCGCGAAGCTGCTCGCCGAGGAGAATCTGCCGCCGCCGCACCCGGATACCGCCGCGCTCTTCATGCTGGTGACGCAGGGCTGGACGATGCAGTTCCCGCTCGGCGAGGAGCCGGATTACGAGCCCGCGCCGGACCGCAGCCTCGCCGCGCTGGCGAAGGCGAGCGGCAAAAGCCCCGCCGAGGTCGCGTATGACGTCATGATGGAGGATGACGGCGCCGGCTTCCTCTATCTGCCGATCCTGAACTACGTGGACGGCAACCTCGATTTCGTGAAGGGCCTCCTCGAACGCGACGACACGGTCATCTCGCTGTCTGACGGCGGCGCGCACTGCGGCACGATCTGCGACGCGGCCTCCCCCACCTTCCTCCTCACGCACTGGGTGACGGGCCGCACGCGCGGCCGCATTCCGCTAGAGCTCGCGATCAAGCGCCAGTGCCGGGATACGGCGCTGCTTTACGGCCTCGCCGATCGCGGCCTGCTCGCACCCGGCTATCTCGCCGACGTCAACGTCATCGATCTCGATCGGCTGAAGCTCGGCAAGCCTTGGCTCGCGTTCGACCTTCCCGCGGGCGGCAAGCGCCTGCTGCAGAAGGCCGACGGCTACACCGCCACGATCAAGTCGGGCGCCATAACCTTCCGGAACGGCGACGTACAGATCGCGCGGCCCGGGCGGGTCGTGCGCGGTCCGCAGGCGGAACCGTTGCTAATGGCTGCAGAATAAGCGAAAAGAGCCCTGTATTAGTTGACTGATACGGAAGGGTTTCATCCGATGCGCAAGTTCCTGCTCCCGCTTTTCGCCGCGCTGACGCTCGCGGCGTGCGGTATCAACACCGTGCCGACGCGCGAGGAAGCCGTGAAGGCGGCGTGGGCCGAGGTGGAAAGCCAGTATCAGCGGCGTGCGGATCTCATTCCGAACCTTGTCGCCACGGTGAAGGGCTTCGCCGCCCAGGAACGCGAGGTGCTGGAAGCCGTCACACAGGCGCGCGCCTCCGCCACGCAGACGACGATCAACGCCGACCAGCTCACCGACCCAGCCGCCGTCGAACGGTTCCAGGCAGCGCAGGACCAGCTTTCCGGCGCACTCTCCCGCCTGCTCGTCACCGTCGAGCGCTATCCGGACCTGAAATCGAACGAGAATTTCCTCGCGCTGCAGTCGCAGCTTGAAGGCACTGAAAACCGCATCACCGTCGCGCGGCGCGATTACAACCAGTCGGTGCAGGCCTATAATACGGAAATCCGTACCTTCCCGAGCCTGATCGCAGCGAAGTTCATCTACGGCGCCGAGCCGATCACGCCGTTCAAGGCCACCACCGCCGGAGCCGAAACCGCGCCGACCGTCTCGTTCGAATAAAGATGTTCAGGCTGGCGTGCCTCGCCGCACTGCTGCTGGCTTTCCCAGTAGCAGCGCAGGACTTCCCGAAGCTTTCGGGCCGGGTCGTCGATGCCGCCGATCTTCTGTCACCAGAGACTGAAGCCGCGCTAACGGAAAAGCTGAAGACGCTGGAGGACACGACGACACGCCAGCTCGTCGTCGCCACGGTTCCCGATCTTCAGGGCTACGACATTGCGGACTACGGCTACCGTCTCGGCCGCGAATGGGGCATCGGCCAGAAGGAAGAAGACAACGGCGCGTTGCTCATCGTCGCCCCCAATGATCGCAAGGTCCGCATCGAGGTCGGCTATGGTCTCGAAGGCTATCTGACGGACGCGCTCTCGTCGGTCATCATCAACCGTCAGATCGTGCCCCGCTTTCGGGAGGGCGACATGGAAGGTGGCGTCGTTGCCGGCGCCGACGCTATCGTGGCGCAGCTTTCGCTGCCGCCCGAAGAGGCCCGCGCGAACCTGATCGCCGCACGAGAGCGCGATCAGGAGGAGACCCGGCACGGTCTCGGACTTATCCCCACCATCCTTATCATCTGGTTCGTGTTCTGGATGCTGCGGGGCGCGCTGGGCGGTAAACGGCGGCGCGGGCGCGGCGGCCCGATCATCATCTGGGGGCCGGGCAGCGGCGGCGGCTGGGGCGGTGGTTCCTCCGGGGGGTTTGGTGGCGGCGGATTTTCTGGCGGCGGCGGCAGCTTCGGCGGCGGCGGCGCGAGCGGGAGCTGGTAATGCGGCTGACAGACGCAGAGCACGCGCGCATTAGTGACGCCATTACGTCAGCGGAACGGACGACCTCGGGCGAAATCTTCTGCGTCGTTACGCAGCGCACAGACGACTATCGCGCCGTTCCGTTCGCCTGGGCCGCACTCGCCGCGATCGTCCTGCCGCCGATCCTTTTGTGGTTCGGCGTTCCCGATCCGTTGTGGTTCACGAGCGGAGGATGGAGCGACGGTGGCCACCCGGCGCCGCGCCTCATCATCGCGCTCTATGCCTCGCTCTCGGCGCTTCTATTCGTCGTCGCCTTTCTCATCGCGCGCCTGCCGCCGGTCCTGCACCTGCTCACCCCGCGTTCCCTGAAGCGGAGCGCCGTGCACAGGGCGGCGGTCGAAAGCTTTCTTTCGCATGGCATTCACGTCACGGAAGATCGCACCGGGGTGCTCATCTTCCTGTCACTGGGCGACCATGTCGCGGAAATCGTTGCCGACGAAGGCATTTACGACAAGGTTGAGCACGACGTGTGGGGCGACGCGCTCGACGCGCTGCTCGCCGAGGTGCGAGGCGGCAGGATCGCGGACGGTTTCGTCAAGGCGATCACGATGTCCGGGACGGTCCTTTCAGCGCACTTCCCGCCCGGCGCCCGCAACCCCAATGAACTTCCCGATAAGCTGATTGAAATCTAGCGCCTGGTGCGGAAAAGTGGCCCGCTCAAACGCAGACGCGTTGCGGCTGGAGTGGGCTGAAACAAGGGGACTGGAAAATGTTGAATGAATTCAAGGCGTTCATTGCGAAGGGCAATGTGCTCGACCTCGCTGTTGCCGTCATCATCGGCGGTGCGTTCGGTACGATCGTCACCTCGCTGACGCAGGACGTGATCATGCCGGTGGTCGGCGCGATCTTCGGCGGCCTCGATTTCTCCAGCCTCTTCATCCGGCTCGGCGCTGTGCCCGAAGGCTATGCCGGATCCATGACCGACTACGCCGCACTCAAGGAAGCAGGCGTGCCGATGCTGGGTTACGGCGCCTTCATCACGGCCGCGATCAACTTCCTGATCCTCGCCTTCATCATCTTTCTTCTCGTGCGCATGGCGAACCGCCTCGCCCCCAAAAAGGAAGACGCACCTGCGGCCGGCCCGAGCGAAGAGGTTCTACTCCTTCGCGAGATTCGGGATTCGCTGAAGAAATAGGCTTTGCCATTCAAAGTAAAAGGGCCGCGCGGCTGCTTCGTCACGCGGCCCTTTTTTCTTGTATCTTCTAGAAGCGTTCGCCGGAAAGCCGCTGGCAAAGCATGTCGAGCTGATCGAGGTCGCTGTAAAACAAAATCAGCTTCCCGCCTTCCCCATCGAATTCGAGACGCACACGCAGCCCGAGCTGCTCCGTGAGCTGGCCTTCGAGCGATTCGAGATCAGCGCTGCGTGCCGCTTCGCGCGGCGCAGCTTTGGTGCGGGCTGCTCGCGGTTTTTTGGCCCGTGCCTCGACCTCGCGCACCGACAGGCCCATCTGCACGACGTCGCGTGCCAGCGCCGATGGATCGGGCGCCGTGAGCAGCGCGCGCGCATGGCCCATGGTGAGCCGCCCGTCGATCAGCAGGTCGCGCACATCATCCGGCAGGTCGAGCAGGCGCACGAGGTTCGCGATGTGGCTGCGCGACTTGCCGACGATGCGGGCGATGTCTTCCTGCGTATGCCCGTAATCCTCGATGAGCCGCTTGTAGCCTTCGGCCTCTTCGATCGCATTCAGATCCTGGCGTTGAATATTTTCAACGAGTGCGACCTCGAACGCTTCTTCGTCGGTCAGGCGCCGAACGAGCACGGGCACATCATGGAGCTGCGCGGCCTGCGCTGCACGCCAGCGGCGTTCGCCCGCCACGATCTCGAACCGGCCACCATCGACGGGCCGTACGAGGATCGGCTGGAGCAAGCCCTGCCGCTTTACCGATGCAATCAGCTCGGCCTGCGCGGTTTCGTCGAAGCGGCGGCGTGGCTGCTTCGGATTGGGCGAGATCATCGCCATGGGGAGCATCTGCGCGCCCATGCTGCTGCCCGCATCGGCCGCCGGGGCCGCAGGCGTTGCTGCTCCGGCTTCGCTGCGCGGCGGCACAGCAGCGCTCCCCATTTCCTCGAGCAGGGCTGACAGGCCGCGGCCGAGCCCAGTGGGACGCTTAGGCTGAGACATAGTCAAACGCTTTCAATGAATTAAGCGGCGCGTGCATGCGGCTCGGTCCGCCCCAGAAGCTCGCGGGAGAGGTCAATATAGGCTTCCGAGCCCGCGCAGCGATGATCATAGACGAGTGCGGGAAGCCCGTGGCTTGGCGCCTCCGACAAACGGACGTTCCGCGGAATGATCGTCTCGAACACGATCTTGCCGAGCACGGCGCGCACGTCCGCTGCAACCTGTTCGGAGAGGCGGTTGCGCTTGTCGTACATCGTCAGCACCACGCCTATGATGTTGAGGCGCTGATTGTAGCCGGCGCGCACGCGTTCCACCGTGTTCAGAAGCTGGCTGAGACCTTCGAGCGCGAAGAATTCGCATTGCAGCGGCACAAGAAGCGACTGCGCAGCCACCATCGCGTTCATCGTCAGGATGCCAAGCGACGGCGGACAATCGATGATGATGTAGTCGTAGGCCTGCATCGCCGGCGCTCCCAGCGCGCTATCAAGGCGATGGATGCGGCTTTCCATCTCGACGAGTTCGACCTCCGCGCCTGACAGATCGACCGTCGAGGGGATCAGCGACAGGCGCGGGATCGCGGTGGGAACGACCGCGTCCGCTGCGCTGCAAGCACCGATCAGGACATCATAGCTCGTGCGGTGGCGCGCATTCTGGTCGACACCGACGCCGGTCGAGCTGTTGCCCTGCGGGTCGAGATCGACGATCAGCACGCGCCGCCCGGTTGCGGCGATTGCTGTCGCAACGTTGATAGCAGTGGTGGTCTTGCCGACACCGCCCTTCTGATTAGCCACCGCGATTCTGATCACCGACGCCTCCGTACACTGTGCGCCCGCACGATCCGCCCCCGCGAATCGGTAAGACTGGGAATCAATTCATGTTCGAAAACGAAGCGGTGCCTGGCTTCCGCAAGCTCGTCCTCAACCGCTGCGCCTTTCAGCAACAGCCACGCGCAGGACTTTGCAGCATAGGGTTCACCCCAGTCAAACAGCTTCGCGAGCGGCGCACACGCACGTGCGGTGATATAATCGAACTTTACGGAACCGAGCGATTCCACACGCTGATTCAACACCTTGACGTTTCGCTCCAATCCCAGCGCATCGCGTACGGTTTCAAGGAAGACCGTTTTTTTGCGAATCGAATCGACAAGCGTGACCGAATCACCCGTCATCAGCGCGATAACCATTCCGGCAAAGCCGGCCCCGCTTCCGATGTCCAGCCAGGTCGGGCGATGTGCGGCGCCTTCGCGCTCGATGAGCCGGAGAAGCTGTGCCGAATCGGCGAAATGACGGACCCAGACGTGCGGGAGCGTGGCCGGGCCGACGAGGTTGAACTTTGCCTGCCACTCGGTGAGCAGCGCGGCATACGTGTCGAGCCTCTCCAATGTTTCACGTGAAACATTGAAGGTCGCCGCGAACCACGCGCGCTGCTCATCGGGGTTTTCAGGCGGCGCGTTTGACATGGCGGAGGAGCGCGGTGAGGGCTGCGGGAGTGACGCCTGCGACACGCGCGGCCGCCCCAAGGCTGTCGGGTCGGGCACGGTTCAGTCGGTCAATCATCTCGTTCGACAAGCCGCCGATCGCTGAGTAGTCGAGTTCGTATGGCAGGCGCAGCGCCTCATCCCGACGGAAGGCTTCGATCTCGCCTGACTGCCGTTCGAGATAGACCGCGTAGCGCGCGTCGGTGTGGAGTTGCTCGGCGTGCGGCGCCGCAATCTCAGCGAGTTCGGGCCAGACCGCCATGGCGTCGCTCCATGCAATGTCGGGAAAGCGCAGCCATTCGAACGCCGATCGTGCCACCCCGTCCTGGCGCACAGTGAGTCCGGCGCGCTGCAAGTGCGCCGGTGACGCCTGGGCCGTTTCGAGAAGCGCCTTCCCCCTCGCCAGCGCCTCTGCCCGTTCACGATAACGATCCGCACGATCACCACCGAGCAAGCCGAGCCCGATGGCCTTTTCTGATAATCGCTGATCGGCGTTGTCCGCTCGCAGGTGCAGGCGATACTCGGCGCGGGACGTGAACATCCTGTAGGGCTCGCTCACGCCTTGCGTCACGAGATCGTCGATCATGACACCGATATAGGACTCAGCGCGATCAAAGGCCGTCGGCTCCCGGCTCAACGCTGACTTCGCGGCATTCAGCCCTGCGACAAGCCCCTGCCCCGCAGCCTCCTCGTAACCGGTCGTCCCGTTGATTTGGCCTGCGAAGAACAGCCGCGGGATCGCGCGGAGTTCGAGCGTCCGCGATAGCGCGCGCGGATCGATATAGTCATACTCGATCGCGTAGCCGGGCCGCGCGATCTCGACATGCTCCAGTCCGATGAGCGTGCGCAAAAACGCGATCTGCACGTCAACGGGAAGAGACGTGGAAAGCCCGTTTGGATAGATGAGCGGATCGTCGAGGCCTTCTGGTTCCAGGAAAACCTGGTGCCCATCGCGGTCTCCGAAGCGCATCACCTTGTCTTCGATCGAAGGGCAATAGCGCGGTCCCGCCCCCTCGATACGGCCACTATAGACTGCGCTCGCATGAATATTATCACGGATGATGTCGTGGGTGGCGACATTGGTGCGTGTGATTCCGCAGCTCACCTGAGGGTTCACCGCGGTGCGGGTTGAAGACGCGAAGAACGATGGCGCCTCGTCCCCGTCCTGCCAACCCACACGGGTCCAATCGATGGTCCGACCATCGAGGCGCGCGGGCGTTCCCGTCTTGAGCCGTGCCATGGGCAGGCCCAACGCGCGAAGGCGCTGCGCAAGATTTACTGAAGACGCCTCCCCGACCCGACCGCCCTCGCGCACGTCACCGCCGACATGGATGACGCCGCCGAGAAAGGTTCCGGTGGTCAGAACAACGGTGCGCGCGGCGATCGTCGCGCCATCCGATAGAATGACACCCGACACGCCATCAGGCTCCACGAGCAAATCGTCGACGCGCGCCTCCAGAACTTGCAGGCCAGTTTGTGCGTCGATCGCCCGCTGCATCGCGCGGCGATAGAGCTTCCGGTCTGCCTGTGCGCGAGGACCCTGGACCGCTGGCCCCTTGCGGCGATTGAGCAGCCGGTATTGGATCGCCGCCGCGTCGGCAGCTTCCGACATAACGCCGCCGAGCGCATCGAGTTCGCGAACGATGTGGCCCTTGCCGAGGCCGCCGATAGCCGGATTGCAGGACATCACACCGATGGTATCGCGCCCCGGCGTTACCAAAAGCGTACGCGCTCCCGCCCGCGCGGCGGCAGTCGCCGCCTCGCAACCGGCATGTCCGGCCCCGATGACGAGTACGTCGAATCGTTCCATGATGGGAGACGGACTAGCCGAATCGGCCTTTCATGTCGACGTCGTGTTTCACGTGAAACAATGCTGGCTCAGACCGTTCCAAAATGTTTCACGTGAAACATCATTTGCCAATGCAGAAGCGTCCAAACACAATATCCAGTATGTCCTCGACGCCAACGCGGCCCGTCAGACGACCCAAGGCGCGCATCGCCAGCCGCAATGATTCGGCCCGAAGCACAGCATCGTGCTCGTGAGAAGCAGCAATGAGCGCGTCCCGACACTCAGCGATTGCATCGCGCTGACGCGCGTGTGTGACCAGCGCATCCTGGCCCGCTCCCACCAACGCATCCGACCGTTCAACGAGAAGCGCTTCAAGCGCCGCGAGCCCCTCTCCCGTTGTCGCTGATACGCGCAGGCGTTCACCCACAGGGTCGGCGCGAAGATCCGCCTTCGATTCAACCACCATCGCACCTGCTGGAATCGCCGCGTCACGATCATCAGGGCCTAGCAGAAAAACCACGAGGTCCGCCTCTTCCGCGCGCTGACGAGCACGGCGGACGCCTTCAACTTCAATTGCGCCGTCAGCATCACGAAGGCCGGCCGTATCGACAAGCGTCGCAGAAACACCGCCGAGATCGAGGTGCACCTCGATAAGGTCGCGGGTGGTACCGGCTTCCGGCGAGACGATGGCAACGTCGCGCCGCGCGAGCGCATTGATCAAACTCGACTTTCCGGCATTCGGCGCGCCCAGCAGAACGATCGTGAGTCCACGCCGCAAGCGTTCGGCAAACTGGTAGTTTCCGAGATGACCTTCAATCTCCTGCACAAGCGCCATGATCTCCGGCCCCTCGCCCTCGACGAGACGCGTGCTGACGTCCTCCTCGTCCTCGCCAAAATCAAGCGCGGCTTCGGTTTCAGCAAGGATCGAAAGCAGCCGCCCATGCCAGCTTTCAGCGCGCGCGCGCAGGCCTCCCGATGCCTGCCGTAGGGCCTGACGCCGCTGCGTCTCGGTCTCCGCATCAATGAGATCGGCAAGACCCTCGGCTTCGGTCAGATCGAGCTTGCCGTTGTCGAATGCCCGTCGCGTGAATTCGCCGGGCTCAGCGGGACGCAACCCCTCGATCTCTCCCAAGGCGCGCAGCAATGCTGCAACGACCGCCGGCCCACCCGTAACGTGAAGCTCGGCAACGTCTTCCCCCGTGAAGCTCGCGGGTGCAGGAAACCACAGGACCAGCGCATCATCGATCGCTGTCAGCGCGTCCCGAAGACGCACAAGCGTTGCACGGCGCGGCGACGGCATACGCCCGCCGAGCGCCAGCAGCGCTGCGCCCGCCCCCGGGCCGGACACACGAACAACCGCGACACCGGCAGGCGGACGCCCTGACGACAGAGAGAATATCGTTTTCTTTTCAATCATTTAGAAATGACGTCATGGCGTCGGGTATTAGCCCTTCTTGCCGCTCGTGCCGCCTCCGGTCATCGCGTTCCACATCGCCTTCTGCACCTCGCCGATCCCGCTCGCCGCACTCGGCATCCAGTTGGACATCAGCCGCTCGACATCGCCTGCGGTGATGCCGTCCTTCATCAGGCCCTTCATGCGCTCGATGTAGAGATCGTGCAGCGGGCGGACGTCAGGAAGCCCCATGAACGCGCGTGCTTCTTCCGGGGAGCAGTCGATCTCGATATTCACCTTCATGGACGCCCCTCCTCTTGTGAAAGCCGCGCGGTGGCGGGTAGGTTTCTCGACGCTAAAGCATCGCGTGCCAAAGTGGGAACCGGTTTTGCGTAAAAACGACGCAATGGAAAAAGAACTGCGCATAGCCGGGGACGGAAACGAAACACTGAAGGGTTGCCATGGCTGATCCGGCCATCATCCGGGATGCGCGAGCCGACGATGACGCGGGGATCCTTGCCATCGTCAACGACGCGATCCTCAACACGACGGCGTGGTACGATCACGCGCCGTGGACCACAGAGCATGTCGCAGAATGGCGCACTGCAAAGTTGGCGACGGGATTGCCGCTCATCATTGCTGACGTCGCGAACGGCGTGGCCGGCTTCGGCACGTTCGGCCCCTTCCGCGCCAGGCAGGCTTACGCTGGAACGGCGGAACATTCCGTATATATTTCAAACACATCCCGTGGTCATGGGTATGGACGGCAGCTTCTTGAAGCACTCATCGGTCTCGCGCGCACCCGCGGACTCCACACGCTCGTCGGCGGAGTCGATTCCTTAAACGCGGGAAGCCTTGCCTTTCACCGCGCACTCGGCTTCGAGGAAGCTGGGCGGCTGCGTGAGGTCGGGCGCAAGTTCGATCGCTGGCTCACCCTCGTGTTCATGCAGAAACTGCTGTGAAGGAAAGTCCGATGGCGTATCGAATGGCGTTTCAGAAAACCGGCGGGCCGGAGGTGATCGCGCGGCAGGATTTCACGCCCGGCCCGCCCGGCCCCGGTGAACTCGCGGTGCGCCATACGGCGATTGGGGTCAACTTCATCGATACCTATCACCGCAGCGGGCTCTACCCGGTCAGCCTCCCCGCTGTGCCCGGCATCGAAGCCGCAGGCGTGGTCGAAGCGATCGGCGAGGGGGTAAACGGCTTCGCGCCCGGCGACCGCATCGGCTACTTCACCGGTAAGCCCGGCGCCTACGCCACTCACCGCAACATTCCGGCCGCGCAGGCGCTGAAGCTTCCGAATACGCTTTCCGATGAGGACGCCGCTGGCGTGATGCTGAAGGCGGCAACCACCGAATATCTCGTCGAGCGCTGCGCGCGCGTGAACGCCGGAGACGCCGCGCTCGTCCACGCGGCGGCGGGCGGTGTCGGGCTGCTGCTCGTCCAGTGGCTGAAGGCAATCGGCGTCCGCGTCGTCGCCACGGCAGGTTCCGCCGACAAGCAGACGCTCGCCCGATCGGCAGGCGCCGATGTCGTCTGCGATTACGGCGATGCCGATACCGCAGCGCGGGAGATGACCGGCGGCACCGGGGTCGACGCGGTGTTCGACGGCGTCGGCAAGGCGACGTGGGACGTATCGCTGTCGGCGCTGCGCACGCGCGGGCTCCTCGTGAGCTTCGGCAACGCCTCGGGTCCGGTAACAGGTGTCGACCTCGGCGTTCTCGCCGCAAAAGGGTCGCTCTTCGTCACGCGCCCAACAGTCGCGCACTATTACGCCACGCCCGAGGACTTCCGCGCCGGATCAGGCCGTTTCTTGGAAATGCTGGCCACCGGCAAGCTGAAAGCCGATATCCACCAGCACCGCGCGCTCACCGACGCCGCGCAGGTCCACCGCGACCTCGAGGCGCGCAAGACCACGGGCGCGACCATCATGCTGCCGGCGTAACCGTCTCGATCCGGAGCACGCGCTCCGCCCCGCTCCGATCTGGCCAGCGAATCGTCTGGCCCTCGGCGAGCCCGATGAGACCGGCGCCGACGTGCGAGAGGATCGAAAGCTTGCCGGCCACCATATCCGCATCCGGCGGGTAGACGAGTTCGACCGTACGGCGGGCGCCGCTGCCCTCGTCCACGAAATCAACGCGCGCACCCATGCGCACGACCCCTCGCGGGAGGCTTTCAACGCCGTGCACGTCGGCGCGCTCAATTTCGCGCAAGAGAAGCGCCGCCACCTCGGGAAGGCGCGCCTCCGCGGCGAGAGCGAGATCTCCAAGCCTTTCGGCTTCGGTATCGATGAGGTGAATCGGCGGACGCGATGCGTCGGTCATGGAACAGGTCTTTCTGACGGCGTTGGGAACATGGCTGAACTGCCCCGAACCCGTCGGACATGCCGTCAGGGTCCGGGGCTAGATGCCCGCCAGAAGCTGGCCTCCGCTGCAGAGGCTGCGTGAAAGACTACGCATATCCATGATGCCGATGCTGTCCCGACCCCAGACCGGTGTCAACCGCCGAACATGCTGAGCGTCATCACCCCAACGGAGGGATCGACGATGCCTTCGTAGATCATCTTGAACGCAACATAGATGATCACGAGAAGCCCGATGTAGGCGATCCAGCGATAGCGCTCGATATACTTGGCGATGATGTTCGCGGCGATGCCCATCAGCGCCACGGAGAGGACGAGACCGACGATCAGGATGCCCGGGTGGTCGCGCGCTGCGCCCGCCACTGCGAGCACGTTGTCGAGGCTCATCGAGACGTCCGCGAGCGCAACGGCCCAGGCCGCAGCGATGAAGCTCTTGGCCGGACGGATACCGGAATCCTCGTCGCCCGCAATCTCGGGAGATCCCGGAGACTGGCTGGTGCCCGCCGGATGAAGCTCCCGATACATCTTCCACGAAACCCACAGCAGCAGCAGCCCGCCCGCCAGGATGAGCCCGACGATCTGCATGAGCTGCGTGACGACAAGCGCGAACGCGATGCGCAGCACCAGCGCGGCGAGCACGCCGATTGCGATCACCTTGCGGCGCTGATCGGGCGGCAGGCCGGCTGCGAGCGCGCCCACGACGATGGCGTTGTCACCGGCGAGCACAATGTCGATCAGCAGGACCTGCGTGAAGGCAGCAAGCGCCGTCGGAGAACCGATATTGGAAAAGTCGTGGACGATGGCCGCCCAGATGTCCGCCGGACCGCCGAGGCTGCTCGCACCGGCGGCCGCGGCCGCAGAGAAAAGAAGGCTGATATCCATCGGGGCCAAACGCTCCTTCGGCTTACTGGTTCATCGCCGCGAAGAAATCGTCGTTGGTCTTGGAGTCCTTCATCTTGTCGAGCAGGAATTCCATGGCGTCGATCGTGCCCATCTGCATGAGGATACGGCGCAGCACCCACATCTTCGAAAGTTTGTCCCTCTCGACCAGGAGCTCTTCCTTGCGGGTGCCGGACTTGCCCACGTCGATCGCCGGGAAGATGCGCTTGTCGGCAACCTTGCGGTCGAGCACGATTTCGGAGTTGCCCGTGCCCTTGAACTCTTCGAAGATCACCTCGTCCATGCGGCTGCCGGTGTCGATGAGCGCAGTGGCAATGATGGAGAGCGAACCGCCCTCCTCGATGTTACGCGCGGCACCGAAGAAGCGCTTGGGGCGCTGCAGGGCGTTCGCGTCGACACCGCCTGTCAGCACCTTGCCCGACGATGGCACGACGGTGTTGTAAGCGCGGCCAAGGCGCGTGATCGAATCGAGCAGGATGACGACATCCTTCTTGTGCTCGACGAGACGTTTTGCCTTTTCTATAACCATTTCAGCGACTTGAACGTGACGCGTGGCCGGTTCGTCGAAGGTTGAGGAGACAACCTCACCCTTCACGCTGCGCTGCATGTCGGTCACTTCCTCGGGCCGCTCGTCGATCAGCAGCACGATGAGGAACACCTCGGGGTGGTTGTCGGTGATCGCCTTGGCGATGTTCTGCAGGAGGACGGTCTTACCCGTGCGCGGCGGCGCGACGATCAGCGCGCGCTGGCCTTTGCCCTGCGGCGCGATGATATCGATGACGCGTGCCGACTTGTCTTTCAGCGTCGGGTCGAGCGTGTCGAGCGTCAGCTTCTCATCGGGATAGAGCGGCGTCAGGTTATCGAAATTGACGCGGTGACGGACCTGCTCGGGATCGTCGAAGTTGATGAGCGAGAGCTTCGTCAGGGCGAAATAACGCTCGCCGTCCTTGGGACCGCGAATATCGCCGTCGACGGTGTCGCCGGTGCGCAGGCCGAATTTCCGGACCTGGTTGGGCGACACGTAGATGTCGTCCGGCCCGGCGAGATAGTTCGCTTCGGGCGAGCGCAGGAAGCCGAAGCCATCGGGCAACACCTCGATGGTGCCGCTGCCCATGATCTGCTCATCGTTGTCGGCAAGCGCTTTCAGGATCGAGAACAGCAGATCCTGCTTGCGCATCGTGGACGCGCCCTCGACGCCAAGCTCTTCGGCCATGGCAACGAGGTCGGCGGGGGTTTTTTTCTTGAGGTCTTTAAGGTGCATGACCATCGGGGGGCCTTCGGTGAATCGTGTGGTATTCGGCGCCGGGGAGATACGAGGAAAATCGAAACAAAGCCCCGCGCGGGCGCCTCAGGACGAGGACTTGGTTTTCGACTTAGGAACGCACCCCGTAGAAGTCAAGCCGATCAGAAGGGTCGGAGCACCGCAAGCAACACGACAATGATCGTGACGAGGCTCGGAAGTTCGTTCAGCATCCGAAGCCCGCGTTCGCTCACCGGCCGTTCGCCGCGCGCCATTGTCTTCGAAACACCGACGATCCAGCCATGGAATCCCGAAAACAGGAACACGATCGCGAGTTTCACCCAAAGCCAGCCGTTGCCCGCAAAGCCGAGATTGAAGGCGAGCGCGAGGCCCAGCGCCCACACGATCACCATTGCCGGGCCGACGATGATCTTGCGGAGCCGCGCGATGCGCGTCGTCCACAGCGCCTCCTCGGGGGAACCGGGCAGGGTGGGGTGCTGGTAGACGAGATAGCGCGGCAGCATGAACATGCCCGCCATCCAGAAAATCACGAAAATGATGTGGAAGGCCCGCACCCAGAGGTGCGCAGCGCCGAGCCAGCCGACCCAGCTTTCCATTCAGAGCGGCTTCCGGATCGCGGCGAGCGCGGCTTCGACATGGGCGATCGGCGTTTCCTTGTCGATGCCGTGGCCGAGGTTGAACACATGCGGGCGGCGCCCAAGCGCTTCGCGAATGCGCCGTACGGCCCCGGGAAGCGCGTCCCCGCCCGCGAGCAGCAGCAAGGGATCGAGATTGCCCTGCACCGGCAGGCCCTTCGGCAGCACCACATCCGCCCACGCGGGGTCCACGGTTTCATCGAGCCCGACAGCATCAACGCCGGTTTCGCGCGCATAGCGCGGCAGATTGCCACCCGCGCCCTTCGGGAAACCGATAACCGGCACGGAAGCGCGCGCCTTCAGCCGCTCCACGATCGCGCGTGTCGGCGCGATCACCCAGCGATCGAATTCATCGGGCGCAAGACTGCCAGACCAGCTGTCGAAGATCTGCACGGCATGGACGCCAGCAGCAATTTGACCCGCGAGATACTCCACGGTGACATCCACGATCGCGTCGATCAGCGCCGAAAAGCGTTCCGGCTCCCTGTAGGCCATCAGGCGGGCCGCCGCCTGGTCCCGGCTACCCTCGCCCGCCACCATGTAGGTCGCGACCGTCCACGGGGCCCCAGCGAAGCCAAGGAAGGTCGTTTCATCAGGAAGCGCGGCGGCAACCTTCCGAACCGTTTCGTAAATCGCATCGAGGTGATGCGGCGCTCCGCTTAAATCCTCCAGGCGTGCATTCGCGAGCGGCGGCGCAAGCTGAGGTCCTTCGCCTGCCGTGAACGTCAGCGCCTGGCCCATCGCGTGGGGTACGATCAAAATGTCCGAAAACAGGATTGCGCCGTCGAATCCGAAGCGCCGGATCGGCTGCAGGGTGATCTCCGCCGCAGCCTCGCTGTCGTACACGAGCGCGAGGAAACCGCCCTTATCGGCCCGAAGCGCGCGATACTCCGGCAGATAGCGCCCCGCCTGACGCATGAACCACACCGGCGGCACAGCCTGCCGTTCACCGTTCAGCACTGCGAGCAAGGACCGGAACCCCATATCTCTTCTCTTATAAATATATAGAAATGGTTTTGGTTGATTGTTGGGCTGGGGATAACGGGGTTTCCTGTGAAGTCCACAGGCAAGCATGACGCAGGCCGTCGAAGCATCGCGCGGGTTTGCATCGCGCAGCCCAACTTATCCACCGGATTCACAGGAAGTGTTTTGGAGTATCCACCTGGGGATGATTTGCCGTTGCCGCCCGGCGGGAGGATGAACGACCACCCGCTTGCCGGTTATCCCGTGAGTCCTTAATCGAGTCGTCCGGGGGCTTATCCACAACCGCGCGGCAGGAGGCGACACATGCGGCTGCACTTGCATCTCGTTTCCGATTCGACCGGCGAAACCCTTGAATCGGTTGCGAAAGCCGGCCTCGCGCAGTTCGAGGACGTCGAGACGATCAAGCATTTCTGGCCGCTCGTCCGTTCCAGGGGCCACCTCGATCGCGTGCTGATGGATATTGCGAGCCGCCCCGGTCTCGTGCTGTTCACGCTCGTCAACGCCGATATGCGCACCCACCTCGAGGCGCGGTGCCGGGCGATGGGGCTGCCTGCGGTCGGCGTGCTTGATCCGGTGATCGAAGGTCTACAGGCGGTTCTGGGCCAGCGCGCCGCCGCGCGGCCCGGCCGCCAGCACCAGATGGACGAGGCGTATTTCCGCCGCGTCGCGGCCATCGACTACACGATGAACCACGACGACGGGCAGGGCGCCGACAATTGGGAAGAGGCCGATATTCTGCTGATCGGCGTCTCACGCACATCGAAGACGCCGACCTCGATCTATCTTGCGAACCGCGGATACAAGACCGCGAACCTGCCGCTGGTGCCCACGAGCCGCCCGCCTGAGCAGCTTTTCCGTTTGTCGAAGCCGATGGTCGTCGGCCTCACCACCAACCCCGACCGTCTGGTGCAGGTGCGCCGCAACCGGCTGCTCAGCCTCGCGCAGGCGCCCGAGACCGCCTATGTCGACATGGATGAGGTGACCAAGGAGGTCGCCGCGGCGCGGCGGCTTTGCGCCGACAACAGCTGGCCGGTGATCGACGTATCGCGCCGTTCGATCGAGGAGTCGGCGGCGGCAATCATCAATCTTTACAACGAGCGCGCCGAGGCGCGTGCCAACGGTTCGGCGGCATGACGTCACTCGTTCTCGCGTCGACGAGCGCGTCACGGCAGGCGATGCTGACGGCGGCGGGTGTGCCGTTCGAAGCGCTGGCGCCGATGGTCGACGAGGCTGAACTGAAGCGTGCGCTTCTGTCCGAAGGCGCGGACGCACGCCGGGTGGCGGATGCGCTTGCCGAAGCCAAGGCCGTGAAGATCTCGCGCAAGATCCCTTCTGCGCTGGTGCTCGGCAGCGACTCGGTCGTCGCGCTCGACGACGGTACGATGATCGACAAGGCACCCGACCGCGAAACGCTTGCCGCGCAGCTCCGCAGCTTGCGCGGCCGCACGCACCGGCTGGTGTCCGCAGCCGTCGTGGCGGAGAACGGCATCGCCGTGTGGCGGTTCGTCGGCGTGGCGAAACTCACGATGCGGGACTTTTCGAACGCGTTCCTCGATGCCTATCTCGATACCTGCGGAGACGTCCTGCTGGGGTCGGTGGGCGGCTATCATATAGAGGGACAGGGTGCGCAGCTTTTCGCGCGTGTCGACGGCGACCAGTTCACGATCCGCGGCCTGCCTCTCCTCGCCGTGCTCGATTATCTCAGAACCCGCAGCGTGATGCCGATATGACCGTGCCCTATGCCGAGGTGATCGGCGATCCGATCAGCCACTCAAAATCGCCGCTCATCCACAAATTCTGGCTAGATCGGCTCGGGATCGTCGCCGACTACCGCCGCGCGCACGTGAAGCCCGAAGAGCTCGCTGCCTACATCGAAGCCCGCCGGGGCGACCCGCACTGGCGCGGGTGCAACGTCACGATTCCGCACAAGATCTCGGTGATGGATCATGTCGCTGACCCCGGCGGCGTCCGCGCGAGCATCGGCGCGATGAACACGATCGCACGCGCCGAAGACTGCACGCTGTTCGGCACGAACACGGACGCCGGCGGTTTCTTCGCGCCGATCGCGGACCTCGATCTCGAAGGCCGGCCGGTTGCGGTCGTCGGCGCGGGCGGCGCGGCGCGCGCGGTCCTCTTTGCCTTGTCCAAGGCGAAGGTCGGGCCTGTTACGGTGCTGAACCGCAGCCCGCTGAAGGCGATGGGGCTGCTGGCCGCGTTCGGCCTCAAGGGGTCGGCGAAGCCGCTCGACGCCTCACTTCCCGAAGCCGCGCTGCTGGTGAACGCAAGCGCGCTCGGCATGACCGGGCAACCGCCGCTCGATCTTGATCTCTCACCGCTTGCTGACGATGCCGTCGTCTACGACATCGTCTACAGCCCGCTTGAAACCGGGCTTCTCAAGGCTGCGGAGGCGCGCGGCCTTGAAACCGTGGACGGCCTCGAAATGCTGATCGGTCAGGCCGCCATCGCCTTTTCGCTGTTTTTCGGCGCGCCTCCGCCCGAAGGCTGCGAGGACGCGTTGAAGGCGCTGCTCACACAATGATCGTTCTGGGTCTCACCGGCTCAATCGGCATGGGAAAGTCGACCGTCGCAGCAATGTTGCGGCGCGCGGGCGTACCCGTGTTCGATGCCGATGCCGAGGTGCACCGGCTGCAGGGCCCCGGTGGCGCGGCGA
The DNA here is from genome assembly GCF_963974575.1 of uncultured Sphingosinicella sp. NCBI lineage: Bacteria > Pseudomonadati > Pseudomonadota > Alphaproteobacteria > Sphingomonadales > Sphingosinicellaceae > Sphingosinicella > uncultured Sphingosinicella sp. The sequence goes on along the minus strand of NZ_CAXBBQ010000001.1, from coordinate 312,553 downwards.
TCGAAGCGATCGAGGCAGCGTTCCCAGGTACGACCGGCCCCCAGGGTGTCGACCGCCCGAAACTCGGCGCAGCCGTGTTCGGCAACACTGAAGCCCGCCGCCGCCTGGAAAAAATCGTGCATCCGCTGGTGCGGGAGGCGCAGCAGGCGTTTCTGGCCGAGGCGCGGCAAAACCGCGCGGCGATCGTCGCGCTCGATATTCCCCTCCTCTTCGAAGGCGGCGGCCACGCGCATGTCGACGCCACCGTTGTCGTGTCCGCGCCTGCGCATGTGCAGCGGCGGCGCGTGCTGGCGCGGCCGGGAATGAGCCGCGAAAAGTTCGCCGCGATCCTTGCCACGCAGATGCGCGATCGTGAAAAGCGCCGCCGTGCGGATTTCGTGATCGATACAGGGCAGAGCCTGCGCGAAACGCGGGCCGAAATCTATCATCTCGTCTCTTGTCTCAGGCGTCATGGAGTCCGATATTGCAAGTCATGCGTGAGGTCATCTTCGACACCGAGACGACGGGTCTCGACCCGTCGGACGGGCATCGCATCTGCGAGATCGGCTGCGTCGAACTCGTCGGCCGCATCGAAACGGGGCGCTCGTTCCACGCGTACATAAATCCGTGCCGCCCGATGCCCGCCGAGGCAGAGGCCGTGCACGGGCTTTCCGACAAGTTCCTCGCCGACAAGCCGACGTTTGCAACGATTGCCGCTGAATTCATGGCCTTTATCGGCGATGCACGGCTCATCGCGCACAATGCCGAGTTCGATCGGCGTTTCATCAACTGGGAACTGCGCAACTGCGGCCACGATCAGATCCCGATCGAGCGGGTCGATGACACGCTGACGATGGCGCGCAAGAAGTTTCCCGGCGCGAAGCATTCGCTCGATGCGCTCTGCACGCGTTTCAGTATCGATCTGACCGCGCGCGACAAGCACGGCGCGCTGCTCGATGCCCAGCTGCTTTCGCGTGTCTATGTAGAGCTCATGGGCGGCCGGCAGATCGGCATGTCGCTCGGCCAGGCGGCCACGCATGAGGAAACGGTTGCGGTTCGCGTCGAACGCAGCTACGTGGCGCCCCGCCCGCACGCCGCGACGCCTGAAGAGCTGGCGCGGCACGCTGCCTTCCTGAAGCTGCTGAAAAATCCGCTGTGGGAGCAGACGGGCACGGGTTGAGTTTTGTGTTGGGGTGGGATGCGCCGAAGGGCGTATCCTGTAAGCGTTTACTGCCATCGCCCGGCAAACCGGCGGGCGAGGCCAAAAAGAAAGGATGGACCGAAATGGATATCCGCGTTTCCGGTCAGCAGATCGATGTCGGCGCTTCGCTGACAACGCATATCGAAACCACGCTCGGCGCGATGGTGCAGAAGTATGGGGTGCGCGCCACCGGCGCGAACGTCACGCTGAAGCCGGGTCCGCACGATGCCGGATTCGTCTGCGATATCCTGATGCAACTGACGCAGGGCCTCGTGTTGAAAGCGTCGGACCGCGCGATGCACACCGCGCAGCTCGGCTTCGACGGCGCAGCCGAAAAGATTGACAAGCAGATGCGCCGCTACAAGCGCAGGCTTGAGGATCACCACCGGCTGAACGGCGTGAAGGATATCGCCTTCGATGCCGAATACCGCGTGCTGCGCGCTGCCGATGAAGAGGTGGAAGACACCGGCGAGAGCGCCGACAACCCTCTCATCGTGGCCGAAACCCGCGTCGACATTCCCGACGCCAGCGTCTCCGATGCGGTGATGATGCTCGATCTGCGGCACACCGGCGCGCTGATGTTCCGCAACAGCCGCACGGGCGCCTACAACATGGTGTACCGCCGCGAAGACGGGCACATCGGCTGGGTCGAACCGCCCGCCGCCTGAGCGGCGGCGCGTTAACGGCCCTTCCAGACGGTTTGGGGTATAAGCTCAGCCATGTTCGATCTCGTCACACCGCGAACAGTCCACACAGGACTCCGCGCCGGCAACAAGAAGGCACTGCTTCAGCAGCTTGCCACGCTTGCCGCGCCGGTTGTTGGTGTGCCCGAAGCGCGACTCATGGAGGTCCTGCTGGAGCGCGAGCGCCTGGGCTCCACAGGGCTCGGCGGCGGTATTGCCGTGCCACATGCACGACTTCCTGAACTCAAGAGCGTGCAGGGCCTGTTCGCGAAACTCGATCCGCCGATCGAGTTCGAAGCGATCGACCGTCAGCCCGTCGATCTCGTGTTCATGTTGCTCGCGCCCGAGGATGCCGGCGCAGATCATTTGAAGGCGCTGGCGCAGATCAGTCGCATGTTCCGCGACCGTCGCCTCGTCGATAAACTGCGCGGCACCAACAATAGTGATGCTCTTTACGCGCTTTTAAGCGGAGTCGGGCATAGCGAAGCGGCATGAGCATCGAAGTCACCCCGGCTGAAGGCAAAGCGGCGCGCCTCGCGGGCCGCCGTCAGGTCGTGTTCAAGGGCGAGGTTCGCCTGATCGACCGGCAGTTCGGGTGCATTGTGCGTGACATATCGACAAGCGGTGCGCGCATCGCCTGCAAGCAGATGCTGGCGAAGGGCACCGCGCTTCACCTGTTCCTCCCCAAATACGGCACGTTTCCGTGCCTTGTCGCATGGGCGGACCAGGGGCTGATGGGCCTTGTCTTCGTCGATGGCGATTCGGGCGGGCTGCAGCGGCTGGGTGACAAGGCGCGCATGTTGGGCCTGCTCGATGCCAAGCCGGATCAGCCTAGACACGCCGCGGCCGCAAGCGCCTGATCGGCGCGGATGCGAATCAAAACGGACATATGGGTCGGCGCGCTTCGCCGACGCGTCGAGGCTGCGGGCGGATTCGCGACCGTCATTGCCAAGGGCGAGCCTGATTCGGGTGCCGTTCTGCTTCTGCTGCGCGAGTCTTCCGGTACGATAACGGCGCTTTCCCGCGTGAATATGGGAGACGGCAAGGTCTCGTGGCAGCCGATCTTTGAAAACCGCGAAGAGCGCGATCCCGCTGCACAAGAAGCGCTGGAAAAGCGCAGGAAATTCGATCCCGATCTGTGGATCGTCGAACTGGATATCGAGAATCCAGGGCGCTTTGTCGACAAAGATTAACAACTTCTTGACTTTCGACTGTCCGGAAGGCAATCCGCACCGCGAAATGATTATGCGCCGAGCCTTCTGGGCTGGTGCTGATGTTGAACTCCCGGCGCTGGCGGCCTGATTTTCGGCCCCGCTCGTCCCCTTGGACGGCCCCGGACAACGAGCGGACCCTTCCATGTCTAAATCCATACGGGGCATCGGCCTCGTCGCGTTCTGCGCGGCGATGATCGCGATGGTGTGGCCTAGCGCCGCCCCGGTGGCGGGCGATCACATCGTCAGCAACCTTGAACCTGCCGCGATCGCGCTCGACGTGCCGATGGCGGACCAGCAGGGCCTGCCGTTCTCGCCGGTCCGCCTTGAGAACGAGCTCGATGTTGACCAGACGCCGCGTGTCGGCCTCAGCATCTCCGAGGAAACCGGCCCGACGCTCGATCTCGCCATGCTTGTCGGCGACGTCGCCGATATGCATCGTAGTGATCTTGAAGACGACATGCGCTGCCTCGCGAGCGCGATCTACTACGAAGCGCGCGGCGAATCGCTCGAAGGTCAGCTCGCGGTGGCGCAGGTTATCCTGAACCGCGCGGAAAACGATCGGTGGCCCAATGATATCTGTGCCGTCGTCTATCAGAGCGGACAATTCTCCTTCACGTTCGACGGCAAGCCCGACATTCCGGCCGTGAAGGGCCCGGCGTGGAAGCGCGCCGAAGCCATCGCGATCATCGCCGTCGGCCAGGGCTGGCAGGACGTCACCGACAAAGCGACGTTCTTCCATGCGACCTACGTGAAGCCAGGTTGGCGCCGCGTGAAGGAACAGACGCGGCGTATCGGCGGCCACATCTTCTACCGCTAGACCACTTTCGTTCCCGTCCTGTTCTGCTAGAGTGCGGCGGATGAGCCCTGCTGCCCTTCCTGCCCAATCGCCGATGGTCGCGTGTGACGTCGTGCGCGGGGTCACGCGCATGTTCCATCATCTCGGCCTTGCCGCGCTTGCCGAGGTGCCGCTGCGCAACGGTCGCCGCGCGGACGTGTATGCGATCGATGCGAAGGGCGAGATCGTGATCTGCGAGGTGAAGGTGTCGCTCGCCGATCTGCGCGGCGACATGAAGTGGCCCGATTATCTTGATTTCTGCGATCGCTTCTTCTGGGCGGTGCCGCCGCACATTCCGGCGGCGATTCTCGATGAGCCTGCGTTCCGGCCGGAAATCAGCGGCGTGATCGTCGCAGACCGCTTCGATGCGGCGATTCTGCGCAACGCACCCACAAACCCGCTTTCCGCTGCGCGTCGCCGCACGGAAATCCTGCGCTTCGGCCGGCTCGCGGCAAGCCGCTTCCAACGCTCCGAAGACCCGTTTTTCGGGGAATTATCCTAACGCGGCGAGCGTTTCGACAGGATGCGCTGCAGCGTGCGCCGGTGCATCTTCAGCCTACGCGCGGTTTCCGAAACGTTGCGGTCGCACAGCTCGTAGACGCGCTGGATATGCTCCCACTTCACGCGGTCGGCCGACATCGGCTCCTCGGGTGGGGCGGGCTTCGCTTCGCCGGGCGCGAGCAGCGCGTTCAATATCGCGTCCGGGTCGGCGGGCTTGGGCAAATAATCGACCGCGCCCGCCTTCACGGCGGCAACGGCGGTGGCGAGGTTTCCGTAGCCGGTCAGCATCACGATGCGGATGCCGGGCCTGAGCGCGCGCAGCTCCGCGACGAGGTCGAGCCCGTTGCCATCGCCAAGCCGCATGTCGAGCACGGCGTATGCCGGTTTCAGTTCAGCCGCGATGCCGCGCGCCTCTGCAACGCTCGCGGCGGCCGCGACCGTGTAGCCGCGGCGCTCGAGCGTCAGGCCCAGCCGCTGGCGAAAGGCGTTGTCGTCGTCGACGAGCAGCAGCGTGCGATCAGCAGCCGGCGGAGCGCCGGTTTCGGTTTCGGTGGTCATGCCAGTCCTTCCGTTCCTGCCGCGATATAGGCGATCGGCCAGGTGATTTCGACTACCGCTCCGCCCCCTGCGGCATTTCGGAACGTGAGTGCGCCGCCGGTGCGTTCGATCAGCGTCGTGGCGATGAAGATGCCGAGCCCCGTGCCGCCGCGCGCCGAGCGCGACGGGCCGAGATAGGGCTCGCCGAGATGCGGGAGCAGTTCGGGCGGAAAGCCTGCGCCGTCGTCGGTGATCTGCAGCGTCACGGCTTCAGCGTCCGCCACTGCCGCGATCCGAACAGCGCGCTCCGCATGGCGAACGGCGTTGTCGACGAGGTTGACGAGTCCGTGCAGCAGTTCGGGCGTGCGCGCCACCACAGTGGCGGGCGCCTCGACGATCACGGACTTGCCGCTCGCCTCAAAGGGTTGCGCCACCTCGTGCAGCAGCACGCGCAGCGGCACGTGCGGGAAGGGCGCATCCACTTCGGCGCGGTGGGCAAGATCGGTCATGATCTCGCGGCAGCGCCTGGCTTCACGATCGAGCAGCGCGACGTCCTCGCCGAAATCAGGATCACCCCCAAGCGTTTCGGCAAGGTCGCGCGCGACGAGGCTGATCGTGCCGAGTGGGCCGCCGAGTTCGTGCGCGGACGCCGCGGCGAGCGCGCCGAGCGCCGACATCTTCGTCTCGCGCTCCAGCACCGCCTGCGTGATGACCAGCGCCTGTTGCCAGCGCCGCGCGTCGAGCGAGACGCGGAGTATATAGATGGCCAGGAACACAACGGTGAAGCCGAGCGCGACGAGGCTCGCGAGCACATAGATCGGCGGCAGCACCGGCGGCGGCCCGGCCCAGGGCAGCGGCAGCGACCACTGCCAGAGCACGCCGAGGGTCGCCATCGCGATGAGTATGAGCGCCACCGTGGCGCGCGCGCTCAGCAGCGTCGCGGAAATCGTGACCGGCGCGACGAGCAGCACGCTGAAAGGATTGGCGAGGCCCCCCGTCAGGTAAAGCAGCACGCCGAGCTGCAGCAGGTCAAATGCGAGATGCAGCAGCGCTTCGACGCCGACAAGACGCGCGGTCGGCGCGTAGAGCGTCGAAAGCCCGATGTTGAGCAGCGCGGATGCGAGGATGGCGGCGCCCGCCGCCGCGAGTGGCACCTGAAAGCCGAGCAGCAGGTGCACGACAAGGAAGGCGATCGATTGCCCGGCGATCGCCATCCAGCGGATGGTGACGAGCGTGCGCACGCGGACGCCAGCGGTGCCGAGCGCCGTCGGCAGCGGCGTCTGCTGGAGAGATTGGGGCTGCGGCACGCCGCGGCCCGTCAGTTGCCCGGGTTCGGCAGCGGCAGCACGGTCGTCGGCTTCGTTTCGTCAGCCTTCGCCTTGTTGTCGTTGTCCTTGAACATGCGCACGATCGCGGCGGCGCGGCGGTCGCGCTCGGCATAATCGCGCGCGGACATTCCTGCGACATGGTCGGCGAGATCGGGTTTCGCGCCCGCGTTCAGCAGCTCACGCACGACCATGGCGTTCCTCTGCTGCACAGCCACGACGAGCGGGCTTTCCCCCCGGCTATTCACCGCGTTTACATCCGCCTTGCGGCGCACCAGCGTCTGGATGCCGTCGATGTAGCCGAGCTGCGCGGCGACGTGCAGCGGCGTATTGCCGTCCTTGTCGCGCACGTTCACGCTGGCGCCGTTGGCGATCAGGAAGTTCATCCACGGCACGTCGCGGCGGCGCGTCACCATGTGCAGCGCCATTTCGCCCGAATCATTGTCGCGCATGTCGATCAGTGTCGAACCGGGCTGGTCGATCATCGACTTCACCTTCAGCACGTCGCCCTCTTTCACCGCCTTGAAGAAATTGTAGCGGTCCGAAAACTGTGCGGCGGCGGGCGCGGCGAGCGACAGTGCGGCGAACGTCATGAGAAGAGCGGCAAGATTACGCAGGCTGGACATGTGGCACGGATCCGATTTGTCCCCGGGGGCAAAGCTGGTCTATAGGCCGGACAAGCTGAATATGAAACAACCGCGTCGCCTCTCCTTTCTTCGCATTGCGCTGCTGCTTGCCGCGGCCGTCGCGCTTGTCGCGGCGTTCATCTGGCTCGCCGCGCCGAAGCCCGCCGCGCAGGGCGTGGAGGAGCCGCCGCTCGCCGGTGCGCCCATCGGCGGCGATTTCGCGCTCACCGATCAGAACGGCAAGCGCGTCACCAACGACAGCCTGAAGGGCAAGTACCGCCTCATCTATTTCGGCTACAGCTTCTGCCCGGACGTATGCCCTGTGGATGTGCAGCGCATTGCGCAGGGCCTGAAAAGTTTCGAAGCGTCGAATCCTGCCCTCGGCGCACGCGTGCAGCCCGTGTTCGTGACCGTCGATCCGGCGCGAGATACGCCCGCCGTGCTCAAGGAGTTCGTGGCGGCGTTCCACCCGCGCCTCGTCGGTCTCACCGGCACGCAGGCGGAAATCGACACTGCAAAGCGCGCCTACCGTGTTTATGCCGCGAAGGGCGAAGGCACCGATCCGCAGAACTACCTGATGGATCACAGCGCCTTCATCTATCTGATGGACCCGGACGGAAAGCCCGTTATGTATTTCGAGCGCGCGGATGATGCGGCCGCAATCGCCGCAGGCCTTGCGAAATGGGTGCGTTGACGCCGCGTTTCTGGGAAACGAAGCGTCTTGAAGACATGTCGCGCGCGGAGTGGGAATCGCTCTGCGACGGCTGCGGCAAATGCTGCCTGCACAAGCTGGAGGACGAGGATACCGGGGAGCTCGTCGCCACCAACGTTGCCTGCCGCCTGCTCGATCGCCGCACGGGGCGTTGCTCGGATTATCGCAACCGCCACGCGCACATTCCAGACTGCGTGCGGCTCACCCCGGCGAAGCTGCGCAGCATCGATTGGCTCCCCTCCACCTGCGCCTACGGTTTGCTGGAACGCGGCGAGCCGCTGCCGGAATGGCATCCGCTGATCACGGGCGACCCGGAAAGCGTGAAGCGCGCCGGCGAATCGGTAAGCGGATGGACGGTTTCGGAGGACGAGGCCGGTCCCCTCGAACATCATATGCTGGACCGGGAACTGTGAGTCTCGCGTTTCTGCGGCGCACGCTGTCGCGAAAACCGGTTCTCCCCGACGTGCTCGATATCGATGGCCGCATTGTGCCGCTGCGCGTGCGCGTCAGCCCGCGCGCGCGGCGCATGACGCTGCGCGCCGATGCCGCGCTCGGCTGCATTGGTCTCACGCTGCCCAATGGCATTTCGCACCGTCGCGCAGCCGCTTTTCTTGAAACGCAGAAGCCGTGGATCGCGGCGTGCACGCAGAAATGGCCGACGCCGCGCCCGTTCGCGCCGGGGGCCGATATTCCCTATGGCGACACCGAAATCAGGATCGAATGGCGGGCCGATCTGCCGCGCACCGCCCGGCTGGAGGGCGACGTGCTCCTTATCGGCGGTCCTGCGGAGGCACTGCCGCGCCGCGTTGAAACCTGGCTGCGGCGCGAGGCGATGCGGCTGCTCGCGGAGGATTGCGCGGCGCTTGCCGCCGAGATCGGCTTGCCGCCGCCGCCGATCCGCCTCGGCGATACCACCGGCCGTTGGGGCAGCTGCAGCAGCCAGGGCGCGCTCGCGTTCAGCTGGCGGCTGGTGATGGCGCCGGAATATGTGCGCCGTGCCGTCGCCGCGCACGAGGTGGCGCACATCGTCCACCATAATCACGGGCCGGAGTTTCACGCTCTGTGCAGCCGCCTGTCGGGTGCCACCGCGCGCAAGGCGACGCGCTGGCTCGCCGCGCACGGCGCCGCGCTACATTGGATCGGGCGCCGCTGAGGGTTCCGTGGGCGGCGCGGCCTCTTCCAGCCACGCATTGTCGAGTGTCCCCGGCCTGTGCACACGCGGCAGCGGGTTGCCGTCGCCGTCTACCGGCACCTCGATCGCGCCCTGATAATCGGGACCGCCGCGGTAATATTCGTCCGGATACCCCGCGATCGTGCCGTCAAGGCCATAGACCTCCGCATCGGGCTCGCTCAGCGTATCATCGATCTGGATCTTGCTGTTCAGCTCCACGACCGGCATCCCCTTGGTCGCGACGCGCATGAACGACGCGAAGGCGCGCGCGGGTGCGACGCCGCCCTGCAGCCCGCCGACACGCTTGTTGTCGTCGCGGCCCATCCAGACGCCGGCGGTAAGATCGCCGGTGAAGCCCACGAAATAGCCGTCCTTGTTGGAACTGGTCGTGCCCGTCTTGCCCGCGAGCGGACGGTCGATCTGCGCCTGACGGCCGGTGCCGGTCTCGACCGCCGCCTGCAGCAGATTGGTCATGTTCGCGGCGACCCATGGCGCGACGAGCACGCGCGGATTTTCCGCCTGGCGCTCATAAAGCTTGCGGCCGCGCCCGGTTTCGATCGTGGTGACAGCATAGGGCCGCACCTCGATGCCGCCGCGCGCCACGGCTGCGTAGGCGGAGGTCATATCGATCAGTCGGACCGTGGAGGCGCCGAGCACCGTTGCAGGCTGGCGGCTCACGGGCGTCGTGATGCCGAAGCGCCGCGCCATGTCGGCGACGGCATCGAAGCCGACACGCGCGCCGAGCTGCACCGCGACCGTGTTGATGGAAAGCGCGAACGCCTGCCGCACCGTCATCTCCCCGGCGAAGCGCCCGTTCGAATTGCGCGGGCTCCAGCCGCCGATCTGCACGGGCTCGTCGACGACGAGATCGTCGGGCAGCACGCCGCTTTCGATCGCGGCGAGATAGACGAACAGCTTGAATGCCGAACCCGGCTGCCGCTCGGCGATCGTCGCGCGGTTGTAGAGCGATTCGACATAATCCTTGCCGCCCACCATCGCGCGCACGGCGCCGTCGTGCGAAAGCGCCACAAGCGCGCCCTGCGCCCCGGCGGGCGTTTGCGTGCGGACAGCGTCTTCCGCTGCCTTCTGCATGGAAGACAGCAATGTCGTGCGCACGACGAGCGGCTCCACCGTCTCGTCGGTCAGGATATCGAGCTGCGACATCACCCAGTCGGTGAAGTAGCGCACGTTGTTCTGCCGGGCCTGCGGCGCAAACGTGATCTCTTTCAGTTCGGCCTGCGCGGAGGCGAGATCGGGCAGCGGCTTCATTTTGTTGATCACCGACAGCACGACTGCGGCGCGCGCGCGGGCGCGTTCGGGATCGGAGGACGGCGCGTAACGCGACGGCGCCTTGACCAGACCGGCGATGATCGCCGCCTCGGGCAGGTTCAGCGTTCTCGCGCTGTGGCCGTAGAAACGGCGGCTTGCTGCGTCGATGCCGTAGGCGCCGCCGCCGAAATACACACGGTTGAGGTACAGTTCGAGGATCTGTTCCTTCGAGAACTTGCGCTCGATGGCAAGCGCGAGCAGGCCTTCCTTCGCCTTTCGCGTCCATGTGCGGTTGTTGTTCAGGAAGATGTTGCGCGCCAGCTGCTGCGTGATCGTGGAGGTCGCCTTCAGCCGGTCGCCCGTCTTCGCGCTCACAAACAGCGCGCGCGCGATGCCGAGCGGATCGATGCCGGGGTGCCAGCGGAAGCGGCGGTCTTCCACCGCCATCATCGCATCCACCATCACATCGGGAATCTCGTCATAAGTCAGCCACTGGCCGTAGGACGGGCCCACCGATACGAGCACGGCGCCGTCGGCCGATAGCACGCGGATCGACTGGCCGTTCGGCGACCGCATCATGTCGTCGAACGAAGGCAGCGACGACATCTGGATGCCCACCGCGACCGCCAGGATGACGAGCAGGAGGGTTCCGAAGGCGAGCGAAATTTTCAGTGCTGATTTCAGAAGTCGGCCCAAGGCGTGCGTATCCGTTACCGTCCCCGTGTGGGCCGTGTATGCGCCAATCGCGGCGGCAACAAGACCCGTTCGACGAAGAGACTGCCAGCGCCGACCTTTCGCCAGCCTGAAGCGCCGGGGCGTTTCCTGCCGCTGAAGATGAGGTTAACAAGATGTTAATTACTTCAGATGTGGAACAGTTTCATTTCGGCATCGCAAGACACGGAAGTAAACAATCACTTAATCTGTTCGACAATGAAATAATTCACCATGATGTTCCCATGATCGATTACATTGCTGGTCGCTCATGAAACCAGAAGTCATCTTCGTGCCATCGGTTCCGGCGACCGCCACGCTCGCGCGGCATGAACGCTGGATGCTGGCTGGCCTGTTCACGGCCGCGGCGGCGCTGTTCGTGCTGACCTTCCTTGCGATGCAGCCGTTCATCGTGGAACGCGTTGCGGGAGAGATTCGGAAGGAGACCGGCAGCTCGCAGGTCGCCGCCTTCGACATCGATGCCGAACTCGCCGATCTCATGGAAACCGAACCCGTGGATCTTTCGGCGGGTGCCGATCTTCCCCCGGCCGATGTGTTTGCCGACGCGAAGGGGCCGCCACTCAATCTTCTGGCGCAGGTCGAGCGCGCGCGTGTGGCGGTTGCCGCTCTGCCGCCGCCGGTTCCGACCGGACCTGTGCTTACCGAGGAAGAGCAGATGATCGTGGAGGCGAATGCCGAACGCCGCGCGGTGAAGCTGGCGCTGGAGCGGCTGTTCGCGCGCACCGAGAACGGCGACATCAGCCTCGCTGCGGCGGTGCTCGTGCAGCCGCTGCTGCGCCGCGCCGAACAGGCGGCTGGGCAGCTCGATGTCTACGGTGACGCGCTGCTGCTCTCGGAAGGCCCGCTGATGAAGCAGGTCGCGTTCGCGGGTTTTCACGCCAGCCGCGCCGCCGCCATGATGGACATCGAGCGCGCCCAGGCGATTCTGGGCTGAGGCGGGCAGCGCAAATCCACTCACACTTTGGCGCGCGATCCTCTAAAGCGGTGCCATGAGGACGAACCACCCGGTGCGCCGGGTTTGACCGAAAAGGCGGAAGACGGGACGCGCGACGCGGATACCGCGGCGCTCGCGAAGGGCGGACGCACGAACTTCTTCGGGTTCGTGCTCAGGCTGTTGGCGCGCCTGCCTTTCCTGTTCATCGCCGGTCAGCTCTACGGCGCGGAGGCGCTCGGGCGCTTCGCCTATGCCACGATGATCGTGGAGTTGATGGCGGCGCTTGCCACCATCGGCCTCAAGCGCGGCCTCGCCAAGGAACTCAGCAAGGGCGATCGCCCCGAAAGCCACGTCGTCGGCGATGGGCTCGTGCTCGCGTGGATGTTGTCGCTGATCGGCGCGCTCATCATGATTGCGCTGCCGCAGATCGTCTTCCCCAACAGCAAGATCTCGGGGCTGGACAGGATCTTCCCGCTCACGGCGATCTTCATCGTCGGTTCTGACGTCACGCTCGCGGCGCTCGCCTATCGGCACCGCGTCGGCGCGACGGTCACCGCACGTTCGATCGTCGAGCCATGGGTACTCACGATTTTCGCCGCTGCGCTCGCGATGATCCCGGAATGGAAGCCCGACGCGATGATCATCGCCTATGCGGTTTCGCTCGGCGCGGCGTTCGTCGCATCGATCGTACCGTGCGTGCGTCTGTTCGGCTTGCCGCGCGGCTGGCGGCCGCACCCCGTCCGCCTATTCCGCATGATGCGGGAAAATTTGCCGATCGCGGGGGCTGACGCCATCGAATGGGCCTCGCGGCGCATCGATCTCCTGATTCTTGGTCAGTTCGCGACGCCCGCCGTGCTCGGCATTTATTATGTCGCGCAGCAGGTCGTCACGCTGCCGCAAAAGCTCAAGGTGACGTTCGATCCGATCCTCGCGCCGGTCATCACCAATGGCCTCAAGCAGGCGAACAATGCCGTCATCGCCGGGCATCTGCGGCAGGTCGGTTTCTGGATTCTCGCCGCGCAGATCGGCATCGCCCTGTCGCTCGGCATGACCGGCGAGGCGGTGCTCGATCTTGTCGGCGAAGGCTTCGGCAGCGGCACGATGATCCTCAACCTGCTGCTGCTCGCTGAAATCGCCTACGTAACGGGCGCGGTCGCGGAAACCTGTCTCGTCTACACCGCGCGGCACCGCAACCTGATGCTGTCCGTGGCGACGCTCGGCGTGCAGGTCGGCCTTACACTGCTGTTTATTCCGCTGTTCCGGGAGCTGTTTCCTGCCGAATCGCCGAATGCCGCGGTGAACGGTATCGCCCCCGCCGCCGCGCTCCTCGCATCGGGGCTGTTCGCAACGGTCGTGAAATCGCGGCTGCTGCGCGCCACGCTCGGCGAACCGGTTTCCGGCTGGCGCTGGCCGATGCTGCTCGCGGCCGGCGCGGCCTTCGCCGTCGGCATTCTCGTGCAGCGCTATCTGGTTACCTACTGGGAACTCGTGCTCGGCCTGCCGGCGATCCTCGCCACTTACGGCATCGTGCTCTGGTATCGCGGTTTCGAGGAGGAAGACCGGCTGCTCTTCGCCGGGCGCGACAAGCTGCTCAAGGACGCTGAGCGCTAAAGCTGGTGTCGCGGCGTCCGTTTCGCGCCCCACGGGCCGCTCAGGTCGTGCAGCTCCACATCGATGCATTCCGCGTCCGCCCGCAGCGCCGCACCGCCCGCGAAATCGATCTCGATGCCGCCGTTCTCCCAGCGCAGCGCGAGCAGATCGAGCACCGTGTCGGATGATGGCCAGTTCCGCCGCTTGAGACCAGTGAGCGAATCGAGCCGCAGCACGCAGCGCACGCGTGAAGGCTGCCGGATTTCCCAACGGTAGCGGTTGGCGATGATGACGAGCCGCCGCGCTTTGGCATCATAGGCAATGTCGCCGCTCTTCACGGCGGCGTCCTGCACCAGCGCGGAAATCGTTTCGAGATCCGCCTCGTCCGCCGCCAGCAGCCGCAGCCGCTCAGTCACTAGAAACCCGCTCGATGTCGGCGCCCGCGCCGGAGAGCTTTTCTTCCAGATGCTCGTAACCGCGGTCGAGGTGATAGATGCGGTTCACCACCGTCTCGCCCTCCGCCGCAAGCCCCGCGAGCACCAGGCTCATCGAGGCGCGAAGGTCGGTCGCCATCACCTGCGCGCCGGTGAGCTTCGTGACGCCGTACACGTCGGCGGTGCGCCCCGAAACGCGGATGTCTGCGCCCATGCGCGCGAGTTCGGGCACGTGCATGTAGCGGTTTTCGAAGATGGTTTCGGTGAGATGGCTGGTGCCCTCGGCCAGCGCCAGCATCGCCATGAACTGCGCCTGCATGTCGGTGGGGAAGCCGGGAAACGGCTGCGTTTCGATATCGATCGCGCGGATCGGCCCGTTGCGTTTCACGCGGACGCCCTCGTCCGTGGCGGCGACCTCCAGCCCTGCATCGCGCAGCCGGTCCGCGACGACGCCGAGCGTGGCGAGATCGGCGCCGACGAGTTCCACCTCGCCCCCCGCCGTCCCGACTGCGCAGGCATAGCTCCCCGCCTCGATCCGGTCCGGCATCACCGCATATGTCGCGCCGTGCAGGCTGGTGCGGCCCTGCACGCGGATCGTCGATGTGCCGTGCCCCTCGATCTTCGCGCCCATCGCGTTGAGGCAGTTGGCGAGGTCGACGATTTCGGGTTCGCGCGCCGCGTTCTCGATCACCGATTCGCCCTTCGCGAGCACGGCGGCCATCAGCGCGTTCTCGGTGGCGCCCACCGATACGATCGGAAATTCGACGCGCCCGCCGACGAGGCCCTTCGCGGTCGTTGCCTTCACATAGCCTGACGTCACTTCGATCTCGGCGCCGAGCGCTTCCATCGCCTTCAGGTGCAGGTCGACCGGCCGGTTACCGATCGCGCAGCCGCCGGGCAGCGACACGGTCGCCTCGCCCGCGCGCGCGAGCAGCGGCCCGAGCACGAGCACCGAAGCGCGCATCTTGCGCACGATATCGTAGGGCGCGAGCGTCGAGGTCAGCCGCGCCGCCTTGATCGTCATCACGCGCCCGAATTCGCCGCGCCGGTGGCCCTCGATCATCGTCGAGACGCCATGCTGGTTGAGCAGGTGGCCGAACGTGTCGACGTCGGCGAGGCGCGGCAGGTTGCGCAGCGTCAGCGGTTCCTCGGTGAGGATCGCCGCGGGCATCAGCGTCAGCGCGGCGTTCTTCGCGCCCGAGATGGCGATGCGTCCGGAAAGCGGCCTTCCGCCGCGAATGATGATCTTGTCCATGGGGTTATGGTCTAGCGGGATTTGCGGCGGCACGTAAGCCGCCGATCGAGAAGACGACGAGCCCCGCCCAGATGCAGACGAAGGCGGCGAGGCGGCCGATATCGAGCGGCTCGCCGAGGATGAAGACGGCGGCGAGAAACACGAGCGAAGGCCCCAGATACTGAAGCATTCCGATCGTAGAGAGCGGCAACCGCCGCGCCGCATAGCCGAAGAGGCCGAGCGGCACGATGGTGATGAGCCCCGAACCGACGAGCGCGATGTCGATGGCCGTGCCGTGGCCGAACACGTCGCGCGGCGCCATCGCCAGCCATCCGGCGGCGACCGGGGCCAGCCAGCCGGTTTCCACGACGAGCGCCGTCACCGGATCGACGGCCGTGTATTTGCGGATGATACCGTAGAACCCGAACGACAGCGCGAGCCCGATCGAAACCCACGGCAGCGATCCGTGCACCACGGTGACGATACCGACGCCAATCGCCGCCAGCGCGATCGCGATGCGTTTGGGAAGCGGAAACGCTTCCTTCAGCAGCAGCACGCCGATGGCGACGTTGAGCAGCGGTTGCATGAAATAGCCGAGGCTCGTGTCGAGCGCCCGATCGTTCAGCACTGCCCATGTATAAATCAGCCAGTTGATCGCGATCAGCGCGCCGCTCGCGGCCAGCATCAGCATCAGGCGCGGCGCGGCCATTGCCATTCGAAGCCGGGGCCAGCCCCTGAGCGCGGCGACGGCGAAGGCAAGCAGCACGAACGCCCAGAGCACGCGATGGGCAAGCACGTCCGCTGCGGGAATCCCGGCGAACATGTGAATGTAGAGAGGCATCGTGCCCCAGATCAGGAAAGCGCCGACGCCCGCCGCGAGGCCGCGGCGCGTCTGTTCCTCGGTCACGGCCTCACAGCCGGGGCAGCGTCACGCCGCGCTGGCCCATGTATTTCCCCGCGCGGTCGGCATAGCTTGTTTCGCACGGCTCGTTGCCCTGCAGGAACAGAAACTGGCACGCGCCTTCATTGGCATAGATGCGCGCGGGCAGCGGCGTCGTGTTCGAAAATTCCAGCGTCACGTGGCCTTCCCAGCCGGGTTCGAGCGGCGTCACGTTCACGATGATGCCGCAGCGTGCGTAGGTGGATTTGCCGAGGCAGATGACGAGCACGTCGCGCGGCACCCGGAAGTATTCGACCGTGCGGGCAAGCGCGAACGAATTGGGCGGGATGATGCACACATCGGTCTTGCGATCGACGAAGCTGTTCGAATCGAAATTCTTGGGGTCGACCACCGCAGAATCAACGTTGGTGAAGATCTTGAATTCGTCGGCGACGCGCGCGTCATAGCCATAAGAGGAAAGGCCGAAGCTGATCGTGCCCTCCCGGCGCTGGCTGTCCACGAACGGCTCGATCATGCGGTTCTCAAGCGCCTGCCCGCGAATCCATTTGTCGGACATCACCGCCATGTAACCCGGCCCTTCTCGAAGAAAACGTCAGCCACGAATGTGCAGCACGCAGATCAATGTGAATAGCCGCCGCGCCGTGTCGAAATCCACTTCGATCTTGCCGCTCAGCCGTTCGATCAGTGTTTCGGCGGCGGCGTTGTGGATGCCGCGCCGTGCCATGTCGACGGTTTCAATCTGGCTCGCGGTCGATTGCCGAATCGCCTGATAATAGCTTTCGCACACCGCGAAATACTCGCGGATCACGCGCCGGAACGGAGAGAGCGCGAGCACGATCGTTTCAATATGCTCGCTCTCGCTATCCGCGATGTCGATGGCGAGCCGCCCGTCCTCCACGCGCAGGCGAATCCGGTAGGGGCCGTCGTGCGGTGCGCCGCGCGCCGTCACGAGCCGGAAGCTGTTGCCTTCAAGCAGATCGAAGATCGCAACGCGCCGCTCCTGCTCGATATCCGCGCTCCGCCACAGAATCGTGCGGTCGTCGAGCTGGACATCGAGAATGCGGTAATCGCCCATGCCGCTGCTTTATCGGGGCAAACGCCGACACGATAGTCAGAAAGCAGCGCCCCCGAACCCGTCAGGGTTCGCAAGGCCGCGGATGCGGCCGCCCGGCGCCTGAGGGGCAACAACCCGAACTTGTTCGCAAGGCCGACTGGCCGCCCGAGCTTATGCGAGGAAGCCAAGGCGACGGATGTCGCCGCCCGGCGCTTGAGGGACAACAAACAAACCCGCCCGGCGCCTGAGGGACAAAAACCCGAACTCGTTCGCAAGGCCGACCGGCCGCCCGAGCTTATGCGAGGAGAGCCAAGGCCGCGGATGCGGCCGCCCGGCGCCTGAGGCACAACAAAAAAAGAGAAATTTGGCGCGCCCGGAACGATTCGAACGTCCGACCCTCAGATTCGTAGTCTGATGCTCTATCCAGCTGAGCTACGGGCGCGCACGGGAGGGCGCTACATAGTCGCCTCGCGCATCGTGTTCAAGCCCGTGTTTGCACTGTCGTGGCGGTTTGCGCGCGCTTGCGGCTGAGGGGCGGCATCTCTATCGTCCCGCCGCGATGCGATACCTTGCTTTCCCGGCTTTTCTGGCCGTTTCCCTGATGCTCGGCGCCTGCGCGGACCGTGGCGGCGAATGGCCATCGCTGGCGCGCGTGCCGGGATCGCCGAATGCGCCGTGCGGCCCTGCGGCCGAATCGGCGCCGGCTGGAGCGCGTCCCTGCGTTGCCGCGCCGCCGCCGGCGGTTTCAACGCCCGCGCCCGATCTTCCCACGCTCGAAGCGCGCCTGTCGGTAGCGCGGGGTGCATGGGCCGATACGCTGAAGGCTGCGGAGAGCGCGGTAGCGGCGGCCGCCAGTGCCGAAGCGGGCGAAAGCGCGTGGGCGGCAGCAGAACTGCAGCTCAGCCGGCTCGAACGCGCAGCGGCGCCGTTTGCGGAGGTTGCCGAGGCGCTGGCAGGCTCCGAATCGGGCGCGGCGCTGCGAGAGGCTGCCGAGGCCGATCGGGCGCGTCATCTCGAAGCCTTCGCCCGGCTTCGCTCGGCGCTGAGCCGCTAACGCGCCTTCACGGAAAGTCGTCCCGCGCGACTTTTTGTCCGTCCAAACAACTTATACGTGTGCTGTTTACGCCTTGTTTACGATTCCGGGGCTAGAGCTGTGCGTGCAGACTGATCAGCCAACGGTCTTCCCTGGTTCCTCTCCGTTCCTGCCGGGCGGTCTGCAGAAAGAAGGGCACACTGCCGCCCCCGCGGCAACCCAAGTGCTCCAACGTTGCCCGAAAGGGCCGCGGCGCCAAATCCCCCGTGCGCCCTGGCCTTGATCGCCGCCCGGTCCGTGCTCCCCCGCCGGTCCGGGCGGCTTTTCGTTTGCGCCTGTCGTTGACGCGCCGTAGCCCTGTGATGCAGGCTTGCAACGCAGTGGCGCAGCCGGTCGCATAGGCGTGGACCCGAATCCCCCGCTATGCGTTCATCGCCGTGAGGAAACATTAAGAAAAGCGGTGCATCGTGCCTGCCTGATGGGGGTCGAGAGCGCCGAGGCGGAAAGCAAAATGGGTGAGAAGGACAAAGGCAGCATACATGGCGGGGGGGCATCTTCCCGGTCGGCGCAATGTCCGGAGCAGAACACGGATCTGCTGGATCTGCTGAAAGAGCTGGAACGCCCCCTTGATCAGGCCGTGGTGGATCGCGGTTTGCTCAGACTGGCGACGTTCGTTTCCGGGCGTCACTAAGCCCCACGTCGACAGCGCCTTTTCAGCGCCTGCGCCGCGCCAGATGCGCGACCGCCAGCAGCGCGCGGGATGTCAGAAGTTCAGGGCTTGCCGCACCCGGCGATTTGATCTGGCGCTCGGCTTCCAGCAGTCGTGAAAGGCCGTGGCGCAGCGCTGCCATGTTCCATGCCGATGCCTCCCGCGCGATTCGGTCGCGCGCTTTCCAGAAGATCGGGGGCCGCGCGGCTTCCACGGCTTCTTTCGCGCTCCGGCCGCTGTCGATCGTGCGCCTCAGTTCGCCGAGAAGCACCAGCCGCCGCGCCACCGCGCGCAGTTGCGGGATTCCGACGATCCCGTTGCGGCCGAGCTTTGCCGCCTGCGCTTCCGCTTCGGCGGAATTGCCGTCTGCGACGGCGTTCACCAGCGCGTCGAAATCCGATTCGGCCATCGCCGCGCCAAGTTCGGCGAGCGTTTCCATTTCGAGTGCGCGGACCCGGTCCGGCGCGGCATTAAGGTAGAGCGCGAGCTTTTCGAGTTCGCGGGCCAGAACGCCCCGCTCGGCGCCGAACCCCGCCGCAAGTGCCTCCGCCGCCTCGCGGGAGGGTTTCAGGCCATGTCGCACACAGGCGTCGATCACCATATCCACTGCCTCGCGCCCATCGGGGACGAAGCATTGCGCGACGACGGCGAGTGGGGAGGCGACCGCGACCTTGATAAGCGCCGACGTCGCCTTCAAGCTCCCCGTTCCCACCATCACCACGGGATTGCCTGCGGCAGGCGCCGTCAGCAGCGCTTCGACAGCGGCGGTGCAATTGTCGCCCGCGCCGTCCACGCGGATCAGGCGGCGGTCCCCGAACATCGAAACCGCGGCGGCTTCATCGGCAAGTTTGGCGGGATCGCCGGAGAGTGCGGTCGGCTCGAAATCGATGCGTCCCATCGGATCTGCGGCAGGCGCCAGCAGGGCCGTGAAGCGGTCCGCGATCTCGCGCGCCTGCGCTTCGTCGGGGCCGTAGAGCAAAACCAGCCGTGTGGCGGGGTCGAAGTGCGTCAGCGCCGCATCGATCGCCTTGCGATCGGCCGCTTTCACGCCGCCTTCACCGCGCCGCTTCGTTGCGCGCGAAAAGCGCGACGCGCGCGATGATCTGCTGGGCGATCTCTTCGGAAAGCCGTTCGAGCGCCGCGTTTTCCGCCGCGATCACGGCATATTCGGAACTCACGATGTCGATGCCCGCGTCGGATCGCGCGGCGGCATCGATCAGCACGGCGCCGGTTGTTTCTTCCACCAGCTGCCAGCGCGCGCGCAGTTGGCGCCGTTCGCGCGAGATCGAATCGTCGCCGCGCACGCCGAAGCCGCTGAGGCTGTCGTCCAGCTTCACGATCAGCTTGTAACGCCGCTCGCCGCTCGCGTCGGGCAGGCGGTCGAGCAGCGCCTGCCGCACCAGATAGCCTGATTTCTCCGGGATCACCGGCACGTCGATCCCGGTGAGGATCGTCGCGGCCGGCCCCTTGCTGCCGCCCGAATAGACCGGTTGCAGCCCGCAGCCCGCCATCAGCAGAAGCAGCAGGGCGGCCGCGCGCTTCATGCGACGATATTCACGAGCCGGTCGGGCACCACGATCACCTTGCGCGGGGTTTTGCCATCCAGCGCACGCTGCACCTTCTCGCGGGTCAGGACCAGTGCTTCCATGTCCTCGCGCGTCGCGCCCTTCGCGGCTTCGACCTCGTCGCGCAGCTTGCCGTTCACCTGGATGGCGATCGTCACCGTGTCCTGCGCCAGCATCGCGGGGTCGGCTTCGGGCCACGCCGCATCGACCGCAAGCCCGGCTTCGCCGAGCGCTTCCCACGCCTCTTCTGCGAGGTGCGGCATCGCCGGGGAGATCAGTTGCACAAGCATCTTCACCGCATGGCGGCGCGCCGACGACGGCGCGGCCTTCTCGATCGCAGCGGCAAGCTCGTAGCTCTTGGCGACGGCCTTGTTGAAGCGCAGCGCCTCGATGTCGGCGGTGATGCCGTCGATGGCGATATGCGCCGCGCGCGTCAAAGCCTCGTCCTCGCCGCCGGCATCCTCTTTGGTTTCGTTCACCAGGCGCCACACGCGCTGCACGAAGCGCCACGCGCCTTCGATGCCCGCCTCGGTCCACTGCAGGTCGCGCTCCGCCGGGGAATCGGAAAGCACGAACCAGCGCACGGCATCGGCGCCGTACTGGTCGAGGATCGGCGAAGGATCGACCGTGTTCTTCTTCGATTTAGACATCTTCTCGACACGGCCGACAGTCACAGTCCCGCCGCCTACTTCGAATAGATCGCCCTCCCGCCGCTCCACTTCGCTCGGCAACAGCCAACGGCCGTCAGCGGCGCGGTAAGTCTCGTGCGTCACCATGCCCTGCGTGAACAGCTGCTTGAACGGCTCCTCAAGGTCGATGAGCCCGCACGCCTTCAGCGCCCGAGTCCAGAAGCGCGCATAGAGCAGGTGCAGGATCGCGTGCTCGACGCCGCCGATATATTGATCGACCGGCAGCCAGCTCTCGGCCTCGGCGCGGTCGAACGGCTTGTCCCCGGGCTGGCTCGCGAAGCGGATGAAGTACCAGCTCGAATCGGCGAACGTATCAAGCGTATCGGTCTCGCGCCGCGCTGGCTTGCCGCACTTGGGGCAATCGGCGTTCTTCCACGTCGGGTGATGCTCCAGCGGATTGCCCGGCGTCTCGAAGGTGACGTCGGCAGGCAGGCGTACCGGTAGCTGGTCTTCGCGCACCGGCACCACACCGCAGTCCCCGCAGTGTATTACCGGGATCGGTGTGCCCCAGTAACGCTGGCGCGAAACGCCCCAGTCGCGAAGCCGGAACTGCGTCGTCCCCTCGCCCCAGCCCTCAGCCTCCGCACGTGCGATCACGGCGGCGATGGCGTCATCGACCTCCATGCCGGTGAGGAAGCCCGAGTTCACCAGGCGCCCCGGCCCGACATAGGCCTCGTCCCCGACCGGCTCCTCGGCATCGCCGACGACGCGGGTCACGGGCAACTGATACTTTCGCGCGAAATCAAGGTCGCGCTGGTCGTGCGCCGGGCAGCCGAAGATGGCGCCGGTGCCATATTCCATCAGCACGAAGTTCGCGACGAAGATCGGCAGCGTCCATTCCGGGTCGAGCGGGTGTGCGACGCGGAGGCCCGTATCGTAGCCCTTCTTCTCAGCGGTCTCGATCGCCTCGGCGGATGTCCCGGTCTTGCGGCAATCCTCGATGAAGGCGGCAAGCCCCGCGTTGTTCGCGGCAAGCTCGGCAGCGAGTGGGTGATCGGCGGCGATGGCCGCGAAGCTCGCGCCGAACAGCGTGTCGGGCCGAGTCGTGAACACGTCGAGGCCGTCCGCCCGACCCTGAAGTGCGAAGCGGAAATTTAGGCCCCGGCTGCGGCCGATCCAGTTCTCCTGCATCAGCCGTACCTTGTCCGGCCACTCGTCGAGGCCGCCCAGCCCTTCAAGCAGTTCGTCGGCGAAATCGGTGATCTTCAGGAACCACTGGCTGAGCAGCCGGCGTTCGACGGGCGCGCCGGAGCGCCAGCCCTTGCCGTCGATCACCTGCTCGTTGGCAAGCACGGTCATGTCGACCGGGTCCCAGTTGACGTAGCTTTCTTTGCGATAAACGAGGCCCGCCTCGTACATCTTCAGGAACAGCGCCTGCTCGTGGCCGTAGTATTCGGCGTCGCAGGTCGCGAACTCGCGGCTCCAGTCGAGCGCGAAGCCGAGGCTTTTGAACTGTTCGCGCATCGCGGCGATGTTCTGCCGCGTCCAGCTTTCCGGGTGCGTCTTCTTTTCGAACGCGGCGTTTTCGGCTGGCATTCCGAAGGCGTCCCAGCCCATCGGGTGCAGTACTTCGAAACCGCGCGCGCGGCGGAACCGCGCGATCACGTCGCCCATCGTGTAATTGCGCACATGGCCCATGTGCAGACGCCCCGACGGATAGGGGAACATCTCCAGCACATAGGTTTTGGGCTTTTCGGATGCGCTGTCGGCCGCGAAGGCCTGGCGCTCATCCCAAATGCGTTGCCAGCGGCCGTCGGCGACCGCGGGGTTGAATCGCGTCATTGGCCCTTAGCCCTGATACACGGCCCTGCGCATGTCGCGGGCGCGGGCGAGGATGGTTTCCTCGAGCTTCTGTACGGTGCCGGCGCGCACTG
The DNA here is from genome assembly GCF_963974575.1 of uncultured Sphingosinicella sp. Classification (NCBI taxonomy): domain Bacteria; kingdom Pseudomonadati; phylum Pseudomonadota; class Alphaproteobacteria; order Sphingomonadales; family Sphingosinicellaceae; genus Sphingosinicella; species uncultured Sphingosinicella sp. The sequence goes on along the minus strand of NZ_CAXBBQ010000001.1, from coordinate 289,751 downwards.
GCGCATCGATCCAGTTGCCGCCCTGTTGCTGCTGACGGATGGCAGCAACGCGTAGCGCATCGGCACGCAGCTCACGGTCGAGGATGTAGACGGTGACCTTCACGCGCTCACCGGGCGCCTGCGGATTGGCGTACCAGTCCGTCACGATCACGCCACCGTTCGAATCGACCTGCGCCATCGGCATGAACGCCAGCGTTTCAAGGCTTGCCCGCCAGAGGTAGGAATTGACGCCGATCGTCGTCGTCGTCGCGGCGGCGAGGTCGGCGCGCGGCGCGTCCTTCTTGCCTCCGCAGGCGGCGAGCAGGGCCAGCGCAATTGCCAGACCCGTAATGCGTACACTCGTCTTCACGTGGATTTCCGCTCCATCAGGCTTGCTCGGCGGCCGTTATAGGCAGCGCTTTCGGGGGCGCATAGCCCCTCTTCGCGTTGCATTGGCTGTTGAGATGTTGCAACAGGTTCGAACGAACCCGGTCGGTCGCCGCCAAACGAGCGATTCAGACTCGGATTCGTGCGGAGGAAACTGTAGTTCTGTCACGTAGTTGTCACAGGCACGCGACAGAAGCGCGGGGGTTATGATTCGGGTTGGGACATACGCAGCAAAAGCACTGGTCGCGGTTTCCGCGGGCCTGATGCTGTGCGCGCTTCCCGCCGCCGCCTCTTCGAAGAAGCCGATTGAGAAAGTGGCTGCCGACAAGGCCGCTGCCGCGAAGGGTTCTGAACCCCGCCGCAAGCTCACGACCACTGCAGGCGTGGTGACGCCACTGAAGGCGGAAACGCTCGGTTCGTTTACGCCGCCGATGCTCGATAATGTGCGCCGCGCCGGTGTTGCCGGGGCTTCGCAGGAGCGGACATTCCGCTTCACGCCCTCAGGCAAGAGCCGCGACAACAAGGCACTGGCGCTCGGCGTCACGGCGCGCGTCGTCCGCGCGGCCGCGCCGGAGACCGCGCGTCCGGCTGAAACCGAAGCTGCGACCGCATACAATTTCGACGTGTCCGTGGCACTCCGGGGCTTCGCGCTCACCGGCGGCTACAGCAAGATCGCCGGCGTGCTTAGCGACGAGCGCGAAGGTGTCGACCTCGGCCTCTCCTATCGTGGCAGCCGCTGGAAGACTGCGCTTCAGCTTAACGCCGAGCGCGATGCCGACGGCTGGGTGAACCCGCTCAGCCTCGACAAGCGCTACACGGTCGAACTCGGCGGCGCCTATGCGCTCAATCCGCGCCTCTCGGTGATCGGCGGCGTGCGTTACCAGCTCTCCGAACCGGATCCTTCGGGCCGCTATCTGCTGCGCAACGGCGAACGCCTCGGCACCGATGGCGAAGCGGGCGCGGTTTACCTGGGTACGTCCTTCAGCTTCTAGGATCGGCTCCGGTTTCGCCCGTTCCGGGCTGCAAACGCGAAGCCTCACTTATTCCAGGCGTCGATCGCACCCCATGCCTGCGCGCCGAGCGATTGCATCCGCGCATAGCGCTTGGGCGTTATGCCGCCGAGCGCGGCGACGGCAATGCCCGTTCCACGCGCCATCAGCCCGAACCGGAGGGTGCCGAGCGTCCGGGCGCCGGGGTGCGAGGTTGTCGGGAACACGGGAGACAGGAATGCGAGGGTCGCACCGGCGCGCCGTGCTCGCACTAGCCCTGCGCGATCATGTGACGCTGCCGTTATGACGTCACCTGTCGGGCGGCCTCCATCGGGCATGTGCACTCCCGCCGCGCCCACGGCACGCGCGAGCCGAGAATCTCCGGCCACCACCAGCATATGCCCGTATCGCCGCGCGAGCCTTGCCGCCCGCCGCGCAATCGCCGTGCGATCCGCCTCATCGTAGTGTCGCAGCACGATGCCGCTACCGCGCGGCAGGCGGCGTATGGCGTCCCACAGCGCCTCGCCCATGCGGGGGTCCGTGAAGAGCCAGGTTTCCGGCAGGCGCTGGGAGTAGCGGCGTCGCATCCCGCTCTCTATAGGGAAGCGCATGACTGCTGCCGAGACACTCGCCGACATTCGCGCCCGCATCGAAAAGGCCGCGAAGCTCGCCGGCCGAAAACCCGATGTGACGCTGGTCGCCGTTTCCAAGACCTTCGGTGCGGATGAAATTCGTCCCCTGCTCGAAGCGGGCCAGCGTGTGTTCGGCGAAAACCGCGTGCAGGAAGCTGCCGCGAAATGGCCTGCGCTCCGCGATGCGTTTCCCGGTGTCGAACTCCACCTCGTCGGCCAGCTCCAATCGAACAAAGCAGCAGAAGCGGTTGCGCTGTTTGACGTCATTCATTCGCTCGACCGGTCCTCGCTCGTCGCTGCGCTCGCGAAGGCGATGGCTGCGTCCGGCCGCCGCGTGCCCTGCTTTACACAGGTGAACATCGGCAGCGAGGCACAGAAGGGCGGTGTCGCCATCGATGATCTCCCGGCGCTTCTCGACGATGTCCGCGCAGCGCAGATTCCGCTCGCCGGGCTCATGTGCGTCCCCCCCGCCGACCACGAGCCCGCGCCCTATTTCGCGCTGCTCGCGAAACTCGCCGCGCGCCATGGTCTCTCCGGGCTCAGCATGGGCATGTCGTCGGATTTCGAAACGGCCGTGAAGCTTGGTGCCACGCATGTGCGTGTCGGCTCGGCTCTGTTCGGAACGCGCGAAACGCACTAGGCTGCCCGACATGGGCGGCGATATCCTCATCTACGGCGCAAACGGCTACACGGGCCGGCTGGTGGTGGAACGCGCACTCGCGCGTGGATTGAAGCCGGTTCTGGCGGGCCGCAATCGTCAGGCGGTTGAAGCGCTCGCCGACGAAACCGGGCTGCCCTCGCGCATCTTCGATCTCAAGGGCGACGTTTCGGGTGAACTTTCGGGCATCGGTACGGTGCTTCACCTCGCCGGGCCGTTTTCGCGCACCTCGGCGCCGATGCTGGCGGCCTGCCTAGCTGCGCGCGCGCATTACATAGACATCACCGGCGAGATCGACGTGTTCGAGGCCCTCGCCGCGCAGGATGCCGTGGCGAAGGCGGCCGGTATCGCTGTGCTCCCCGGCGCGGGGTTTGACGTCGTGCCGTCGGATTGCCTCGCCGCGCACCTGAAGCGCCGACTGCCCGGGGCGGTCTCGCTCGATCTCGTCATCGGCGGGCTCAACGAGGCGAGCCGGGGGACGACGCGCACAATGCTGGAAGGCATGGCGGCGGGCACCCGCGTGCGCGAGGGCGGGGTCATCGTAGAACTTTCCGAGGTACCCCGAGGCACCGCCGATTTCGGGCGCGGTCTGAAGCCGACCGTCGGCGTCAGCTGGGGTGATGTCTCCACCGCGTGGCATTCCACCGGCATCCCCGACATCCGCGTTTTCTTTGAAGCGAGCCCACCGCTCGAACGCGCGCTCGGGATGCCCCGCCTGCTGCGGACGCTGATCGCCAGCGCGCCCGGCCGCTGGCTCGCGGGCCGCGCGATCGACCGGATGCCGCCCGGCCCGGATGCCGAGGCGCGCGGCCGGGGCCGCAGCGTGCTCGTCGGCCATGCGACGGATGCCGAAGGAAACAGCGCCGTCAGCCAGCTCGAAACCCCTGAAGGCTACACACTCACCGCCCTCACCGCCGTCGAGATCGCCCGCCGTGTTCACGGCGGCGAGGTTGCCCCGGGCTTCCACACCCCCTCCAGCGCTTTCGGCCCCGACTTCATTCTGGGCTTCAGTGGGGTTAAACGCCGGGATCTCTCGTAGGCAAGCGCCTCAGACGATCTCGATCATGTCACCAGGTGCAAGGCGCGCCAAGACCGCCAGCAGAGCCTCGCGCGGAATCGCAACACAGCCCTGCGTGAAATCCTTCGCCGCCATGCAGTGCAGAAAGATGGCGCTGCCCATGCCCTCCACCGGCGGCGTGTCGTTGTGGCCGAGGATGATGATGAGGTCGTAAAGCCCGTCCTCGCGCCACAAGTGCTCCGCCGAGAACGGATGCGGATGACGCACCGGCCGGTTGTAGGCGGGGTCGCGCACATCGTCTGACCAGCCGTCGCTTTCGTGCAACCAGCGCCACGGCAACTTCGTGTTCGGGACGGCGAGCTTGTCGGGGCGTACCAGCAGCGCGCGAATGGGGTACGTGCCGCGCGGCGTCATGGCGTCACCTTCGCGCTTCGCCGCTGCGTCGGTCGCGCCCGCCTTGCCGATCAGGCATTGGATGGTCTCACCGAACGCCGTCAGCGTGCGCGCAGCGGTGTCGACGCGGATAGCGCTCACAGCATGTGCCCGGTGCGGTCGCGCTTGGTGCGCAGGTACGCCTCGTTGTGCGCGCCCTCACCGGCCTTGAGCGGCAGACGTTCGGCGACGGTAATGCCCTCTGCCTCCAGCCCGGCGACCTTGGCAGGGTTGTTGGTCAGAAGGCGAATCGTGCCGAAGCCGAGCGCCTTCAGCATGTTCGCGGCGAGCGCGAACTCACGCTCGTCGATCTCGAAACCGAGGCGGAGATTGGCGTCGACCGTGTCGAAGCCCTGATCCTGCAGCGCATAGGCGCGCAGCTTGTTGATAAGGCCGATGCCGCGCCCCTCCTGCTGCAGATAGAGCAGGATGCCGCCACCGGAGTCGGCGATCGCGTGCAGCGCGGCGTGGAGCTGATCGCCGCAGTCGCATTTCAGCGAGCCGAGCAGGTCGCCGGTGAGGCACGAGCTGTGCAGGCGGACGAGCGGTGTGGTGCCGTAAGGGTCGCCGATCAGCAGCGCGAGATGCTCCGGCCCGCCCGGCAGGCGGAAGGCGACGATTTCGGTTTTCTCGTGCACCTTGATGGGCAGGCGCGCACGGCTGACGAGCTTGAGCGCGCCTGTTTCCGCGAAGTGTTCGATGTCCGCCGCAGTCACCACGTCATCCGCAGCGCCGCCCGCGATCACGAACAGCGCGGGCAGCAGCCCGGCGTGCTTCGCGAGGTTCAGTGCGGCGCGAGCCGCCCGATCGACGCCGCCCATCGGCAGGCTGCGGAACGGGCCTTTCAGCGGCGTTGCAAGATCGAGCACAGGGTCGGCGACAGCGCGCGCCGTATCGAGATCGAGCCACGGTGTGCGCTCGATCAGCACCGCCTGCATCCCCGCCGCGGCAAGCTGGTTGCCGAGGCCGAGGAAGGCGGCGCGCTTGTCCGTCAGCAGCACATTCGCGCGCGCGCCGCCTTCAAACGCCGCGAGCGATGCAGGATCGGCGAGTTCGATGGCGAGCACAGCGATCGCTGCGTCGCCGTCGGTCACCCGTACGGGGTGACCGCGCCGCAGGGCATCGATCGCGCGTTCGGCGCTGCTCAAAGCACGAACTCGGCGATGAGCGGGATATGATCGGAGGGCTTCTCCCAGCTCCGCGCGGGCTCCAGTACGCGGAAGCCTGCGAGCGTGTCCTTCATCGCGGGTGAGACCCACACATGGTCGAGTCGCCGTCCGCGGTCGTTCACCGTGTGATCCTTGTTGCGATAGCTCCACCATGTGTAGAGCCGTTGCGGCGCGGGCACGAGCGTGCGCGCGACGTCTACCCAGTCGTGGCTCTGCATCAGGCCGGTGAGCGCATCCACCTCGATCGGCGTGTGGCTGACGACGTCGAGCAGTGCCTTGTGGCTCCACACGTCGCATTCGAGCGGCGCGATATTGAAATCGCCGAGGATGATCGTCGGGTCGCGGAGCGATTCGGACCAGCGCGTCATGCGCTGCACGAAATCCAGTTTCTGCCCGAACTTCGGATTCAGCGTGCGGTCGGGAATGTCGCCGCCCGCGGGCACATAGACATTTTCAAGCAGGATGCCGCTGGGCAGCCGCACGCCGATGTGCCGCGCCTCGCCATTGTCCTGCCAATCGAATCGGCGTTCCTCCACAAGCGGCTGCTTCGAAAGGATGGCGACGCCGTGATGCATCCGCTGCCCGTTCAGGATCACGTGCGGATAGCCGAGCCGCTGGATCGCGGCGAGCGGGAAGTCCGCATTCTGCGCCTTGGTTTCCTGCAGGCAGATGATGTCGGGCGATTCGTCCTTCACCAGCTGCGCGATGATGGGCAGGCGGATGCGGACGGAGTTGATATTCCAGCTGGCGATCTTGAGACGGGACATGGCGAGCGGCTTAGCAAGGCAGGCGCCCACAGGCAAAGCCTCAGAAACGCGTAGGCCCCCGCCTTCGAGGAGAAGACGGGGGCCCTTTTTGCGCTCGTCACGCAAGTCGGCAGCGGGTCCGGGCAACAGGGGGCAAATCCCGAACACCAGCCGACTGATGACAATTTAAGGCGCCGATCCTGTCGCTTCAATGAACGGACAGGCGCTTGGTCAGCAAATTCGACCGTTCCGCCTCCGAATCCCCGTTTATCGGCTGCCGGGGCGGCTGCGTGGGCGCGGATCGCGGTAGCGGAAGGCGTTATCGTTCACGGGTACGTTGAAGGCGATGTTGGATAGATCGACACGCGTGGTATTGCCCTGCGCATCGAGCACGCGCCAGCCTTTGAGCTCCAAGCCGCCGGGCGCGGTCCGGTCACGGTCGAAGAAGATGGTGATGACGCCGTATTCGGGATGCTTCCTGTCCTTCGCCTCCACGGTCAGCGCCTTCGGTGTCGAGGAGACGATTCGAGCGTAGCGCGAAAGGTCGGCATTCGCGTCGAGCAGAACCGAAAGCGGCGTCTGCTTGATCGGATAGCGCGAAACCTGAGACACCTGATAATCGATCATGGTGAGGTTACGCCCGTCCGCGACCACGAGCAGCGGCACGTCTTTTTGATACTGGAAGCGCACCTTCCCCGGCCGCGCGAGCGTGAGTTTGCCGGTCGCCACCGCGCCGCTCTCGGCGGTCTGCCGGAAATCCGCCGTCATCGTCCGCGTCGCGGCGAGGTGCGCGCTCACCTCGGGGATCGAGGCGGCGGCAGGCGCGGAAAGGCCGAAGGTCACGGCAAGGGCAAAGAGGGCTTTTTTCATCTCGGGTCCTGATAGCGCCGACGCGGAGGTGCGGCAAATCCGGGCGCATGGTGCCGCACTGTGCTTGAACCAGCGTTGAACCGCCGTCAGATTCGGTTGCCGTCCGGGTCGATCAGCACCTCGCGCCGCCCCACATGGTCGGGCGTGCCGACGTAGCCGTCCTTCTCCATGCGTTCGATGAGGCGCGCCGCGTTGTTGTAACCGACGCGTAGCTGCCGCTGGAGATAGGACGTCGACGCCTTCTGGCTTTCGGCGACCACCTGGATGGCGCGGCGGTAGAGGCCGGCCTCCGCGTCGTCCTCGTCGATAGGGAGACCGAACTGACCATCCGAGCCCTCGGGCTCCTCCGTGACGGCGGCGATATATTCGGGGGCGCCCTGCTCGCGCCAGTGGATGGCGACGCGCTCGACCTCCTCGTCGGACACGAACGGGCCATGAACGCGCGAGATCTGCTTGCCGCCGGGCATGTAGAGCATGTCGCCCTTGCCGAGCAGCTGCTCGGCACCCTGCTCGCCGAGGATGGTGCGCGAATCGATCTTGGAGGTGACCGAGAAGCTGATGCGCGTCGGCAGGTTCGCCTTGATGACGCCGGTGATGACGTCAACCGAAGGCCGCTGCGTTGCCATGATCAGGTGGATGCCCGCCGCGCGCGCCTTCTGCGCGAGCCGCTGGATCAGGAACTCCACCTCCTTGCCGGCGGTCATCATCAGGTCGGCGAGCTCGTCGACGACGACGACGATCAGCGGCAGCGTATCGAACTCCAGCGTCTCGGTCTCGTAGATCGGCTGTCCAGTTTCGCTGTCGTAGCCGGTGTGCACGCGCCGCACGAACGGCTCGCCCTTCGCCCGCGCTTCCTTCACTCGCGCGTTGAAGCCGGAAAGCGAGCGGACGTTGACCGACGCCATCATCCGGTAGCGGTCTTCCATCTGCTCGACGGCCCATTTCAGTGCGCGAATCGCCTTCGGCGGCTCAGTGACGACGGGCGAAAGCAGATGCGGGATGCCGTCGTAGACAGAAAGCTCCAGCATCTTCGGGTCGATCATGATCATTTTGCACTCGCGCGGGCTGAGCCGGTAGAGCAGCGAGAGGATCATGGCGTTGAGGCCCACGGACTTGCCCGATCCGGTGGTGCCCGCGATGAGGAGGTGCGGCATCGGCGCGAGGTCGGCAACGACGGGATCGCCCGCGATGTCCTTGCCGAGCACGATTGGGAGCGCCGCGGTCTGCGTCTCGAACGCGTCCGAAGAGAGCATTTCCGAAAGCGACACGGTTTCGCGCTTCACGTTCGGCAGTTCGATGCCAATGACATTGCGGCCGGGCACAACGGCGATGCGTGCCGAAAGCGCGGACATTGAACGCGCGATATCGTCGGCAAGCCCGATCACGCGGCTCGCCTTGATGCCCGCGGCGGGCTCCAGCTCATACATGGTGACGACCGGGCCGGGGCGCACCTCCACGATCTCGCCCTTCACGCCGAAGTCGTCGAGCACCGATTCAAGGAGGCGCGCGTTCTGTTCGAGGCTCGCTGCATCGATCTTGCGCGCGGCGGGCTTCGGCGGCGGCGAAAGCAGCGACAGCGGCGGTAGCTGGTAGGAATCGCGCAGATCGAGCCGCGATTGTTTCTCGCGTGCCTCGCGTTTCGAAGGGGCGGCTTTCTTCTCGGGCGTGACGATGCGCTTGGTCGGTGCGGCGGCTGTTTCCGGTACGGTCTCGTCATCGCGCGACGCGGCGCGGCGTGGCTGCGCGCGGGGAACGGGGCGCGGCTGCGGCGCTTCGGCGCGCTCGCTGCTGCGTTCGGCAAGGCGTGTGCGGAGCGCGGCGATATCTTCGCGGCTGATACCGAGCGCGTAAAAGAAAAGCGCGCTCGCGCCGAGCCCCAACAGCACGCCGATGGGTGCCGTCACGGCGGCAGGGCTCATGTCCGGTGGGAGGAGACCCGCCAGGGCTTCGGGGATGCGGCCGAGCAGGAGCCCGGCGATGCCCCCGGCACCTGCTGGAAGATCGCCGAGGAGGTCGCGCCCCGGCAGCGCCAACGCGGCTGCGGCGAGCAGCACGGCGCCGAGCGTCGCGGCGAGCTGGCGGCGCCAGCCGTCGATGCCCCGCCGCTGAATCAGCCGCACACCGAAGAGCGCGACCACGGGCACGACAAGCAGGCTCGCAAGCCCCGCAAGTTGCAACAGCAAATCGGATACGTAGGCGCCGGTGTAGCCAAGCCAGTTCTGCGGTGCGGCGATCGTGGCGCGGTTGAAGGATGGGTCTGTGCTGTCGTAGCTGGCGAAGGCCAGCATCAATGCCAGCGCGATCATCACCAGCACGCCGCCGCCCGCCACGACGGCCGCGCGCTCCAGCGCCGCTACCCAGCTTTGCGGCATGATCGCCGTCGATTTGCTTGCTGCCCCGCGCGCCATGACCCTTCGTAGACCCCGTTCCAATGCAACGTCCGCGCGGAACATCCCACGAACATGCCTAAGATTGAGTCCGCAGCGCCCCGGGGTCAAGAAAAAGTCGGCCGGCGGTGAGGCCGGCCGACAGGAACGGTCCTGAAAAATCCAGGTTCCCGAGCGAGCAGAGACGCGAAATGCGTCTCGTCGGCGTCTCTTCAAAATCCGTGCCAAGCCCGGAATGGCCCAGCTTCGTGGATTCCTGAATATGAAATGCACAATAAATAGGCGCGTTAAAGTGCGCGCCTGAAAATTGGGCAGTTATCATGCTCTTTCGCGCTATACGATGTGCGGCTAGGGTTCGGCTATGCGGCATACCCACGATACGATCATCATCGGTGGCGGCCTCGTCGGCATGACGACGGCGCTTGCCCTCGCGGCCTCCGGCATCCGTTCCGCCGTCATCGACAGTGCCGATCTCGATGCGACCCTGGCGGCGGGCTTCGACGGCCGCGCCTCGGCGATCGCGAGCGCGACCTGGCGGATGCTTGCCGCGCTTGGCCTTGATACCGAACTCGCGCCGAAGGGCTGTCCGATCCGCGAAATACGCGTCACGGACGGCCTCTCGCCGCTTCACCTCCACTTCGACGGCGCCGGTGACGCGTCGGGCGAACCGCTCGGCTACATGTTCGAAAACCGTCACCTGCGCATGGCGCTGGTCGCGGCCGGTGCGGTCTCACCCCACATCGATATCCATGCGCCTGATGCGGCCGCTACGATAGAGCGCACCGAGGCGGGCGTCACCGTACGCCTCGGAAGCGGCGGCACGCTTACCGCGCCGCTCATAATCGCTGCAGACGGCCGCCGATCGAAAATCCGCGAGGATGCCGGCATCCGCATCGCGGCGTGGAGCTATCACCAGACCGCGATCGTCGGCATGATCGAGCACGAGGTGCCGCACAGCAATGTCGCGTTCGAGCTGTTCTACCCGGCCGGGCCGTTCGCGGTGCTGCCCATGCTGCCGGGCACGCGCTCGGCGATCGTGTGGACCGTGCGGGAGCGCGATGCTGCGGCTACGCTGGCGTTGCCGGAACGCGCCTTCATCGCCGAAATCGACAAGCGCATGGGCGGCTTCCTCGGGAAGGTGCGCCTCGCGGCGAAGCCCAGTTCCTTCCCTCTCGGCTTCCACCATGCCGAGCGCTACACAGACCGCCGCCTGATCCTTGTAGGCGACAGCGCGCACGGTATGCACCCCATCGCCGGCCAGGGGCTCAACCTCGGCCTCCGCGATTCCGCCGCGCTGGCGGATGTGCTGGCGGAAGCCGTGCGGCTCGGGCTTGATCTCGGCGGCCCGCAGGTGCTCGCGCGCTATCAGCGCTGGCGGGGTTTCGACAGCATGTCGGTCATGGGCGCGACTGATGTGCTCAACAAGCTGTTCGCGATTCCGGGCCGTCCCGCGGCGACGATTCGCCGCCTTGGCCTCGCCGGCGTCCACCGCCTGCCGCCGCTGAAGCGATTCTTCATGGCGGAGGCGCGCGGCGCGTCGGGCGATCTGCCGTCGCTGCTGCGCGGCGATCTGCCCTAACGCTCGTCCTCGCCGAGTTCGCGGGCTTCCTCGATCACCATCACCGGCACGCCGTCACGCACTGGATAGGCTAGGCCCGCGGCCTTGCTGACGAGCTCCCGCTTCTCACGGTCGTAGGTAAGGGGCGCCTTTGTGAGCGGGCAAACAAGGATCGCGAGCAGCCGCGGATCGACGTCGCGGCTCAATGCACCAGTCCCGATCCGTTTTCGCCGCCCGTCTGCGCGAGCGTCATCAGCGCACAGAGCGTAGCGGCCCGGATCGGCACGGTCTTCGCTTCCAGCAGCGCCTGCTTTTCCGCCACGTCGAACGGGCAGACGGCGGCCAGCGTATTCACCAGCGATTCGTCGTCCGCGCCCGAAACCGCTTCCCAGTCCGCCGACAGGTTTTGCGTATCGAGATAGGTGTGCAGCGTGGATTCAAGATCGGAACGCAGCACCGCCGCCATCGGCTGCGGTGCCTGGAAGTCCTCCACGAAATCGCGGTAGTCTGCGCGCACCTGACGATAGGGCGTTTCCACATCGAGCTCCTCGGCAACGCGAAACCGCGTGACGCCGGTCAGCACGATCAGCAGCCGGCCGTTCTCGGGATCGGTGAATTGCGTGATGCGGCCGAGCCCGCCGATTTCAAACAGGCTGCCGTCTTCCTTGGGCTGTATCATGCCGATCAACCGGTCGCCGCCCATCGCAGCCTTCACCATGGCGAGGTAGCGCGGCTCGAAGATGTTGAGCGGCAGCTGGCCGCGCGGCAGCACGACCGCGTTTTCCAGCGGAAACACCGGTATCACCTCCGGCAGCGAACTGACCCCGAAACTGCTCACGAGAACAGCAGCGCCGAAAGCTTGCGGCGGGCAGCGTTCACCCACGGGTCTTCAAGGCCGATCGCCTCAAACAGCTTCAAGAGTTGCGCGCGTGCGGCATTGTCGTTCCAGCCTGGTTCGCGGCGCATCACTTCGAACAGGTGCTCGGCCGCGGCGTCGCGGTCGCCATTCGCGGCAAGCGCGGCGGCAAGCTCCAGCCGTTTCGCGTGATCATCCGGGTTCGCGGTAAGCGCACTTTCCAGCGCGCCGAGCGCGCTGGCGGGAACGCGCTTCTTTGCCATCTCGATCGCGGCACGCACCTGCGCCAGCCCCGGCGCCTTGCTGTCGGCGGCAACGGCGCCGAGCGCAGCTTCGGCCTCGTCGATCCTGTCGAGTCCGGCAAGGGCGCGGGCAAGGCCGATCGCGTGCGCCTCCTCCTCCGGCTCCTCGGCACGCAGCGCGGTGTAAATCTGCTCGGCCTGCGCGAAGTCGCCGGCCTCCAGCGCGGCGGCCGCGGTCTCCACATAGGCGGTAAGCGACTTGTCATGGCCGTCCGCGGCATTGATCGGCAGCTGCGGCAGGATCTGGTCCAGGAAGGCGATAAGCTCGCGTTCGGTGCGGGCGGGTGTCAGGTCGGCGACCGGCTGGCCCTGGAAGAACGCATAGACCGTGGGGATGGATTGCACGCGGAACTGCGTCGCGATCATCTGGTTCTTGTCGACATCGATCTTCACCAGCTTCACGCCGCGCGCGGCATAGTCCGCCGTGACCTTTTCCAGAATGGGGGCAAGCTGTTTGCACGGCCCGCACCAGTCCGCATAGAAATCGAGGATGACGAGCGATGTCATCGAGGGTTCGATCACGTCGCGCTTGAAGGCCTCGATCGAAGCCCGCTCGGATTCGGGGGTGCTGAGAGTGGCCAAGATGCGTGCCCTTTTCGAAAGACAAAGGTGGGTTCCGGGCGTTCATATGGGAAGTGCGCGCGCGCCGTCCAACCCCAATCGCGAATCCGCTTGCGCTTTTCGCCGCGCTCATGCTAGCAGCCGCGACCTCTGGCGGAGGTAAGCCTCCGCGTACGTTCGAGCGGGCGTAGCTCAGGGGTAGAGCACAACCTTGCCAAGGTTGGGGTCGAGGGTTCGAATCCCTTCGCCCGCTCCAGTATTTTTCTCTGAAACCCGATTCTCTTCCGGTCTCTTGTGCGGCGCTCTCCCGTGCGCCCATGCACGCATACTCCCTGCAAATGCACGGCGACATATCGCTCCAATCGATTACTGTGACGATATAAATCGGATTGCCGAATAATTCGGGCGTCGTCACACTCGTGCGATCGAATGACCGTATTTCACAATGCCGGAGGATAGCGATGAACGAGATGACGAGCCCCAAGGGCAAATGCCCGGTGATGCACGGCAGCAATACGGTGATGTCGTCCAGTATGAACTGGTGGCCGGAGGCGCTCAATTTCGACATTCTCCACCAGCACGACGGCAAGACCAATCCGCTCGGCAAGGGCTTCAATTACCGCGAAAAGCTGAAGACGCTGGATGTAGCGGCGTTGAAGCAGGATCTGCACGCGCTGATGACCGACAGCCAGGATTGGTGGCCCGCCGATTGGGGCCACTACGGCGGCCTGATGATCCGCATGGCGTGGCACGCGGCGGGCAGCTATCGCATTGCGGACGGTCGCGGCGGCGGCGGCACGGGCAATCAGCGGTTCGCGCCGCTCAGCAGCTGGCCCGATAACGTCAGCCTAGACAAGGCGCGGCGCCTCCTGTGGCCGATCAAGAAGAAATACGGCAACGCCGTCAGCTGGGCCGATCTCATCATCCTCGCGGGCACCGTCGCTTATGAATCGATGGGTCTCAAAACCTTCGGCTTCGGCTTCGGGCGCGAAGACATCTGGCATCCCGAAAAGGACGTGTACTGGGGGTCCGAGAAGGAATGGCTTGCGCTGAGCGGCAGCGACGGCAGCCGCTATTCGGGCGACCGGGACCTGGAAAACCCGCTCGCCGCCGTGATGATGGGCCTCATCTACGTCAATCCCGAAGGCGTGGATGGACAGCCCGATCCCCTGCGCACGGCGCGCGACGTGCGCGAAACCTTTGCCCGCATGGCGATGAACGATGAAGAGACCGTCGCGCTCACCGCGGGCGGCCACACCGTCGGCAAGTGTCACGGCAATGGTGACGCGGGCAAGCTCGGGCCGGACCCGGAAAGCGCGGGCGTCGATCAGCAGGGCTTCGGCTGGGCCAATCCGGGGGGCACGGGCGTGGGCCGCGATGCGATCACCAGCGGCATCGAAGGCGCGTGGACGACGCACCCCACGGTGTTCGACAACGGCTATTTCGAAATGCTTCTGAACCACGATTGGGAGCTGCGGAAAAGCCCCGCGGGCGCCTGGCAGTGGGAGCCGGTGAGCATTCGGGAAGAGGACAGGCCGCTCGACGTCGAAGACCCGTCGATCCGCCACAACCCGATCATGACCGACGCCGACATGGCGATGAAGATGGACCCCGCCTACCGTGAAATTTCGGAGCGGTTCCATCGCGACCCTGCCTATTTCCGGGATGTGTTCGCGCGCGCCTGGTTCAAGCTCACGCACCGGGACATGGGGCCGAAGGCGCGTTATTTCGGGCCGGACGTGCCGACGGAAGACCTGATCTGGCAGGATCCCGTTCCGGCGGGCAGCACATCGTGGAACGTCGACGCCGTCAAGGCGAAGATCGCGGCGAGCGGACTTTCGATCAGCGATATGGTGACGACGGCGTGGGACAGTGCGCGCACCTTCCGCGGATCGGACATGCGCGGCGGCGCCAACGGCGCGCGCATCCGCCTCGCGCCGCAGAAGGACTGGAAAGGCAACGAACCTGCCCGCCTAGCGCGCGTGCTCTCGGTGCTCGAACCGATCGCGGCGGAAAGCGGCGCGAGCGTCGCGGACGTCATCGTCCTTGCCGGCAACGTCGGCATTGCGCAGGCGGCAAAGGCCGCAGGCTACGACGTGGAGGTGCCGTTCACCCCCGGCCGCGGCGATGCGACCGACGCGATGACCGATGCGGATAGCTTCGCGCCGCTCGAGCCCATCCACGATGGGTATCGCAACTGGCTGAAGCAGGACTATGCCGTGAAGCCTGCCGAGCTGATGCTGGATCGCACGCAGTTCATGGGTCTCACCGCGCCGGAAATGACCGTGCTCGTCGGCGGTATGCGCGTGCTCGGCGCCAACCACGGCGGCACCAGCCACGGTGTCTTCACTGGCCGGGTCGGCGCGCTGACGAACGACTTCTTCGTCAACCTCTGCGACATGGCCAACACATGGGTGCCCGCCGGGAACGGTATTTTCGAAATCCGCGATCGCAAGACGGGCGCGGCGAAGTGGACCGCGACCGAGCTCGATCTCACCTTCGGCTCCAATTCGATCTTGCGCGCCTATGCGGAAGTCTATGCGCAGGATGATAGCGCGGAGACGTTCGTGAAGGATTTCGTCGCCGCATGGACGAAGGTGATGAACGCGGATCGTTTCTGATCGCCGCGATCAGTGCACTGGCGACGGCAAGGCCGCAGGGTCTTGCCGTCGCCATTCTGCAATGTTTCCTGCATCTTGCCGTCACATAAAGGACGCCCGCGCGTAACGCCCGGTCCCTAATGCCTCGCCGCGAAGGGGCTGCATCGGGACTGCCCCGTACAAGGGGTATTTCATGTCGCACCGTATTCGCGCTCGTCGCAGCCGCCTCGCCGCTGCGCTTTTCGCCGTCACCTCGCTCGCCTCACCTGCTTTCGCTGGCACGCTCGTTGGCAGCGTCGTCGACGCTGGCGGCGTTCGTGGTCTTCAGGGTGCCGAGGTCGAGCTCGTCGAACTCGGCCGCCGCACGTCGGCGGGGCCGGACGGCAGCTTCCGGTTCGCGGATGTGCCCTCGGGCAGCTACACGCTTCGCGCCGCATATGCGGGCGCGGATGAAAGCCGCACGTCGGTCAGCATCACCGAAGACGGCACCACGCGCACCGATATTGCGCTCAGTGCAGGCGACGACAGCCTCATCCTCGTCATTGGCCAGCAGGCGAACCTCGGCAGCGCGATCTCCCGGCAGCGCGCGGCGGATGGCGTCTCCTCCGTGCTCACGCGCGACGCGGTCGGCCAGTTCCCCGATCAGAACGTGGCGGAATCGCTGCGTCGCCTTCCCGGCGTCAACATTCTCAACGATCAGGGAGAGGGGCGCTTCGTCTCGATCCGCGGCCTCGATCCCGAGCTGAATTCGTCGTCGCTGAACGGCGTCCGTCTCCCTGCGCCGGAATCGGACGTGCGCTCGGTCGCGCTTGATGTGATCTCCAGCGATCTCATCGAATCGATCGAGGTGAAAAAATCGCTGACGCCCGACATGGACGGCGACACGATCGGCGCGTCCATCGAGATCAACACGACGAGCGCGTTCGCGCGCAAGAAGGATCTGCTGAAGCTGAGCGCGGAGGGCAGTTACAACGATCTCACCGATCATCTCTCGCCCAAAGGCGCGGTCGATTTCTCGACCAAGCTCAGCGACAACATCGGCGTCGCAGGCGGCATCTCCTACTACAAGCGCAAGTTCGCGACCGACAACATGGAGATGGACGGCTGGGACGAAAACGATGGCGTCGTCTATGCCGACACGGTCGAGTACCGCGATTATGATGTGGAGCGCGAACGCATTTCGGCCTCGCTCTCGTTCGATTTCAAGGCGGGCGAGAGCACCACGCTTTATGTCCGCGGTCTCTACAGCCAGTTCGACGATCAGGAATATCGCCGCCGTCTCACCTTCGAGATGGACGAGGCCCCCTCGGAGAGCACGGACACCACCGCGACGTTCCTCTCCGACGGTGGCGAGATCAGCGTGCAGCGCGATCTGAAGGATCGCTTTGAATCGCAGAAGATCCGCTCGCTGACGATGGGCGGCGAAACCGATACGGGCCCGTGGAAGCTCGTCTATTCAGCGAGCTGGGCGAAATCGAGCGAGCGTGAGAATGGCTCGATCGACCCGGTGAAATTCGAGCGCAAGTTCGAAGATGCAGGCGAATTCGGCGTCAAGTTCGATTACAGCAAGCCGAAGTTCACCGGCTACACGATCACGGCTGGAAACGATCTCTTCCTCGACCCGTCCGAATATGAATTCGACAAGGTGGAGATTACCACGCTCAGCGATGCGCAGGACGAGGAATACGCCCTGAAGGCGGATGTCTCGCGTGTGTTCGCGCTTGGCACCGGCGAGTTCACCGTGCAGGGCGGCGTGAAGTCGCGCTGGCGCGAGAAATTCTACAACGGCACGTTCGAGGTTTACGACGGCTTCGACGGCGACAGCGATCTGACGCTTGCCGATGTGCTCGGCAAGCAGGATTACGGCCTCGCCCTTATCGAGCCGATGCCGGGGGAAAAATCGTTCCGGAAATTCTTGAGCACCAATCGCGACGCCTTCGAACTCGATCCGTTCGACACAGACCAGATGTCGGCCGAATCCGACTACAGCGTCGATGAGGATATCCTCGCGGCCTACCTGCTCGGCCGCTGGGACAGCAGCACGGTTCGCATCATCGGCGGCGTGCGCATGGAGCGCACGAAGAACCGCATGACCGGTAATGTGGTCACGCTCGTCGAGGAAGGCGGCGAATTCGGCGGCGAGCCGGTTGAGGACGACACCGTCTTCGTCACGCCGCAGAGTTTCAGCCGCAGCTACACCGATTGGCTGCCGAGCCTCACAGTCCGCTACGAACCTGCTGCGAACCTCGTGCTACGCGCCGCAGGCTACAAGAACCTCATGCGTCCGAAGCTGTCGAGCCTCGCGCCCCGCGCGGTCATCGAGGATAACGAGGGCGAATTCGGCAATCCCGATCTGAAGCCCTACCGGGCATGGAACGCCGATCTCTCGGTCGAATATTATTTCGGCCGCAACGCCGCCGTGTCGGCGGGCGTCTTCTACAAGGACGTGAAGAACTATATCATCGAATACACCGTGGATGGCGGCGACACGGGCATCCCCTACAACGGCCAGCTGCTCGACGAGGCGAAGACCTGGATCAATGGTGACACGGCCAAGATTCGCGGCTTTGAATTCAGCTACAGTCAGGCATTCGATTTCCTGCCTGCACCGTTCGATGGCCTGCTTGCACAGTTTAACTACACCTACACGGACGCCAAGGGCCGGGTGGCGACGGACGGCGATCTGGGCGATCTGCGCCGCGTCGGCCTGCCCTCGGCGGCGAAGCACACGTTCAATGCCGTGCTTGGTTACGAGAAGGGCCCGCTCAGCCTCCGCGTTGCGGGCGCGTATCGCAGCAAGTATCTTGATGAGCTGAACGACGAGGCCGATCAGGATCGCTACGTCGCCAGCCACTTCCAGATCGATCTCAGCGCCAAGTACAAGGTCACCGAAAACGTCCAGCTGTTCGGCGAATGGGTGAACGTCACCGACGAGCCTTATTTCGCCTACCAGAACTTCGGCGGTTCGCGGCGTCTTCTACAGTACGAGGAATATAGCTGGACCGCGAAGTTCGGCGTGAAGGCAACCTTCTGATGAAGCACGTGCGCGGCAGTGCCGCGCACGCCGTCAGCGATCCGTCAGTCAGGCCTCGATAAGGGAAGCGCCATGCTGCGAACGTTCCTCCTCTCGCTGTTGCTCACGGTGGGCACGCCCGCCTTCGCCGAAACGAAGGTCGCAATCCCCCGCTCGCCGGGCTTGCCCTATGCGGCGAAGTCGCTTCCGGACCGTATCGTGCTGACGCCGGGCGCCGATCCTTCGCGCGAGATGGCGGTCGCGTTCCGCACCGATACGGCGCAGGCCACGACGGAGGCGGAGATCGCGCCCGCGATCGACGGCCCCAGCCTCTCCGCGCGTGCGGTCCGTGTCGTCGGCACGAGTTCAGCCATTGAGAACGAAAACGGCAAGGCGCTTTATCATCAGGTGCGCTTCACCGGGCTCGAACCGGGCCGCGCCTACGTCTACCGCGTGAAGGGCAGCGCGGGCTGGAGCGAGTGGCTGCAGTTTCGCACCGCGAGCGCGGAGGCGCGGCCGTTTCGCTTCCTCTATTTCGGCGACACGCAGAACAATATCCTCAGCATCGCCTCACGCGTTATCCGCGAGGCGTTTTATGCCACCGCGAGCCCGGCGCTCGTCGTTCACGCAGGCGACCTCGTGGCGCAGCGCGACAATCTCGCGCACGACGACGAGTGGGGAGAGTGGACGCAGGCGGGCAGCTATAACTACAGCATCGTCCCGCAGCTCCCGGCGACCGGCAATCACGAATATGTCGACAACGAACTGCCGGACGGTACCGAGCAATACGTGCTCGGGCCGCATTGGCCGCGCCAGTTCGCGCTCCCCGGCAACGGCGCCGATGCCGCGAAGGCGACGACGTACTTCGTCGATTATCAGGGCGTGCGCTTCATCATCCTCGATGGCACCGCCGCGCTCAATCTCGGCGCGCTCGAAAGCCAGACGCGCTGGCTCGATAGCACGCTCGCGGCGAGCAAGGCGCGTTGGAACGTCGTGCTGTTCCACCAGCCGATTTTCACCTGCGCGCGGCCGAACGACACCGCGAAATTGAAGGCGGCGTGGAAGCCGGTGTTCGAAGCGCGGAAGGTCGATCTCGTCCTGCAGGGCCACGATCACTGCTACAGCCGTCTCACCGCCGAAGCCGGCAAGACCGCGTCGGCGAAGGCGCGCGCGGACGGCAAGGTGCAGGGGCCGGTCTATCTAGTGTCGGTTACCGGCTCCAAGATGTACGGCCTTAACGACCGAGCGGGCACGCAGCCCGATCGCGTCGCCGAGGATACCGAACTCTTTCAGGTCGTCGACGTCGCTGCGAACAAACTCCAGTTCCGCACCTTCACCGCTTCGGGCCGCCTCTACGACGGCTTCGATCTCATCCGCCATGCGGACGGCAACCGCCTCGTCGAAATCGCCGAAGCCGCTGGCCCCGTGCGCCGCTGCGCGGGACAGGCAGGGCCGGACGGCGTACCGTGCACGGCAGATCCCAAGGACTGATCGATGAAGACACTGACCGCGCTTTCCCTCGTCCTCCTCGCGGCGTGTGCCGCGCCGGAGATCGAACTGCCGCAGGGCACCGCCGCGCGCGGCGATCCCGCGAAGCCCGTTGCGGCGGCGGTCGAAACCGTCGTCACCACCGACGCCGCCGTCGATGCCGACGATCCCGCGCTCTGGGCCGATCCGCGCGATACATCGCGCGCCGTGCTGTTCGGCACCGACAAGACCGACGGGCTTTATGTCCACGACATGGACGGCAAGGTCCGTCAGTTCCTGCCCGATGGCCCGCTCAACAACGTCGATCTGCGTACCGGCTTCACCGTGAACGGCAAGGAATACGTCCTCGTCACCGCGACCGAGCGGAAAAACTTCACCGTTATCGCCTATCTCTTCGATCCCGATACGCTCGAAACGCGCCGCTACGGCGTGCTGCCGCTCGGTATGGGCGAGCCCTACGGCTATTGCATGGGCAGGCTCGGCGGCGATTTCTACTTGATCCCGAACAACAAGGCCGGCGAGGTCCGCGCGCTGCGCCTCGCGAATGGCGCGCCGCTCGAAACGGCGACGCTCGCCTACAGCTTCAAGGTCGGCAGTCAGCCCGAAGGTTGCGTCGTCGATGATGAGGCCGGCCGGCTTTATCTCGGCGAGGAAGACGTCGCGATCTGGCGCTTTGACCTGAAACCCGGCGCGCCCGCCGATGGCATCAAGGTCGCCGCCGTGGACGGTGAACGCCTCACCGCTGATGTCGAGGGCATGTCGATCCTCCGGGATCGCGGCGCGAAATATCTGATCGCCTCCAGCCAGGGCGACGCCACCTATCCCGTCTGGCAGATCGACGGCGACAGCTACGCCTACAAGGGCCGCTTCGCCGTGGAAGGCGGCACGATCGACAACGTGACGGGCACGGATGGCCTCGACGCATGGAGCGGCCCCATCGGCCCCTTCCCCGAAGGCGCGATCGCGATGCACGACACCGACGACGGCGGCGAGCAGCAGAACTTCAAGGTCGTCGACTGGCGCGCGGTGCGTCGCGCACTGTCGCTGCCCTGAAAGCAACCGTTCGCCGCAGGGCTGCGCGCGCCTGTCGCGTGACCCCTTGCATCCATTCCGCTTGCGGTGCGTTCGCGGCAACGCAATGAAAACACGGATGAACCTTGATCGCGCCCGTTGGTCGCGCCGGGATGCGCTCGCCGGCCTCGCCGCGCTCGGCTTCCTGCCTGCGCTGCCTGCGCTCGCTGCGCCGCGGCTGGGCCGGGCCGAAGCTTTCTCGTGGGAGGGGCTGAAGCAGCAGGCGATGGCGCTGTCGGAGCGCCCGTTCGTGCCGCTGCGCCGCGTCGAGGCCGCCGCCGCCGTCGACTACGACGCGCTGAACGCTATCCGCTACCGGGATTCCGCCGCGCTCTGGCCGGACCGGCCGGGCCAGTCGGTGCGCCTGTTCCCGCTCGGCAAATATGCCCGCGAGCCTGTCGCGATCCATCTCGTGGAAAGCGGGCGCGCCCGGTCGCTCTCCTATTCGCCCGACCTCTATGACATGCCTGCGGATAGTCCGGCCCGCGCACTCACCGCGGAGAACGGCGGTTTCGCGGGTTTCCGCGTCATGAACCCCGGCAATGTCGGCGATTGGCTCGCCTTTCAGGGTGCCTCCTATTTCCGCACGGCCGGGCCGCTTCACCAATACGGTCTTTCCGCGCGCGGCCTCGCCATCGACACGGGGCTTTCGACGCCCGAGGAGTTCCCCGTGTTCCGCGCGTTTTGGCTGGAACCGGGCGAGGATGCCTTCACCGTCTATGCCCTCCTCGATGGTCCGCGCGTGGCGGGTGCCTACCGTTTCGTGAACCGCGTGATCGAAAACGAGATCATGCAGGAGGTGACGCTCTCCGTTCGCCTGCGCGCCGACGTCGAACGCCTCGGCTTCGCGCCGATGACCAGCATGTATTGGTACGGCGAAACCGAGCCCGGCCCGCGCCGCGACTGGCGGCCGGAAATCCATGATTCCGACGGGCTTCTCATTGCGAACGGCGCGGGCGAACGGCTCTGGCGTCCGCTCGTCAATCCGCCGCGCACCGCGCTCAATGCCTTCCTCGACAAGAATCCGCGTGGCTTCGGCCTGATGCAGCGCGACCGGAATTACGACAATTACGAGGATGACGGCGTCTTCTATCACAAGCGCCCGTCACTCTGGGCAGAGCCGATCGGCGACTGGGGCGAAGGCACGGTCGATCTCGTCGAGATTCCCACGCGCGGGGAAACGGACGACAATATCGCCGCCTTCTGGCAGCCGAAGGCCCCGGCGCGCGCAGGTATGCGCTACGATCTCACCTATCGCCTCCGCTGGCTCGGCGGCGAGCCCGATACCTCGCCGCTGGCGCGCGTCATCGGCACGTATCGTGGTCTAGGCGGCAGGCCGGGCCATTCGGCACAGGAAGATGTCCTCAAGCTCGTCGTCGATTTCGAAGGCGAAGGCCTGGAAGGCCGCGCCCGCGACGAGGTGACGGCGCAAGTCGACACAAACGGCGAAATCCTGATGCAGGCGGCCTATCCGGTTGTGGAACGATCGAATCGCTGGCGGCTGATGATCGATGTCGCGCCTCGAATGGGTGTGGTAACGGACCTGCGCGGTGCGCTCGTCTGCTGCGGTGCACAACTCACCGAAACGTGGCTGTATCAAGTACCTACGATCGGGAACGGGTGATCTCGGCGCGCATTACGGACGGGTCGGCCATGCTGCGTGAAGACGGCGAGCCGGGAACAGAACCAAGGTCGATATTGAAATTATGCGTCATGAAGTCCTGCTGGCTGAAGGCGTGTCGGGTGGTTACGACACGGTGTCCTTCGATACCTTGCACCGGCGCGCCGAAGGTTTGCCGCCGGAAGCGCCGCTTGCGATGCCGCTCCAGGATTGGAACGCGTGCGATACCCTGCCGCTGCGTTCCGAAACCGCGCCCCGCAACATTGCGGTCCGCCGTTTCCTGCTGATTGCGGGCGCGCTGCTGATCGCGATCACGGGCGGTTTCGAGATGCTGCACGCTGCTGCGCTCGGCGGCTTTGCGTTCGGAGAGCTGCTGATCGCTGCGTTGTTCGTGCTGCTCTTCGCGTGGATCGGCTTCGGCTTTCTCACTGCGTTTGCTGGCTTCGCTCGCTTGATCGTCGGCACGCGCGATTTCGATCTCGTGGCGGAAACCGCGTCCGAGGGGCGCACCGCCATTCTCGTTCCCGTCTACAATGAAGACGTCTTGGCCGTTTTCGCGCGCATCCGTGCGATGGCGCTGTCGCTTGCCCGTGAAGGCCGCGCGCGCGATTTCGATATCTTCGTGCTCAGCGACTCGGGCGTCGAGAACGGCCGCGCCGAATATGCGGCCTTCCTGTCGCTCCGCCCCGCGCTCGCGACGCGTCTTTTCTATCGCCGCCGCGAACAGAATATCGAGCGCAAGCCCGGCAACATCGCCGATTGGGTGCGCCGGTTCGGCGGCGCATACGATTACATGCTCGTGCTCGATGCCGACAGCCTTATGGACGGCCGCACGATGGCACGCATGGCGGCCACAATGGATGCCAATCCGGGCGTCGGCCTGATCCAAACGGTGCCCGACGTCATCAATGCCCGCACGCTCTTTGCGCGCTGGCAGCAGTTCTCGGGGCGTCTCTACGGCCCCGTCGCCACGGCGGGCATGATCTGGTGGTCGGGCAGCGAGGCGACCTTCTGGGGCCATAACGCCATTATTCGCACGCGCGCCTTTGCCGAAAGCTGCGGGCTCGCCGCGCTTCCCGGCGCCGCCCCGTTCGGCGGCGCGATCATGAGCCACGATATGGTCGAAGCGGGGCTGCTCCGTCGTCGCGGCTGGGCGGTGCACATGGTCGCCGCGCCCGGCAGCACCGAGGAGTTTCCGCCGAGCATCGTCGATTTTGCGAAGCGCGACCGGCGCTGGTGTCAGGGCAATCTCCAGCACCTTCGCATCCTTGGTAGCGCGGGCTTTCACTGGGTGAACCGGTTGCAGTTGCTGATGGGCGGCTCCGCCTATTTCACCTCGCCGCTGTGGCTGCTGCTCATCGTGGCGGGTGTCGTGCACCATGTCACGCAGGGCGCCGCTGCCGCACCTGCGCCGTGGCTGCTCGGCTTCACGCTCGCGTTGCTGTTCGGTCCGAAACTGCTCGGCCTCGTCTGGACACTCATCGATCGCCGTCGCCGCACCGCGCTCGGCGGCGTGCGGCGGATCGCGGCGAGCGTTGTGGTGGACGTACCGCTCTCGGCGCTTGTCGCGCCGCTGATGATGCTCACGCAGACTCTGAACCTTGCCGATATCCTGATGGGCCGCAGCAGCGGCTGGTCACCGCAGCGCCGCGAGACGGACGGCATCGCGCTTGCAGACGCGCTGCGCCACTATCGCCCGCACGTGCTGCTCGGCGGCGCCATGCTGGCGTTCGCCGCGGCCGGTCTGGGATCGTCGCTGTGGCTGCTCCCGGTTGCTGTCGGCCTCGTGCTCAGCCCGTTGATCGAAATGCTGACCGCACGGCAGTCTGCGCTTCCCGTGCTGTTCCGCGTGTCCGACAGGCCCGTGCTTGCGGCTGCGTCTACCGCGCCTGTTCCACTTCGCGCTCCGCCGTCGGCCTTGGCCGCGTAACCACGAAGATCGCCGAGGCGACCAACCCCGCCGCCGCAAGCACGCGCCACAGCGGCGATGGGTTCCCGGTCAGGTGGAAAACCGCATAGCCGAAGGCCATGCCCGTACACGCCGCGATCTTGGCGCGCGTGCCGATCGCGCCTTCGCGTCGCCATGCGATCACCGGCGGGCCCAGTTTCGGGTGCGCCAGGATTTTCGCCTCAAGCTGCTCTGAGGATCGCCCGAAGAAATAGGCCGCGATGATGATGAAGATCGTCGTGGGAAGTAGCGGCAGAAATGCCCCGATGATACCGAGCGCCAGCGAAACGAAACCGAGCGCAAGGTAAATGTGGCGAGTCATGCTCCGGTTATGGCCGTGCACGCCGCCTTCGTCGATACGCTATCGCCAATCATTCGCGCTCAGTTGAGCGTTTGAGATTGACGCGGCACGCATTTTTATGATTTAGCTGTTTCGCTAATAAACAAACGAGGTTTCGTGAACACGGTTTTCGACGCATTGGCGCATCCGATCCGCCGGCAGGTGCTGGAGATGCTGAAGGACGGCGGCAAGTCCGCCGGACAGCTTGCTGATGCGTTTCCCGTTTCGAAGCCCACGATGTCCGCGCATTTCGCGAAGCTGAAATCGGCAGGGCTGATTCAGGGTGAAAGCCGCGGCGGCAGCATCATCTACACGCTCAACCTGTCGGCGCTGGAGGAGGTCGTGATGGCTTTCATGGGCCGGGTCGGGGTGGGCGAAGCGGAGAAGGAAACAGCGGAATGCGCGAGCACGCACTGATCGTCATCTCGTGGGTCACCGTCGCGGTTCTTGCCGCGATCGCAACGCTGGCGCTCGCGCTCCTGCCCGAAGGCGCGCAGCTTCCCATGCACTGGAACCTCGCTGGAGAGGCGGACCGCCACGGCGATGCGGCGTTCGCGCTGTTCACGCCGGTGGTGATGTGTGCCGTGCTGTCGCTGGTCCTCGCCGTTCTACCGCGCCTCGAACCGTTGCAGAACCGCATGGAAGGCAGCGCAGCGCTTTATCGCGCGGCTTGGATCGGCCTCCTCGGCATGATGATCATGGTGGAGCTTCTGGTCGCCGCTCCCGCCTTCGGCTGGACCATACCGATCATGATGCCCCTGGTGGGCGTGGGCCTGTTGCTCATCTACGTGGGCAACGTCCTGCCGAAATCGCGTCCGGGCTTTTTCGTCGGCATCCGCACGCCGTGGGCGCTGCTCGATACGGACAACTGGATCGCTACGCACCGCCTTGGCGCGTGGACGACGATGGCGGGCGGTCTGGCGCTGCTTCTCGCCGGGCTGCTCCCACTCACCCCTGCCCAGCGCGGCGCGCTCGTCGTGGGTGCGCTGCTCGTCAGCACGCTTCCGCCCGTTTTCTATTCCTGGCTTCTCTGGCACCGCCGCCAGAAAATGTAAGGGGAGGCCGGCGCTTGCGTCCGGCCTCCCCAGCTCGTCAGAGCTTGAAGGCAACCGTCGCGCGGACACCGTGGTCCTGGCCCTGGTCGCCGAGGTTTCCGGTGTAACGCGTGCTGAGCGTCAGGCGCGGCGTGGCGCGCCAGTCGAGCCCGGCCTCGGTGTGCACGCTGTTCTTCGAAAGTGGCGTGCCTTCGATGCGGAAGGCTGAGCCGCCCGCGGCGAAGCGCAGATCCGAAGTCACGTCCACGTCGCCGAGCGCGTGTTCCCAGCCCACCTGCACGCGGCCGACAACGGGTGCGCCCGCGTCGCCGATCGTCGCCCGCAGGCCAAGGGAGGACCAGCTGTAGCTGCGGCGGCGGCCATCGCCTTCAACGGCGGCAGTGCCGCCCGTCTCGGCGAAGTCCTTGTCCTTCAGCCACAGGCCGTTCACCCCGGCGAACGGCTCCACAGAGCCCTTGCCGAGCGGCAGCGTGTAGCCGATCTCGCTGAACACCTGCACGGCCGATCCACCGTAGCTCGCCGTCAGCTCCTCGCTGAAGCTGCGGAAGTCGACATTGCGCGTCGTGTCGGTGTCGAGGTCGGCGTAGCTTGCACCGGTGCGCAGCGTCAGCGCGCCAAAGGCGGCGCTGCCGTAGACCGCGCCGTACACGCTCTGCGTGTCCGCCTTCGATCCGCGCGCATTCAGCGTCACGTCCGCTTCCGCCGTGCCGCCTGCGATGCCGATTTTCACATTGTCGCCGACATTGGCTTCGATGCCGAGCAGCAGCGAATAGCCGGAGCTGTTCACGTCGGCGGCATTGCCGTTGCCGTCGCGGTCGATCCAGTTGCCGCCCGCTTCGGACCACAGCACGATGCCACGGCCTTCAGGCGCTGCTGCCGCACCGTGCGAGCGGGCGATCAGCGAACGCCGCAGCTGCGCCGCGCCTTCGGACGCGATCGAAAGGCTCGATGCGTGGATTTCGCCCGAGAAGGCATCAAGCCCGCGCCCGGCTTCCGCCGTGGAGGCACCGACGAGCGCCGTATACACCGCGCTTGCCGCGCTGAACGCGCTGTCGATGGCGGTGCCGGTGGCGATCTGGTTCGGCGTCGTGCCCGCGCCCGCAAACGTGATGTCGTTGCGGGTCAGCGTCAGCGTCACGGCGTTCGGACCATAGCTCAGCGTCGGCGTCAGGAAGGCGAGGTTGCTGGTCACGTCCGTAAACGTGCCGGTCACGCCGTCGCCTGCCGTCACGATCTGATAGGAGGTTTGCGGCAGATAGTCGCCGTCTTCCGCCAGCACCGACACGGTGCCGCCTTCGATCGTCGCGGTGTTTGTGGCGACGATCAGGTCGGAATTCCCCGCCGCATCGACTTCCACTTCATAGGTGGAGCCCGCTTCGAAAACCACGAAGGTCGCCGAAGTCAGCTCGCCGATCGAATTGCCCGGTGCGGCGGTCGCATTGGTGCGCACGATCAGCCCGCCGACGGTGCCGTTGCCGCCGATGTTCGCGCCGCTCTGCACGTCGACGTCGGATGCGGCAAGCCAGCCGTTGACCGCCATGCGGCCTGCGGCAACCGTCGTCGTGCCGCTGAAGCTGCTGGTCCCCGTCAGGTTCAGCGAGCCAGCACCCGTTTTGGTCAGGCTGCCCGTTCCAGAGATAGCGCCGCCGAACGTTCCGTTCGTCGCCTGATCGAAGACGAGCGCGGCGTTGTTCGCAATATCGCCCTGCAGGCTGGTCGTGTTCCCCACGAGCGAGCCGCCCGTGATGGTCGTGCCACCCGTATAGGTGTTGGCGCCGGTCAGCGTCAGCGTGCCGGTGCCGTCCTTGGTGAGGCTGCCCGAACCGGAGATGACGTCGGCGAACGTGCCGTTCGTCGCCTGGTCGAAGACGAGCGCAGCGTCGTTCGCGATGTCACCCTGCAGGCTCGTGGTGTTGCCGACGAGCGTGCCGCCCGCGATGGTCGTGCCCCCCGTATAGGTGTGCGCCCCGGTCAGCGTCAGCGTGCCCGCACCCGTTTTGGTGAGGCTGCCCGAACCGGAAACGTCGCCGCCGAACGTACCGTTCGTCGCCTGGTCGAAGACGAGCGCGGCGTTGTTCGCAATATCGCCCTGCAGGCTGGTCGTGTTCCCCACGAGCGAGCCGCCCGTGATGGTCGTGCCACCCGTATAGGTGTTGGCGCCGGTCAGCGTCAGCGTGCCGGTGCCGTCCTTGGTGAGGCTGCCCGAACCGGAGATGACGTCGGCGAACGTGCCGTTCGTCGCCTGGTCGAAGACGAGCGCAGCGTCGTTCGCGATGTCACCCTGCAGGCTCGTGGTGTTGCCGACGAGCGTGCCGCCCGCGATGGTCGTGCCCCCCGTATAGGTGTGCGCCCCGGTCAGCGTCAGCGTGCCCGCACCCGTTTTGGTGAGGCTGCCCGAACCGGAAACGTCGCCGCCGAACGTACCGTTCGTCGCCTGGTCGAAGACGAGCGCGGCGTTGTTCGCAATATCGCCCTGCAGGCTGGTCGTGTTCCCCACGAGCGAGCCGCCCGTGATGGTCGTGCCACCCGTATAGGTGTTGGCGCCGGTCAGCGTCAGCGTGCCGGTGCCGTCCTTGGTGAGGCTGCCCGAACCGGAAACGTCGCCGCCGAACGTGCCGCCCGTCGCCTGATCGAAAATCAGCGCGGCGTTGTTGGCGATGTCGCCCTGCAGGCTGGTCGTGCTGCCCACAAGCGTTCCACCCGTGATCGTGGTACCGCCCGAATACGTATTGGCGCCCGTCAGCACGAGCGTGCCCGCACCCGCCTTGATGAGGCCGCCCGAACCGGAAATCACCCCGGTAAAGGCGGCGTTGTTGCCGTCGGTATCGATCGTGCCGTCATTGTCGGTGATGCTGATATCGACGCCGTAGCTCCCCGGCGCATCCACCAGCAGCGTTCCACCATCGAGTACGGGCTGGACGGAGCCGTTGGTGAGGTCGCTCGTCGTGCTGGTGCCGGTGATATTCTGTCCGATCGCAGCGCTGATGTCGGTGCCGAAGATATAGGAATAATCGAACGTGATGGTGGCGCCGGTCAGCAGATCGCCAAGGTCGAAGCCAAGGCCGATCGTATTGTCGCCGTTGCCGATATCCGTGCCGCTGAGATAGGACGCGGTGTCCTTCGTCCAGAAGGTAACCGCCGAATTGTGCGTGTAGCTGGTGTCGGTGTAGAGGCCGATCACATACTTCGAAACGAGCGCCTCGGCATAGACGAGGTCGCTCGCGGAAACCGATCCGTTGCCCCGGAAATTGTTGGTGACGCTCGAATCGCCCGGCGCCGCGACCGCATCGGGATCGAGCTGACGCGAGAAGGTGATGTCGGTAAGGTCGCTGAGTGCGGTGATCGTTGTGCGGATCTTCAGCCGCTGATCGCCCTCATCGAAATAATAATCGTTTGTGATCGTGAACAGGCCGGCGGCGGTTCCCGTCCACACGGCGCGCTGATCGTAGGTCGCACCGTTGAAGGCGACGCCGCTGTAATCGGTCAGCGTACCGCCGGTGATGTTGAGTGTGCCGTCATTATTGTTGGCGAGCATGAAGGCCGAACCGCCGTTGCCTGCAACGACGAAGCCTTCGAACGGCGTGCCCGGCGTCAGATAATCGTAGGCGTCATTAAAGGTTCCCGTGCCCGTGCCGTCATAAAGAATACCGGGTGAAGTGTTGCCGGAATAGCCGAGCGTGCCGCCGTCGTTCAGGCCGATCTTCATGTAATCGCCGCTCAGCACGAGCGAGGCGGCGAGGGCGGGAGAAGCAGCCAGCAGGGCGATCGCCGCGCCGGAATAAAGTGCGGCCTTCCGCGAGAGGGATGCGGATTTCAGCAGTTTCACGAGTAAGGACTCCTGTGTCGGACGGGGGAAGTGTCGTCCAGCAGCGGTAAGTCTCGATGATTAAAAAGGTATTTACGATGAGTTGAACGGTTTTCGGTTCGGCCTTGACTCTTTTGTGCGTGGAAATGATCTTAGAACAAATAGTGAACAACATGATCGATTCGCCTGCATCTCTTGCCGATCTGCGCGGCCTCGTTGCTGAAATGGAAGGCCGTGCGCACGGACGCGGGAAGGGGGTCTCTACAGGGCATCGCGGCCTCGATGCGGCAGGCGTGGTGCGCGGGCGGGTGCATGAACTGTTCGGCGACGGGGGCAGCGGCGCGGCTGCGGGGTTCGCGGCGTTGATGGCGTTCCTCGCAGCGGAGGGCGCGCCTGTCGTCTGGTTGCGGACGGATAAGGCTGCGCGGCGGGCACCGCTGTATGGACCGGGGCTTGCTGCGCTCGGCATCGATCCGGCGGCGTGCATCGTTGCGCAGGCGCCGGACGAGGCGGCGCTCATTGCCGCGGCGGCGGATGCGCTGCGTGTTGCCGCGCTTGGTGCGATCATCGCGGAAAGCGTGGGCCGCACCCGCGTGTTCGGGCTCACCGGCACGCGGAAGCTGGCGCTGACCGCCGAAGCCTCGGGCGTGCCGCTGTTTCTGCTGCGGCTGGATGCGGAGGCAGCACCGAGCGCGGCGGAAACGCGCTGGCACATTGCGGCGGCGCCTTCGCAGGCGCTTGCCGCGGATGCGCCGGGGCATCCGGCATTCGATGTGGAATTGCTGCGCCGCCGTGCCGGGCCCTCCGGCCTCGGCTGGCGCGTGGAGTGGGATCGTGACGCACGTGTCTTTCGTGAAGCGCCGCTATCTGGCGCTGTGGTTTCCGTGGCTTCCGGCGGAGCGGCTGGCGCGCGCCGGGCGCACGGGGTCGCCTGAACGACCGCTCGTCATCGTGGAGGCGGTGAAGGGCGCACTGCGCCTCGCTGCCACGGATCGTCATGCCGAAGCGCTGGGGTTGCTCCCCGGCCTGCCGCTTGCTGATGCGCGTGCGCGCGTCATGGGTCTCAGCGTGGCGGATCATGATGCGGAGGCGGACCGGCGCCTGCTCGAACGGCTCGCCGATCTCTCGATTCGCTACACGCCGATGGTGATGCCGGAGCCGCCCGATACGCTCATTCTCGACATCACAGGCACGGCGCATCTTTTCGGCGGCGAGGACGGGCTCGTGCGCGATGCTCGCGCGCGGCTACGACGCCACGGCTTCACCGTGCGCACGGCCTTTGCGGATACGCCCGATGCGGCGTGGGCGCTTGCCCGCTTCGGTGTGCCATCTGTTGCCGCGCTGCCGGTCGCCGCGCTGCGCCTCGGCGAGGCGCGAGAAACCGCGCTGCACCGCGCTGGGCTCTACACCGTCGGCGACGTCGTCTGCCGGCCTTTGTCGGGTCTGGCCGCGCGCTTCGGGGTGGAGGCGGCGACGGCGGTGCGCCGCATGGTCGGCGATGCCGAAAGCCCCATCGCGCCGCGCCGCGTGCTGCCGCCGGTCGAGGTCGAGCGCCGTTTCCCGGAGCCGGTCGCCCGCACCGATTATGTGCTCGGCGTGCTCGCCGATCTGCTTGCAGAGGCGTGCATGATGCTGGAGGCGCGCGGGGAGGGCGGGCGCTGTTTCGAGGCGGTGTTTTCCCGCGCAGACGGCAAGGAACAGGCAGTCTCCGTCCAGACCAGCGCCCCCGTCCGCCACGCGGCGCCGGTCGTCAAGCTGTTCACGCACAGTCTCGCGCGCCTTGAAGATCCGCTCGACCCCGGCTTCGGTTTCGATGCCGTGCGCCTCGCCGTGCCGGTCACCGAGCCGCTTGCCCCCGACCAGCCCGATCTCGACCGCGCACCGCCGCCCGGTCCCGCGCTAGATGCGCTCGTGGATCGTCTCGCGGCCCGGCTCGGCCCCGACCGTTTGCTGCGCTTTCATCCGCGCGCGAGTCACATACCCGAGCGCGCCTCCCGGCTCCGTCCCGGAAGCCCCTCCGGTTCGTGGCCGGTTCCGCCCCCGGATGAACCGCCTTTGCGCCCGCTTGCGCTCCTGCGTCCGCCGCGTCTGCTTTCGCATGTCGTCGCAGACGTGCCCGACGGCCCGCCCCGCCGCTTTCGCCTTGGCCTCCACTTCGTCCACATCGTCCGCGCCGAAGGGCCGGAGCGCATCGCCGCCGAATGGTGGCGCCGCCCCGGTCTCACGCGGGACTATTACCGTGTCGAGGACGAGAGCGGCCGCCGCCTCTGGATCTTCCGCCACGGCCTCTACGGCCGCGAGGAAACGAGCCCGCGCTGGTATCTGCACGGCCTCTTCGCATGACCGCCGCCTTCGCCGAGATGGTCGCGGCCACCAACTACTCTTTCCTGCGCGGCGCCTCGCATCCGGCGGAGATGGTGGCGGCAGCGCTGTCGCTCGGCTATGCCGGTATCGGCATCGCGGACCGCAACAGCGTCGCCGGTGTGGTCCGCGCGTGGGTTGCACTGAAAGGCGAGACTCGGGCCTTCAAACTGGCCGTCGGCGCCCGCCTCGTCTTCGCGGACGGCACACCCGACATCGTCGCTTATCCCGAAACCCGGCACGGCTGGGGTCGGCTCACACGGCTGCTGACGCTGGGCAACCGCCGCGCCGCGAAGGGCGACTGCATCCTCACGCTGCGCGACCTCCTCGATCACCATGAGGACCTGCTGCTCATCGCGATGGCGGACGATGCGCACGAGCTTGCGCTCCGGCAGCTGGCGAAGGCGTCTCCCGGCAATGTCTGGCTCGGCGCCGCGATGCCGCGCGCAGGCGCCGACCGCCGTCATCTCGCCCGGCTGATGGCGCTCGCGGCGCGCACCGGCGTGCCGCTCCTCGCCACCAATGATGCGCTCTACGCCACGCCCGCGCAGCGACAGCTGCACGACATCCTCACCTGCATCCGCGAGAAGACGACCATTCACGCCGCCGGCCGACACCTCGCCGCCAACGCCGAACGTCACCTGAAGCTGCCCGCTGAAATGGCCCGCCTGTTCCGCGATTGCCCGGAAGCAGTCGCAGAGAGCGTCCGCCTTCTGGACCGCATCCAGTTTTCGCTCGAACAGCTTAAATACGAATACCCGCACGAGCCCGTTCCCGAAGGTTGGACGCCGCAGGCCTGGCTCGAACATCTGGTGACGACGGAAGCACGCAAACAACACCCGGCGGGCATCCCGCCGAAGATGCAGGCGACCCTCGACGAGGAATTCGGCCTCATCGCCAAGTGCAACTACGCCTATTACTTCCTCACCGTTCACGACATTGTCCGTTTCGCCCGCAGCAAGGACATTCTCTGTCAGGGCCGCGGTTCGGCGGCGAACTCGCTCGTCTGCTATCTGCTCGGTGTTACCGCCGTCGATCCGGTGAAGGAGAACCTCCTCTTCTCGCGCTTCCTTTCGGAAGAACGCCGGGAGCCGCCCGACATCGATGTCGATTTCGAACACGAGCGCCGCGAGGAGGTGATGCAGTACGTCTACGAACGCTACGGGCGCGAACGTGCAGGCATTGCCGCCACCGTCATCCATTACCGCGCCCGCAGCACGCTGCGCGAGGTCGGGAAGGCGCTCGGCATCAGCGAGGATGTGACGGCACGCCTCTCCTCATCGGTCTGGGGCAGCTACGGCGGCATGGAAGACCGGCGCTACGAAGAGGCCGGGTTCGACGGCGACAATCCGGAGATCGTGCGGCTCCGCGATCTCGTCGGCCAGCTCCTCGAATTCCCGCGCCACCTCTCACAGCATGTGGGCGGCTATGTGCTCACCGAAGGGCGCCTCGACGAGATGGTGCCCATTCACAATGCCGCGATGGAAGACCGCACCTTCATCGAATGGGACAAGGACGATATCGATGCGCTCGGCCTCATGAAGGTCGATGTGCTCGCGCTCGGGATGCTCACCTGCATCCGCAAGAGCTTCGATCTGATGCGCGCGCACGGCCTCGGCGATTTCGCGCTGAAGACCGTGCCGCAGGACGATCCGGCCACCTACGAGATGCTGTGCAAGGGCGACAGCATCGGCGTGTTCCAGGTGGAAAGCCGGGCGCAGATCAACATGCTGCCGCGGCTGAAACCGCGCAGATTTTATGACCTTGTGATTCAGGTCGCGATCGTCCGCCCTGGCCCCATCGAAGGCGATATGGTGCATCCCTATCTGCGGCGGCGAAACGGCGAGGAGCCGGTCACCTTCCCGTCTCCAGCCCCCCCGCATGATCCGAACGAACTGAAAGACGTCCTCCAGAAGACCTGCGGCGTACCGCTGTTTCAGGAGCAGGCGATGAAGCTTGCCATCGTTGCCGCCGATTTCACGCCTGACGAGGCGAACGGTCTGCGCCGGGCGATGGCGACGTTCCGCAATGTCGGCACCATCCATCATTTCGGCGACAAATTGATCGGGGGGATGATTGCGCGCGGTTACACGCAGGATTTCGCCGAGCGATGTTTCAAACAGATTGAGGGTTTCGGCAGCTACGGCTTTCCCGAAAGCCATGCCCAGTCCTTCGCGAAGCTCGTCTACGTCTCGGCGTGGATCAAATGCCATCACCCGGCGGCATTCACCTGCGCACTCCTCAATTCGCAGCCGATGGGGTTTTATGCGCCCGCACAACTTGTGCGCGATGCGCGGGAGCATGGTGTCAAGGTGCGTGCTGCGGACATCAACGCAAGCGATTGGGATAATAGCCTCGAAACCCGCCCCGACGGCAGCCTCGCGCTCCGCCTAGGTCTTCGCCAGATCGACGGTTTCCGACAGGATTGGGCGACCGCCATGATGTCTGCGCGCGCCGGCGGCGCCTTCGTCTCGGTGGAAAGCCTCGCCCGTCGCGTCGCATTGCCGCAGCGCGCCTTGCGGCTGCTCGCCGATGCCGATGCGTTCCGCTCCATCGGTATCGATCGCCGCGCCGCTCTATGGGAAGCGCGGCGAATGCCGCAGGATGAATTGCCGCTGTTCGCCGCCGCCGGCGCGCGCGAACTCGGCGACGAGCCCGATCCGGCGCTCCCTGCGATGCCGCTCTCCGAACATGTCGCCACCGATTATCAGGTGACGCGCCTGTCGCTGAAAGCGCACCCGATGCAGTTCCTGCGCGATGTGTTCCGCGCCGAGGGTATTCTCACCTGCGCCGAAACCGCGGCGGCGCGAAACGGCGCGCGCGTGCGTACGGCAGGCGTGGTGCTGATCCGCCAGCGTCCGGGCAAGGGCAACGCCATCTTCATCACGCTCGAGGACGAAACCGGCATCACCAACGCGCTTCTGTGGGCGCGCCTGTTCGAGCCCTATCGCCGCGCCGTCATGTCCGCGCGGCTGATGGTGGTGGAAGGCGAGGTGCAGAAAAGCCGCGAGGGTGTCGTCCACCTGATGGCCTCAAAGATCATCGATCGCAGCGACGAGCTCGCCCGCCTCTCCGAAGCCGCCGCCATGCCCGTGCGTGCGCGCAGCCGGGGGCATCCGCGAAACGTGCGCATCCTTCCCGGCTCGCGGGATTTCCACTAAGGCCTAGGCCGCCGCGCCGAAGCGCTTCGCGTACCGCGCCGCGATGGCATCCACCGGCATCATCATGAACACGTCGATGGTGTTGAACTGCCGGTCGATGAAGGCGCCGCTGCCGACCATTGCGCCGACACGCAGGTAGCCCTTGATGAGCGGCGGCAGCGCGCGCCAGGCTGCCTTGGGATCGTATCCGCCGATGGAAAGCCTTGCCATGTCGGTGAAGTGCCGCGCGTGCGCGCTCACGCGGCGGTCCTGCGGGGCGAGGTGATTGTGGTAGAGATAGGCGAGCGCGGCGGCATGAACATCGGGATCGGTGCCGGGAAAGCTCGCGCAGCCGAACATGTGGCCGATGCTCCGCTGCGCCAGATAATCGCCGATGCCGCGCCACAGCAGCTGGATCGTCGCCGTGTCGCGATATTCCGGCGCCACGCAGGAGCGCCCGAGCTCCAGAAGCTCGCCGCCGTGCCGTCCGGCGTGCGCCTCGAGCGGGGCGAGGTCGTATTCGGAGGCGCTGTAGAAACCGCCGTGATGATGGGCGACACTTTGGCGGAGCAGCCGGTATGTGCCGACGACGCGTGCGCCGTCTGCCCCCGTCTCTTCAACCAGCAGGTGATCGCAGAACCGGTCGTAGGGATCGATGTCGAGACCGCTCGCACCGCTGCCCGGTGCAGCCCCCATGTCGCGGAAAAAAACCTGATAGCGCAGCGCCTGCGCGGCGCGAACGTCGGCCTCGCTGTCTGCAAGGCGGATGCTGAGACGTGTGTCGCGGGCCGTGTTTTCAATGAGACGCATGGCGTATCCCCCGGATGTGTGACCATGGCGGATTTCGCACGCGCGTGTTTCGGCCAAGCGTCGCTCTGGTGACGGAAATGCGTCAGCGAAGGTGTGCGCGCAGGGCTGCGAAAGCGCGGCCGTGCAGGGGGTCGCTGGTGATATTGGAAGGAAGCGGTGTCGAAGCGAGCCGGATGATCGCAAGGTCGTTTTCCGGCTCGATGTGCAATCGCTGGCCGTAAACGCCCATCGCCATCAATGCTGCCGGCGGCGCGTGGTTCACCCACCAGAAGCCGCGATAGCTGTGGTCCGGGCGCATGTTTGCCGCGCCCGCCGCGAACAGCGCGCGGTCACCACCCGCGATCAGCGCGTCCGTCACCGGGGCGCCCGTCATCAGGAAACGCGCCAGCCTTGCGAGATCGCGCGCGGTGGCGTTCAGGCCTGATCCGGCGATCTCGTGGCCGCCCGTATCGAGCAGGAAATGCGCTGCGTCGGCGCATCCGGCCGGACGCCACACATGCTCCGCCACCAGATCGGTGAGCGAACGACCGGTGGCGCGGCGCAGCACCCATGCGGCGGCATCGGCGACCGGCGTGCGGTAGCGGAACGCGGTTCCCGGCGCGGCCTCGCGGCGGTCGAGCGTTGCCAGTGCGGGCAAAGTCCCGCCCGGCGCCACCTCCGGCGTCCAATAGCTCGCCGAATAGCGGTGCACGTCGGAACTGAGATTGGCGTAGTCCTCGTCGAAGGCGATGCCGTCAGTCATGTCGAGAAGCTGGCGCAGCGTCGTTCCCGCGAATGCGCTTTTCCCAAGTTCCGGCACCGCCGCCGCGGTTGGCAGGTCCGCCGTGATCGCACCCTCCGCGATCAGCCGTTCCGCGACAAGCCCGACGATCGACTTGGTGACCGAGAACAGGTGATGCGGTGTCGCCGCCGTCATGCCGTTGCGATAGGTTTCGTAGATCACCGCGCCCCGGTGCAGCACGATCATCGCATCCGTGTAGGTGGAAGCAACATAGGTTTCCCAGTCGATCGTCTCTCCGTCCTCGCCCGCGAGGCGCAGCCCTGAAAGATCGGCCGCGCGTTCGGCAAGTGGTGCGGGCGCGGCGGCGCCTGCAAGCGGCACGGATGGCACCAGCATCCGCGTGTGCTGGAACGCCCAGCGATTGAACGGCCACGTCCGCCAATTCGCGCCTGTCACGCGTCGGTCCTCGGGCACGGCCTCGCCGATGCCGATCCCGGCCTCGCGCCAGTCGATCGGGGAGGGCACGCTCATCGCGTCAGGCGGCGTCGGCTCCGAGCCGCCGCATCAATGCCAGCGCCTCCGTGCGGTTCCCGGCGCTGCCTTCCACGTTGCCGATCAGCGTCTCGCGGATCGGGCCGATGCCGACGAAGCGCAGGATGTTGCTGCGCAGGCTCTTCAGACTGTGCGCGCGATACACCCAGCGGTAGAACAGCGCGGGCATCCCCATGGTGACGACGATGCGCGCGGATTTGCCTTTCAGCAGCCCCGCATTGGGCTTTCTCGGACCTGTCGGGAACGCGAAGCCGGGCCGGAACACCTGCTCCAGGAACGCCTTCAGCAGCGCGGGCACATCGCCCAGCCACAGCGGAAACAGGATCACCAGATGCTCGGCGCGCGCGATCATCGCCTGCGCCTCCCGAATGGCAGGCGACGCCTCGCCATCCTCCCAGTCTGCGCGGCTGCTGAGCACGGGAATATCGATCGCTGAAAGCGCCAGCCGCTCGACCGCATGGCCCGCGCCCACGGCGCTTTCCGCATAGACATCGGCAAGCGCATGGCAAAATCGCGCCGGATCGGGGTCCGGATGCGCGTCGATCACGAGGATGCGCGTCATGTGTCGCTCAACACTCGACGACGTTGACAGCGAGCCCGCCGAGGCTGGTTTCCTTGTACTGCGAGCGCATGTCCTCGCCCGTCTGCCGCATCGTCTCGATCACCGCGTCGAGGCTCACCACATGCTGCCCGTCGCCGTGCAGCGCGAGATAGGCGGCGTTTATCGCCTTGATCGCGCCCATCGTGTTGCGCTCGATGCAGGGGATCTGCACCAGCCCGCCGATGGGATCGCAGGTGAGGCCGAGGTTATGCTCCATGCCGATCTCGGCGGCGTTCTCGATCTGACGATTGCTGCCGCCGAGCGCCGCGACGAGCCCGCCCGCCGCCATCGAGCAGGCGACGCCGACCTCGCCCTGGCAGCCCATCTCAGCTGCCGAGATCGACGCGCGCTTCTTGTAGAGGATGCCGATCGCCGAAGCGGTCGCGAGCAGCAGCCGGCTTCCGGCGGGCGTCGGCGCGCTCGTGAACACCTCGTAGTATTTAAGCACGGCGGGAAGCACGCCAGCGGCGCCGTTCGTGGGCGCCGTCACCACGCGGCTTCCGGCGGCGTTTTCCTCGTTCACCGCGAGCGCCCACAGGCTCACCCACTCGAACACGGCCGACGGGTCGATGCGCGGTCCGCGCGCCGTCAGCGACCGCTGGATGTCGCTTGCCCGTCGTTTCACCTTCAGCCCGCCGGGCAGCACGCCTACCGACTGGCAGCCGCGCTCGATGCAGCCGAGCATCGCCGCGCGCACGCTGTCGAGGAAGATTTCCGTCTCCTCGCGGCTGCGCCACGCGAGTTCGTTCTCAAGCAGCATGTCGCCGATCGAAAGGCCCGTCGCCTCGCCGAGCCGCAGCAGATCGGCGGCGGATTCGAACGGATGCGGCAGGCGGATGTTGACGCGCTGCGCGGTTTCGCCCTCGCGCAGAATCGCGCCCCCGCCGATCGAGAAATAGGTCGCCATCCACGTCTCGCCACCCTCATAATGCGCCTCGAAGCGCACGGCGTTCGGGTGGCCGGGCAGGAACTCGCCCATGCGGAAGCGCAGGTGATCGGCCTGGCGGAATGTCACCTTGCGTCCGCCCGCGAGCGGCAATTTGTCTTCGCCGCGGATTTGCGCGAGCATTGCCGGAGCGGCATCGGGATCAAGGCTCTCCGGCGTGTTTCCGGCCAGCCCGAGGATGATCGCCGTGTCCGTGGCGTGTCCGCGCCCAGTGAGCGCGAGCGAGCCATAGACGTCGCACGCGACCGCGCGCACCTTGCCGCGCTTCACAGCGGCCTCGGCGAACGCGAGCGCGGCGCGCATCGGCCCCACCGTGTGGGAGCTGGAAGGCCCGATGCCGATCGTGAACACCTCGGTCACGCTGATCGGTCGCTCGGCCATCGCCCTGCGCGCGGCACTCATCGTCGCCGTGCTTGTCACCGCCTGCTCCAAAGTCATGCGCGTTCCGGTCCCTCGTCCAACTTCGAGGGTCTTTTAAGCGCAAAGCCTTCGACTCGCCACCTGCGGCGTTCAGGCCATCGTGATCGTGCCGCCCATCGCCATCGCCGTTGATGTCATGCCGACCTCTTTGCGTCTCGCCCCTTGTCTGCCGTCATGTGTTTTTATATAAGTAGTTATATATCTACTTATGGATTGAACGAAACATGGTCGAAGATGTGGTGCGCGCGCTCGGTCACTTGTCCCTCGGCACCAGGCTGCGAAGGATCGGGGAACAGCTTCAATCGGAAACGCAGCGCGTTCTCGATGCGGGCGGGCTCTCCGTTCAGGCAAGCCAGTGCCCGGTGCTTGTGGCCGTTGAGCGGCTCGGCCCGGTCACCGTCGGCGATCTCGCGCTTGCGCTCGGCATCACGCAACCGGGTGCCACGCGCGCGGTTGGTATTCTTGTCGAAGCGGGCTCTCTTGAAGTCCTGAAATCCGAAGGCGATGCGCGTGTCCGCCTCGTCGCGCTCTCGCCGGCCGGAAAGGCGCTCGTGGCGCGTCTGCGGGCCGAAATGTGGCCGCAGATCGATCGCGCGGTCGCCCATCTGTGTGCACCGCTTGCAGGGCCGCTGCTCGATCAGCTCGATGCGCTGGAAGCGGCGCTCCACGAAATCCCCCTGCCCGAACGCATCGCAGCGCTGAAAGAGGAGTCGGCACTGTGACGCACGTTCTCGACCGGCCGATCTGGCAGGCGCTCAGCACAACGCACGCGGATGTTGCAGAGGGCGGTGCCCTGGCGCGCCGCTACCGCACGTCGATCGGCCCAATGGCGGCAAGCATCGACAACAGCCCGGCCGCACTCGCCGCGCTCGGTGCGCTTGCTGCACCGGGTGAAAGCCTGGTCCTGCTGATGGCCGATCCGGTCGTGCCGCCGCAGGGCTTCGAAACCGTAATGTCCGCGCCTGGCGTGCAGATGTTAGCAGCACAGCCGCCCCGGCCGCTTGCCGATGCGGAAATTGTACCCCTCGGCTGGGCCGATGCAGCAGCGATGCTCGCCCTCGCGGAACTGACGAAACCCGGCCCCTTCTCGCTCGAAGCGTTGGCGCTCGGCCGGTTCTGGGGTGTGCGCCACAACGGCGCGCTCATCGCCATGGCGGGGGAACGGATGCGCCAGCCCGGCTACACGGAGCTGAGCGGTGTCTGCACGCATCCCGATCATCGCGGCAAGGGCCTCGGCAAGCGGCTCTCGCTCCATGCCATGCAGGCGATCTTCGAAAGCGGTGCGCAGCCGTTCCTCCACGCCTTCGCATCAAACACGCCCGCGATCACGCTTTACGAGTCAATCGGCTTCACCCTGCGCCGCCCCATGAACGTCGCCTTCCTCCGCCGCGCGGACTGAGCGTTCGCCGGGAGACGAGGAAAATGACGTCCACGTTATCACCCGCATTCAACGCGGCCGGTCCCTCCAAGCGGCCGTCAAACGGCTGAAGCGCCAGACATCCACTCGCGGCGCAGGATGGCGTATTGCATGGTGTTTTCGTAGATCGGATTGCCCGCATCGTCGTTGGTGAACGATACGAATTCGATGAACACGCCTTCCCGGCGCATGCCCAGCTTTTCGCAGAGGCGCTGCGAGGACGTGTTGTGGTCCTCGACATAGGCATAAAGTCGGCGAAAGCCCTTTACCCGGAAAAGATGGTCGAACAGGGCTTTCGCGGCTTCAAACGCATAGCCCCGACCACCGAACTGCGGATTGAGGTGCCAGCCGACCGACGCGGTCCCGTCCTCCTCCTCGTCTCCGGCCCCGCCGAACAGATCGCCGATGACCTGACCGGTTTGTTTCAGGCATATCGCCACGCTGCCCTCGTCAACCGTGCGTTTCCTGACCTCGGCCTCCGCCCCGGCAAGGTCCGCGAGTTTGAGCGAGAGGAAACAAGGAGCCGTGGGCGCGCGCAGATAAGCGAAGAGGTCCGCTGCATCGCCCTCCCGGAAGGGCCTGAGGATCAGGCGCTCGGTTTCAATGATCTGCATGTCCGATACTCTGGAAAAGCCTGTCAATGACGCGCACGGGGTAGGCTGCGATACCCGGCAAGGGTGAAGAAGCGCAGTTTCGGCGGCAATCGGGGGTATTTGGTGCACCCGACAGGATTCGAACCTGTGACCTCTGCCTTCGGAGGGCAGCGCTCTATCCAGCTGAGCTACGGGTGCCGGTCGCCGTTTCGGCCGGCACGCTTAACAAAGCGCGGGCGTGCAGGCCAGCGGGAAAAGCGCGGGGCTGCTATTCAGCTTTGGTTGGCGTGATGGGCACGAAGGTGCCGAGCCCGCAGCTGGCGCCGAGCCGGGGCCCGCCGCCCTGCAACACCACCGTGATGATATCGGTCGAGCAGAGCTGCGACAGCGAGGTCGAATAGGTGAAGGCCTCCTCGAAGCCGAGCGAGGGGCAGGCGTGCGGCAGCGTGTTCCGAAGGATGCGGCCGTCGCGCATGGTGAAGTCGATCGTTGAATCGTCGACGACTCTGGTGCTCCGGATCGCGGCAAGGCCGACGCAGCGCTCGCCGCTTGCGGTCTCAGATACGGGGGCCGGGGCGGGCTCCACCGGCGCTTCGGGCGTGGAACAGGCGGCCAGCGCCAGTGTCGCGAATATGCCGGTGAGGCCAGAGGCGCGCCGCGTCATGGGGCGTTTCTCCGCGCTGGGTGACGTGCCGGACCGCCCCCCATCAGGCGGGTTCGCGGTCCGGCGGTACGCAAACGCTACAATGTCACTATGTGGACTGTTCATAACGTCTCCATCTGAACGCGAAGTGAATCGCTCATGCCCCCTGATGCTCATGCCGTCGTCTTGGCATCATAGGCGCATTCGCTCACCACAGGGCAATGCCAGCATTCGGGCTTTCGCGCCTTGCACGTGTGG
Source organism: uncultured Sphingosinicella sp. (assembly GCF_963974575.1). Lineage (NCBI taxonomy): Bacteria > Pseudomonadati > Pseudomonadota > Alphaproteobacteria > Sphingomonadales > Sphingosinicellaceae > Sphingosinicella > uncultured Sphingosinicella sp. The sequence continues at coordinate 247,804 of NZ_CAXBBQ010000001.1, read as the reverse complement.
CGGCCCAGCAGGATCAGCCAGTGATGCGCGTGGCGGCGGTAGGGCGCGGGAATCGCCTTCTCCAGCTTGAGCTCAACCGCGAGCGGCGTTTTGCCGGGTGCGAGGCCCGTTCGGTTGGAAACGCGGAACACATGCGTGTCGACCGCGAAGGTTTCCTCGCCGAACGCCACGTTGAGCACGACATTCGCGGTCTTGCGCCCGACGCCGGGCAGCGCCTCCAGGCTCGCCCGGTCGCGGGGCACGTCGCCGCCGTGCTTTTCAATAAGGATCGCCGAGAGCGCGATCACGTTCGCGGCCTTGGCGTTGTAGAGGCCGATCGTCTTGATATGCTGTTTCAGCCCCGCCTCGCCGAGCGCGAGCATCGCGGCGGGGTCCTGCACCTGCTGAAACAGCGCCTTCGTTGCCTTGTTGACCCCCGCGTCGGTCGCCTGCGCGGACAGCACGACGGCGACGAGCAGCGTGTAGTCGTTCACGTAATCGAGTTCGGTTTCCGGGGTGGGATCGGCTTCGGCGAGATGGTCGAAAAATCGCGTGATCGTCTGCGGCTTCATGTCTCCCCGCCTACCGCACCCGCGCGCGCATTGGTAGAGTAGAGACCCATGACGACGCTCGACCTGAAGCTGATGCCTCCGCCGCCGCTCGGCGCGCGCCCGGCGCTCTGGATCGTCGGCGGCACGGCGCTCGTCATGCTGCTCGCCTCGGTGCGTTTTATCATGCTCGGCGCGTGGCCGATCCTGCCGTTCGTGGTTGCTGACCTTGCGCTGCTCGTCTGGGCATTCCGCGCGGCGGCGCGCGCCTCCCGCGCTTATGAGCGGCTGCGGCTCGATGCCTCGGGCCTTCTCTACAGTCGCGTCGCGGCAGACGGCAGCGCGCGCGAGTTCCGGCTGGAGCCGCTGTTCACCCGCGTCGAACTGGAGGCGCTGAGCCCGCCCGAAAACCGCCTGTGGCTCGGTGAGCGCGGGCGTCGCCTGCTCATCGGCCGCTTCCTCACCCCGCGCGAGCGGCAGGAGGTCTATGCCATGCTGAAACGCGCGCTTCCGGGGCGGTAGCTAGCCGAGCCCGAGCACCGCGTTCATCGTGTAGCGTCCTGCGGGCTTCCCCGCGAGCCACAGCGCCGCGCGCACGGCGCCGCGTGCGAAGATCTCGCGCGATTCGGCGCGGTGGCCGAGTTCGATGCGCTCGCCGTCCGCCGCCAGGATCACCATGTGGTCGCCCGCCACCGATCCGCCGCGCAGCGCGGCAAAGCCGATCTCGCCCACCTTGCGCGCCGCGTCAGCGCCCGCGCGGCCCTTCACGGCAGCGTTCGCCAACTTGACCCCGCGCCCGGCGGCGGCGGCCTCGCCCAGCATCAGCGCGGTGCCGGAGGGCGCGTCAACCTTGTGGCGGTGGTGCATCTCGGCGATCTCGATGTCCCAATCGTCGCCGAGGCGGCTTGCGGCCTCCTTCACCAGCGCGGCGAGCATGGTGACGCCAAGGCTGGTGTTCGCGGTCTGCAACACGGCAATCGTCTTCGCCGCTTCGTCGATGAGCTTGTGGTGCTTGGGTGTCAGGCCCGTCGTGCCGATCACGATCGCGCAGGCGGCATCGCACGCCGCGGTGAGGTTCTCCTCCAGTGCGTCCGGTATCGTGAAATCGACGAGCACGTCGGCGCAGTGCGCGAGCGCGAGCGTGTTCGCGCCGATGACGAGGCTCGGCGCGATGCTGCGGCCCATCGCGGGGTGCCCCGGCTTCTCCGCGGCGCCCGCCAGCACGGCGTCTTTCGTGGCGAGCACCTGTTCGATGATGCTCTGCCCCATGCGTCCGCCCGCACCGAGAACGCCGATCCGTGCCGTGCCGCCGCGCTTCGCCATAAACCTTGAACCCCTTGAACGCTGATGCGAAGGCGTATCTCTGGCCAATCGGGGAGCGGTGCGCAAGATCATGCGGGCAGCGGGGTTTCAAAGCATCGTCGTGCTCACGGGCGCGGGCATTTCGGCGGAAAGCGGTGTGCCGACCTTCCGCGGGCCGGATGGCCTGTGGGAAGGCCACCGCGTAGAGGACGTGGCGACGCCGCAGGCGTTTCGCCGCGATCCGGTGCTGGTGCAGGCGTTCTACGATGCCCGCCGTGCCGCGCTCGCCCGCGTCGCCCCCAATCCCGCGCACGCGGCGCTTGCCCGGCTCGATGCGCAGTGGCCGGGTGATCTCCTCATCGTCACGCAGAATGTCGACGACCTCCACGAGCGCGCGGGCGCGAAACGCATGGTGCACATGCACGGCGAGCTGAAAAGCGCGCTCTGCCTAGCCTGCGGCGAACGGCAGGAAGCACCCGAAACCCTGTCGGACGGTCCGCCCTGCACCCGCTGCGCCGCGCACGGGCGCCTGAGGCCCGATATCGTCTGGTTTGGCGAGATGCCCTATCACATGGACCGGATCGAAGCGGCGCTCGCCACATGCGACCTCTTCGTTTCGATCGGCACTTCGGGTGCGGTGTATCCGGCGGCAGGCTTCGTGCAGGGCGCCCGCTACGCCGGCGCGCATACCCTCGAAATCAATCTCGATCCGTCCGAAGGCACGCACTTCTTCGATGAAGCTCGCCACGGCCGCGCGGGCGAACTCGTGCCCGCGTGGGTGGACGAACTCCTAAAGCGCTGAATCCTCGATTCGGTGCATGTCGTCGTCGGAAAGCCCGAAGTGGTGCCCCACCTCGTGCACCAGCACGTGCGTCACGATATGCTCCAGGCTCTCCTCGCCCTCGGCCCACAGGTCGAGCATCGGACGGCGGTAGAGATAGACCGTGTCGGGCAGCGCGCCCGAAACATCCACGGAGCGCCCCACCGCATGGCCCTGATAGAGCCCGAGCAGGTCGAACTCGCTTTCCAGCCCCATGTCGCGGCACACCTCCTCGTCGGGGAAGTCCTCGATGCGCAGCACCACCGCGCCAAGGTGTGCCTGAAAAAGCTCGGGAAGGCGTTTGATGGCTGTACGCGCCAGGGCTTCGATGTCATCCAGCGAAGGCGCGAAGGTTTGACGAACGCTCATGCCTCAAGACATAGGGTGGCATACCCCGCCGCGCCAGCCGGAGGACAGCGATGGCGAAGAAACTTTCCCAAGCCGAACGTACGGCGCTGCTCCCCGATCTTCCCGCGTGGACTCTGGATGCGGCGCGAGACGGCATCACCCGCAGCTTCCGCTTCAAGGATTTCTCCGAAGCGTTCGGCTTCATGAGCCGCGTGGCACTGCTCGCCGAAAAGGCGGACCACCACCCCGAATGGTCGAACGTCTGGAACCGCGTCGATATCCTGCTCACCACGCACGACGCAGGCGGGCTTTCGATGCGCGACATCGAAATGGCGAAGGCGATCGACGCGCTTTAGGCCTATTCCGTCACCGCGATGCTTTGCCCGCGCACCGGTTCGCCATCGCGCACCGGCCGGCCGTCCACCAGCATGTCATGGAAGTTCGCGGGCAGGCCCGTGCCGCCGTCGGCGAACGTCGCGCCCGTCTGCAGGTGGAAATGGATGTGCGGTTCCGATGTGCGCCCGCTGTTGCCGCACAGGCCGAGCGGCTGCCCCGCCTTCACGGTGTCGCCCGCCTTCACCTTCACCGTGCCGTTCTGCAGATGCGCAACGAGCGCGTGTTGCTCCGGCCCCACGCGGACGATTACGTGGTTGCCTGCGGCCTGCTTGGCGCTGATGTCGCCGATCGGCATGTCGGGTAGCCCATCCACCGCCTCTGTAACGACGCCTTCCGCCGCCGCGAGCACCGGCTCATCCCAGCAGTAATAGGACGCGTGTTCGTTCGCCGGGCCGGAGAAGCTCTTGCCGTCCTTCACCACCAGCAGGTCGAACGCATAGGTCTGCGCGGGGGCGACCATGTGGTAGTTGCGCGCAAGGTTGCGTCCGCCCCAGAAGGTGAACCATTCGCCCTGGCGCGGCGGCGCAAAGGGCGGCCGCACGGCCACGCCTGCCCCCGCGGAGAGCGCTGCGGGCGGCGGTGCGGAGGGCTGCACGGTCGCGGCGACCACAGTGCCGTTCTCGTCCCACACCACCATGCTCATCGCGGCGGGTGCGCGCTCATAGGCGGCAAGCCGCTGGTAGAACGTCAGCCCGTTGATGGCCATTTCCACCTCGTCGAATACCTGCGTCTGCTTGCCCATCTGCCCTGCGACGGCGGCGGAAAAGGCCGCAGGCCCGCCGCCGGCATCGATCCGCGCCTTCAGTTCGGGGGATGCCGTCGCCGCAAGCGCGGCCACGCTCTCGGGCGATGACCAATCCGAAAGCGCGCGCCCCCGCTCGGTGGCGGATTGGGGCTGGGCAGTGCCTGCTGCGGCCATGGCGAGCAGTGCGGCGATCATTGCGTGCAAAACAGGACTCCTTCACAGGTTCGAAAAACGGTCGTGGCTTTCGAGTTCGGCGGTCATCGCCTCAGCGCCGCGCCGGTTCAGGCGAATGACCCAGATCATTGCGGTCGCCGTCGCTGCGGCAAGGGCGATCACGAGCGGGCGCCCGCCTGGCGGCACCTTCAGGAACGCGCTCAGGTAGATCGTCGCCATGCCGGGCACCATCGGTCCGATGTACCAGCGCGCGACGGATGCAAGCGCGTCGCGTTCTCGCCGAAGGGTGTCGCGATAGGCTTCGATGCTCGGCCGCGCGCCGTCGATCGCGGCCCGCCCACCCGTGCGCCGATGAAGCTGCCACGCCACAACGCCGCCGCCGATCCCCAGCAGGATCAGGCCGATCGAACCCGTGCCGAACGCGCCGAGCCGTATGTCGAGGAGAACGAGGCCCACAACAGCAACGATCATCATCGCGGCCGTCAGATACTCGATGAGGTTCCGCCGACCCAGGCGGCGTTCGAGCGCGGCGTGCCGCCGGTGAATCTCGTCTGCGGGCAGCACGCGCGGCTGCACGGCCTGCGCCTTCCACAATGCGCCCATTGCGTTTGTGTCGTTCGTGTCGGTCACGGCCGATTCCCTTCCGCGAATTGGCGGGCGAGCAGCGCCTTGATGCGATGGATGCGCGTGGCGACTGCGCCCGGTGTCAGCCCGGTGATCTCTGCGCTCGCGGCGGCGTCCACCTCTTCAAGGTGAAGCAGCAGCACCTGCCGGTCGATGGGTCGCAGCCGCCAGATCAGCGCATAGAGTCTCTCAAGCGTCGCCCCGGTGTCGGCGCGTTCCTCCGGCCCTGCGCGGCCGTCGGCGATGTCGATGCCGTCAAGGTCCACGAAGGCGCCGGGCTTCGCCCGCACAGCGCGGTGCACATGCCGCGCGCCCACGTTGTGCGCGATGCGGTAAATCCATGTGGAAAGGCTGCACTGCCCCGCGAAGCTTGCGAAACTCCGCCAGAGCTGCAGGTGAATCTCCTGCTCCAGATCCTCGCGCAGCGCCGGATCCGCCTCATAGCCCGCCGAAAGCCGCGCAATCATGCCGCCATGCGCCGCTGCCGCGTCCGCATACAGCGCATCCTGCCGCTCGCCCTGGCCTACTGGGCCGCTCATCCAAAAACTCCACGCATGGCTCGTGAAGGGACAGTCGCAGCGATGCGGGATGTCTTACAAAGAAATTCGCCGTGGAGCGGCGGCCTCCGTCAAAGAGGCGCGTGCGGCCTAAATCGCAGCCTTCAGCTTCGCCACCAGATCGGTCTTCTCCCACGGGAAGAAGTCGCCCTCCGGCTTCCGCCCGAAATGCCCGTAGGCGGCGGTGCGGCTGTAGATCGGCTTGTTGAGGCCCAGGTGCTCGCGGATGCCCTTGGGCGTCAGGCGCACGAGCTGCGGGATCACCGCTTCCAGCTTCGCCTCGTCCACCGTGCCCGTGCCGTGCAGGTCGACATAAAGCGACAGCGGCTCGGCGACGCCGATCGCGTAGGAAAGCTGGATCGTGCAGCGCTTGCCGAGCCCGGCCGCAACGATGTTCTTAGCCAGATAGCGCGTGATGTACGCCGCCGAGCGGTCGACCTTCGTCGGGTCCTTGCCGCTGAACGCGCCGCCGCCGTGCGGGCTTGCGCCGCCGTAGGTGTCCACGATGATCTTGCGCCCCGTGAGCCCCGCGTCGCCGTCCGGTCCGCCGATCTCGAAGCGGCCCGTTGGGTTCACGTGGATCGCGGTCTTTTCGGTTACGAAGCCGTCCGGCAGCACGTCCTTGAACACGCCCATCACATAGTCGTGCAGAACCTTGAACTTCTCCGGGTCGCCCTCGCCGCCGTGCCAGAAATAGCCCGGCGCGTGCTGCGTCGAAACGACGAGCGCGGTCGCTTCCACCGGCACGCCGCCCGCGTAGCGCAACGTCACCTGGCTCTTGCTGTCCGGCTCCAGAAACGGCGCCGCGCCCGAGTGGCGGTCCGCCGCCAGCCGCGCAAGAATCTTGTGGCTGTAATCCAGCGTCGCAGGCATCAGGTCGGGCGTCTCGTCGGTCGCGTAGCCGAACATGATGCCCTGGTCGCCCGCGCCCTCGTCCTTGTTGCCCGCCTCATCCACGCCCTGCGCGATATGCGCGGATTGGCCGTGCAGGTGGTTCTCGAAGCGGAATTGCTCCCAGTGGAAGCCGTCCTGCGCGTAGCCGATGCGCTTCACCGTCTCGCGGACAGTCGTCTCGATCTCGTCGAGCGCGCCCGGCACCCATGCGCCGTTTTCGTACACACCCTTGCAGCGGATTTCGCCCGCCAGCACGACGAGCTGCGTCGTCGTCAGCGTTTCGCAGGCGATGCGCGCTTCGGGGTCTTTCGACAGGAACAGGTCGACGATCGCGTCTGAAATCTGGTCGGCGACCTTGTCGGGGTGCCCTTCCGAAACCGATTCGGACGTGAAGAGATAGTCGCTGCGCGCCATGCATCTTTCCTGAAACAGCTCTTGGACGGTTCCGCTCTAGCGCCGCTGCGCGGCCTGCGCAAGCGGACATAAAGAATCGTTTATGTCTGTTCGGCGCGATTTCGCACGTATTCCAGCGCCTCCGCGCGTGCCGTGTCGTCGGGCAGCGCCCTGAACGCGGCGATGAGCGCGCGTGTCTGGTCGTGCGCCGTCGGTTCGGCCTCAAAGGGCGCGGCAGGCTCGGCAAGGCGCGGCGCCGTCGGTGCGGCCAGCCCCTCGAAGAACCAGTCGATGCCGGTGCCGAGCCGTCCGGCGATCTCGAACAATTTGCTGGCGCTGATGCGGTTGCTGCCGTTTTCGTATTTCTGCACCTGCTGCGCGCTGATGCCGAGGTCCGCGCCGAGTTCGGCCTGCGTCACCCCGCACGCCGTGCGGCTTTCGCGCAGGCGTTTGCCCACGTGAAGGTCGACAGGGTGGACGGTCTCGTTCGACATGGCTCCGGCGGGTGAGATACAACCATAGCGGGTGTATTTGCATCCGTTCCGGCGTGCAAGCTGTCAGCGCTTTCCAAGTCTCCAGCCCAAAAGCATCAGCATTGCGGCAAGCAGCAGCGGCAGGATGCGCCCCGCATGGCTGAACAGCGTCGGCGCGTTCGCCTCCGGCAGCCGCGCGTCGATCGTGCCCGCCTGCCCGCGCGGCATCGAAGCCGTCACGCGGCCGTTCGCGTCGATCACCGCGCTGATCCCGGTGGGGGTGGAGCGCGCCATCGGTAGGCCCTCCTCGATGCTCCGCAGGCGCGCCTGCGCAAGGTGCATTTCGGCGCCCGCGCCCGCGAACCAGGCGTCGTTGGAAACATTCAGCAGCCACGCCGGGCGGTATCCGGCCTCGGTCACGCGGCCGTCGAAGATCACTTCATAGCAGATCAGTGGGCCGACCGCCGGGAAGCCGCTTGGCAGCGGCAGCGTACGCGGCCCCGGTCCGGGCCAGAAGTCGAGTGCGCCGGGCGCGAGCCGGTCGAGCCCGATCGCGTTGAGCAGCGTGCGCGCGGGCAGGAACTCGCCGAATGGCACCAGCCGTTTCTTGTCGTAGCGCGCGAGGATGGCGCCTTCGCTGTCGAGCACGAACAGGCTGTTGCGCGCCGCGATCGCGGTGCCGTCGTCCGTGCGGATCGCTTTCAGCGCGCCGAGCAGCATTAGGTCGTTGGGGCCCAGATGCGCGCCGAGCCTCCGCCGCATCGCGGGCATTTCGTCGAGCAGGTCGGGGATCGCGGCTTCTGGCCAGATGAGCAGACGCGCCGCGCGTGTCGGTGCGGGCGACAGCTTCAGATATTTGGCGGCCGCGCGCGCGACGCCGTCTTCGGACCATTTCTCGTCCTGTCCGATGTCGGCCTGCACGATGTTGAGGCGCGTGGTCGTAAGCGGCGTGGGCGTCCTCAGGGGGATCAGCCCGGCAAGCGCCGCCGCCGCCGTCAGCCCGATGATCGCGGCGCCCGCGCGCCATTGCCGCTCAAGGAGGAGAGAGAGTCCGCCCGCCGCCAGCAGGATCACAGCCGAAAGCCCGAGCCCGCCGATAAGCGCCGCACCCTGCCCCAGCCCCGCCATCGGCAGCGCGACCGCGCCGAGCGGATTCCACGGGAAGCCGGAAAAGAGAACACCGCGCAAGGCCTCCGCGATCGTCCAGCACCCCGCGAAGCCCAGCACCCGCGGCAGCCCCGTGCCAAACCGTCTCGCCACCGCGACCGTTATCGCCGGGAACACCGCGAGGTAGGCGGACAGCAGCACCACGCCGATCCATCCCGTCCACGCGGGCATGTCCTGCTGATACTGAAACGCCTGCGCGATCCAGTGCGTCCCCAGCAGGAAGTGCCCGAACCCGAACACCCATCCCGCCTTCGCCGCCTGACGCAGCGTCTCGGTCGTCGCGGTTTCCCGGATCAGCCAGGCGATCCCGATCAGCGTCAGCGGCCAGAGATTCCACGGCGCAAACCCAAGGCTGCTCGCGATTCCGGCAAGGAACAGGAGGCCAGCCCGCCCCGCGGGATGTCTCACGCGCCGCGGGCCGCGGCCGTAACCGCTGCTGGCGGATACGCGCGCACGCGCTCGATCTTGCGCTCGTCGCCGGCGGTAACCTCGAACGACCATCCGCCCGGATGCTCCACGATCTCGCCGATCGCGGGGATATGTCCGGCAAGCATGAACACCAGCCCGCCCACCGTATCGACGTCACCGTCCGCCGCCTCCGAAAGCGGCGCCCCGGTCGCCTTCTCCAGCGCCTCGATATCAACGCGCGCGTCCACCTCGAAGCCGCCGTCCGGCAGCGGCGTGATCGCTTCGGCCTCTTCCTCGTCGTGCTCGTCAGAAATGTCGCCGACGATTTCCTCCACGAGATCTTCGATGGTCACGAGCCCGTCGGTGCCGCCGTATTCATCCACGACGATCGCCATGTGCGTGCGCCCCTGCCGCATCCGCGCGAGCAGATCGAGCACGCGCATAGCGGGCGGCACGAACAGCACCGGCCGCAGCAGCGTTTCGGCATCGACCACGGCGCTGCGGCCTTCGCCCGCGATCACGGCGTAGACATCCTTCACGTGAATCATGCCAATCACGTCGTCGAGCGATTCGCGAAAAACCGGCAGGCGGCTGTGGCCCGCATCGACGAAGGCTGCGACCAGTGTCTGGAAATTGTCCTCGACATCGCAGGCGATGATCTCGCCGCGCGGCACCATGACGTCACCAACGCGCCGTTCCCCGAAATCCAGCAGATTCCGCAGCATCAGGCGTTCGGTTTCGGAAAGATCGTCGCCTTCGGGGGTGTCGCCGGCGTGGTCCTCGAGGGCTTCCTCGATGCTCTCGCGCAGCGTGGCTTCGCCGCCACGGCCGAAGATCAGGCTCCGCAAGGCGCGGAGAAGGGGTCGGAACGGCTGGTCGCCGCTGCTACTCGGAGGTTCGTCGCTCATCGTTTCCCAGCCGTCATGCCTCGCCGGCGTAGGGGTTGGCAATCCCCAGCGATGCAAGCGCGCGGCGCTCCATCTCCTCCATCGCGTCGGCTTCGGCCTCCTGCTCGTGGTCGTAGCCCACGAGATGCAGCAGTCCGTGCACGATGAGATGCGTCGCATGATCGGTGATCATGATGCCGCGCTCGGCGGCTTCGCGCGCCACGACGCCGTCGGCGAGCACGATATCGCCGAGCAGCACTTCGCCGTCGTCGCTGTTGGCAAGGCTCTCCAGCAGGTCTGCCTGCACCATCGGAAACGACAGCACGTTCGTCGGCTTGTCCTTGCCACGGTACTGCGCGTTCAGCGTCTGCACCTCGTCGTCATCCGTCAGCCGGATCGAGATTTCGCAGCAGAAGCTCGCATCGATAAGACCCGCGTAGGGGGTCTCGGCGAGCGCGGTGCGGCAGGCGGCTTCGGCAAGGGTCGTCCAGTCGGCGTCCGGCCACGCGCCGCCGGCTATGCCTGCGGCAACGTCAAGCATTGGGGCCTTCGTAGGCCTCCACGATGCGACCGACGATCGGGTGGCGCACGACGTCGGCGGCGCCGAAGCGCACCACGGCGATGCCATCGATGCCTTCAAGGCGCTGCGTGGCGTCGTTGATGCCGGAACGGCCCGGGTTCGGCAGGTCGATCTGTTTCGGATCGCCGCACACGACCATGCGGCTGCCCTGCCCAAAGCGGGTGAGGAACATCTTCATCTGCTCGGGCGTCGTGTTCTGCGCCTCGTCGAGGATCACGAAGGCGTTGGCGAGCGTGCGCCCGCGCATGAAGGCGATGGGGGCGATTTCGATCTCGCCGCTGGCGATGCGCCGCTCCACCTGCTCGGAGGGCAGCATGTCGTAGAGCGCGTCGTAGAGCGGGCGGAGGTAGGGATCGACCTTCTCGCGCATGTCGCCGGGCAGGAAGCCGAGTCGTTCGCCCGCTTCCACCGCCGGGCGCGACAGGATCAGCCGGTCGACCGAGCCCGCGATCAGCTGGCTCACTGCCTGCGCCACCGCCACATAGGTCTTGCCGGTGCCGGCAGGGCCAAGCGCAAAGATGATGTCCTGCCGCGCGAGCGCTTCCATATAGCGGAGCTGCGTCGGCGAACGCGGCACGATGGTCTTGCGGCGCGTGCGGATGATGATCGGTGAGCCGCCACCGTCCTCGGCGCGAACCAGACCCTCCAGAGACGGATCCTGCGACAATGCGAGCGCGCCCTCCACATCGCCGATATCGACGCCTTGCCCAAGCGCGAGGCGGTTATAAAGCCCTGTCAGCACGTCGCGCGCCCGTGCCGCCGCGTGCGCCTCGCCTTCGATCGAAAGCCGGTTGCCGCGCGCGGCGATATAGACGCCAAGGCGGTTCTCGATAGCGATCAGGTTCTGGTCGTACTGGCCGAACAGTGCGCCGAGCAGTTCGGCGCGGTCGAAATCCAGTTCGAGTCGGACACGGTCGTTGGCGGCGGGCGGGGAGAGCGGAGCGGATTTTTTTGCCATCGTCAGGCAGCTTCGGCGAATGCGATGCGTCCTGCAAGACTGTTCGCGAAGGCGCCCTCAATCTCCACCGTCACAATGTCTCCGATGTGTGTGCCAACCGCATCGACATACACGGATTGCAGCCACGGCGACTTGCCGATCAGCTGCCCGTCGCGCTTGCCGGGGCGTTCCAGCAGGATGGGCATGGTGCGGCCGAGCGCGGCGCGGTTGAACGCGAGCTGCTGTTCCTGCACCAGCGCCTGCAGCCGGTGCAGACGGTCCGATTTCACGTCCTCGTCGATCTGCCCGTCCATCTCCGCTGCGGGCGTGCCCGGGCGCGCCGAATATTTGAACGAATAGGCCTGCGCGTAGTTTGCCGCGCGGATGATCGCGAGCGTTTCCTCGAACTCGGCCTCGGTCTCGCCGGGGAAGCCGACGATGAAATCGCCCGAGATCGCCATATCCGCCCGCGCGGCGCGCAGCTTCTCGATGATGGCGAGATAGGTCTCGGTCGTGTGCGAGCGGTTCATCGCCTTCAGCACGCGGTTGGAGCCGGACTGCACGGGGAGGTGCAGGTAAGGCATCAGCTTGGGCGTGGCTGCGTGCGCATCGATCAGCGCATCGGTCATATCGGCGGGATGGCTCGTCGTGTAGCGGATGCGCGCGATCCCCTCGATCGCCGCCACCTCGGCGATGAGCGCCGCGAAATCGGTATGGTCGTGACGGTAGGCGTTGACGTTCTGGCCAAGCAGCACGATCTCGCGCGCGCCCTCTCCGGCAAGACGCCGTGCCTCCTCAAGAATGGAGGCGGCCGGTCGCGAAACCTCGGCGCCGCGCGTATAGGGCACGACGCAATAGGTGCAGAACTTGTCGCAGCCTTCCTGGATCGTCAGGAACGACGAAGGCGCCGCCTTGCGGCGCTTCCCGAGCGCTTCGAATTTCTCCAGCGTCGGCAGGTCGGTCTCGACCGGTCGCTCCTTCGCCCGCGCGATCAGATCGGGCAACCGGTGATAGGCCTGCGGCCCTACAACGACATCGACCGACGGCGCGCGACGTACGATCTCTGAGCCTTCGGCCTGCGCCACGCATCCTGCGACCGCCACGATCGGCTTTGGCCCGTCGCGGTGTTTCAGGCGGCCGATTTCCGAATAGACCTTCTCGCTCGCGCGCTCGCGGATGTGGCACGTGTTGAGCACGACGATGTCGGCATCGTCCGCCGAAGCGGCCTGCGTGTGGCCTTCCGCCTCCAGCAGTTCGGCCATGCGCTCGCTGTCATAGACGTTCATCTGGCAGCCGAACGTCTTGACGAAATAGGAACGGGGATCAGACACGCCGGGTCCGGATTTCAGTTTGCCGGCTTCGTCTTGAGCGGGCGGCCGTAGAGTTCCAGCCGATGATCGACGAGCTCGAAGCCGAGGCGTTCGGCAATGAGACGCTGCAGCTCTTCGAGCGCATTGTCGTGGAATTCGATGACCGCGCCGGTTTCAACATCGATAAGGTGATCGTGATGTTCCTCGGGGGTCGGCTCATAGCGCGAACGCCCGTCGCGGAAGTCGTGACGTTCAAGGATGCCGGCCTCTTCGAAGAGACGCACCGTGCGATAAACGGTGGCGATGGAAATGCCGGAATCGATCGCCGAAGCACGCCGGTACAGCTCTTCCACGTCAGGGTGGTCGGCCGCATCGGAAAGCACGCGCGCGATCACGCGCCGCTGCTCTGTGATGCGGAGGCCGCGCTCGGCGCAAATGGCTTCGATATCGATCTTTGTCATTGTCGGAGTTTAGGCGCGGAAACAGGGACGGACAAGTCCGTCCCTGTCCCTTCAATGCCGTTGAATGCGGCGGCTCGCGCTACTTGCGCTTGCCGGCGCGCTTCGTGCCAAGACCGATCTTCTTGGCGAGCGCCTGGCGCTGCAATGCATAGTTGGGAGCGACCATCGGATAGTCGGCGGGAAGATTCCACTTCGCGCGATACTCGTCCGGGGTCATGTTGTAGTGCGTCATCAGGTGGCGCTTCAGCATCTTCAGCTTCTTGCCGTCTTCAAGACAGATGACGTAGTCCGGCTTGATCGACGCGCGGATAGAAACCGCGGGCTCTTGCTTCGGCTTCGCAGGCTCCACCACCCCGCCAAGCTTTACAAGCGTCGAATAGACGTTCTCGATAAGGACCGGCAGGTCCGAAACCGCCACCGTATTGTTCGCGACATGCGACGACACAATGTCTGCCGTAAGTGCAAGTAGTTCCTGATGATTATCGCTGTGTTCGTTCATAATTCCCGATGACCCCGACCGTTTTTGTTGTTGGTGCCCGGATTTATGTAGCGTTCGGATGATTTTCGCAAGATTTAACGTGGTTTGCGGGCGCGCGAAATATCTAGAGCGTCAGCGCCATGGTCATTGCATCGAAACGCAAATGATTCTCACCTACGTAATAATCTTTTCTCTGTCCGACGCAGATAAATCCGTGACGTTCATAAAGCCCGCGTGCAGCATTGTTACCTGAGCGAACTTCCAGAAACATGCGCCGGACCTGCGCGTGTTTCGCAAGATCAATCGATCTTTTCAGAAGTTCTGTTCCGATACCCTGCCCGCTGCGCAGGGGCTCAACCGCGATCAGCAGAAGCTCGCAGTCCTCGGCGGCAAGGCGCGTCAGCGCGAAACCGGCGGGGACGCCGTCCGCCACCGCCATTTCGGCGCGCGTGCCGGACATCGCGAGCGTGCCGAGCAGCTGGCTACCGTTCCAGCCCTCGCCATACTGCGGATCGAACGCGCGCGACATCAGCGCCGCGAGCGCGGGGACGTCGTCGATCGTCACGGCCCGGTAGTGCCTCATGCCGGCAGTTTCGCATCAGGCGCGCGCACATAGAGCGGTGTCGGCGGCAAGCTGCGGAGTTCTGGCGGCAGCAGCCTCACATTGCGTGCATCGGGGGGCGCCTCGGAAAGGATCGTCGCCGTGCTGCCGGCGTCTCTCAGCAAGGGTGTCCCCGTTCCCGCAAGAGTCCCTGCGTGCACTGCGACGACGGTGATCGGCCGTGCGGCGGCAGGCGCGGCCGGTTTCAGGTCTCGATCGAAGGTTTGCACGAACACCTCACCGCGCCCGGCGTCCATCACGACGGTGAGCGGCGCGGCATCGTGCGTGGCCAGCACAGTTGCAGCGATCAGCACCGTCGATGAATAGCCGTAAACCGGCACGGCCCAGACGAGCCCGAAACCCCGCGCTGCGGCGATGCCGACGCGAAGCCCGGTGAAGCTGCCCGGCCCCACGTCAACGGCGATGGCGCGGGGGCGCCTGCCCGCCTCGGCAAGCACGGCCTCGACAAGCGGCACAAGCCGCTCGGCATGGCCGCGGCCGATGATCTCGTGCCGCGCTGCAACGATGGTGGTCCCGTCGATCAGCGCGACCGAACAGGCGGCTGTGCCGGTTTCAATGGCGAGCAGCATCAGATGATGGACGCGGCCTCTTCGAACGACAGGCGCGGGCTGCGCGGGAACAGGTCCTTCTCGGTGCCGTAACCGACCGAGCAGATGAAGTTCGTTTCGATGTCGGTGCCCGCAAAGAAGGCCGCATCGACCTTCGCCTTGTCGAAGCCCGACATGGGCCCGCAATTCAGGCCGATCGCGCGTGCGGCGATGATGAAATAGGCGCCCTGCAGCGATGAATTGCGGAACGCTGTTTCGCGAATGAGCGCATCATTGCCGGTGAACCAGCTGCGCGCATCGGTATGCGGGAAAAGCTTGGGCAGCTGGTCGTAGAACTTCATGTCCATGCCGATGATCGCGGTCACCGGCGCTTGCCGGATCTTCGGGGCATTGTTGCCCGATGCGCAGGCGGCGAGCTTTTCACGCGCTTCCGCGCTCTTCGCGAACACGATCCGCGCCGGCTCGCAATTCGCCGACGTGGGGCCCATGCGCATCAGGTCGTAGATGGCGCGCAGCTGCACGTCGCTGACCGCGCGGTCAGACCAATCGTTATGCGTCCTCGCGCTGCGGAAGATAAGGTCGAGGTCGCGGTCACTCAGCAGATGATCGGTCATGGGGGGGACTCCCTGTTTTTATCGTCGCCGCACCGATCAGACGGCGCGGACGTCCGTTACTTCAGGCACATAGTATTTCAGAAGGTTTTCGATGCCGTTTTTTAGTGTTGCGGTCGATGACGGGCAGCCCGAGCACGCGCCCTGCATCTGCAGGTAGACGACACCTTCGCGGAAGCCCTTGTAGATGATGTCGCCTCCGTCGTTCGCGACCGCGGGGCGGATGCGCGTTTCCAGCAGGTCCTTGATCTGCACGACGATGTCC
This sequence comes from uncultured Sphingosinicella sp., assembly GCF_963974575.1. Taxonomy (NCBI): domain Bacteria; kingdom Pseudomonadati; phylum Pseudomonadota; class Alphaproteobacteria; order Sphingomonadales; family Sphingosinicellaceae; genus Sphingosinicella; species uncultured Sphingosinicella sp. The sequence continues at coordinate 232,277 of NZ_CAXBBQ010000001.1, read as the reverse complement.
GCGGTTTCGGGATCGTCCTCGATTTCGTCTTCAGCAGTGGCGTTTTCATTCAGCAGCGGCGCGCCGCTCGCGAAATGATCGACGATGATGCCGAGCACCTGCGGCTTCAGCTCGCGCCAGTCGCTGCCGCCTTCGGCGCGCGTCACTGAGATGAAGTCGCTGCCGAGGAACACGCCGGTCACGTCGCCGAGGCTGAACAGCGCGGTCGCGAGCGGCGAGGCTTCGGCGGCTTCAGGCGAACTGAAATCTATGGTTCCCGAAGGCATCACGGCGCGGCCCGGAAGGAACTTCACGGTTGCGGGATTGGGTGTGGCCTGGGTTTCAATGAACATGGTTGGAATCCTTGGGGGTGGGAGTCCTGGGGCGAGTGTCTTATTCCGATACGCGTCTCATGTGGCGTGCCTTGCCCGCCGGATCAAGCCAGACGGTCAAGCGCGTCTGGATCGAGGCCCCCCGGAACGATCACCACCACGCAGGGAAGGTTGCCCGCGCGTTCGCCCGAGAAGTGGCTGACGAGCGGTCCCGGCGCGCCCTTGGCGGCGGCGCCGAGGATCAGCGCGTGGACATTGTTTTCGGTGAGCATCTGGCTGACCTCATCGATCGCCTTGCCCTCGCGAATCACGAGCGCCGGACGTTGGCCCGAAAGCGCCATAACCTCTTCGGCTTTGCGGCTCAGCAGCGCTTCGGCCGCTTCCTGTGCCTCGGCGGCGATCATGTCCTGAAGTCCGCCGGAAAGCAGAAATTCCGGCTTGGGTACGATATGCGCGAGCATGATGTTGCCGCCCGTCATCTTCGCGCGGAGTGCGGCATAGCGCATGGCGAGCGCCGATTCGTCCGTGTCGTCGACGACGACGAGGTAGTTGGGCTCCGTCATCGCGCAAGGCCTGCCGCAAGCGTGCGCAGCGATTCGCGCCCGCGCATCAGGAAATAGCCCTGTTCGACGAGATCCTGCCGACCGACCCCGAACGTCGGGCGCTTTTCGGAAACGGCATCCAGTGCCTCTGTCGTTTCGGCCCACGTCGCGGCGAGCTGGCGCTGACCGATCGTCGTGCCGAAATCCTCGCGAAGGCCACGCATCAGCATGGCGGCGGCATAGGCTGAACCGCGGACCTCGTTATACTGTGCATCGGCGCTGCCCGCGCGGCTGTCGTCGATCATGCGGTCGACCGCGCCGGCCTCCTCGCCGAGCGCGGCGTGAAGGCTGAGCAGGGCGAGCCGGAGTTCGCGTGCATCGCCCTCGTCCGGCGCTTCGCTTTCGGCGACCGCACGGTTGTAGCGCGCCAGCGCATCCACCGCCTCGCGGTAGCGGCCTTCTGCGGAACCGCCGATGAAGGGGAAATCGCTGTGCAGCCAGCCGCGCTCCGGCGCTGTCTTCAGTGCGTCCGCCGCTTCGCTGAGCTCGGGGTCACCGCCGACGCCCTGATCGAAGCTGGTGACGAATGCGCTGATCGCCGAATGTTGCCCGCGCTGGAAGGCGGGCATGTCTTCGAGCAGTCCCGTGGGGCGCAGCAGGCTGTCGTTCGGTGTCCAGCCCTTGTCCAGCGCCCGATCCAGCAGCATCGCGGCCGTCGCGACCGCAACGCTTCCGCCGGGCGGCAGCACCGTCGTATCCGGGCGCACGGTAAGATCAGCGCGCGTGTCCGACAGCAGGCTGCCGAGGACGCCCCAGTAGAGAATTGCCGCGAAGAACGCGCCGAGAATCAGCAGCATCCAGCGCGGCATCGCCGTGAACCGTCCGATGAGACTGGTGCCGCTCGCGTCCGCGCTGGCGGCTGTAACGGGATTCACCGTCTGGCGGCGGAAGATGTCAAATATACCCACGCGTTGTTCTTAGAACATCGCGGGCAAATGTGGGAACCGGTTTTGGGCGATGAGCGCTGCAGCAGGGAAGGCCCTGTCGCAGCGCGATCGCTTAGTAACCGCTTTTCTTCTGGTCGATCTTCACGCGCACGGTCTGCCCGGAATTGCCGGGGAAGCCCTGGAACATCGCCTCTACGAGGTTGGGCACCAGCTTGGTGAGGTCGGACGAGCGCGTCGTCGATTCGGCGCGGCCCTCGAACACCGGGGTGCCGTTCTTGCGCACGATGTCCATGTCCAGGAACGAGCGGTAGACGGTGTAGCTGTAAACCTCGGTGCCGCCGCCGAAGCCCGGGCCCCAGAAGGGATCGTAGAACGAACCCCAGTAATAGGGGTGATAGCGATAGCGGCTGTAATAGGGCCAGCCCCAGCCGCCCCAGCCGTAGCCCGCGCCGAAGCCGGTGTAGCGGGTGTCGATCTTCTCGCGGCCGTCGTTCACGCCATAGTCGAGCTTGACGACAAGCGTTGCCGCCTCGGGCGAGGCCGCGCGCTGATAACCCTGCTGAACGAGGTTATTCTCGACGTACGACGCATATTGCGCGAACTCGAGCCCGCCCGCGCGCGCCGGGTCTCGCGCTTCAATCGTGAAGCTTTCGCCCGACGGCGCCGGCAGGCGCTGGAAACGGGAAACATCGGCAGTGAAGGGCGTCGTGCAGGCGGCAACCAGCGCCAGCAGCCCCAGCGACAACAGGATCTTCGGCAGTTTCATGCTCATCACCTACGGGCTTTCTCGTTCGCACCCACGCTATCTCTATATAGTGCATGTGCGCGGCTGAACGATCCCTGAATTTTCAAAGCCCTTTGCCGAGGAAGCCGACGGTGCGTTTCACCTCTACGAGAATCGGTGCCGCGATGGCATCGGCGCGTTCCGCGCCCTTCGCCAGCACGGCGTCGAGGTAGCCCGGATCGGCGCAAAGCTCTCGGAAACGCGCGGTGATCGGCGCCAGCACGCTCACCGTCAGATCGGCGAGCGCGGGCTTGAACGCGCCGAAGCCCTTGCCTTCGAACTCCGTCAGCACCGCCTGCGCGGTGGTTCCGGCAAGCGCCGCGTAAATCGAAACGAGGTTCCGCGCCTCGGGCCGCGACTCAAGGCCAGCCACATCGCCGGGCAGCGGCTCGGGGTCCGTTTTCGCCTTCTTGATCTTCTGCGCGATCGCGTCGGCATCGTCGGCAAGGTTGATGCGGCTCATATCCGAAGGATCGGATTTCGACATTTTCGCGGTGCCGTCGCGCAGCGACATCACGCGCGTCGCCGGGCCCTGGATCACGGGCTCGGGAAGCGGGAACAGCTCGACGCCGTAGTCGGTGTTGAACTTCTGCGCGATGTCGCGGGACAGTTCGAGATGCTGCTTCTGGTCCTCGCCCACCGGCACGTGCGTGGCCTTGTAGCCGAGGATGTCGGCAGCCTGCAGCACCGGGTAGCCGAACAGGCCGACCGAGGCGCCTTCCTTGTCCTTGCCCGACTTTTCCTTGAACTGGGTCATGCGCTGCATCCAGCCCATGCGCGCGGTGCACATCAGGATCCAGCAGAGTTCCGCGTGCATGTGCACCTGGCTCTGGTTGAACAGCACGGCGCGGTCGGGATCGATGCCGCTCGCGAGCAGCGCGGCGGCCATCTCGTGGATGCCCCGGCGTAGCGCTTCGGGCTCTTGCCACAGCGTGATCGCGTGCAGGTCCACGATGCAAAAGACGCATTCGTGCTCGTGCTGCATGTCCACCCAGTTGCGGATTGCGCCCAGGTAATTGCCCAGGTGCAGGTTGCCGGTCGGCTGGATGCCGGAAAAGACGCGCGGTGCGAAAGTCTGTGTCATAGCGCGCCGCCGTTAGGCCCCGCGCGGGCTACTGGTCAAGCGCCGTTGCCGCGTTTCAGCTTGGCGAGGTGTTCGTGGTGAAAGCCGCCGATCGCCCAGAGCGTCCCGAAATAGAGCCCCGCCCCGGTCAGAACGACCGTCGCGAGCGCGCCCGCTCGCGCCAAAGCCCCGCCGGTGAAGGCATCGCCGAGCGTGTTCGTCACCCACCAGAGTCCGGCCGCCATCACGAGCGCCGCGACGAACTGTTTGCCGACGCGCAGGATCACGGCGCCGGTCAGCGTGAAGTGCCCGCGCCGGTGCAGGATCGTGTAGAGCAGCGCGCAGTTGAACCAGCTCGAAACCGCGGTCGCGGCGGCAAGCCCCACGATGCCGAAGCGGTCGATGACGAGGAGGATGACGGCAACGTTGAAGGTGAGCGCGGCTGCGGCCGTTTTCACAGGCGTCTTCGTGTCGCCGCGCGCGAAGAAGCCCGGCGTCAGCACTTTGATGAGCACGTAGGCGGGAAGCCCGGCGACGAGCGCCACGAGCACGCCGGAGGTGACGGCCACATGCTCCGCCGTGAATCGCCCGCCAAGGAAGATCGCCTCGACAATCGGGTGCGCCGCGACGCCCAGCGCCACGGCGGCGGGCAGCGTCAGCAGCATCGAAAGCTCGACCGCCGTGCCCTGCAGCTTCTGCGCGCCGTCCGCGTCCGCGCGCGCAATCAGCCGGCTGAGCGCGGGCAGGATGGCCGTGCCAAGCGCGATGCCGACGACGCCGAGCGGCAGCTGGTTCAGCCGGTCTGCATAATTCAGGAAGCTCATCGCACCCTCTTCGAGTCGCGTCGCGAAGAACGTGTCGATCAGCTGCGAGAGCTGGTAGATGCCCGCGCCGAACGTGGCGGGCACGATGATGCGGCCAAGTTCCTTCACCTTGGGGTCGAGTCGCGGCCAGCGGAGGCGCAGCGTCAGCCCCGCGCGGCGCACCGCCCACAGCAACCATAAGAACTGCACGATGCCCGCCACCGTTACGGCCACGGCGAGCGCCCGCGCGGTTTCCGCATTGTCGCCCGTCGTGCTGCCGAAGAACAGCACGCCGGCGATCAGGCAGATGTTGAGCAGAATCGGCGCGGCGGCGGCTGCGGCGAACTTCGACATCGAATTGAGAACGCCCGACAGCAACGACACGAGGCTGATGAGCAGTAGGTAGGGAAAGGCGATTCGCGTCAGCTCGACCGTCAGCTCGAACTTGCCCGGCACCTCCTTGTAGGCGCTCGCCATCAGCCAGACGACGCCGGGCATGAAAATCTCGAACAGCGCCGTGAAGAGCAGCAGCACGGGCAGGAACACAGAGAGCACGTTCGCCGAGAATCGCTCAGCCGCCTTCCTGCCGCCCGGTCCGTGCAGTTCCTTGCTGAACATCGGCACATAGGCGGCGCTGAACGCGCCTTCGGCGAACAGGCGCCGGAAGATGTTGGGCAGCTTGAACGCCACGAAGAAGGCGTCCGCGCCCGCGCCCGCGCCAAGCAGGCGGGAGAGCAGCATGTCGCGGGCAAAGCCGAACACGCGGCTGACGAGGGTCAGCCCTCCGATGACGCCGACGCTCTTGACGAGCGACATGGTGGCGTTCTCCTGCCTGGCCTCAGGCGTGTCCGATCTCGCCCGACTGGTCTGCCTGCTCCGCCTGCTGCTGGCGGGCGAAATAAAGCTGGGCGAAGTCGATCGGGTCGAGCATCAGCGGCGGGAAACCGCCGTCGCGCGTCGCGTCCGCGAAGATGCGGCGGGCGAACGGGAACAGCTGGCGCGGCGCCTCGACGACGAGGAACAGCTCGAGGTGCTCTTCCGGCACGTTCTGCAGGCCGAACAGGCCGCCGTAGAGCAGCTCGGTGATGAACGCGGTCTTGCCGGTCTCGAAGGTGGCGTTCGCGGAAAGCTTCAGCTCGACCTCATAGACGCCTTCGCCCTGCTGGCGGACACCGACGTTCACGTTGATCTCGATCTTTGGCTGGCCCGCGCCCTGCTGCAGCGATCCCGGCGCGCCGGGATTCTCGAACGACAGGTCTTTCACATACTGCGCCAGGATGCTCACCTGCGGCAGGGCTTCGGCCGGGGCTTCGCCGCCGTTGCCGTTGCCGTTGATGTAGCCTTCGTCGCCCGTTTCGTTCTCGGCCATGATGCAGATCTCAATTCTGTTGGACAGGAATACGGCGGGCTCGCTAGCAGGCGCATGGAACCGGCGCAAGGCAGCGCTGTTCCTTGTATGCGGCCCGGAATAGCCTATCTTAACCGAAAACAGGTTAAGCTGCGTGGACTGTGCGGCGCGGCGCTGTTAAGCAAACGCGTTTGGAAGGGCGCTTGAAGGTAGAATTATGGGCGACAGCAGCGGACTGATCGAGATCGTCGTTCTGGCGATGCTCGCGGGGTTCATCGCCCTTCGGCTGGTCAACGTGCTTGGCCGCCGCACAGGCCATGAAGAGCCCGCCGGCGAAGTCGTGCGCCGCAGCCCGGCAGAACAGCAGACGCCGCCGCGTGCCGGCAGCTACGACCTTCCGCCTGCCGCGCCGCTTGAACTTCCCGCCGACATGTCGCCTGCGCTGAAAGAATCGCTGAACGCGATCGCCGCTGCCGACCCCACGTTCGATCCGGCGCGTTTCGCCGAAGGAGCGAAGGCGGCGTACCGCATGGTGCTCGAAGCCTTCTGGAAGGGCGACGCCGACGCGCTCCGCGATCTCGTCTCCGATGATATCGCCGATCAGTTCGCCGAAGCGATCAAGGCGCGTGAAGAAGAAGGTCTCACCCTCGAAAACCGGCTCGTGTCGCTCGAAAAGGTCGAAATCGTTGCCGCGCAGCTTCGCGGTGCGATGGCGGAGGTAACGCTGCGCTTCGATGCCGATCTCGTCGCCGTCACGCGCGACAAGGCCGGAAACGTCGTCAGCGGCTCGCTCTCGGATGCCGTGCAGTCGCACGATGTCTGGACATTCAGCCGCCACACCGGCGCTGCAGACCCGAACTGGCTGCTCATCGATACAGACGAAGACGCCTGATTACGGCGTCGTTTCGACGAATGCGGATTCCAGACGCCGCCGAAATCCGCTAGCCCTTCGCCTCGTTCAGGTTTGCTGGAGTTTCGCGTGCGTCATCGCTTTTTCCCCGTCCTGCTGCTGCTCGCGATCGCCGCGTGCGCGTCGCCGCGCCCCGTCGCCACGCCCACGGGGCCGGTTTCGCCGGGCGCCGAGCCTGCGCCGACGCCTGCCGCCCCCGCCGGGCCGGCGACAGCCGCCGCGCTCGGCGCGGCGCCGGCCACCTTCGCGGACATTCCGGGTTGGGAAAGCAACGATTTCGCGGCCACCCTCGCCGCCTTCCGCAAATCCTGCCGCGCCGTCACGCGCCGCACCGACGTCAGCGGCCTCACCATCACGGCGGACTGGGAGACGGCCTGCAACCTCGTGCCCGCCGCCACCGATCCGCGCGCGTTCTTCGAGCTGAATTTCACGCCCGTGCGCGTCGGCACCGGCGCGGCGTTCGTCACGGGCTATTACGAGCCGGAAATCGCAGGGTCGCGCACGCGGGGACCCGGCTATCTGGTGCCGATCTACGGGCTTCCGGACGATCTGACGCGCGTCGATCAACCCGATCCGGCGAATCCCGGTCAGATGAAGAAAGCGACCGGCCGCATCGACGAAACCGGCGCCTACCAGCTCTACTGGACGCGCGAGGATATCGACAACGGTGCGCTTTTCGATCGCAACCTCGAGATTGCGTGGGCGGCGGACGAAGTGGAGTTCTTCTTCCTCCAGATCCAGGGTTCAGGCCGCCTGCGCCTGCCCGACGGCAGCGTCATGCGCATCGGCTATGCGGGCCAGAACGGCCGCGAATACGTCGGCATCGGCCGGCGGCTCAGGGAGATGAACGTGCTCGCGCCCGGCGAGGCGTCGATGCAGGGCATCATGCGCTGGCTGCGCGCCAACCCCGAGGATGGCCGCAAGATCATGCACGAGAACAAGAGCTACATCTTCTTCAAGGAACTCACCGGGGAAGGCCCGCTCGGTGCGATGGGCGCGCCTGTCACGCCTGAACGCAGCCTTGCCGCCGATCCGATGTTCGTGCCGCTGGGCGCGCCCGTCTGGCTTTCAACGCGCTACACCGATGTCGATCGCGGCATGAAGCCGTTCGCGGCGCTGATGGTGGCGCAGGATACCGGCGGCGCCATCAAGGGCGCGAACCGTTTCGATCTGTTCTGGGGCGCGGGCGATCGTGCGCGAACCATTGCGGGTGGACTTTCCAGCGAGGGCGCTGCCTTCATTCTGCTGCCGAAAGCGGCGGCGGCGCGGCTTCTCCGTGGCCCGGCGGCCTGAACCGCCTTCGGAGGCCGAAGCCGCACTCTGGGCGAAGGTCACTGCCTCCGTCCGCCCGCTGAAAGCGCGCACCGCACCCCCGCCTGAAACGCCGCGTCCGCGCGTGAACGTCCGTCCGCAGCCGGTCGAGGCGCCCGCAATTTCCCGCGAGCGCGCCGCCGCCGCGCCCGAGGACGCCTCGCTCGACGGCGGCTGGGATCGCCGCATTCGTAAAGGCAGCATAGAGGCCGAGCGCACCGTCGATCTCCACGGCCACACGCAGGACGAAGCCTATGCGGCGCTCGCGGGCGCGCTGGAACGGGCATGGCGCGACGATGTGCGCACGCTGCTCGTCATCACCGGCAAGACCCGTCCCGCCGGGGAAGACGGCCGCCCGCGCGGCGTCATCGCCGCCAATTTCTCCCGCTGGGCCGCGACTCCGGCGCTCAGGCCCTTTATCGCCGCGATCCGCCCCGCGCACCCGCGCCACGGCGGTGGCGGCGCATGGTATGTGATCCTGCGGCGCAAGCGGTAGCTGTACCGTCATCTCCCCCGGTGGCATGATCGGAAACAGGACTCAGGGGAGATCACCGATGAAATCGAAGACGTTCCTGCTGCTTGCCGCCGCGCTGCTTATGCCCGCATTGCCCGTAGAGGCCGCGCCTGCCGCCATCACCGCCGCCGTTGCCGCGAAGGATCGCCCGGCCGACGAAACGAAGCTCGACGAGAGCCGAAAGCCTGCCGAAGTCCTGAAGTTCCTCGGGCTCGAACGCGGTGACCGTGCGTTCGATTTTATGGCCGGGAGCGGCTACTACAGCGAGATCATGGCGCGTGCTGTCGGCCCGAAGGGCGCCGTCGTTGCGTGGAACCCGCCGGGCATCGCCGCGGATGATAAGGCGAAAGCCGCGTGGGCGGGCGTCCGTGCCCGCGTGAAGAACGCTTCGGCATTCGCGATGCCGCTGCCCAGCCTTGCGCTTGCGCCCGCCAGCTTCGATTTCGCGCTGCTGCATCTCGTCTATCACGACACCTATTGGGAAAGCGCCGAATACGGTTTCGTGCGCGTGGAACCGGCGGACGTGCTCGCGAAGCTCTACGGCGCGATGAAGCCGGGCGGCATTGTCGGGGTGATCGATCATGTCGGCCCGGCAAGCGGCGATACGCGCGCCGAGGTCGACAAGACGCACCGCATCGATCCCGCCGTGATCCGCGCCGATTTCGAGCGCGCCGGCTTCGCCTTCGATGGCGAATCGGATGTGCTCCGCGTGTCCGGCGATGACCTCGCGAAGTCGGTGTTCGATCCCACCGTCCGCGGCAAGACCGACCGCGTCGTCTACAAGTTCACCAAGCCGGAAGGCGCCATGGTCTGTGATGTGGAGAAGGCGCAAAGCTTCATCGGCCAGCCCGCCGACGATGCAACCGTCGCGAAGATCAAACAGGCCACCGGCGCCCGCACCGCGCGCGTCGTGCCGCCGAACGGCGCGGTGACGATGGACTTCCGGCCGGACCGGCTGACCATCGCCACCGACGAAGGTGGAAAGATCACCCGCGTTTCGTGCGGGTAATCGACTACAAAATGTACTTCGACAGATCGTTGTCCCGCGTGATGTCGGAAAGCTGCGCGTCCACGTAGGCAGCATCGATCTTCACCGCGGATCCGCCGCGCTCCGAAGCGTCGAAGCTGATCTCCTCGAGTAGCTTTTCGAGCACGGTCTGCAACCGCCGCGCGCCGATGTTCTCGATGCGGTCGTTCACCTGCGCCGCGATCCGCGCAATGGCGTCGATCGCGTCGTCGGCGAACTCGAGGTTCACGCCCTCGGTGCCGATCAATGCTGAATACTGCTTCACCAGCGATGCCTCGGTGTCCGTCAGGATGCGGCGGAAATCCGCTTCCGTCAGGCCTTTCAGCTCCACCCGGATCGGCAGGCGGCCCTGAAGTTCGGGCAGCAGGTCCGAAGGTTTCGCGACATGGAACGCGCCCGAAGCGATGAAGAGAATGTGATCCGTCTTCACCGGGCCATACTTGGTGGCGACCGTCGTGCCCTCGATCAGCGGCAGCAGGTCGCGCTGCACGCCTTCGCGGGAAACAGACCCGCCGCGCACATCGGAAACCGCGATCTTGTCGATCTCGTCGAGGAACACGATGCCGTTCTGCTCGGCGGAGACGATCGCCTCGCGGTTCACCTCTTCCTGGTCGAGCCGCTTGTCGGATTCCTCATTGACGAGCGCTTCCCACGCCTGCCGCACTTTCAGCTTGCGCTTCTTCGTGCGCTGGCCGCCCAGCTTGCCGAACATGCCGCCCAGGTCGATCATGCCGACCTGCCCGGTCATGCCGGGAATCTCGAAGGGCATCTGCGGCGCCTCGTCGACCTCGATCTCGATCTCCTTTTCGGAAAGCTCTCCCGCCAGCAGTTTCTCGCGGAAGCGGTCGCGTGTCGCGCCGCTCGCGTCCTTGCCGACGAGCGCATCGAGAACGCGCGCCTCGGCAGCCTGCTCGGCCTGCTCGCGCACGCCCTTGCGCTTCTGTTCGCGGACCAGGCGGATGGCCTCCTCCACCAGATCGCGGATGATCTGCTCGACATCGCGGCCGACGTAGCCGACCTCGGTGAACTTGGTGGCTTCCACCTTCAGAAACGGTGCCTCGGCGAGCTTCGCGAGGCGGCGGCTGATCTCGGTTTTGCCGCAACCCGTCGGCCCGATCATCAGGATGTTCTTGGGGCTCACCTCGTCGCGCATGTCTTCGGGCAGCTGCTGGCGCCGCCAGCGGTTGCGCAGGGCGACCGCGACTGCGCGTTTCGCGTCGTTCTGGCCGACGATATAGCGGTCGAGCGCCGCCACCACGTCCTTCGGGGTCAGCGCCGCGATGGTCTCGGCGGGTCGGATGGGAGCTTCGACGTTCATTGGGCCGCCTCCAGTGTTTCGATGGTGAGGTTGTTGTTGGTGAAGACGCAGATTTCGGCAGCGATCGCCATGGCCTTCTTCGCCACGTCGTCCGCCGAAAGCCCGTCGATGTCGACCAGCGCCCGCGCGGCGGAAAGCGCGTAATTGCCGCCCGATCCGATCGCGGTCACGTTGTGCTCGGGCTCCAGCACGTCGCCCGTGCCGGTCAGCACCAGCGTCACCTCGCGGTCGGCGACGATCATCATCGCCTCCAGCCTGCGGAGGTAGCGGTCGGTCCGCCAGTCCTTGGCGAGTTCCACCGCCGCGCGCTTCAGCTGGCCGGGGAAGCGTTCCAGCTTCGCCTCCAGCCGCTCGAAGAGCGTGAAGGCGTCGGCGGTCGCGCCGGCGAAGCCGCCGATCACGCTGCCGTCGCCAAGGCGGCGCACTTTCTTCGCGTCGCCCTTCATCACGGTGTTGCCGAGGCTGACCTGCCCGTCGCCTGCGATCACCACCTTGCCGTTCTTGCGCACGGCGAGGATGGTCGTGCCGTGCATCACCTGTTCAGCCATGTTGGAAAGTGTCTTTCATCAGGATGTGAGACTGTTCATCCGTTGATATAGGGAGAGAAAACCACGCTTCAATTCCGCCCCCGGGAGACCGTCATGAGGATCGCCACCGTTGCCGTGCTGTTTGCGCTCGCCGCGTGCGGCGATACCGCGACGCTGAAGGTGGAGGACGGCACCGGCACCGATCCGAAACTTCCACAGCCCGTTGAGACACCGATTCCAACGATCAACATCGCGGACGCGAAGCCCTGGGCGGCGGGCGAGGCGCCGGTCGCTGCCGAGGGTTACGCCGTCACGTCTTTTGCCGAAGGGCTTGCGCACCCGCGCTGGCTCTACCGGCTGCCGAACGGGGATATCCTCGTGGCAGAATCGAACAAGCCGCCGCGCCCCGTGAAGGGCATCATGGGCCGTATCGAGGCCTACATTATGGGGAAAGCGGGCGCAGGCGCACCGTCCGCCGACCGCATCACATTGCTCCGCGACGCGGACGGCGACGGTGTTGTGGACACGCGCAGCGCGTTCCTTGCCGAAGGTCTCGGCTCGCCGTTCGGTATGGCGCTCGTCGGAGACCGCTTCTACGTCGGCAACTACGCGGACATCCGGGTCTGGCCCTACGCGGAGGGTGCCGCGGCGCTCGCGGGCCCCGGCACGAAGCTCGTCGACCTGCCGAGCAAGGGTGAGAGCACTGGGCACTGGACGCGGAACCTGCTGGCGAGCCCGGACGGCAGCAAGCTCTACGTTGCGGTCGGGTCCGTCTCCAACGCCGCGGAAGGCGGCATGGATGTCGAGGACGGCCGCGCCGCCATTCACGAGATCGACCTCGCGACCGGCACGTCGCGCATCTTCGCGAGCGGCCTCCGCAATCCCGTCGGCATGGACTGGAACCCTGTTACGAAAGAGCTGTGGACCGCCGTCAACGAACGCGACGCGCTCGGCAGCGATCTCGTGCCCGATTACATGACGAGCGTGAAGGACGGCGGTTTCTACGGCTGGCCGTACAGCTACTACGGCCAGAACGAAGACGCCCGCCCAAAGCAGAAACGCCCCGATCTTGTCGCAAAAGCCCTCAAGCCCGACTATGCGCTAGGCCCCCACACGGCGAGCCTCGGCCTTGCCTTCCTGCCCGATGGCAGCGGCGCGTTCGTCGGCCAGCACGGCTCGTGGAACCGCAAGCCCCGCTCGGGCTACAAGGTGATCTTCGTGCCGTTCGCGGGCGGAAAACCGGCCGGAATGCCGCGCGATATCCTCACCGGTTTCCTCGTCGGGGACCATGCGAAGGGACGTCCCGTCGGCGTCGCCTTCGATCGCACCGGCGCGCTGCTGGTGGCGGACGACGTCGGCGGTCGCATCTGGCGCGTAACCGGTCCCGCCCTCAAGAACCTTGAGCCCGCCGCCGAACCCGCTATAGCGCCGGAATGACTTCGCGCACCGCAAGCATCGTCCGCAAGACGAACGAGACCGATATTCGGGTCGAGGTGAACCTCGACGGCACTGGCCAGTATGAGATCGAAACCGGCGTCGGTTTCTTCGATCACATGCTGGAGCAGCTTTCGCGCCACTCGCTCATCGATGTGAAGCTCATCTGCAAGGGCGACCTTCATATCGATCAGCACCATACGGTGGAGGATTGCGGCATCGCGCTCGGCGAGGCGATCAACAAGGCGCTGGGCGAAAAGCGCGGCATCCGCCGCTACGGTGACGCGCTCTCGCCGATGGACGAGGCGCTCACCCGCGTCGCGCTCGACATTTCCGGCCGCCCCTTCACGGTCTGGAACGTCTCGATCCCGCAGCCGAAGCTCGGCGAGATGGATACAGAGCTGTTTCCGCACTGGTTCCACAGTTTCGCGGGCAGCGTCGGCATGACGCTGCATATCGAGCAGCTTTCGGGCGAAAATTCACATCATATTATTGAATCCTGTTTTAAGGGTCTGGCGAGAGCCTTGCGCACGGCGACGGAGATCGATCAGCGCAAGGCGGACAGCGTGCCGAGCACCAAAGGCGTTCTCGGCGGCTGACCGGACGCTCTGAAGCATCGCGTGAAAAAGCGATGCGACAACAAAGGTAGATCAGGCACAGGCACGGTATGGCGGAACGGATTGCAGTCATCGATTACGGCGCGGGCAACCTGCGCTCGGTGGCGAAGGCGCTGGAAGCGGCCTCGAACGAGATCGGCGTCGCCGTGCAGATCGTCGTCACGGACAGCCCTTCCACGGCATCGCAGGCGGACCGTATCGTCCTTCCGGGCGTCGGCGCCTTCGGCCAGTGCGCGACGTCATTGCGCGCGATCGAGGGCATGGAGGATGTGCTGAACGAGGTCGTGCTCGTGAAGCAGCGCCCGTTCCTTGGTATCTGCGTGGGTATGCAGCTCCTCGCCAAGCGCGGTGAGGAAAAGGGCGTCCACCAGGGCCTGGGCTGGATTCCGGGCAAGGTCGTGAAGCTCGATCCGCACGATCCGAACCTCAAGATTCCGCACATGGGCTGGTCGCCCGTCTCGATGAAGCTCGCGGGCATCAACCACGAAGCGCTTCGTCATATCGAAGACGGCGGCGAGGCCTATTTCGTGCACAGCTTCCACTTCGATTGCACCGATCATTCGCACCTGCTCGCCACCTGCGACTACGGCGGGCCGGTCACGGCGATCATCGGCCGCGACAATATTCTCGGCGCGCAGTTCCACCCGGAAAAGAGCCAGCATTACGGTCTCTCGTTCCTCGCCGCGTTTCTGGGCTGGACGCCGTAGATTCGGTGGGGCTAATGCAGCCCCGCAATGTCCTTCACGATCTTCCCAGCCATTGACCTCAAGTCCGGTCAGGTGGTGCGTCTCGCCGAGGGCGATATGGCGCGTGCCACCATCTATTCCGATGATCCCGCCGCGCAGGCGGCTGTGTTCGCGCGCGGCGGCGCCGCGTGGCTGCACGTCGTCGATCTCGACGGTGCCTTCGCGGGCCGCAGCGTCAACGGCGATGTGGTCGCGCGAATCGTCGCTGCCTTTGCCGGCAAGGTGCAGCTCGGCGGCGGCATCCGCGATATGGCGGCCGTCGAAAGCTGGTTCGCGCGCGGCGTCGCGCGCGCCGTCATCGGCACCGCGGCGCTCAAGGACCCCGATTTCGTGAAGGCCGCCGCGAAAGCGTATCCGGACCGGATCGTCGTCGCCGTCGATGCGAAGGGCGGCATGGTCGCCACCGAAGGCTGGGCGGAAGCGTCAGACATGCCGGTCGCCGATCTCGCCCGCCGGTTCGAGGACGCGGGCGTCGCCGCCGTGCTGTTCACCGATGTCGGCCGCGATGGGCTCCTGAAGGGCGTCAATCTCGAAGCGACGCACGCGCTCGCAAAGGCGCAGACGCTCCCCGTCATCGCCAGTGGCGGGGTCGCGGGCGAGGCTGACATTCACGCCTTGAAGGCGATCGCGGCGGACGGCATCGCGGGCGTCATCTGCGGCCGCGCGATCTATGATGGCCGTCTCGATCTCGGCCGAGCGCTCGCCATCGCCGCATGAGCGCCGTGCGAATCATCCCCTGTCTCGATGTGGCGAACGGCCGCGTCGTGAAGGGCGTCAACTTCGTCGATCTGCGCGACGCCGGCGATCCGGTCGAGGCCGCGAAGGCCTATGACGCGGCCGGCGCCGACGAAATCTGTTTCCTCGATATCACCGCGACGCACGAGGATCGGGGCACGCTGCTCGAGATCGTGCAGCGCACGGCGGACCAGTGCTTCGTGCCCCTGACCGTCGGCGGCGGCGTCCGCTCGGTGGAGGATGCACGCGCGCTGCTGCTCGCGGGCGCCGACAAGGTCGCGATCAACAGCGCCGCCGTGCGCGATCCCGGCGTTGTCACTGCGCTCGCTGAACATTTCGGCTCGCAGTGCGTCGTCGTCGCCATTGATGCACGCCAGTCCGGCCTCGGCCGCTGGGAAATCTTCACGCACGGCGGCCGTAAGGCGACCGGCATCGATGCGCTCGAATTCGCGCTCATGGTCGTCGAAAAGGGTGCGGGCGAGATCCTGCTCACGTCGATGGATCGCGACGGCACCAAATCGGGGTTCGACCTCGCGCTCACCCGCACCATCGCCGATTCGGTGCCTGTGCCGGTGATCGCCAGCGGTGGCGTCGGCAATGTGGCCCATCTCGTCGAAGGCGTGCGCGAGGGCCATGCCTCCGCCGTGCTTGCCGCCTCGATCTTCCACTTCGGCGACGTGACGATAGGCGAAGCGCGCGCGGCGATGCGCGCCGCCGGGATCAGGGTGCGAAACCGTTGACGCCTCGCGCCGCCAGCGTCAGGGTCGCGGCATGACCGCAACGCTCGAACGTCTCGCCGCCATCGTCGCTTCGCGCCGCGCCGCCGATCCTGCTGAAAGCTATGTCGCGAAGCTCTTCGTGAAGGGCCGTGCCAAGATCGCGCAGAAGGTAGGCGAAGAGGCTGTGGAGGCCGTGATCGCCGCCATGAAGGATGATCGCGAAGGGCTGATCGGCGAAAGCGCGGACCTGCTGTTCCACCTCTCCGTCCTCTGGGCGGACGCGGGT
Organism: uncultured Sphingosinicella sp.; assembly: GCF_963974575.1. Taxonomy (NCBI): domain Bacteria; kingdom Pseudomonadati; phylum Pseudomonadota; class Alphaproteobacteria; order Sphingomonadales; family Sphingosinicellaceae; genus Sphingosinicella; species uncultured Sphingosinicella sp. The sequence goes on along the minus strand of NZ_CAXBBQ010000001.1, from coordinate 216,335 downwards.
ATCACGCCCGACGACATCGATGCCGAGCTTGCCCGCCGCGAAGGCGTGTCGGGCATCGCCGAGAAAGCCGCCAGAAAAGCCGGAACGGGAGAGTGACTTTGGGCGTCGAAACGCTGGAGCCATACGACGACAACAACATCTTCGCGCGCATCCTGCGCGGCGAGATTCCGGCGCGGAAGGTCTATGAAGACGACCACGCCTTCGCCTTCCACGACATCAACCCGCAGGCGCCGACGCATGTGCTGGTGATCCCGAAGGGGCGTTACGTAAGCTGGGCGGACTTCTCGGCGAAGGCGCCGGACGCCGAAATCGCCGGTTTCGTGCGCGCGGTGGGCGCCGTGGCGCGCGAGCTGGGCATCGAGGAATCGGGTTATCGCCTGCTCGCCAACGCCGGGTCCAATTCGCATCAGGAGGTACCGCACCTCCATGTGCATATCTTCGGCGGTAAAAAACTTGGGCCGATGCTCGTGACCGCCTGAACGTCTCCTGCTTTTCGCGCTGAATCGCGCGCTTTTCAGTTTGTCGGCGCCGCGAAAGCCGCTAGACCACGCAACATTGTTTCAGCCTCGGTCGGGGAGCGGGGCGCGTTTTCTGGGGGGAGTCCCGAATGATATTTGGTCGTGTCAAACCGCTCGACGCCATTCTGGCGACGGCGCAGAAGAAGTCGCTGCACCGTTCGCTTGGCGCGATACAGCTGACGCTGCTCGGCGTCGGCGCCATCATCGGCACGGGTATTTTCGTGCTGACGTCGGAGGCGGCGCAGAAGGCCGGCCCTGGCATGATGATCAGCTTCGTGATCGCTGGCGCGGTCTGCGTCGTCGCGGCCCTCTGCTACTCCGAAATCGCCTCGATGCTGCCCGTTTCGGGCTCCGCCTACACCTATACCTATGCCGTCATGGGCGAGCTTCTCGCCTGGATGGTCGGTTGGGCGCTGGTGCTTGAATATGCGGTCGCGGCGAGCGCCGTCTCGGTCGGCTGGTCGGGTTATTTCGTCGGACAGATCAAGGGCTGGTTCGGCATAGACCTGCCGATTGCGCTGATATCCGGCCCTTATGTGCCGGGCGGCATCATCAACCTCCCCGCCGTCGTTATCGCGCTCCTCATCACGGGCCTTCTAATGCTCGGCACCACCGAAAGCGCGCGCGTCAACGCTGTTCTGGTTGCCATCAAGGTCACCGCGCTCACCGCCTTCGTCATTCTCGCGCTGCCGGTGATGCAGATGGAAAACTTCACGCCGTTCGCCCCGCAGGGCTGGTTCGGTTCGGGTGGCGCCGGCGTCGTCGGCGCGGCGGCCTCCATCTTCTTCGCCTATGTCGGTTTCGATGCCGTCTCGACGGCGGCTGAGGAGACCAAGAACCCGCAGCGCAACGTGCCGATCGGTCTCATCGGTTCGCTCGCCATCTGCACGGTCTTCTACATGCTTGTTGCCGCTGGCGCGATCGGTTCGCCACTCGGTTCGCAGCCCGTCACCTCGGCGATGGGCGAATGGCTGGCGCCGGGTTCGGCCGAGCTTGGCGCGCGCTGCACGACGCTGCTGGCGGCCGGTCAGGAACCGCTCGCCTGTTCGAAGGAAGCGCTAGCGCATGTGCTGCGCGAAGTCGGCTATCTCAACGTCGGTAACCTCATCGGCCTGGCCGCCTTCCTTGCGTTGCCGTCGGTCATCCTCGTCATGCTGTTCGGCCAGACACGTATCTTCTTCGTGATGTCGCGCGACGGTCTCCTGCCGGAGAAGCTGTCGACCATTCACCCGAAGTGGAAGACGCCGCACGTCATCACCATGATCACCGGCCTTGCCGTCACGTTCACCGCTGCTTTCCTGCCGGTGGGCAAGCTTGCCGACATCGCCAACGCTGGCACGCTGTTCGCATTCATGATGGTGGCGATCGCGGTGATGCTGCTGCGCAAGCGCGATCCGAACCGCGTGCGTCCGTTCCGCACCCCGGCGCTGTGGCTGGTCGGTCCGCTCACGGTGATCGGTTGCGTGTCGCTCTACTTCGCGCTGCCGTTCGATGCGAAGATCGTCCTGCCGCTCTGGGGCGGCATCGGCCTTTTGCTCTACTTCGCCTATGGTTACCGCAAGAGCCATGTCGGCCGCGGCCTCATTGAGGTCCACGAAGCCGACGCCGATGTGCCGCCGCAGCCCGTGCCCCCGATGCCGGGCGCGCCGACACCCGGAGGCAAGCAGGCCTGATACGGATCGGCCCGGTTCTCACCAGAACCGGGCCGAACTGTTTTCAGCCCAGCCGTTTTGCGACAAGTGCGGCGAGATCGGCTTCGGGCCGCGCGCCGATGTGGCTGATGATTTCGGCGGCGGCCACCGCGCCCATCACCGCGCAGTCGCCGAGCGCGCGACCTTCGGAGAAACCCGCGAGAAAGCCGCCCGCGAACAGATCGCCCGCGCCCGTGGTGTCGACAACGCGCGCGGCGGGCTCGGCCGGAATCGTGATCGCTTCGTCCTTCGTCAGCACGAGCGCGCCTTTCTCGGAGCGCGTGATGATGCTCACCTCGCAGGCGCCGCGCTGCGCCGCGACCGCCGCATCGAAGTCGTCGGTCTCGTACAGGCTCTTCAGCTCGTTCTCGTTCGCGAACAGGATATCGACGCCGCCGTGCGCGAGGCGCAGGAAGTCCGCGCGGTGCCGCTCCACACAGAACACGTCCGAAAGCGTGAACGAGACGCGGCGTCCGTTCGCGTGCGCGACCTCGCAGGCCTTCGCCATCGCCGTGCGCGGCTCGGCGGCGTCCCACAGATAGCCTTCCAGGTAGGTGAGCGGGCTCGCGGCGATCAGGTCGTAGTCCACGTCCGCCGCGCTCAGCATCGCGCTCGTGCCAAGGAAGGTGTTCATCGTGCGCTGTGCGTCCGGCGTCACCAGGATCAGGCAGCGACCCGTCGGCGTGTCATCCGCCGCGTAAGGCGTTGTGAAGTCCACGCCCGAAGCGCGGATATCATGCGCGAATACCTCGCCGAGCTGGTCGCTGGAAACGCGCCCGATGAAGTTCACGCGCCGGCCCAGTGCCGCCATGCCGACCGCGGCGTTGGACCCTGATCCGCCCGAAACCTCGCGCCCCGGCCCCATGCTCGCATAAAGCCGCGTCGCCTCGGCGGTGTCGATCAGCCGCATCGATCCCTTGTGGAGGGCGTTTTCGGTAAGGAAGGCATCATCGGCGGACGCGATCACGTCGACAAGGGCATTGCCGATCACGACGATGTCGTAAGCGCTGGTCATCGGGCTGTTTCACCTGCGAAGAACGGAGAAAGCCGACCCCTAGCCGCGCGTCTCGCCGTCCGCAACCTTCGGTGCTAGTCTTGGCGAATGCTCGCCGAACTGCCGCGCGTCTTTGCCCAGCTCCCCGACCGGCGCTTCGTCGCCGTGTTCCTGAAATCCATCGCGCTGACGCTCCTCGTCCTCGCGGGCGTCTGGTACGGCCTCGATAGCTGGCTCAGCGGCAGCAGCGCACCGCCGCTGCCGCTGTGGATGCAGCGTTACTGGGCGGATGCGGCGGATTGGGCGGCACTACCCGTCGTCATCATTGGCGGCTGGTTCCTGTTCCCCGGCATCGCCACCGGCGTCATGGGCCTGCTTCTCGATGGTGTCGTCGATGCCGTGGAAGACCGCCACTACCCGCACGCGATGGCGCATCGCCGTGTGCCGATGGCCGGGGCTGGGCTGCTCGCGCTTGCGTCCGCCCTGCGCGTCGTCCTGTGGAACCTCGCACTCGCGCCTGTCTACGTAGTGTTGCTGTTCACCGCAGTCGGCCCGCTCATCCTCTTCACCGCCGTCAACGGTTGGCTGATGGGCCGCGACCTCCTCGAAATGGTCGCCGTCCGCCACATGCCGCGCGCCGAGGCGTCGGCGCTGATCGCGTCAAACCGTGCGCTCCGCCTGCGGCTGGGCTTCACTGCCGCGCCCTTGTTCCTTGTCCCTGTGCTCAACCTGTTCGCGCCGATCATCGCTGCTGCGCTCGCCGCGCACGCGTTCCAGATCCTCGGCAAGCGCTGAAAGCCCCCAGCGCGCCGCCTCGCGCACCAGTTCCGACGCATCCTCCGTCAACCGCTGCAACACCGGCGCTGCACCTGCAGACCCGCTGTTGCCGAGCGCGATGGCGACGTTGCGCACGAAACGGTCGCGTCCCACGCGCTTGACCGGCGACCCGGCGAACACCTGCCGGAACCCCGCGTCATCGAGCGCGGCGAGCTCCGCGAGGCGCGGCGCGGTCAGCTCGGTGCGCGGCTGGAACGCGGCCTCGGCGGAGGCCTTCGCGAAGCGGTTCCACGGGCACACGGCAAGGCAATCATCGCAGCCGTAGATGCGGTTGCCGATCGCACGGCGGAATTCGTGCGGGATCGGCCCTTTCAGCTCGATGGTGAGGTACGAGATGCACCGCCGTGCGTCGAGGCTGTAGGGCCCTGTGAACGCCGCCGTCGGGCAGGCACGCTGGCACGCGTCGCACGATCCGCAGCGGTCGACGTGCGGCGCATCGGGCGTCAGCGCCAGCGTCGTGTAGATCGCGCCCAGGAACAGCCAGCTCCCATGTTCGCGGCTCACGAGATTGGTGTGCTTGCCCTGCCAGCCGATCCCGGCTGCGGCGGCGAGCGGCTTCTCCATCACCGGCGCGGTATCCACGAACACCTTCACCTCGCCCTCGCCCGCCGCTTCGAGCAGCCAGCGCGCCAGCGTCTTCAGCCGCGCCTTGATCGTGTCATGATAGTCCTGCCCCTGCGCGTAGACGGAGATCACACCGATCTCGGGATGGTCCGTATGGCGCAGCGGATCGAGCGCGGGCGCATAGCTCATGCCGAGCATGATGACGGACTGCACCTCGCCCCACAGCGCGCGTGGGCTTTCGCGGCGATCGGCCTTTTCCGCCATCCACAGCATGTCGCCGTGGCAGCCCTCCGCGATCCACGCCTTCAGCCGCGCGCCTGCGGCAGGGGCGGCGTCGGCGGGCGCGATGCCGATCGCGGAAAACCCCAGCGCTGCCGCTTTGGCGTTCAAGCTTTTCAAGATTTTGTTCGTATCCACCCGCTATTCATAGCATCGTACGGGGCGTGCGTGTGAAGGATCGGGTTGTTGGAATACGCCATCGAAGCTGAAGCCCTGTCGAAACGCTTCGGCGAAAAGCAGGCGGTCGCTGGCGTCGACCTGTCCGTGCCCAAGGGCGCCATCTACGGCTTCCTCGGCCAGAACGGCGCGGGCAAGACGACGACGCTGCGGATGCTGCTCGGGATTCTCGAGCCCGACGGCGGCACGCGCCGCCTGCTCGGCTCTGATCGGCCGCTCTCGGTCGCCGCGCGCGTCGGCTACCTCCCCGAAGAGCGTGGCCTCTATCCGGCGATGACAGCGCGCGAAGCCATCGCCTACGTCGGCGCGCTGCGCGGCCTGAAGCTCGGTGAGGGCCGTCTTCGCGCTGACGAATTGCTCGCCGCGCACGGCCTCGGCGACGAGGCGAACGCGCGCATCCGCACCTTCTCGAAAGGTATGGCGCAGAAGGTGCAGCTCCTCGCCACCTTCGTGAACCGCCCCGATCTCATCGTGCTCGACGAGCCCTTTTCGGGCCTCGATCCCGTGAACCAGCAGGATCTTGAAAACATGATCCGCGCCGAGCGTGCGCGCGGCGCGACAGTCCTGTTTTCCACGCACGTGATGGCGCACGCCGAGCGCATGTGCGACGGCCTCGTCATCATAGCGCACGGCCGCACGCGCTTTTCGGGCAGCGTCGATGCGGCGCGCGCGCACCTGCCCTCGCGTGTCGTCCTCGTGACCGAACGGCCGCTTGCCGAACTTCACGCGCTGCTGCCGCCGGGAAGCACGGTCGATATCCTGCCCCGGGGCGCAACCGAGACCGGCAACGCCTATCGCTTCCCCTTGCCGCCGGGCGGGATCGAGCCGCTGCTCGCGCGCCTGATAGAAACGGGCAGCGGGATCCGCGACATGCACATCGAGCGCCCGACGCTGCACGACGCTTTCGTGGCCATCGTCGGGGAAACCGATGTGCCCGCCGAAACGCGGGAAGCGGCATGATCCGCGCAACGTTCGTCATCGCCCGCCGCGACATCATGGCGACGATCCTGTCGCGCGGTTTCCTTGTCTGGTTGGCGATGCCGGTGATCGGCCTTGCCTTTGCCGTTTTCGCGTCGATCGTCGGCGGGCCGCGCGCACCGGCCACGGCGTCGCAGACGGTCGCGGTGATCGATCCGGCCGGAGATTTCGCGCCGTGGATGCAGGCCGTCGCGGCGCGCGAGCGAACGCGGAACGCTTACGAGCGTCTGCGCACCAGCAACAAGGATACGGGCGCGTTCGCAAGACCCGCTGCGCTGCTCACCGATGCCGAACTCGATGCGCTGGCGAAGCGCGAGGATATCGGGGCGATCGCCGCACTCGGTGCACAGTCCTTCACGGAGGTCAGCGCGGAGGCGGATCCGAAGGCGCAGGCACACCGGCTGCTGCTCGCGCGCAACAGCCGCTTCGGTGCCGCGCTTGTCGTCATGCCTGATGGGCTTCTGCTTTTCACCGGCGACAAGGCCCCCGCTGCCGAACGGATACGAACCCTCGCGGGCCTGGCGTGGACCAAGCGCGCGCTCGCGGCGGAAGGCCTTGCCGCCCGTGTCGAAGCGGTCCGCGCCGCCCAGCCTGATGTTTCCGTCACCGTCCTTGATGAAGGCGTGGCGCCCGCCGGGCGCAAGGGCGCGCCGATCCTCGCCACGGGTGCGGCCACCGTGCTCTTCGCGCTCATTTCCCTGCTCGCGGGCGCGCTCCTCTCCAACATGGTCGAAGAAAAGTCGAACAAGATCATAGAGGTGCTCGTCGCCGCCGTGCCGATTCCGGCGATCTATGCGGGCAAGCTCATCGCCATGCTCGCGGTGTCGCTCATCGGCGTCACCGTTTGGGGTCTGCTCTTCGGCGGCGGCTTCATGGTGGCGGCGGCGCAGCTTCCCGCCGGGCTCCTCCCGACCCCGCCGCGCGGCTGGCCGGAGCTGCTTGCGCTCGGCCTCGCCTATTTCACCTGCGCGTACCTAATCTACGGCGCGATCTACCTCGGCATCGGCAGCCTTTGTTCCACGATCCGCGAGGTGCAGACGCTGTCGATGCCCGTCACCATCCTGCAGATGGTGATCCTGATTTCCACGCTGGGCGCGCTCGCGAATCCCGGCGGCCTCTGGCACCAGTTCGTGTCGTGGTTCCCGCTGTCAGCGCCCTACATGATGCTCGGACGCGCCGCAGCGGGCACGGAGCTCGGCATCCATCTGGCATCGATCGCCTGGCAGCTCGCGTTCGCGGCGCTGGTGATCGCCTTTGCCGCGCGGCTGTTCCGCTACGGCGTGCTGCGCTCAGGCCCGCCGCCCAGCTTGCGCCAGCTGGCGGGCCTGAAACCGAAAGCGGTTTAACGGATCGGTATTCTGCTCCGGCGTGGGTCGAATCAGCGCGGCGCCATGCGGATGCCGCCGTCGAGGCGCACATCCTCGCCGTTGAAGTAGCCGATGGTGATCATTGCGATCGCGAGCTTCGCATATTCTTCCGGTTCACCGAGGCGCTTGGGGAAGGGCACGGAGGCGGCGAGCGAGGCCTTCACATTGTCGGGCGCGGCCTGCAGCAGCGGCGTGTTGAAGATGCCGGGCAGGATCGTGTTGACGCGGATGCCCTCGTTCATCAGGTCGCGCGCAATGGGCAGCGTCATGCCGACGACACCGCCCTTGGAAGCGGAGTAGGCCGCCTGGCCGATCTGGCCGTCTTCAGCGGCGACGGACGCGGTGTTGACGATCGCGCCGCGCTCGCCGTGTTCCAGCGGCTCCAGCGTCAGCATCCCTGCCGCAGACTTCGCGATGCAGCGGAACGTACCGATCAGGTTGATCTGGATGACCTTTTCGAAGGCGCCAAGCGGGTAGTGCTTGATCTCGCCGGTCGCCTTGTCGCGGCTCGCCGTCTTCACGGCGCTGCCGACACCGGCGCAGTTCACCAGGATGCGTTCCTGCCCGTGCGCGGCGCGGGCCTTCGCGAAGCCCGCGTCGACCGAATCGTCACTCGTCACGTCGACGTTGCAGAAGATGCCGCCGATCTCGGCGGCCAGCGCCTCGCCCTTCTCGGCGTTCATGTCGAAGATGGCGACCTTCGCGCCTTCGCTCGCGAGCGCACGTGCCGTGGCGGCGCCAAGGCCGGAGGCTGCGCCCGTCACAACGGCTGCGGTTCCTGCAAGCTTCATTCCTGATCTCCCGTGTTCAAAACTGTCTGTCGCGCGTCTTCCTAATCGAAGCAGCGGCGGGAGCAACCTCTTCACATGCCAAGGGTCAGTTCAGCGGCGGGGTACTCGCCGGGCCTTTCCGGGCGAGCACGGCCTCGCGGTAAGCAAGGTAGATCGCGCTGCCCAGGATCAGCGCGCCGCCCAGCAGCGTGATGCCGTCCACGGTTTCGCCGAACAGAAACGTGCCGATGGCGACGGTGATGCCGAATCGCACGAAATCATAGGGCATCACGGCGGTTGCTTCGGCGATCGAGAAGGCACGGGCCGTGGCGATCTGCGCCGTGAACGTGCTTGCGCCGATGCCCAGAATGTAGAGCCAGGCGTATCCCGAAGGCGTCGTCCAGAACGCGAGTGCGATCAGGAAGGTCGGCAGCACCGGCAGCGCGAAACTCCAGAACACCACGACCATCGGGCGCGCGATGCCCACCAGCTTCTTGACGGCGATGATCGAGAAGGCCGTTGCGCCCGCCGCGACCACGGCGGAGAGGATACCGGGCGTAAGCGGCTCCGCGCCCGGGCGGAGCACCACGAGGACGCCGGCGAAGCCCGCCAGCAGTGCGCCGATCCGGCGGGCGCGCAGCTTCTCGCCCAGGAACAGCGCCGCCCCGGCCGTGGCGAAGATCGGTGCGGCGAAGGCGATCGCCTGCACGGTCGCCATCGGCGCGTTCGCCACGGCGTAGAAGGTCGTGAACATACCGATCACGCCGCTCGTCGAGCGTACGGCGTGGCTCTTCCACTGCGTCGGCGATGCGATCGACGGGTCGCGTAGCACCAGCGGCACGATCAGCAGCAGCCCGGCGGCGTTCCGCCAGAAGACGAGTGCGAACGGATGGATCGTCTCGCTCGCCAGACGAATGAAGACCCACGCCGCCGAAAAGCCGAGGGCTGCGACGAGGATCCATGCCGCTCCGGCGAGCGGCCGGTTTGCGGAGACGGTGCTACTTGTAGAGGGCGTCAAGTCGCTCCCCGTAGACCTGCTTCAGCACGTGCCGGCGGATCTTCATCGAGGGCGTCATTTGTTCGTTCTCTACAGTAAAGGCTTCGTCGGCGATGATGACGCGCCGCACCTTCTCGACCACCGAAATCTGTGCGTTCACGCGGTCCACGGCCGCGGCGATCGCGCGGTGGAATTCGGGAATGCCCTTCAGCATGGCGAGCTCGCCGGAATGTCCGTTCGCCTTCGCCCATTCGCCTGCCCACTCGGGGTCCGGGACAACAAGCCCCACCAGATGCGGCCGCTTGTCGCCATAAACCATTGCCTGCAGGATTTCGGGCTGCAGCGTCAGCATCCCTTCCACGCGCTGCGGCGCGACATTGTCGCCCTTGTCGTTGACGATGATGTCCTTCTTGCGGTCGGTGATCACGATATGGCCGTCCGCATCGATGTGGCCGATGTCGCCGGTGTGCAGCCAGCCGTCCTTCAGCACGCGTTCGGTCTCCGCCGGGTTCTGCCAGTATCCGTGCATCACGAGTTCGCCACGCACCAGGATTTCGCCGTCCCCCGCGATGCGGACCTCGACGGCCTTCAGCGGCGGTCCGACGCTGTGCATCTTCAGCTTGCGGCTCGGCCGGTTGCACGAGATGACCGGCGCCGCCTCGGTCTGGCCGTAGCCCTGCAGCAGCGTGACGCCGAGCGATGCGAAGAAGATGCCCACCTCGGGATTAAGCGGCGCGCCGCCCGCCACCATCGCTTTCAGCCGCCCGCCGAGGCGGGCCTGCACCTTCTTGCGGATCGTGCGGTCGAGCAGCAGGTCTAGCGGCTTGTCGCTGAGCGGCAGCCGCCCCTTCTCGTAGCGCTTGCGCCCTAACCTTAGTGCTTGCTCCAGCATCCACGCCGCCGCGCCGCCCTGCTTCTCGATCGCTTTCGACATGCGCTGGCGCAGCACCTCGAACAGGCGCGGCACGACCACCATGATGGTGGGCCGCGTCTCCTCGATGTTGGCGGCAAGCTTTTCGAGGCCTTCGGAATAATAGATCTCGCCGCCGAGCGCGATGGGCAGGAACTGCCCGCCGGTGTGCTCATAGGCGTGGCTCAGCGGCAGGAACGACAGGAACGTCTCGGTGCCCTTGGGGAAGTCGTTCCACAGCACGTCCTCGCAGCCCGCAAGGTTGCAGAGGATGGCCCCGTGGTGCTGGCAGACGCCGCGCGGCGCGCCGCCGGTGCCGCTCGTGTAGATGATGCAGGCCATGTCGCCGCGCTGCATCGTCGCGCCCGCGCGCACTGCCGCGATGTCGCCGGTGTGCGCCGCCATCAGCTCCGCCCAGTCGATCAGTTCGGCGCCGCTCGCCTGCCCGATGCGCAGCTTCTCCATGCCGATCACCTGTTTGCACAAGGTGGATCGGTAGACGGCGGGCAGCAGCACCTTGGCGAGCTTCGCGTTGGAAACGATCGCCGCCTTCGCGCCACTGTTTTCCAGGATGTGAAGGTGGTCACGCTCCGTATTGGTCGTATAGGTCGGCACCGTGATCGCGCCCGCCGCCATGATCGCAAGATCGGCGATGCACCATTCGGGCCGGTTCTCGCTCACCAGCACCACGCGGTCGCCCTTCCCGATGCCGCGCGCGTTCAGCGCCGTCGCCAGCGTCGCCACCTGCTGCGCGGCCTCGGCCCAGGTCGTCGTCCGCCACGCGCCGTCCACCTTGGCGTGCAGCATCGGGCGCTTGCCCCGCCGGCTTGCCTGATCGAAGAACATCTCGACGAGGTTCGGCCACGTTTCTGCGGTCTGCATCGTTCGTCTCCTCCCCGGATCGGCTAGAGCCCGGTAACTGCGCCCTCGCTGCGCGGGTCGGCGCCGCCGATCCATCCCCTTGCTTTGCGTTCTATGCCATTCGCCTTCAGCGGCAGCTTCGCCGCGGTCGGCGTATGCCCCTTCGCGATAAGCGCCGGGGTCATGTCTTCAAGGCGCGATCCGGCCTCGATCGCGACACGGTCTCCGGGCGCGTAGATCTGCGGCAATGCGATCGCATCCCCAACATCCATCTCCCAGTCGAGCACGCCGACGAGCGCCTTCGCGACCTGCGCGATGATCGTCGATCCGCCTGCCGCGCCGATCGCCAGCACCGGCTTGCCCGATACGTCGTAGACGATGGTCGGCGACATGGAACTGCGCGGCCGCTTGCCCGGCTGCACGCGGTTCGGCGCCGGCTTGCCGTCCACCTGGGGCAGCATCGAAAAGTCGGTGAGCTCGTTGTTGAGGAAGAAGCCATTGACGGTAAGTCCGCTTCCCCACACGCCCTCGATGGTCGAGGTATAGCTTGCGACGTCGCCCTGCCGGTCGGCGGCCGCGAAATGCGACGTCGAGGGCACTTCGCCGTCCGGCACGCGCGCCACGGCCTCCGCGCCCGGCGGCGTTCCCGCCTCGACCTTCGCCGCAGCCTTCGCTGGGTCGATCAGCGCGCTGCGCCCTGAAAGATAGGCGGGGTCGACGAGCCCTTCCGTCGGCACGGAGACGAAATCGGGGTCGCCGAGATACGCCTCGCGGTCTGCGTAGGCGAGCCTCATGCTCTCGGCGATCAGGTGCCAGCTTTCCGGGCTGGCGGGGCCAAGCGCCTTCAGGTCGAAGCGTTCGAGCTGCTTCAGGATGGCGAGCACGGTGGTGCCGCCCGAGGACGGCGGCGCCATGCCGCAGACGCGCCATGCGCGATAGGTGCCGCACACGGGATCGCGCCATACGGCCTTGTAGCCCGCAATGTCGCCAACCGTCATCGCCTGCGGATTCTTCGGCGCGCTCGCCACGGTGTTGACCAGCCGCGCCGCCTCGGCGCCGCGATAGAAGGCGTCGGGGCCCTCCTCCGCGAGCTTTTCGAGGAAGCGGGCGAGCATGGGGTTGCGGATCGTCTCGCCCGCAAGGCGCGGCGTATCGTCGGCGTGGAAGAAGGTCGCCTTCGCCCATTCGGTCATGCCCGCGTGCTGCGGGCGCGCCGCCAGCATACCGTATAGCCGTGGGCTCATTTCGAAGCCGTCGCGCGCCAGGCCGATTGCGGGCTCGAACAGCTTCGCCCACGGCAGGCGGCCGAAGCGCGCGTGTGCCATCGCCATCAGCCGGATGTTGCCGGGCACGCCGACGCTCTTGCCGCCGGGCACGGCCTCGCGGAACGACATGGGTTTGCCGTCGGCATTGAGGAACATGGTGGGCGTCGCCGCCTTGGGGGCCGTTTCGCGTCCGTCGATCGTGTAGAGCTTGCCGCTTTCGGCGTCGTGGTAGAGCAGGAACCCGCCGCCGCCGATGCCGGACGACTGCGGCTCCACCACGGTCAGCGCCAGCATCGTGGCAAGCGCGGCGTCCGCGGCGCTGCCGCCCGCTGCCAGCATGTCCTTGCCCGCATTCGCCGCGAGCGGATGTGCTGCGGAAACAAGGCTGCTGTAAACAGGAGTGTCTTCAAACGCCGGCGGCGGCAGGGCAGCGGATGGCGCGGGCGTCTGTGTGGCACAGGCGGCAAGGCCGAGGAAAAGCGCGCTTGTCGCGGCGCGGGCGATCGTATGTTTCAACACCCTGACGTCATAGGACGCTGGGGCGCGTGCGGGCAAGGCTTCAGCCGCGCCTTTAGGGTGTGTAGGGATTCGGTTCAGGCCGTGGCGAAAATGGTGGATTTCGAAAACCGGAGCGCAGTGCACTTAAGTCCTTGAGCCAAGGCGCGTGGAGAAAGTCGCCGTTTGAACCTCCACGCACCCTAGGCGTCGGCGCCCACGGCCTGCGAGACCCGTTCGAAGCCGTCAGCCCGGAGGTGAGCGGCGAGCCCCGTCTTGATTGCGCCGACGAGGCTTGGCCCCTGATAGACGAGCGCGGTGTAGAGCTGCACGAGGCTCGCGCCCGCACGAATCTTTGCATAGGCGTCGTCGGCGCTCGCGATGCCGCCAACACCGATCAGCGGCACCGCGCCGACGGTCGCCTGCCGGAACGCGCGCAGCACCTCGGTCGATCGTGCCGTCAGCGGCCGGCCCGAAAGTCCACCGGTTTCGGAAGCGTGCGCGCTTTTCAGCGTGTCCGGCCGCTCGGTCGTGGTGTTCGAAACGACAAGGCCGTCCACGCCTGCTGCCACCACTGAGACGGCGATATCGCCGATGTCGGCGTCGGTGACGTCGGGGGCGACTTTGAGGAAGATCGGCGTCTTGCGATGGCCGCGCGCATCCATCACGCGGCCGAGCAGTTCCGCGAGTTCGTCCTTCGATTGCAGCGTGCGCAGGCCGGGCGTGTTGGGTGAGCTGATGTTGACCGTGATGTAATCGACGAACGGCGCGGCGTGCTCCACCGAAAGCGCATAGTCGGCGATTCGGTCGCGCGAGTCCTTGTTTGCGCCGACGTTGAGTCCGGTCACGCCGCGCGGCCCCCGGTGCCACGCGCGTTCCTTGAACTTGTCGAGCGCCTGTTCGAGGCCGTTGTTGTTGAAGCCGAGCCGGTTGATCACGGCCTGGTCTTCGGTCAGGCGGAACATGCGCGGCTTCGGGTTGCCCGGTTGCGGCAGCGGCGTCACCGTTCCCGCTTCCACGAAGCCGAAGCCGAGCCGCAGCAGCGGGTTCAGCACCTCGGCGTTCTTGTCGAAGCCCGCGGCGATGCCCACCGGGTTCGAAAACCGCAGCCCCGCCACTGTCGTCCGCAGGCTGGGTGGGTCGTCGGCGATACGCGACGGCGGCATTGCGGTCAGCAACCGCAACGTCAAGCGGTGCGCGCGTTCGGCATCAAGCTTGAAAAGGACAGGGCGAACCAGCCCGTAAGGGATCTGCATATATCGCAAGCCTTAGCCCAGCGACGGGGCAATGGTCAAAAGGAAGCGCGCACGCGGCGGCACGCATGCGCGACTCGGCGCGCGCCGCAAACTGCAGCCTTCGAGCAACCGCGGTCCGCGGCGGCGAACCCGCATAAACCTCTGGATAGAAACGCAAAGCCCGCCGCATGTCGGATTCGTACAATCCATGGCCAGGGCCGCCCGTTAGGTTCCCCCCGCGACTCAGGGGACGTCCTTTCTTCCGGTAACCAGCAGGCCGGAATGAACACGACCCTCACTTTATGGCCCGGACGTATCAATGCGTCCGGGCCTTCTTTTTTCGCTCTGACAATCTTTTTGCGAATCACTCACAGCATTTTGACGCGGCTTTGACGGAGCCGCCCTAAACGCAGCCCTGCGACCCAAGGGTTCGTCTCCTATGCCCCCTCCGGGCATCCACGACCCCGACTGACCGGGGGGTCCGCTCCAACCCGGACCCCCCGTTTTTTTGTCGGTTGCGAACAGCGACTCGCCGGGCGCCGCAAGCTTTGGTATCTGTGCCGGAACTTTCGGCTCAGGCAGGGTGCACGAAAGGTCGGTCGCAGTCTCATGTTCTCGATGCGCTACTACTCGCCATCGCCGCCGCTTCGGCGGCTGCTTTCGAGCTATTATGTCGTCGAGATCGGCCCGGGGCGCATCACCGATGTGATGCGTGCGGAGCTTCCCAATGTCCGCTTTCTGATTCGCGGCGATTCCAGTCTCACCTGGCCAGATGGCAGCGTGCGGCGCGGTCTCGGCGCCAGCCTGTTCGGCCCGCGCTGCCTGCCGCTCGGCATGGTGATCGAAGGCCCGGCACTGGTGTTCGGCGCCGGGATCATGTCCGATGGCTGGATGCGTTTTTTCGGCGTTGATTCCGACGAGATGGCCGACACGATGCTGCCGCTGGAGGATGTTGCCGGAAGCGCGGCGCGTTCGGCGCTGTGCCGCATGCAGAACGGCGCCTCCGATCATCATCTCGTCGCGGCGGCCGACGCCTTTTTCCTTTCCATGGCACGGCGACAGGCCGCGCGGCAGGATCTCGGCTTTGGAATGCTGGTGGAAGACTGGCTCGTGCGTGGCAGCCCCGGGGGTGTCGACGCATTGATCGGTGTCGCGGATCGCTCGGCGCGGCAGGTGGAACGCCTGTGCCGACGCACCTACGGAGCGCCGCCCAAGCTGCTGATGCGCAAATATCGCGCGCTGCGTGCGGCGGTGCAGATCAGTGTCGATCCCGATGCGCGCTGGTTCGATATCGCGGGGGAGGATTTCTACGACCAGTCGCATTTCATCCGCGAGTTCCGCACGTTCGTGGGGATGACGCCCACGCAGTTCGCTGCAAACGGCGCTGCGGTGATGAGTCACAGCATCCGCCTGCGCCGCCAGCTTCCGACGCTTCCCAGGCTCTCGCTCGTCAGCTAGAGGCATGCCCGCCGCTTGACTCCGGCGTCCGGTTCCCCACATAAGCCGGACCGATTTCGTCTGATTTAGCGCCGGGAACCCATGTGATCCGCCTCACGAACCTTGCTGACTATGCTGTCGTCGTGATGACGGCTGCGGCGCGCGCGCCCTCGCGCCGCTTTTCGGCGGCCGAACTCGCCGCTGAAACCGGCGTCCCGGCGCCGACGGCGGCCAAGCTCACCGGCATCCTCGCCCGCGCCGGCCTCCTCGAATCGGCACGCGGCGTCACGGGTGGCGTCCAGCTCGGCCGCGACGCGGCGTCGATCAGCATCGCCGACATTGTCGAGGCGGTGGACGGCCCCATCGCCATCGCCCAGTGCCTGCACGGCGACACGGATTGCGGGCTGGAGGCGAACTGCGCCGTGCGCCCGCACTGGCCGCTCATCAACGCGCGCGTCCGCGATGCGCTCGCCGACGTCACCCTCGCCGCGATCCTCGCCGCCGAGCCCGTGAGGGAGCTTGCCTGATGGCCGCGAACGAACAAGCGCTGGCGATGGCCAAGGAGCAGTCCAAGTACAAGTGGGGCTTCTCGTCAGACATCGAATCCGATTTCGCGCCCAAGGGCCTGAATGAAGACACCGTCCGCTTCATTTCGGCGAAGAAAGCCGAGCCCGAATGGATGCTGGAGTGGCGCCTGAAGGCGTTCCGCCTGTGGCTGGGCATGGAACACCCGGACTGGGCGAAGCTCTCCATCCCGCCGATCGATTATCAGGACGCATTTTATTACGCCGCTCCGCGCAAGAAGCCGACGCTGAAGTCGCTTGATGAGCTGGACCCTGAGATCCTGCTCACCTACCAGAAGCTCGGCATCCCCATCGAGGAGCAGAAGGTGCTTGCCGGCGTCGAGGGCGCCCGCAAGGTCGCGGTCGATGCGGTCTTCGACAGCGTCTCCGTCGCCACCACCTTCCGCGAGGAATTGAAGCGCGCCGGTGTCATCTTCCTGTCGATCAGCGAGGCGATCCGCGAATATCCGGACCTCGTGAAGAAATATCTCGGTGCGGTCGTTCCCGTGCGCGACAATTTCTTCGCCTGCCTCAACAGCGCGGTCTTCTCGGACGGTACCTTCGTCTATGTGCCTGAAGGCGTCCGCTGCCCGATGGAGCTGTCGACCTATTTTCGCATCAACGCGGAAAACACCGGCCAGTTCGAACGCACGCTCATCATCGCCGAGAAGGGGTCGTACGTCTCCTATCTCGAAGGCTGCACCGCGCCGCAGCGCGACGAGAACCAGCTCCACGCCGCCGTCGTCGAACTGGTCGCGCTCGAAGACGCGGAGATCAAATATTCCACCGTCCAGAACTGGTATCCGGGCGACGAGAACGGCAAGGGCGGCATCTACAACTTCGTCACCAAGCGCGCGCACTGCCGGGGCGACCGCTCCAAGGTGTCGTGGACGCAGGTGGAAACCGGCTCGGCGATCACGTGGAAATATCCGTCCTGCGTGCTTTCGGGGAAGGACAGCGTCGGCGAGTTCTATTCGGTCGCGCTCACCAACAACAGGCAGCAGGCCGATACCGGCACGAAGATGATCCATCTGGGCGCGGGCTCGCGCTCCACGATCATCTCCAAGGGAATCTCGGCGGGCCGCTCGAACAACACTTACCGCGGCCTCGTCCGCGTCGGCCCCTCGGCCGAAGGCGTGCGCAACTTCACCCAGTGTGACAGCCTGCTGCTCGGCTCCGAATGCGGCGCCCACACCGTGCCCTATATCGAAGTGAAGAACCCCAGCGCGCAGATCGAGCACGAGGCGACGACGAGCAAGATCAGCGACGATCAGCTCTTCTACGCCCAGTCGCGCGGGCTCGACCGGGAAGCGGCGGTTGCACTCATCGTCAATGGTTTCGCCAAGGAGGTGCTCCAGCAGCTCCCGATGGAATTCGCCGTGGAAGCGCAGAAGCTCCTCGGCATCAGTCTGGAAGGAAGCGTCGGCTGATGGCCATGCTCAAGATCGAAAATCTCCACGCCAACGTCGGCGACAAGGAAATCCTCAAGGGGCTGACGCTCGAAGTCGGTGCCGGCGAGGTCCACGCCATCATGGGCCCGAACGGCTCGGGCAAGTCGACGCTCGGCTACGTGCTTGCGGGCCGCGAAGGCTATGAGGCAACTTCGGGTTCGGTGACCTTCGACGGCAAGGATCTCCTCGCCATGGAACCGCACGAGCGCGCCGCCGCCGGTTTCTTCCTCGGGCTGCAATATCCGGTCGAAATCCCCGGCGTTTCCAACCTCAACTTCCTGCGCACCGCGCTCAACGCCCAGCGCAAGCTGCGCGGCGAGCCGGACGTCTCGGCGGCCGATTTCATGCGGCTTGCGCGCACCGAGGCGGATGCCTTCGATCTCACGATGGATCACATGAAGCGCGGCGTGAACGTCGGCTTCTCAGGCGGTGAGAAGAAGCGCAACGAGATGGTGCAGATGGCGCTGCTCGCCCCGAAGTTCGCGGTGCTCGACGAGACTGATTCCGGCCTCGATATCGATGCGCTGAAGACGGTCGCGGGCGGCATCAACCGGCTGCGTTCGCCCGAGCGCGGCTTCCTGCTCATCACGCACTATCAGCGCCTGCTCGATTACGTGAAGCCGGACAAGGTGCACGTCCTCTCGGGCGGCCGCATCGTCCGCTCCGGCGGGCCTGAGCTGGCGCACGCGCTCGAACGCGAGGGCTATGGAGAGCTGGCGGCGTGAACGCCCTGCCAATCCCCACCCGCCGCGACGAAGCCTGGCGCTACAGCGACTTTGACGCGCTGGGCGAGGTCTGGCCCGCCGGTGTCCAGTCCGAAACCATCGCCGTTCCTGCAGGCGAAACCCGCGCGCTCACGCTCGTGGCGGACGCCGCGCAGCCCGTGTCGGTGCGCGACTGGACCATCACCATCGCAGACGGTGCCCGTCTCGACATCCACATCCTCAACGTCGGCGGCCGTTATGGCCGCGTCGCGCTCGACATCACGCTCGGCGAAGGATCACATTTCGAACTCGGCGCCGCGCAGGTCGCGGGCGGCAAGACCACGCTCGAAATCGTCACGCATGTTCGCCACGCCGCGCCCAATGCCACCAGCCGCCAGACCGTGCGCACCGTCCTCGCGGGCCAAGCCACCGGCACCTATCTTGGCAAGGTCGCCGTCGATCGCGGCGCGCAGAAAACCGACGCCGCGCAGTCGGTGAAGGCGATGCTGCTCGATCGCACCGCCACCGCGAACGCCAAGCCCGAGCTTGAAATCTTCGCCGACGACGTGAAATGCGCGCACGGCGCCACCGTCGGCGAACTCGACGCGACGCAATATTTCTACCTCACCAGCCGTGGCCTGCCCCCCTCCGAAGCGCGGCGTCTGCTGTTGCAGGCGTTCCTCGCCGATGCCTTCGCGGGCATGGACGATGCCGACGCACGCGAAACGCTGGAAGCCGCCGCGCTCGGCGCGCTGGAGCAGCTCGCATGAACGCGCTGACGCCGATCACTGCCTCGCGCCGCGCGGATTTCCCGGGAGTGGCCGACTGGGCCTATCTCGATTCCGCCGCCACCGCGCAGAAACCGCAGGCCGTGATCGACGCTATCGCTGCCGCCTACGGCCCCGAATACGCCACCGTGCATCGCGGCGTTTACGCGCGCTCGGCGACGATGACCGAGCGTTTCGAAGCGGCGCGCAATACCGCCGCGCGTTTCATCAACGCCGCCAGCCCGAACGAGATCGTTTTCGTGCGCGGCGCGACCGAGGCGATCAACCTCATCGCGCAGACGTGGGGGATGACCCTCAAGGCCGGCGACCGCATCCTGCTCTCGCGGCTGGAGCATCATTCGAACATCGTGCCGTGGCAGCTCCTCCGCGACCGCACCGGCATCGAGATCGATGTCGCCCCGCTCACCGCCGACCACCGCATCGATGAAGACGCGCTGGAAGCGATGCTCACCCCCGCGCACAAGCTCGTTGCCGTCGCCCACGTCTCGAACGTGCTCGGCTCGGTGGCCGATATCGCCCGCATCGCCCGCGCTGCGCACGCTGTCGGTGCGAAGCTGCTCGTCGATGGCTGTCAGGCGGTGCCGCGCATGGGCGTCGATGTGCAGGCGCTCGGCGCCGATTTCTACGCCTTCTCGGGCCACAAGCTCTACGGCCCCACGGGCATCGGTGTGCTGTGGGCACGCGGCGATATCCTCTCCGCGATGCCGCCGTGGCAGGGCGGCGGCTCGATGATCGAGACGGTGACGTTCGAAAAGACCACCTACGCGCCCGCGCCCACCCGCTTCGAGGCAGGCACACCGCACATCGTCGGCGCGGTCGGCCTCGCCGCCGCCATGGATTATGTGTCGGCGATCGGTCTGGATGTCATCGACACGCACGAACGGCACCTCGCGGGTCTCGCGCGCACAGAGCTGCGCAAGGTCAATTCGCTGCGCCTGTTCGGGCCCGAGGATTCCAGCGGGATCGTCAGTTTCGCGATGGAAGGGGTTCATCCCCACGACATCGGCACCATATTGGATGAAGAAGGCGTCGCCATTCGCGCCGGGCATCACTGCGCCCAGCCGCTGATGGACCTGCTCGGCGTGCCGGCCACGGCGCGCGCCAGCTTCGGCGTCTACAGCGATGAAAGCGATGTCGATCGGCTGCTTCGCGGCATCGCGCGGGTGAAGAGGATTTTTGGATGAGCGAGGACACGCGGCCCTACACCGTCGAAAACGTCGACGCTGCACCTTCGGCGCCGGAGCGTCCCGTGCTTCAGGACGCGCGGCGCAAGGCGGATTATCTCGAAGGCTTTCTCAGCCAGAAACCCGCCGCGCCCGATCCCGGCGCCCCGGGCGGCAGCGTCTACGATCAGGTCATCCAGGCACTGCGCGAAATCTATGATCCGGAAATTCCGGTGAACATCTACGATCTCGGGCTGATTTACGGCGTCGATATCGTGGACGATCACGCCGTCGTCACCATGACGCTCACAACGCCGCACTGCCCGGTCGCCGAATCGATGCCCGCCGAGGTGGAAATTCGCGTCGGCAGCGTGCCGGGCGTCGGCTCGGCGGAGGTCAACCTCGTCTGGGATCCGCCCTGGGATCCTCAGAAGATGTCCGACGAGGCGAAGCTGGAGCTTGGAATGCTATGAGCACAATCGTCCGCGAACGCCCCGCGCCCATCGCGCTTACCGAAAATGCCAATGCGCGCATCGCCGCGATGATGGCGCGCGCGCCCGAAGGCACGCTCGGCGTGCGCCTGTCGACGCCCCGGCGCGGCTGCTCGGGCCTTGCCTACAGCATCGATTACGTCGCCGAGGCGAAGCCGGGTGACGAGCGCATAGAAACGCCCGGCGGCACCCTGTTCGTCGATGGCGGCTCGCTGCTCTACCTGATCGGCAGTCGCATGGACTGGAAGGAAGACGATTTCGCCGCCGGCTTTGTCTTCGAAAACCCCAACGCCAAAGGCAGCTGCGGCTGCGGAGAAAGCTTCACCGTCTGACGCTTTGCGGTTACGAAAGTGGGATGAAAACACTTCGTATCGCTTTCGCCGCCGCCATCCTTGCCACCACTGCCCACGCCCAATCGCTGCCTTCGGCGGTGCCGGCGCCCATCGTCGATGGTCACAATGATCTGCCGTGGGCGCTGCGTGAGGAAAACGGCAGTCGCACCAGCGACTTCGATTTCCGCAACCTGCCGGAGCGGCTGCGCGGCAAGGTCGTCACCGATTTCACGATGATGAAGGCGGGCGGCGTCGGCGGCCAGTTCTGGTCGGTTTACGTGCCGGCCGATACCGAAGGCCCCGAAGCCGTTCGCCAGACGCTCGACCAGATCGATATCATGCAGCGCCTGATCGATGCGAACCCGTCGATGCTCGTCAAGACCAGCACGGTCGACGACTTCGAACGTGCCATGAAGGCGGGCAAGATCGCCTCGGTGTTCGGCGTGGAGGGCGGCCATTCCATCGGCAATTCGCTCGGTGTGCTGCGCCAGTTCCATGCTCTTGGCGCGCGCTACATGACGCTGACGCACGGCAAGACGACGGCGTGGGCCGACAGCGCCACCGATGCGCCCAGGCACAACGGCCTCGCCCCCTTCGGCAAGGACGTCGTGCGCGAGATGAATCGCCTCGGGATGCTCGTCGATCTCAGCCACGTGACGCCGAAGGTGATGCACGACGCGCTCGACCTGAGCGCCGCACCGGTGATCTTCAGCCACTCGGCGGCAAAAGCCGTGCAGAATCGGCCGCGCAACGTGCCGGACGACGTGCTCGTGCGCCTCAAGGACAATGGTGGCGTCATCATGGTGTTCTTCGCGGAGGATGCGGTGACGGAAAAGGTGGCGGCGTGGCACCGCGAGCAAGCCGCGCAGAAAGCGAGGCTCGATTACGATCACCCGGATCGGCCGGATCTCGTCGAGAAGGGACTTGCGGACTGGCGCGCGGCCAATCCGCAGCCGCACGCGAACGTGGCGCTGGTTGCCGATCATATCGATCACATCCGCAAGGTGGCGGGGATCGACGTTATCGGGATCGGTTCGGATTTCGATGGTCTCGGAAGCTATCCGGACGGGCTTGGCACGGTCGCGGATTACCCGGCGCTGTTCTCTGAATTGCAGAAGCGGGGTTATTCGAAGGCCGATCTCGCGAAGATCGCCAGCGGCAACATCCTGCGTGCGATGCGTCAGGCCGAAAAGGTCTCGGCCCGGCTCAAGGCTGAGCGCGGGCCGAGCGAGGTGAGGTTCGGTAGCTAGACACTACGCAGCCAGAGCGAACCTCTCTGCACCGAGTTTTTTGAGTTCATCAGCCGCAGCGGCGATCGATTCCGTGCGCGCTTCGGGCGAAATCGCCAGGCGTTCGGCGCGGACGAACGTGATGTCGGTGATGCCGATGAAGTTCAGCATGGCGCGGATGTGCGGCTCCTGCGCGTCGAGCGCCTTGCCGTCTCCTTCGCTGTAGAAGCCACCGCGCGTCTCGACGACGATGACGTGCTTGCCGGAAAGATGACCGACAGGCCCTTCCGCCGTGTAGTGGAAGGTAACGCCAGCGCGCAGGACGCGGTCGAACCAGCTCTTGAGGTTCGAGGTGATACCGAAATTATACATCGGCGCGCCGATCACGACGACGTCCGCGGCCTGAAGTTCGGCGATCAGTTCATCGGAAAGCGCGCGTTCAGCAGCCGCCTCCGGGCTGTCGGCGCCGCTGAAACCGCCGAGCGTCGCGCCCGAAAGATGCGGCAGGGGGTTTTCACCGACGTCGCGGGTCGCGACGTTTGTGTTCGTTCCGACGACCGCAAGGAAATCGTTGATCAGGCTCCGCGACGCCGATGCGTCGCCGAGTGCGCTGCTTTGCACGACAAGAATGTTCTGCATGGGTCTGGTCCTTGTTCTCGGTTGCAGACCCCTAGCTAATGTGCGACCGGTGTTGCCGATAGCGCAGCAACACGAACACCGGGGTTGCATGAAATGGAACAGTCGAGCGATCTTTCCGATATCGCGGCGCTCGTCGCGGTCGTCGAAACCGGCAGCTTCAGCCGCGCAGCGGAGCGCCTCGGCATCTCGAAGTCGATCGTCAGCCGCCGCGTCGCGCGGCTCGAAGCCGCGCTTGGCGCCCGGCTGCTGACGCGCAGCGCGCAGGGCGCGCGGCCGACGGATGTCGGCGTGGACTATTTCGGGCGCGTTCGGGAGGCGATTGCCGGGCTGGAAGCGGCCCGTGATGCGGTCGCTGCCGCGATGGCCGAGATCGCAGGACCGATCCGCCTTTCCGCGCCGCTTTCGTTCGGCCTCGCCTACCTCGCGCCCGCGCTTGCGGAGTTCGCCGCCGCGCATCCCCGCGTCGAGTTCGACATCGCCTTCGACGACCGCCGTGCCGACATAATCGGCGAGGGGCTCGATCTGGCCGTCCGCATCGGCCAGCTTGCCGATTCGACACTTATTGCGCGCAAGCTCGCACCGATCCGCGCGCTCGCGATCGCCAGCCCCGCCTATCTTGCGCGCATGGGAACGCCGTCGCATCCCCGCGAAATCGCGGATCACGACGTGCTTCAGTACGCAAATGTCGCGCCTTCGGAAGCCTGGCGGTTCGAAATCGACGGGCGCAGCGAATATGTGAAGGGCCGCACGCGGCTTCGTGCGAACAGCGGCGAGATGCTGCTCGCCGCCGTGGAAGCGGGCCTCGGCATCGCCATGCTGCCCACCTTCATCGCCTCGCCGTCGCTCGCGAAAGGAAGCGTGGAGATCGTGCTCGCCGAATGGGCGCCGGCCGAAACGGGCCTCTACGCGGTCATGCCGCCCGGCCGTAGCGCGACGGCGCGGGTCCGCGCCCTCGTCGATTTCCTTGCCGCGCGCTTTGGCCCGGAACCGACGTGGGATCCCTGCTGGGCCGCGATAAAGGCTGCTTCCTAGCCGCGACCTTGCCCACGCCAGCGGTGGATCGTGCGGCTGAGGATTCCCGCCTCGTCGCCTTCCTCGGTCCAGAGCTGGCTGAACAGTGGGTCGTCCGATGCCGGGCGAAGCTGCGGCGCGAGATCGTCGAGCCGTACGCGGATCGGGATCGAAACACCCTCACCGCAGATGATGCATTCGCGGTTGCGGAGCGCGGGGATCGAATCGAGGAAGCCGCGCGCGCCTTCCGGCATCGCGTTCCGCACGTACATCTGGTCGCGTTCGTTGTTGAGGCGCATGGAGATGATCGTTCCGCACTGCGAGAGCACGCCTTCGGCAAGGTCCGACGGGCGCTGCGTGATGAGGCCCAGCGAAACGCCGTATTTACGACCTTCCTTGGCGATGCGTTCCAGAACCTTGCGAACCGCGACGCCCTTTGTCTCGCGGTCCGAGGGCACGTAGCGGTGCGCCTCCTCGCAGACGAGCAGGATCGGCCGCTGCGGCTCGCGCCGTGCCCAGATCGCATAGTCGAACACCATGCGCGCAAGCACCGCGACCACAACGGTCACGATGTCGGAGGGCACGCCCGAAAGGTCGACGATCGAGATCGGCTTGCCTTCTGCCGGAAGCCGGAAGATCTTCGAAAGGAACGGCGCCATCGAATCCGAAACGAGCAGGCCGTTGAACATGAAAGCGTAGCGCGGATCGCCTTTCAGCTCCTCGATCTTGGTTTTCAGCCGCATGTACGGCCCGAGGTCGCTCGCCTTGTCGAGCTTGCCCATCTGCGCGTTGATGGCGCCGAGCAGGTCTGAAAGCAGGTAGGGCACCGGCGAATCGACCGTCATCTTGCCGAGCGATTCGGCGATGCGGCTCTTGGACCGTGCGGCGAGCAGGCACTTGGCCAGCACGTCCATGTCCTTCTCGCGCTCGGAACCGTCCGTGGTGATGAACACCTCGCAGTGTTCCTCGAAGTTCATCAGCCAGTACGGCAGGTTGAGGTTGTCGACGTTGAAGATCATGCCGTTCGAGCTGAACGCCGCGGCATATTCGCCGTGCGGGTCGAGCATCATGATGTGGCCCTTGGGCGCCTTCTCGACGATGCGGTGCAGGATCAGCGCCGCGCTCGTCGATTTACCCGTACCGGTTGAGCCGAGCAGCGCGAAATGCTTGCCGAGCATCGCATCGATGAGCAGTGAGCCGCGCACGTCTTCGGTGGGGTAGACGGTGCCGATCTCGATGTGCGGCCGGTCTTCGGCGGCGAACACCAGCACAAGGTCGGCGCGCGAGACCGTGAAAACTTGATCGCCGGGCACCGGATAGCGCGTCACGCCGCGGCGGAACGCTTTCATCGATCCGGTCGCGGGATCTTCGGGGCCTTCGCCAAGGAAGTCGATGTGCGAGAGAATGACGGCGCCCGCTTCATCCAGGCGCATGTCGCGCACGTTGCCGAGCAGCCAGAGGTCGCCGACGCGCATCTTCACCTGGCTGCCGACCTGCCCGGACATGGCGACGGTCGTGTCTTCGTGGCCGGAGATCGCCTTCAGCTGCGTCGGATCGAAGCTGCAGATCGCCGAGCCGCCCGCGATCTCGCGCACGCGGCCGATCACGCACGTGCTTGGCAGGCTGGCGGCCTTCTGCGGCTGCATGAAGACGTTGTGACCATCGGCCGACGACGGGCTCACCGGCATGAACGACTGATCCAAGACGTACTCCTTCACTGCGATAAGGCTTTGCCGCAGCGGTGTAACAGCGAAGGGATAAAGAAGCGTTTATCGCCGCGTAAAGAGCCCGGCGCCCCAGCCGAGCAGCAGTGCCAGCACGACCGCAAGCATCCCGTAGGAGAAGCTGTGCTCCTCGGCGGCGACGGAAACCTGCCGCTCGAAGCCGGATTTGTCGATGCTGATCTCGCGCATCGCGCTCGCCACCACCTTGCCTTCGTCGATCAGGTGGATTTCGACCGTGTAATTGCCCACCGGCACCTGGCTCGGGATCTGGATGCGCGCGCGGTAAAGCACGTTTTCGGTAAGTTCGACCCCCTGCGCGTCATCAGCATACAGGCCCTCCCGGCGGCGCAGGCTGAGGAAGCCCTGCTCGAAGGTGCGGATATCGCCGGCATCGCTCGAAACCGGCGAAAGCTGCAGGTGCGAGAGGCCGAGTTCGTAAATCGCCGCCGTCTCGTCGTTGACCAGCTCCGAAATCGGGCGTGTGGTCGCGACGCTGTAGAACGACGGCGCCGTCTCGAAGCGCACCGCGCGCGTGTTGATCCAGATGCCCGCGACGCGCGCCTTGCGTCGCACTGTCACCGCTTCGGGCGGTCCGCGCACGATCACTGCGATGTCGGGGCGCTCGTCGGGTGTCTGCCCGCCCGGATACTGGATCGCACCGAAGATCAGCAGTTCGGCGCCCGCGAAGCTGTAGACGATGTCGATCTTGCTGTGGCTGATATCGGTGATCAGCCGCGGCGGCGCTGCCGCAGGCAGCAGCAGAAGGAACAGGGGCAGCCAGAACCGCTTCATTCAGTAAAGACCGAATAAAGCTCGCTCGGCGTCCACGTCAGGCCCACGAGCAGGCGGATCGCCACCGCGACGACGAGTAGCGCGAGCCCGAATCGCAGTTTTTCAGGCGGCAGGCGCTGCGCCATGCGCGCGCCGATCTGCGCGCCGATGACACCGCCGATCAGCAGCATCAGCGCAAGCACGATATCGACCGTTTTCGATTGTACGGCGTGGAGCAGCGTGACCACGGCGGTCGTGAACACGATCTGGAACAGCGAGGTGCCGACCACGACCGAGACGGACATGCCGAGCAGGTAGATCATTGCCGGCACCATGATGAAGCCGCCGCCAATGCCCATGATGAAGGTCAGGATGCCGACAGCCACGCCGATGCCGAACGGCGCGAGTGGGGAGATGTAGAGGCCCGACTTGTAGAAACGCATCTTCCACGGCAGTGCCGCGATGAACGGGATGTGCGGGTGCAGCTTCACGCGGCGGATTTCGCCGGCGCGCGCGCGCCGCAGCGTCTGCCACGATTCCACGAGCATCAGTCCGCCCATCGTCGACAGGAACACCACGTAGATCAGGGAGATGGTGATATCGATCTGGCCGATTTTCTGGAGCAGCTTGAACACGTAGGAGCCGATCCCGGAGCCCACAATGCCGCCCGCCACGAGGACGGCCCCCATCTTGAGATCGACGCCGCCGCGCCGCCAGTGCGCGAGCGCGCCAGAGACGCTCGATCCGGTGATCTGCGTGGCGGACGATGCGACCGCAACCGCGGGTGGAATCCCATAGAAGATCAGCATCGGCGTGGTCAGGAAGCCGCCGCCGACGCCGAACATGCCGGACATGAAGCCGACAAGAACGCCGAACCCCACAATCACCAGCGAATTGACGCTGAGTTCGGCGATCGGGAGATAGATGTCCATGCCGTCCTGACTAACCCAGCGGGGAGTCTCCCGCCACCACCTTTGCCGCCAATATGCGCCTGTATCGAGACAAAATTTGGGCCGTGCGTATCGCTGCAAGGATCGGAACGTCTGCCGCTTCCGGCGCGCCTAGCTTGCGGGCCTGTCCGAAAAGGAGGAGCAGATGATCATGGAAACGGAATTGGCCGATCAGCCGATATTCTGGGATGCCGTCGTGCGAAGGGATCGCACGTTCGATGGGCGGTTCGTCTATGCCGTGAAACGGTCGGGGGTCTATTGCCGCCCGTCGTGCCCGGCGCGAACCCCGAAGCGCGAGAACGTGCGCTTTTATCTAAGCGGTATGGCTGCCGAGGCGGACGGCTACCGGGCGTGCCTGCGCTGCCGCCCCGGCGCGATCGAGGGGCGCGATCCGGCAGCGGAGAAGATGGCGTCGCTCGCGCGCTATATCGAGACGCACGCCGATACGCCGCTGCCGCTCGCTCGTCTCGCGGAGATTGCGGGACTTAGCAGCTTCCAGGTGCAGCGGGCCTTCACGGCGGTGATCGGCGTCAGTCCGAAAGCATTCCAGACGGGGCTGCGGATGAAGCGGCTGAAGGCCAGCCTGAAAGAGGGCGACGGCGTCGCGGGTGCGATCTTCGAGGCCGGTTTCGGATCGACGAGCCGCGCCTACGAGAGGGTGGACGGCCATCTCGGCATGACCCCCGCGGCCTACCGCGCGGGCGGTGCAGGTGAAACGATCGCGTGGGCGTGCCGCCCGACCGGCCTCGGCCTGCTGCTGATGGCGGCCACGACACGAGGCGTTTGTGCAGTCGATTTCGGTGATGATGAAAGCACGCTCGTCGCCCGGTTGCAGGCCGAATTCCCGCGCGCCGACATCGCGCCCTCGGATGCCGCCGCGTCGCCGCAGCTCGATGCCTGGATCGATGCGCTTCGGGCGTATCTCGCGGAAGGTGCGCCGCATCCCGATATCCCTGTCGATCTGCGCGGCACGGCATTCCAGATGAAGGTCTGGCGCTTCCTGCTCAGCGTGCCGAGCGGCAGCGTCGTCTCTTATGCGGAAGTCGCCGCCGGGATCGGTGCGCCCAGCGCCGTCCGCGCTGCAGCATCCGCCTGCGGCGCGAACCGGGTCGCCGTTCTGGTCCCCTGCCACCGTGTTCTGCGCGGCGACGGCGGGATCGGCGGTTATCGCTGGGGTGTGGAGCGGAAGCGCGCGCTTCTGGACGTCGAGCGGAAGCAGGGCCGTGGGGCATGACGATCGCGCTCGACTGGAACGCGCTTGAAGCCATGCTGGAGGAGCGCAGTTACGCAGTGACGCCGCCGCTGCTCGATGCCGACGCCTGCGCTGCTTTGGCGGAGAGCTTCAACGACGACGCCGCGTTTCGCAGTACGGTGGTGATGGCCCGGCACGGCTATGGGCGGGGCAGTTACCGCTACTTCGCCTACCCTCTGCCGCCCGTCGTCGCGTCGCTGCGCGATGCGCTCTATCCGCATCTTGCACGCATCGCGAACGGCTGGGCGGAGCGCCTCGGCCTGCCCGCCGACTGGCCGCCGACGCACGCGGCACTCATCGAACGCTGCCGCGCCGCCGGGCAGATGCGGCCGACGCCGCTGCTGCTCCGCTATGGGCCTGGGGACTACAATTGCCTGCACCAGGATCTTTACGGCCCGGTGCATTTCCCACTGCAGCTGGTGGTCCAACTCGATCGACCGGGGGTGGATTTCGATGGCGGCGCGCTCGTGCTCGTCGAGAATCGCCCGCGCCGCCAATCACGCTGCGAGGCGGTGCTGGCGCCGCAGGGCGCGGTCACCATCCTGCCGGTGCGCGACCGGCCGCGGCAAGGCCCGCGCGGCGCGTATCGAACACAGCTGCGCCACGGCGTTTCCAGCATCGAACGCGGCGAGCGGCGAACCCTCGGGATTATCTTCCACGATGCCCTATAGGGGAGGACGGCGACCCTATCAGATTTTGCGTATGACAACTCCGTAAAACCTGATAGCTTCCGAGTCGCGCTCAGGAGGGAGATGCACGGCGTGCGTATGCGCGAACTTGAACGGCTGACTGGCGTGGGGCGGGAAACGATCCGCTTCTACATCCGCGAAGGCTTGCTCCCGGAACCCGACCGCGCGAGCGCGAACAGCGCGTTTTACAACGACATGCACGTCGCGCGGCTGAAAGCGATCAAGCGCCTGCAGGAGGAACGTTTCCTGCCGCTCGCGATCATCCGCACACTGCTCGATGGCGAAGACGGCGACCGCTGGCTCCATGCCGATGCCTTTCCCGATCTCGATGCCATGCTCCGCGCCCGGCTCGACACCGGCGGCGAGGGCGCGACGCTGGAAGAGCTTGCCGCACAAGCCGGTTTCAAAACCGAGGAGCTTGGCCGTGCGGTTGAGGAAGGCCTGCTTTGCCCCGATCGCGATGGCCGCTTCGGACCGCGCGATCTCGCGATTGCGCGCTGCCTCAAGGAAATGAACGTCATCGGCTTCACCGAAGACCGCGGCTTTGTTGGCGGCGGCGCCATGTACGTGCAGTTCGTCGAATGGCTCGTGGGGCAGGAGATGCGCCTGTTCTTCGAGAACACGGCGGGCAAGATCAGCGACGACGAAGCGCTGACCATGGCCGAGCGCGGCATCTCCACCATCAACGAAATGCTGAGCCTGATGCGGACGCGGGAAATCCTGCGTCAGCTGGAGGCCCGGCGCAGAATTGCCAACGATAACACATGATCCATTGGGAAGAGGATACGTCATGGCTTTTTCGGATCTGTATCAGCTGACGCCGAGCGGCCCGACCTGGAGCGTCGCGCAGGAATTCCAGACGGTTTTCGATTTCGAATATTCGGACGATCGCGACGATCTCCTCAGCCTCTATGCCAAGGGCAAGAAGATGCAGTGGGATGCGGCCGAGCGCATCGACTGGTCGCAGGACCTCGATTGGGAAAACCCGCAGGGTATGCCGGAGCAGACCATCGGCATCTTCGGCTCGCCGATGTGGGAGAAGATGTCGAAGCAGGAGCGCATCGAACTGCGCCGCAACATGCAGGCATGGTCGGTTTCGCAGTTCCTGCACGGAGAGCAGGGTGCGCTCATCTGCTCGGCGAAGATCGTGCAGCAGGTGCCGGACCTTGAAGCCAAGTTCTACGCCTCCACGCAGACGATCGACGAGGCGCGGCACGTGGAGGCCTACAAGCGCCTGATCGAGAAGATCGGCATGAGCTATCCGATCACCGGCCCGCTCGCGACGCTCCTCGAACAGGTGCTCGAGGACAAGCGTTGGGACATGACGTACCTTGGTATGCAGGTGGTAATCGAAGGGCTCGCGCTCGCCGCCTTCGCGGGCATTCGAGACATGTCGACCTCGCCGCTCGCCGGCGCCGTCAATGCCTATGTGATGCAGGATGAAGCGCGCCACGTCGCCTTCGGCCGCCTCACCTTGCGCGAATATTATCCGCACCTGACCGCGGCCGAGAGGAAGGAGCGCGAGGAGTTCCTCGTGGAGGCGTGCTACCACATGCGCGACCGGTTCCAGTCGCGCGAGGTTTACGAAAATCTCGGCTTCGACGCCGCTGAGTGCGTGGCCTGGTCGGATCAGAGCGAGGGCGCGCGCAACTTCCGCAACCACCTCTTCAATCGCATCGTTCCCATTGTCGCGGATATCGGCCTGTGGGGCGAAACCGTGCAGCGCGGCTACGCGCAGATGGGCGTGCTCGATTACGTGAACGTCGATGTCGATGCGCTACAGGCGAACGACGAGAAGATCGCGCAGGATTTCGACGCCCGGCGCCGGAATATCGAGGAGGTCGCGGCTGTCGCCGCCGAATAGCGTCAGAACCGCGTTGCGACGGTGAGCGCCGGCCCGCTTCCCGGCGCGGCATCGCCCGCGACGCGGAACCGGTATTCGCCGCGCAGCGCGATCGTGGCTTTGCCGACGCGCTGCGAGAGCTGGGCGCCGGGGCCGAATTCAAGGCGCGATGCCGTGCGGCCGCCGCCGTCCTGCACGCTGCCCCACACGCCCCCGCCGAGCCCGATCCGCGTCCCCTCGCGCGCCGCGACCGGGTAGAGCGCGAGTCCCTGCGCGCCGGCAAACCCGTCCCGGCTGCTCGCGCCGACGACACCGGCTTCGGCATAGGCGCTGAGATCGATCGGAAGCTTCGCGTCCGCCGCGTGCCACGCGCCGCCGGACACGCGGATGGCCCACGCATCCCGTCCCTCGCGGCCGATCGCGATCAGCCGCTCCGCGCCGACAGTGGGCCCGTCGCGCCCAAGCGGCATCCAGGCGGCGCCGACCGCGCCTTGCCCGCTGCGGCCTTTGAGGTCGAGCCAGTCGTGCGCGATCGCGAGGCGGCCGAACAGTTCGATCGGGCGCCGCGCCAGCGGACCCGGCGTATAGCCGAGCCGGACGCCGCTCTGCCCGCCGCCAAGCAGCGGACGGTCGCTGACGAAGCCGCCGCCGCCGCTTCGGATCAGGCTGTAGGCATCGATACGCCACGCCTTGAGCAGCGCTGTGCGTTCAGCCTGCCAGAGCGCGGCATTGGCATGGCCCGGATCGGCGGCGAGCGCCGCGTCGAATTGCCGTGCCGCGGTGCGGCGGTCCCCCAGCGCCAGCGCGGTGTAGCCCGATGCGGCAAAATCATGGGCCGTCGGGGCGTCGCGTCTCACCGGAACGGATGCGACCACTTGTACGACGTTTTCGGCAACTTCTGTCGGGGCGGTAGGCGCCTGCAAGGTGGCGGCGGATGGGACAGCAGGGACCGCACGGGCCGGCAGCACACTCGGTGTCCCGGCCGGTGAGGCAGCCGCGATGTCTGCGCGCGGGTTGCCCGCGAGATGTTTCATCGCCGGAGCAGGCCGGGCGTGCGCGGCGAGCATGGCGGCAAAGGTCTCGCGCGCCGCCTCGAAGCGCCACGTCGCCCACAGCGCGAGCGCGGCCGCCATGACCCCGAAGGCGCGAACCGGGCGCATCTATTCGTCCGCCTCGATTTGCGGGAAACGGTGCGCGGTCTTTTCCCAGACCGGGCGCGTCTTGCTGATGAGGCTGCCGACGTAGAGTCGACAGGCGCGGAGGGCAGCGAGGAAGTTCACGATGTTGGCGATGAAGGCGCGGGGAAGCGCGCGAAGCGCTTCCATGGGCCCGTGCTGACGCCCCGTGAACATCATCCGCATCGCGAGCCGCCAGACGAGAAGCGCGGTTGTCAGCCGCAAAAGCCCCTCGAGTCCCGAGCCGCGTTCGACGACGGCGGGGAGCGTGCGCGCGTCCGGCACTGTCCCCTTCAGCACGATCGCAGCCGCGTAGGTGATCGCCGCGACGTAGGCGACGACCACGACAAGCGCGTTCAGCAGCGCCTTGCGGTCGCGCAGCAGCATGTAGCGCGCCGCGATCCCGCCCTGCCAGCCGATCCGGTCCCAGCCGTGGAGCGCGATGCCGAGCAGCCAGCGCGATTTCTGCCGCACGGCGGCCTCGAGCGTCGCCGGGAAATGCTCGCGCGTCGTCACATGCGGCTCGCCGCGCGTGCCGGGAATGCGGACGAACGCGGCATTGCCGCCGCGCGCGTGGATGCGGTGGCCGAGTTCGTAGTCTACGGTGAGCGAATCGGGGTCGAACGGCGCGCCGCCGAGCGCGTCCGCAATCTGCCCCATCATCTCCCGCTCGAACCCGCACGCGACGCCGGCGGCGGGCAGCGCCGCGCCGATCGCCTCGCGCACCACCATGTCCTTGGTGTGGCTCTCGGCGAACTCGTCGAGGTAATGCCCCGCGATCCAGCGCGACTGTGGATCGGCGAAGGGTACGACCGGAAGCTGCACCATCGCCTTCGCCGGGATCAGATAGTCGATGACGTCGAGTTCGCGTGCGTGCGCCACGTCTTCGGCGTCGTGCAGGACGACCGCTTTGAAGCGCACGCCATGCGCGCGCTCATACGCCTCCATGCCGTGCCAGATCGCGTTCAGGCAGTCGGCCTTGGTGGTCGGCCCGAGATGCGGCGCGGCGACGATTTCGATCCGGGGATCGGCGACCGCGTCCACCGCCGCGCGCGTCGGCGGGTCGTTGGGATAGACGCCGACGAAGATCCGGTATCGCGGGTGCCGCATCGTGCGCGTGAACGTCGCGAGCATCTGGCCGATCACGTCCGCCTCATCCCAGGCGGGCACGAACACCGCGATCGGCGCGCCGACCCCCGGTCCCACGAGCGTGCTCGCATCCGCGCGCGCCCAGACCCGATATATGGTGAGCCGCCGCCAGAGCTCCCGCGCGAAATAGAGGATGTCGAACAGAAGATCGTCGAGGCTCGATACGGCAACGCCCGCCGCCGCGAGAAGCAGCAGCTCTCGCGTCAGCAGCCAGTATCCGGCCAGCCAGACGTACGACTCTTCCAAACTGAACGATCCCCCCGTTCAGAAACGCATCCGTAATGATCTGGCGGGCTACGATTTGGCAAGTCCTTATTTTTGAATGATTTGTGTCTTTTCTCGCCAAGCGGCTCGGGGCGTCGTATATCTTTCTCCATGCAGCAATATCTCGACCTTCTCGCCCGCGTCCGCCGTCACGGCACCGAGCGCGGCGACCGCACCGGCACGGGAACGCTCAGCGTTTTCGGGCACCAGATGCGCTTCGATCTCGCCGATGGCTTCCCGATGCTGACGACGAAGAAGCTGCACCTGAAATCGATCGCGCACGAGCTGCTCTGGTTCCTCTCGGGCGACACCAACATCCGCTACCTGAAGGAAAACGGCGTCTCGATCTGGGATGAGTGGGCGGACAGCGAAGGCGAGCTCGGCCCCGTCTACGGCAAGCAGTGGCGCCGCTGGGAAACGCCGGACGGGCGCGTGATCGACCAGATCGCGAACCTCGTCGAGATGATCCGCCGCAATCCCGAATCGCGGCGCCTGATCGTGTCGGCATGGAACGTCGCGGAGGTGGACAGCATGGCGCTGCCGCCCTGCCACTGCCTGTTCCAGTTCTACGTCGCGGAAGGCCGGCTCTCCTGCCAGCTCTACCAGCGCAGTGCCGACGTGTTCCTCGGCGTGCCTTTCAACATCGCCTCCTACGCGCTCCTCACGCAGATGATGGCGCAGGTGACGGGGCTGAAGCCGGGCGAGTTCATCCACAGCTTCGGCGATGCGCACCTCTACCTCAATCACCTCGATCAGGCCGACCTGCAGCTGACGCGCCGCCCGATGGCGCTCCCCGAGATGCGCATCAACCCGGACGTGAAGGACATCTTCGGCTTCCGCTACGAGGATTTCGAACTCGTCGGCTATGAAGCGCAGCCGCACATCAAGGCGCCGGTGGCGGTGTGACCCCTACGTACAGGCCGGACATCGTTCTCGTCGTTGCGCGTGCCGACAATCGGGTGATCGGCAAGGACGGCGCGATGCCGTGGCATCTTTCCGAAGACCTGAAGCGCTTCAAGCGCATCACGGTCGGCAAGCCCGTGATCATGGGCCGCAAGACCTTCGAATCGATCGGCAAGCCGCTGCCCGGCCGCCACAACATCGTGCTCACGCGCCAGCCGGGCTGGCAGGCGGAGGGTGTGACCGTCGTGCCGAACCTCGCCGAAGCGATCGCCGCCGCCGGTCTCGATCCGCGTACGCGCGCCGAGGCGATCATGGTGGTGGGCGGCGCGGAGATATATGCGCAGGCGCTTCCCTTCGCGACGCGCATCGAGCTTACCGAAATTCACGCCGCGCCCGAAGGCGATACCTATTTTCCAGAGCTTGATCCCGCGCGCTGGCGTGAGACCTTCCGCGAGGTTCACGCGGCGGGGGAGACGCATCCCGCTTTTGATTTCGTAACGTTGGAGGCGGTTTGATGGCAAAGGCGAAGGTGCGCAGACGGCGCTGGCCCTGGATCGTGGCGGCGCTCGTCGTCCTTGCCGCCATCCTCTTCTTCGGCCTTGCGCCCGGCATCCTCGAGCGGTCGATGAACCGCATCGCGGGCTCGGGCGAATGGACCGTCAGCCCCGCCGCGCAGGCGCTGCACGACCGGCTGGCGATCGCCGATCTTCACTCCGATACGCTGCTCTGGAAGCGCGATCCCGAAGCGCGCGCCGATCGGGGCCATGTCGATCTGCCGCGGCTTCAGGAGGGTAATGTGAAGCTGCAGGTCTTCTCCTCCGTCACCAAGTCGCCGAAGGGCCAGAATTACGAGTCGAACGGCGCCGACACCGACACCATCACGATGCTCACGATCGCGCAGCTCCAGCCGCCGCGCACATGGGATTCGCTGCTCCAGCGCTCGCTCTGGCACGCCGAGCGGATGCAGCGCGCGAAGGGCTTCGCGCTGGTACAGACGGTGCGCGATCTCGATGCGCTGCTCGCCGACAGGACCGCGACCGGCGCGCTGCTCTCGATCGAAGGCCTGCAGAACCTCGAAGGCAAGCTCGGCAACGTCGATGTGCTGTTCGATGCGGGCTACCGCATGGCGGGCCTTACGCACTTCTTCGATAATGAACTGGCAGGCTCGATGCACGGGCTCGAAAAGGGCGGGCTCACCCCGCTCGGCCGCGATGTCATCCGCCGCATGGAGGCGAAAGGCATGGTCGTCGATCTCGCCCACGCCAGCCACAAGACCGTCGCCGAGGCGCTGAAGCTGGTAACGAAGCCGGTCGTCTACAGCCACGGCGGCGTCAAGGCGACGTGCAACACCAACCGCAACCTCACGGACGAGGAAATCCGCGGCATCGCGGCCACGGGCGGTGTCGTCGGTATCGGTTTCTGGGATGCCGCCGTGTGCGCGGCGACGCCGCAGGCGACGGCGCGCGCGATGCGGCATGTGCGCGATCTCGTCGGCATCGATCATGTCGGCCTCGGGTCAGACTGGGACGGCGCGACGACCGTGGGCGTCGATGCGGCGCACCTTCCCGCCATCACACAGGCGCTTCTCGATCAGGGTTTCACGCAGGCCGAAATCGAAAAGGCGATGGGTGGCAACGTGCTCCGCGTGCTCCGCGCCACCTTGCCGCGATAGGCTGGGCGGGATAGCAGAGCGGCCATGAAACGCATCACGGGGGATGCGCCGCTGCCCGACGCGCTTCGCGGCGGCATTGCGGCGATCGGGAATTTCGATGGCTTCCACAGCGGCCATCAGGCGGTGGTGGGCCGGGCGCTCGAACGCGCGCACGGCGAAGGGCTACCCGCGCTCGCGATCACCTTCGATCCGCATCCGGCGCGGCTGTTCCGTCCGCAATCCCCGCCCTTCGCGCTGACGACGACCGAGCAGAAGCTCGATCTGCTGGAAGCGTTCGGCTTGGATGCCGCCGTGGTGCTGCGTTTCGATGCGGCGTTCGCGGCGCTAACGGCCGATGAATTCGTCTCGGGCGTTCTCGTCGGGCGCCTCGGCCTCACGGGCACCGTCACCGGTGAAGACTTCACCTTCGGGCGCGGCGCGAGCGGGGACACGGCAACGCTGCTCGAACTGGGCAGCGCCCACGGTCTCATCCCCGAAACCGTCGCGCCGGTGCGCGATGAAGGCGCGGCGATCATCTCTTCCACGCGCGTGCGCGCTGCGCTGCAGGCGGGGCATTGCCGCGAAGCCACGGCGCTGATGGGGCGCCCTTTCGCTATTCGCGGCATTGTGGAGCATGGTGACAAGCGCGGCCGCACGATCGACGTGCCGACAGCCAACGTCGCGATCGATGCCGAATATGTCCGCCCTGCCTACGGCATTTATGCCGTGCGGTGCCGGCTGGAAGACGGGCGCGTGGTGGAAGGCGTCGCGAACCTCGGCATCCGGCCCATGTTCACGCCGCCGAAGGAGCTGCTCGAAGTCCATGTGTTCGACTTTGCAGAAGACCTTTACGGGCAGAGCATCGAGACACAGCTGATCGCGCATCTGCGCCCTGAAATGAAACTTGCCAGCCTCGACGTGCTGAAGGCCCAGATCGCCAAGGATATCGTGGACGCGCGCGCCGCGCTGCTCTAGGGCGTATGCCCGATATGAGCGACGAAACACGTAAAGACTACCGCGACACCGTCTTCCTGCCGAAGACCGATTTCCCGATGAAGGCCGGACTTGCCGATGCGGAGCCGAAATGGCTCGCGCGCTGGCAGGGGCTGGATTTCTACAAGCGCCTCCGCGCCGAGCGGAAGGGTCGCGAAAAGTTCGTCCTCCACGACGGCCCGCCCTACGCCAACGGCGACATGCACATCGGCCACGCGCTCAACCACGTGCTGAAAGACATGGTCGTCCGCACGCAGACGCTGCTCGGCAAGGACGCGCCCTATGTTCCGGGCTGGGATTGCCACGGGCTTCCGATCGAATGGAAGGTCGAGGAGGAATACCGCAAGAAGGGCAAGAACAAGGACGAGGTCGACCCCAAGGCCTTCCGCGCCGAATGCCGCGCCTACGCGCAGAACTGGGTGAACCGTCAGCGTGAGCAGCTGAAGCGCCTCGGCATCAACGGCGATTGGGACAATCCGTACCTTACGATGGATTTCCAGGCGGAATCGACGATCGTTTCCGAGCTGCTGAAGGTGGCGGAAAGCGGGCAACTTTACCGCGGCGCGAAGCCCGTGATGTGGTCGCCCGTGGAAAAGACCGCGCTCGCCGAAGCCGAGGTCGAATACGAGGACATCGTTTCCACGCAGGTGGACGTGGCGTTCGAGATCACCGAGGCGCCGAACGCGCCGGAACTGGTCGGCGCTTATGCGGTGATCTGGACGACGACCCCGTGGACGATCCCGGTGAACCGGGCGCTCGCGTATGGGCCGGACCTCGACTACGTGGTGGTCGAGACTGGTGGCAAACGTCTGCTTGTTGCCGAAGCGCTGCTCGCACCGACGTTGGCGCGCTATGGCGTGCAACCATCCGTTGCCGCAAAACCGGTCAAGGGCGCCGATCTCGCCGGCGCCATCGCACGCCACCCGTGGCACCATCTCGGCGGTTTCTTCGCCGAACCGCGTCCGCTCCTCGCGGGCGATTTCGTCACGACCGACACCGGCACGGGCATCGTCCACATGGCGCCGGACCACGGCGAAGACGACTTCTGGCTGTGCAAGGCGAACGGTATCGAGCCGAAGTTCGTGGTGGGGCCGGACGGCACCTATCAGGCGGATTGGCCGGTGGTCGGCGGCAACCACGTCTACAAGGTGAACGCGCCGGACGGCCCCGTCTGCGCGGCGCTTGCCGAGGTCGGCGGTCTGCTCGCAGCGTCCGCCGACTACAAGCACTCCTACCCGCACTCGTGGCGCTCGAAGGCCAAAGTGATCTTCCGCTGCACGCCGCAGTGGTTCGTGCCGATGGACAAGCCGATCGACGGCCAGATCCCGCTCTGCAAGACCGAAGCCGAGATTCGCAGCGCGCAGGGGCAGGGCCGCACGCTCCGCGAAACCGCGATGGCGGAGATCGAGCGCGTGCGCTGGGTGCCGGAACGCGGCGCGAACCGCATCGGCGCGATGGTTTCCGGGCGGCCCGATTGGGTGCTCTCGCGCCAGCGCGCGTGGGGCGTGCCGATCACGCTGTTCGTGCATCGGCAGACGGGCGAATATCTCGTCGACGCGGAAGTGAACGCCCGCATCGTCGCGGCGGTCCGCGCCGAGGGTGTCGATGCGTGGACGGGCACCGATCCGCAGGTCTTCCTGGGCGATCGCTACAAGGCCGACGACTACGAGCGCATCGGCGACATTCTCGACGTGTGGTTCGATTCGGGCTGCACGCACGCCTTCGTGCTCGAATCGGGCCGCTGGCCGGACCTGCGCTGGCCCGCCGATCTCTATCTCGAAGGGTCGGATCAGCATCGCGGCTGGTTCCAGTCCTCGCTGCTGCAATCCTGCGTCACGCGCGGCCGCGCGCCGTATGATGCGGTCGTCACGCATGGCTTCACGCTCGATGCGTCGGGTCGCAAGATGTCGAAGAGCCTCGGCAACACGATCGACCCGAACAAGGTGATCGGCGAAAGCGGCGCGGATGTGCTGCGCCTGTGGGCGGTGAACGTCGACTGGCGCGAGGATCACAGGATAGGCCCGGAAATCATGCGCGGCATGACCGATGCCTACCGCAAGGTCCGCAACACCTTCCGCTACCTCCTCGGCGCGCTCGAAGGCTTCGACGAGGCCGAGCGCATCGCGGCGTCTGACATGCCGGAGCTGGAACGCTGGGTGCTGCACCGCCTCGCCGAACTCGGCGACGAGCTGCGCCAGTGCGTGAACGATTACGATTTCACGCGCTACGTGACCGCGTTGCAGGCGTTCTGCGTCCATGACCTCAGCGCCTTCTACTTCGATGTGCGCAAGGACAGTCTTTACTGTGACGCCGTGACGTCAGCGAAACGACGCGCGTGCCGGACAGTCATGGACACGCTGTTCCACGCGCTCACCCGCTGGTTCGCCCCCGTTCTGGTGTTCACGGCCGAAGAAGCCTGGCAGGCTCGCTTCCCGAGTGAAGACGGCTCGGTTCACCTGCTCGATTGGCCGGAGATCGACGCGGCGTGGCTCGATGCGGCGCTTGGGGAAAAGTGGGCGACGATCCGCGCCGCGCGTGAAAGCGTCACCGAAGCGATCGAGCCCTTCCGCCGCGAGAAGACGATCCGTTCGTCGAACGAGGCGGTCGTGCGCCTTCCCGAAGTGGCCGGCATCTCGGCGGCCGACTTCGCCGAGGTTTCGATCGTCAGCGCGGCCGAATATGGAGGCGATTCTACGGTGGTCACGCGCACCGAGGCCGAAAAGTGCGCCCGCTGCTGGCGCCACACCGGCGATGTCGACCCCGCGACCGAGCTTTGCGTGCGGTGCGGGGAGGTTCTCGCGTGACCGCCGCGAAGGGCTATGTCGTCGCGGCGGCGATCTTCGTCGTCGATCAGCTCGTGAAGCTGTGGATCATCGCCGGCATCGGCCTGCAGGCGAAGGGCAGCATCAACCTCTTGCCGGTCCTCAGTCTCACGTGGGTCGAAAATCGCGGCGTTTCGATGGGGCTGCTCCAGGCCGACGGCGCGAAGGAACGCTGGATCCTCACCGCCGTCACCGCGCTCATCGCGGCGGGCGTCGCGTGGTGGATGCGCAAGGAAACGAACCGCATCGATATTCTTGCGCTCGCACTGGTGCTCGGCGGCGCGCTCGGCAACATCGTCGATCGCGTGCGTTTCGGCTATGTCGTCGATTTCGTCCACGTCCATGTCGGCGCGTGGAGCTTTTACGTCTTCAATGTCGCCGACGCGGCGATTACGATAGGTGTCGCAATCCTGCTGCTGCGCGCGTTCTTCGAACGCAAGCCCGCAGCAGCAGAATGAAGTGGAGTTGAAAAGCATGTCTTCCCTGACGCGCGCCGCGCTCGTGGCGATCACGGCGCTTGGCCTTTCCGCCTGCGGCAGCAGCGGCATCTTCGGGCGCGACGCGCCGGACGAGTTCGCCATCGGCCGCTCCGCACCGCTCGTCGTGCCGCCCGACTACAACCTCGCGCCGCCGCGCCCCGGCGCCCCGCGCCCGATGGAAACCGATGCGCAGACGCAGGCGATGGAAGCGCTGTTCGGCCCCGGCGTGCGCCCCGCGCCGAAATCGGCCGGAGAGCAGAAGCTGCTCGACGACGCGGGCGCCACGCGCCCCGATCCGTCGGCGCGCTCCACGGCAGGCGATCCCGCCACGGAGGTCGTCAACAAGGGCGCGCTCCTGAAAACGATCATCGACGCGCAGCCCGCCAATACCGACCCGGCGACGGCAAACGTCTCGATCAACGGCTGATCGTCAGCTGATCTTTTTCGCCATCCCGCGGCTGAAGCTTCCGAGCACGCCGCGGCCGATGCGCCCGCCCATCGGGCCCGCGATCGCCTTGCCGATCTCGTAGCCGATCTGGCTGCCCGCGGTCCCGACGGCGGTTGACGTTGCCGACGCGCTGCGGCGCGAAGGCTTCTTGCCCGCCAGGCTGTCTCCGAAGTCGCGCGCCTTCTTCGCCACGAACGCGCCGATCACCGCGCCCGCGATCTTGCCGAGGATGCTGTTCGACCAGCTGCCGCCGCGTCCGCCCGTCGCTTTCGTTTCGGCCTTTGTCGCAGCGGCGGCTTCGGACTCTTCCAGCGCCTGTTCCGCCCGCACCTTCAGAATTTCGAACGCCGATTCGCGATCGATCGTCTCCTCGTAGCGCCCCGCGAAGGGCGAGCTTGCGATCATCACCTTGCGCTCCTGCTCCGTGAGCGGCCCAAGCCGCGAGCAGGGCGGGCGGATGAGCGCGCGTTCCACCGGTGCGGGCGCGCCGTCGCGATCGAGCAGCGACACGAGCGCCTCGCCGACCTTCAACTCGGTGATCGCGGTCACCACATCGAGCCCCGGATTGATGCGGAACGTCTCGGCCGCCGCTTTGATCGCCTTCTGGTCGCGCGGTGTGAAGGCGCGCAGCGCGTGCTGGATGCGGTTGCCGAGCTGCCCGCCGACACCTTCGGGCACGTCGATCGGGTTCTGCGTGATGAAATAGACGCCGACGCCCTTCGAACGAATGAGCCGCACCACCTGCTCGATCTTCTCGAGCAGCGCCTTCGGGGCCTCGTCGAACAGCAGATGCGCCTCGTCGAAGAAGAACACCATCTTCGGCTGGTCGGGGTCGCCCACCTCGGGCAGCGCCTCGAAGAGTTCGGAGAGCAGCCACAGCAGGAACGTGGAATAAAGCCGCGGGCTCTGCATGAGCTTGTCGGCGGCGAGGATGTTCACCTGGCCCCTGCCGTCGTCGGCCACCGTCATGAAGTCCTTCACGTCGAGCGCGGGCTCGGCGAAGAAGCGCGCGCCGCCCTCGTTCTCCAGCACCAGCAGCTGCCGCTGGATCGCGCCGACGCTCGGTTTGGTGACATTGCCGTAGCGCGTGCCGATCGCCGCGGCATTGTCCGCCACATAGGTCAGCATCGATTGCAGATCCTTGAGGTCGAGCAGCATCAGCTGCTCCTCGTCGGCGATGCGGAACGCGATAGTGAGCACGCCCTCCTGCGTCTCGTTGAGCCCCATCAGGCGCGAGAGCAGCAGCGGCCCCATCTCGGAAACCGTGGTGCGCACGGGGTGCCCCTGCTCGCCGAACAGATCCCAGAACACCACCGGAAACGCCTCGTAGGCATAGTCGGCAAGGCCTATGCCGGCGGCGCGTTTC
The DNA here is from genome assembly GCF_963974575.1 of uncultured Sphingosinicella sp. Taxonomy (NCBI): domain Bacteria; kingdom Pseudomonadati; phylum Pseudomonadota; class Alphaproteobacteria; order Sphingomonadales; family Sphingosinicellaceae; genus Sphingosinicella; species uncultured Sphingosinicella sp. The sequence continues at coordinate 174,110 of NZ_CAXBBQ010000001.1, read as the reverse complement.
TGCAGGGCGTCGTGTGCTTTGTGCGTTGCGGAGCCGGGCATCGCGAGGCCCGCGAGATCGCCCTTCACGTCGGCCATGAACACGGGCACGCCGACCTTGGAGAAGCCTTCGGCGAGGATCTGCAGGCTCACCGTCTTGCCGGTGCCGGTCGCGCCCGCGATCAGCCCGTGCCGGTTGGCGCGCTTCAGATCGAGTTCGAGCCTTTTGTCGCCCGCCGCACCGACGAAGATCGTTCCCATCAACCGCTCCCCTGTCCGCCTAGGCGGCAAGTAAAGCATGTCGCGCGAAAACGGGAAGCCGGAAAAGAAAACCCCGGCCGCGAACATGTCGGGGCCGGGGTCATGTTTCTTGCCGAAGCGTTGAGGCTCAGCCTTCGTCCTTGCCCATCATGGCGATGCCGATGAACTGCGGCGGGCGCGATCCGCGCTTCACGAACAGCGCGACCGTGTCTTTACCGGCCTTGCGTGCCGCGTCCACGGCGGCCGCGGCCGCGGCAGGCGTCTTCGTCTGCTGCTGGTTGATTGAAAGGATCACGTCGCCGCGCTGCAGGCCGCGCTTCGCGGCGTCGCTGTTGCGGTTCAGGCTGGCGATCACGACACCCTCGACCTCATCGTCGATGCCAAGCTGGCGGCGAACTTCCGGCGTCAGTTCGGCAAGCGTGATGCCAAGGCTGCGGCGCGCGGAAGCCGTGGCTTCGTTTGCCGCCTTATCTTCACCCGGCGCCGCATTGTCGTTCCCCGCAATGGCGATCTCGGCGGGCCGCTCGATGAGCGTCGCCTGCACCGTCTGGCGCTTGCCCTTCCGGTAAAGCTCGATCGGCACGCGGTTGCCGATGCCGCTGTTCGCGACGATCGACGACAGCGTGTTGTCGACGGTCACTTCCTGGTTGTTCACGCGCGTGATGACGTCGCCGGGAACGATGCCCGCCTTCTTCGCCGGGCCGTCGTTCTCGACGCTCGCGACGATCTCGCCGCGATCCTTCTGGAGCCCGAGCGCGGAGGCGATTTCGGGCGTCACAGGCTGAATGCTGACGCCGAGGTACCCGCGCCGCACGCGGCCGATCGAACGCAGCTGGTCGATCACGGGGGAGGCCTGCTCGGCCGGAATCGCGAAGCCGATGCCGACATTGCCGCCGGTGGGCGAGAAGATCGCCGTGTTCACGCCGATCACGTTGCCGTTCAGATCAAACATGGGCCCACCGGAGTTGCCCTGGTTGATCGAGGCGTCGGTCTGGATGTAGCGGTCGTATTGCCCCGCCTGGATGTTGCGGTGGAGCGCCGAGACGATGCCCGCCGTCACCGTGCCGCCAAGGCCGAAGGGGTTGCCGATCGCGATCACCCAGTCGCCGACGCGCACGCGCTCGGACTGGCCGAAGCGCACATAGGGCAAATCCTTGCCCTCGATCTTCAGCAGCGCGAGGTCGGAAAGCGGATCGCGCCCGATGATGCGCGCCGAATATTCGGTGCGGTCGGAAAGCGTCACGGTGATCTTGTCGACGGGCTCGTTGCCGCCGCGCCCGGTGACGACGTGGTTGTTGGTGACGACATAGCCGTCCGGCGAGATGATGAAGCCGGAGCCGAGCGACTGCGCCTCGCGCGTCTCGGGCTCCTGCCCGTCCTGCTGCTGCTCCTGAAAGCGGCGGAACAGCTCGTCGAGCGGTGTGCCGGGCGCCAGGCGCGGGATGCCCCGCAGGCGGCCGACCTCGATCTCCTGCGTAGTCGAAACGTTGACCACCGCGGGCTGAAGCCGCGCGGTCAGGTCCGCGAAGCTGCCGGGCGCGCCGCCGGGGGCGGTGACCTGCTGCTGCGCACTCAGCGATTCCGGCGCCGTTTGCTGGGCGTGGCCCGGTTCCTGAAGGGCAAGTGTCGCGGCGCTGGCAAACAGAACTGCCGCGCCGGTCATGGCTAATGCGATACGCACGTATCTCGTCTCCTCAAGTTGACGCCATGTAAGCACCGCCCGGCGTCAATACAATCTGCCCCTTATGTCTTCATCCCTGCAACCGCACCGCCGCGACGATCGCAACACCCGCGAGCACCGCGCCGAGCCCGGCGATGCGAACCGTGCTCTCTCCCTGTGCAAACAACATCGCTGCCGCCCTTCGCATCGCATCGGGGAACAACGCATAGGCCGCGCCTTCCATCACGAGGGCGAGGCCGATCGCTGCAAGGAGATCGTTACCCATACGGATCAGCGGCCGCGGACCCCTTGGAACTCACGCAGGAATTCATTGTCGGGCGAAAGAATCACGCTGGCATTGCCGTCGTTGAACGTGGTCCGATACGCCTGCATCGCGCGGTAAAAGGCGTAGAATTCCTTATCCTTGCCGAAGGACTGCGCATACACGCGCGATGCCTCGGCGTCGGCTTCGGCGCGGATGATCTGCGCCTGTTTGCGGCCCTGCGCGCGGATCGATTCGGCTTCCTGCTGGCGCGCGGTCTGCATCCGCAGGAATGCGGACTGCAAGGGGTCGCCCGGCGGAAGATCGGCACGCTTGATGCGTACATCGACGATCTCGGCGCCGTAGCGGCTGGCTTCACGGTTCACGGCTTCCTGGATCGTATCCATCAGCTGGCCGCGCTCGGGGCTGAGCAGCGTTGCAAAGGTCTGCCGGCCAAGCTCGTTGCGCAGGCGCGAGCCGAGAATGCGCGAAAGTTCGTCGGCAACGCGATCCTCCGATCGCACGGTCTGATACATGCGCAGCGGATCGACGATGCGGAAACGTGCGAAGGCATCCACGACAAGGCGAAGCTGATCGGTGGAAAGCACCACCTGCTGCGGCATGTCGAGATCGCGGATGCGCTTGTCGACCCACACGACGTTTTCGATGAACGGCGCCTTCAGCGTCAGCCCGGCGCCCGTGGCGCCGAAGGGATCGTTAGCGTTGTAGCGGTTGACGATCCTGTCGGGCTTGCCGAGCCGCACGATGATCGCCTGTTGCGATTCCGAAACGGTGAACAGCGACGTCGTGATCAGAATCAGCGCAAGGAAGGCGAGGCCGACGAGCGCGATCGGGTTGCGCAGGGTCATTGTGCGTCTCCCGCCGCGTTTGCAACAGCGCGTTTTCGCACTTCCGGCAGCGGCAGATAGGGGACGACGCCGTCAGCCTCGATGATCGTCTTGTCCACCTTGCCCAGCACCTCTTCCATCGTCTCCAGATACATGCGCTTGCGCGTCACTTCCGGCGCCAGCCGATATTGTTCGTACACCGCGTCGAAGGCGGCGGCTTGCCCTTGCGCCAGCGAAAGCAGCGATTGTGAATAACGGCGCGCCTCGTTCAGATACTGTTCGGCGTTCTGCTGCGCGGCGGACACGTCCTTGAACGCAGAATCGACGGCGGCGGGCGGGTCGGCCTGCTTGATGTCGACGCCGACGATGTCGACGCCGGCCTTGTAGCTGTCGAGCATTTCCTGCGTGCGCACCCGCACCTGCTCGGCGATCTGCGCGCGCTGCGGGCCGATCGCTGCGTCGAGCGGAACGCGCGCCACTTCCGCGCGCATCGCCGATTCGGCGACTTCGCGGATCGTGGTTTCGGGCTCGGCGAGCTGGAACAGGAACTGCACGGGATCCTTGATCTTCCAGCGCACCGCGTAGGCGATGTCGATGATGTTCTGATCGCCCGTCAGCATCAGGTTCTCGGTCGATGCATCCGTTGATCCGATGTCGATCGTGGCGACGGTCTCCACAGCGGGTTTGCTCACGGTTTCGAACGGTGCGGGCAGCTTGAAGTGCATACCCGGCCCCGTCGTGCGCGAATAGGCGCCGAAGCGCTGCACGACGCCGCGTTCCTCGGGCACCACGCGGTAGAACGATGTGAATGCGATCCAGACGAGCGCGATGCCGAGGATCACGTAGCCCCATGGCATCGAACCGCCCTTGGAGCCGCCGGGCAGGCCGGAACGCAGCCGTTCCTGGCTGCGGCGGATGAACTCGTCGAAATCGGGTCCGCCGCCGCCGCGATTGCCACCACCGCCGCCGGAGCCGCCGCCCGAGCCGCCACCCCAGGGGTTGCGCGGTCCGTTGCCGTTGCCGCTGCCCCAGGGGCCGGAGTTGTTACTGTTATTCTCCCAAGGCATTCGCTACCCGTCGATTGCTTCCAATGAACAGCCTATATACGGACGCCTCCGCGCATTTGCGAGACATGCTGACCGGCAAGGAGTGAAAATGGCGGGCGAAGACCTGTTGCGCGCAGCGCTTGAGCGGCTTGCGGACCCGGTATCGGGCAAGGATATCGTAAGCGCCGGGCGTGTTTCGGGCATCGTGCTGCGAAGCGCTCAAGCCGGGCTGGTGCTCGCCGTGGACGGGCTTTCGCCGCACGATGCGAAGACGCTGGAGGCGCGTGTCGATGCCGCGCTGCGCGCTGTGCCGGGCGTCGAGGGTGCGCGCATCATCACCACCTCCGAACGCGGCGATGCGCCGCAGGGGCCGCACCCGACCGCGCCGGCACCGCTTCCCGAAATCCGCCACATCATCGCCGTCGGCTCGGGCAAGGGCGGCGTCGGCAAGTCCACCGTCGCCGCGAACCTCGCCGTTGCGCTGGCGTCGCAGGGGCTGAGGGTCGGGCTGCTCGACGCCGACATCTATGGCCCGTCCGTGCCGATGCTGATGGGGCGGCAGGAGCGGCTGACGCTGCGCGAGAAGCTGATCCAGCCCGCCGAGGTGCATGGTTTGAAGGCTGTTTCGATCGGCGCGATGACCGATCCCGATCGCGCCGTCGTCTGGCGCGGACCGATGGCGTCGAGCGCGCTGATGCAGATGCTGACGCAGACCGAGTGGGGTCCGATCGATGTGCTCGTCGTCGATCTGCCGCCGGGTACGGGCGATATCCAGCTCACGATGGCGCAGAAGGTGCCGCTCGCGGGCGCGGTGATCGTCTCGACGCCGCAGGATCTCGCGCTCATCGACGCGAAGAAGGCGGTCGCGATGTTCGGCAAGGTCGGCGTGCCGATCCTCGGCATGATCGAAAACATGTCGACGTTCCATTGCCCGGCCTGCGGCCATGAAAGCCATATCTTTGGGCACGGCGGCGCGGAGGATGCCGCAAGGACGATGGGCATCGCCTTCCTCGGTGGCATCCCGCTCGAAATCGGCATCCGCGAGGCGAGCGACGCTGGCACCCCAGTTGCCCTTCGTGATGATCCGGCGGGGAACGCCTTCCGCCGCATCGCCGTTCAGGTGCTGGATGCATTGAAGGAGACCGAACGTGCCACTGACCGCCGCTGAAGACATCCGCGACCTGCTCACAAACGTCCGAACCGTCGCGATGGTCGGCGCATCCGATCGCCCGGACCGCCCGAGCCACGGCGTGATGGCCTATCTGCAGGGGCGGGGCTACCGCGTCATCCCGGTGAACCCGACGCTCGCGGGCGCCACGCTTCATGGCGAAACCGTCTACGCTTCGCTTGCCGAAATCCCCCAGCCTGTCGACATGGTCGATATCTTCCGCCGCTCCGACGCGGTCGGACCGGTCGTCGACGAGGCCATCGCCATCGGTGCGAAGGCGGTATGGATGCAACTCGGCGTCATCAACGAAGATGCCGCCGCGAAGGCGGAGGCCGCCGGACTGAAGGTGGTGATGGACGATTGCCCCGCCCGCGCGATTCCCCGCCTCGGCGTCCCGAAGGTGTTGGAATAGGAAAGCCGGCCGCAGACTCGACCGCCGTCCGACTACTTCTTCTACTTGTGAAGTTTCAGGCGCCCGCCACCGTCATGCCCTCGATGCGCAACGTGGGCGCATTCACGGCATAGCGGAACACCAGATCGTCGGCCGGCGTCAGGTTCAGGAACATGGACTTCAGATTTCCGGCAACGGTAATCTCGGCGACCGCGCCCGTGATCTCGCCGTCCTCGATCAAAAAGCCCGCCGCGCCCCGGCTGTAGTCGCCGGTGACGACGTTGACGCCCTGGCCGATCAGTTCGGTGACAAGCACGCCCCGTCGGATGTCCGCGATGAGCGCGCTCCGGCTCAGCGTCCCGGCCTCCATGGAGAGGTTGGACGTGGAAACGCCCGGTGGACCCGAAACGCCGCGCGAGGCATGGCCGGATGGGCTGCTGCCAAGCTGCCGCGCAGAGGCGCTATCGAGCAGCCAGCCGGTGAGGCGTCCGCTGTCGACGAGCCGCGTGCGCGAGGTCGGCAACCCCTCGCCGTCGAACGGTCGGGAGCGGAGCCCGCGCACGCGCAGCGGATCGTCGACGATGGAAAGACCACGCGGGAAGATCTCCTGCCCCAGCGAATCCTTGAGGAAGCTGGTACCGCGCGTGATCGCCGATCCGCTGATCGCGCCCGCGAAATGGCCCAGCAGCGATCCCGCGACGCGCGGATCAAACACCACCGGCATCGCACCGGTCGCGAGCTTGGCGGGCGATAGGCGCGAAACGGCGCGCTCGCCCGCAAGCCGGCCAACGGTTTCGGGTGTCTCCAGATCGGCGTCATGTCGCGCGCTGTGATAGGCGTAGTCGCGCTGCATCGCGTCACCCGAACCGGCGATGATCGAGGCGGAGACGCCGTAGGAGCTGCCTGAATAAGCACCCGCGAAGCCGTGCGAGGTGGCGAGCGCATAGACTGCGCGGCCGGTACTGGCGGAGGCGCCCTGCGAATTGCTGACACCCTCAACGGCGCGCGCCGCATCTTCGGCGGCAAGCGCGCGGGCGCGCAATGCCTCGACTGGGATGTCCGTGCCGTCGTCGATGTCCAGTGTGGGCCAAGGCCCTTTCGTCAGCCGCTCGGCGGGGGCGAGGCCCGCGTAGCGATCCTCGGGCGCCTCGCGCGCCATCGCGACCGCACGCTCGGCAGCAGCGGCGAGCGCGGCAGCGGAGAGGTCGGAAGAGGAGACATTGGCGCTGCGCTGGCCGATGAAAACACGAATGCCGATCTCCTCGGCCTCCGAGCGGCCAATGTCCTCGAGTTCGCCGAGCCGGACATGCACGCTCGACGACATGTCGCCGAAGTAAACTCCGTCTGCGGCATCGGCGCCCAGCGCCTTGGCGCGGGCGATGGCGTGGTCGAGGCGGTCGAGCGCGGCGTTCGGGTCAAGCATGGCCGCCGCGCATAAGCGCTTGCAGGCCGCGCGTCAAAGTCCGGCCACGAGGCAGGCCGCGAAGACCAGCGCGCCCGTTACCGTGTTCGCGCGGAACAGGCGGAGCGTGCCCACCGTGTCGGTGCTATGCAGCGCGCGAACCTGCCATAGCAGGTGGAGCGCGGCGGGAAGCAATGCCGCAACGACGAGCGGCTGCTCTGGCGCGGCAAGCAGGAGCGCGGCGGCAAGGAGGAGGACCGTGATGGCATAGAAGCTCGCCACACCCACGCGTACGTTCCCGCCCAGCCGCCGTGCCGACGACTTGATGCCCGCAAGCGCATCGTCCTCGATGTCCTGAAGCGCGTAGATCGTATCGTAGCCGAGCGTCCAGAACAGGCCTGCCGCATAGAGCGCGAGCGCTGCGGGCGGCAGGCTGCCGGCGATTGCCGCGAAGCCGACGAGCGCCCCCCAGTTGAAGGTGAGGCCGAGCCACGCTTGCGGCCACCAGGTTATGCGCTTCATGAACGGGTAGCCCGCGACCAGCAGCAAAGAGCAGAGCGCGACAACCTGTGCGAACCCGCCGAGCTGGAGCAGCACGACGAGGCCAAGCAGCGACAGGCTGCTGAGCAGTGCCCAAGCGGCCTTGAGCGATACCGTGCCGCTGGCGAGCGGGCGATCGCGCGTGCGCTCGACACTGGCATCGAGATCGCGATCCACGATGTCGTTGTAGACGCACCCTGCCGAGCGCATCGCGAACGAGCCGATCAGGAACAGCAGCACCAGATACGATTCCTGCGGAAGGCCGCCGGCCAGCGCCGTGCCCCACGCGCAGGGCCAGAACAGCAGCCATGCGCCGATCGGCCGGTCTGCACGCGCCAGCCGGGCGTAAGGCTTCCATGACTGGGGCAACATTTCGACCCAGCTCCCGGCAACAGCATCGGGCGTCGCGCGGTCGGCAGGTTCCGGCGTGGTCAGGGGCGGGGTCTCCATGCTAGCGGGTCAGCATGGGTGATCGATCATTGTCAAGCAAGGCAGGCCCCCGTCTGTTCGTGGACACACAGCTGGGTGCCGGGACAACGTTGCCTCTCGCCGCGGCGGCTGGGCACTACCTGACGCGCGTGATGCGTTTGCGCGAGGGCGACGGTGTCCGGCTGTTCGACGACCGCACGGGCGAATGGCAGGCGGTGATCGCCGCCATCGGCAAGCGCGAAGTGGTGGTGCGGGCGGAGGCTCTGCTGAAGTCACGCGAGGTGGTGCCCGACCTCTGGCTCTGCGCCGCGCCGCTGAAGGCGGGCCGCATCGACTGGCTTGCGGAGAAGGCGTGCGAGCTCGGCGTGGCGCGGTTGGTGCCTACCGTGACGCGGCGCACGGTTGTGGGCAATCTGAAGCGCGACCGCTTGCGCGCGCACATGATCGAGGCAGCCGAACAGTGCGAACGTACGGCGTTGCCGGAGCTCGGCGATCCCGTCCCGCTCGCAGCGCTGCTTGCGGACTGGCCAGTGGAGCGCGCGCTGATCTTCTGCGACGAGGAAGGCGGCGAACCAGTCGCGAAGGTGCTGCCCGGCGTTGCTGTGCCCGCAGCGATCCTTATCGGCCCCGAGGGTGGGTTCGATGATACCGAGCGTGCGGCCATCCGGACACTGCCACAGTGCGTGCGTGTTTCACTCGGCCCCCGCATCCTGCGCGCCGACACGGCAGCGGCAGCGGCGGTTGCGATCTGGCAGGCGCTTGCGGGGGATTGGCGGGGAGATTGAGCCTCGCTCATTTCCTCTCTGGCGCGCGGCCGCGAGGACGGCTAAGCGCTCGCCATGAGCACGCGCAAGGCCGGTGAAGGGGATGCCCTTCCTATCGAGTCAAAAGATGATTTGCTGAGCGTTTTCGAACGCGGCAGCAAGCCCGCGGAGCGTTGGCGAATCGGTACTGAGCACGAGAAGTTCGTGTATCGCACCACCGATCACCGCGCACCGTCCTATGACGAGCAAGGCGGCATCCGCGATCTGCTGATGGCGATGACACGCTTCGGCTGGGAGCCGGTGGAGGAGAACGGATATGTCATCGCGCTTGCTGGCGACGACGGGAACGTAAGTCTCGAACCCGCCGGGCAATTCGAGCTTTCGGGCGCACCGCTTGAAAACCTGCACCAGACCTGCGCTGAGACAGGTCGGCATCTGAAGCAAGTGCAGGAGGTCGGCAAGGAGCTCGGCCTCGGTTTTCTCGGCCTCGGTATGTGGCCCGACAAGCGTCGCGACGAACTGCCGATCATGCCCAAGGGGCGCTACGCGATCATGCTGCGCCACATGCCGCGCGTGGGATCGCTTGGCCTCGACATGATGCTGCGGACCTGCACCATCCAGACCAACCTCGACTATGCGAGCGAGGCGGACATGGTGAAGAAGTTCCGCGTCAGCCTCGCGCTGCAGCCGCTCGCAACGGCGCTGTTCGCGAACTCGCCGTTCACCGAAGGGAGGCCCAACGGCTTCCTCAGCTACCGCAGCCACATCTGGACCGATACCGATGCGGCGCGCACGGGGATGCTACCGTTCGTGTTCGAGGACGGTTTCGGCTTCGAACGCTGGGCCGACTATATTCTCGACGTGCCGATGTATTTCGCCGTGCGCGACGGCAAGTACGTCGATCTCGCCGGACAGGATTTCCGCGCCTTCATGGACGGCAAGCTCACGGCGCTGCCCGGCGAGCGCGCGACGCTCGGCGACTGGAACGATCATATCTCGACCGCTTTCCCGGAAGTGCGCCTCAAGTCCTATCTCGAGATGCGCGGCGCGGACGGCGGCCCGTGGAACCGTATCTGCGCGCTGCCTGCCTTCTGGGTGGGGCTGCTCTACGACGACATCGCGCTCGATGCGGCGTGGGATGCGGTCAAGCACTGGACGATCGCTGACCATAACCGCATCCGCGAGGAGGTGCCGAGACTGGGTTTGCAGGCGACGGGGCCGCGCGGACGCACGTTCCAGCAGCTCGGCAAGGAAATCCTCGCCATCGCCGAAGCGGGGCTGACGCGGCGCGCACGGCTCAACAGCTCGGGCGACAGTGAGGCGATCTTCCTCGCGCCGCTGTTCGAGATTGTCGAAAGCGGCAAGACTCCCGCCGAGCGCTTGCTCGAAGCTTACCATGGTCGCTGGGCGGGCGATCTTTCGCGGATTTACGCCGAAGAGAGTTTCTAGCCGCGCTGCCTAGATGGCGCGGCTGACGACTTCCTTCATGATCTCCGACGTACCGCCGTAAATGCGTTGTACGCGCGCGTCGCGCCACAGGCGAGCGATCGGGTATTCGTTCATATAGCCCGCGCCGCCGTGCAGCTGGAGCGAGAGGTCGCAGGCATCCCATTGCAACTCGGTGTGCCAGAGCTTGGCGGCGGAGGCTTCGGCGGCGGTGAGCTTGCCTTCGACGTGGCGCTTCAGCGCCCAGTCGAGATGCGCCCAGCCGACCTGTAGTTGCGTCGCGAGGTTGGCGAGCGTGAACTTTGTGTTCTGGAAATCGAACACGGTCTTGCCGAAGGCCTTGCGCTCCTTGGTGAACTTGACCGCCTCGTCGAACGCGCGCTGCGCGACCGCCTGTGCGGAGAGCGCGATCTGGAGGCGTTCCTGCGGGAGCTGCTTCATCAGGTAGATGAAGCCCATGTTCTCCTCGCCGATGCAGTTGGTGATGGGGACGCGGACGTCGTTGAAGAACAGTTCGGAGGTGTCGGCGGAATGTTGCCCGATCTTGTCGAGGTTGCGGCCGCGCGCGAAGCCATCGCGATCGGCTTCGACGAGGATGAGCGAGGTGCCCTTCGCGCCCTGCGTCGGATCGGTCTTGGCGACGACTATGATGAGGTCGGCGTTCTGGCCGTTGGTGATGTAGGTCTTGGAGCCGTTGACGACATAGTGGTTGCCGTCGCGCTTCGCGGTTGTCTTCACGCCCTGGAGGTCGGAGCCGGCGCCCGGCTCCGTCATCGCGATCGCGGTGATGACTTCGCCCGAGACCATTCCGGGGAGCCAGCGGCGCTTTTGTTCTTCGGAGCCGTAGTTGATGATGTAGTCGACGACGATGTCGGAGTGGAGGGTGATGCCTGCCGAGGAGCCGGCGTAGCAAAGTTCCTCCCCTATGACGGCGTTGTAGCGGTAGTCGAGGCCGAGACCGCCGTATTCTTCAGGGACTTGCGGGCAAAGTAGACCCGCTTCGCCGCAGGCGCGCCAGAAGTTGCGGTCGACGATGCCTTCGTGCTCCCACCGATCAAGGTTGGGATGGAGTTCGCGGTCGAAGAACTTGCGGACGCTGTCGCGGAAGAGGGCGTGGTCCTCGTCGAACGCGGTGCGGCGGGTGGTATCGAGCATGAAGGGCTCCTTTCGGCGCTGCGGTTAGCGGCGGCGCCTTTGGGCGCATACTCCCTAAAGTGGGCGTACCAATGTTGCCGCGACCGCGAGCCAGGGGGTTTCCGAAACGACGAGCTGCCGCGCGCCGGGGACCAGCGGCAGGATGGCGAGGCGCTGGCCGTCGAGATCCACAAGACGGCCGAACACGAAGCGCCCGGCGGGGCGGGGGACGAGCACGTCGCGGTTGCGCGCGCGTTCGAACTCGGCGGGGGAGAGCCGATCGCACCAGATCGAATCGCCGGTGCGATAGTCGCCGATGCCCGAGACGACCTGCACCGCGATCATCGCGCCGGACGGGCGGGGCGGCAGCAGCGTCTGCGGCATCGTCGGCGCGCGCGCGCCGTCCGCGGCGAGGAGGGCGGCGACGGGGACGTCCGGGCGTTCGGGATGGGTGACGAGCTCGGCGGCTTCCACGCCGAGCGCGGCGGCGATGCGGTTGAGCCAGCCGACCGAGACGGTGCGGGTGCCGGTTTCGAGGCGGCCGATGGTTTGCGGCGTCGTGGCCGGCCGGCAGCGCTCGGCGACGTCCGCCAGCGTGAGACCCTTGCCCTTGCGGACCTCGCGGATGCGTGTGAGCATCGAATTATCCTATTGGGTTATTTTTCACTGTCCTACAGCGGACACGCGATGGCAAGGGCGATTCGCAACTGAACACGAGGGAGAGCCCATGCCCGAAACCCGTAACCGCCTGATCGTGAACAGCATCGACAGCCCGCCGCACCGCCGCGCGGCCACCGAAGGCGCGCGGCACGCGAACCGCGCGGAGGAGCCGATCGCGTGGCTGCACGCACGCGGCAAGATCAGCGACCGCCAGTTCGAGGCGGGCGTGCGCCTGCGCCGCGACTTCATGATCGCCGCGCGCGGCCCGCGCGTGACGATGGCGTGGGACGCCGGGCCGGTGGCGAAAGGTGCCCGCAGCGCGCCCGACGCGCCCGACCCGACGACGGCGCAGATCGGCGCGAAAACGCGCGTGGATGCGGCGCTGGCGCACGCGGGGCAAGGCCTTGCCGACGTGCTGACGCGCACGGTGTGCCTGGGTGAGGGACTCGAAACGGCGGAACGGGCGATGGGCTGGCCGGCGCGCGCCGGAAAGGTGGTGCTGTGCCTGGGGCTGGACCGCGTGGCGGACTATTACCGGGTGTGAGGGGCAGCGTCTGCGGCGGCAGACGGCGTCGAGGCGATCGCGCCCGCGTGCGGCGGAATCGCAATGGCGCCGACAGCGGCGATGAACAGAAGGCAGGCGCAGACGATGATCGTTTTCATTTCAACCTCTTTTGCCCGGCCCCGGTAAGCGCTTCTTACAGCGCATAAAATTACGATCCGATGAACAACATATCAGGATCGACGCGGGAGGTGGCCCAGCCGCCGAGATGTTACAACCCGGGTGCGACCATAAGGACCAAAAATAACCAAATAGGGAAAATAATGCTTGACGAGCGAACCGCTCTTCGCTAGAGATCAGACACGCTGAGGAATTGCGGCTCCGGGGGTTCAGGCCCTTCGGAGCCGTTTTCATGTCGGGGCTCGGCGCGGCTTCTTCTCGTGTGAAAGACCCCCGATGACGAAAACGACACCGGCGAAAAAACCGGCGCGCCGCGCATCCCAGCGGCATGACGGATGGACGGCGAAGCGGCGCAGCATCTTCCTTGAAACGCTGGCGGAAACGGCGAACGTGCGCCGCGCCGTGGCGGCGACGGGCAAGGCGACATGCGGCGTCTATGCGCTGCGCCGCCGCGATGCCGCCTTCGCGCGGGCCTGGGACGACGCGCTTTCGCTCGCGATGGACGAACTGGAGGCGATAGCCTTCGACCGCATCCGCAACGGCGTGGAAAAAACCGTGGTGCGTGGCAGCGGCACGCCGGTGACAATCCGCGAATATTCGGACCGGCTGCTGATGTTCATGCTGAGCCGCCGCAGGCCGCAAGCCTATGCGATGATCGTGGGCGAAGAGGGGGACGGGGAGGCGGAGGACGACGCGCTGGCGCTGTATCGCACCGTCGAAGCGCGCGCCGCCGCGATCGAGGCGCGGCGCGGAGACGCCGACGCATGACCCCACCGAACCTGAAAGCGCGGCTGGAGGCGATGTCTCCCGCCGAGTTCGCCGAAGCGATGGGAGGGATCCACCTTGAAGATCGGAACGTGCTGGTCGGAAGCTGGTATTGGCGCGCACGGGCTGCGCAGGTCGTGCCGCCGGGGGACTGGCACACGTGGCTGGTGATGGCGGGCCGCGGCTTCGGCAAGACGCGCACGGGCGCCGAATGGGTGCAGCGTGCGGCGCGAAACGGCACCGCGCGCATTGCCATTGTCGGGACGACGCTGCACGAGGCGCGTGCCGTAATGGTGGAAGGCGAATCCGGCCTGCTCCGCGTGCGCGCCGATCGGCGCCCTGAATTTGAGCCGTCGCTGCGGCGGCTTTCGTGGCCGACGGGCGCGAAGGGTTTCCTCTATTCGGCGGACGACCCGGATGCGCTGCGCGGTGCGCAGCATAGCCATGCCTGGGGCGACGAGATTGCGAAATGGCCACGCGGCCTCGACGTGTGGATGAACCTGCGCATGGGGCTGCGGCTGGGAAGCGCGCCGCGCGCGGTGCTGACGACGACGCCGCGCCCCGTGCCGCTGGTGCGGCGCCTGCTGGAGGAGGCGACGGCGGGGCAGGCTATCGTGGTGACGCGCGGGCGCACGGCGGAGAACGCCGCGAACCTGCCGGCTGCGTTTCTGGCGGCGGTGACGGATGCTTACGGCGGCACGCGGCTGGGGCGGCAGGAACTGGACGGCGAACTGATCGAGGAGGTGGAAGGCGCGCTCTGGTCGCGCGCGCTCATCGAGCGGTGCCGGGTGCGAGCGGTGAACGGGACGCTAGATGAGGGCTTCGCGCGCGTGGTGATCGGCGTCGATCCGCCCGCCGGGCACGGCGCAGGATCGGTGTGCGGGATCGTGGCGGCGGGACTGCTTGGCGATGGCACGATCGTGGTGATCGAGGACGCGAGCGTGGAGGGCCTGTCGCCCGAAGGCTGGGCGCGCGCGGTTTCGGATGCCGCCGCGCGGCACGGCGCGGACCGCGTGATCGCGGAGGTGAACAACGGCGGCGACATGGTCGCGCGCGTGCTCGCCGCCGTGGACGATGCGCTGCCGGTGAAATCGGTGCGCGCGACACGCGGCAAGGCGATCCGCGCCGAGCCGGTCGCGGCGCAGTACGAAGCCGGGCGCGTGCACCACGCGGGCGCCTTTCCGGCGCTGGAGGACGAGCTGTGCGGGCTGATCGCCGGGGGCGGCTACGAAGGGCCGGGACGTTCGCCGGACCGGGCGGACGCGCTGGTCTGGGCGGTATGGGCGCTTATGGGGAAGAGTGCGCGGCCGGGGGTGAGGGTGGTTTGATAATCTGGCGCGGGAACCATATTGCGAGGAACACCATTTCGGCTATCACTCTCATAGTGACGGAGCACCATTCCAGAAGCGTCGGGCTCGGCGGCGATGGGGACGAGATTGAGGCGATTGCTGACATTGAGCGTACCTTCGGCGTAAAGCTAGATTATACGGATGCTCAAGACTGGCTCACAGCCGGCGATGTATTCACGTCTCTTCAAAAGGTGCTTCCGCCCGAGGAGTTGAGTAGGCCAGACCTCTGGAATCGCTTCGCTTTTGTACTATGTGAACAAACAGGCGTAAATCCCGATGATATAGGCCCGGACAGTCTGCTGCTCTCGGAGTCAAGATTTTGGGCACGTCTGGCCGATGTGTCGGCGATGGTTTGGATTGTTGCCTTTGTGGGCATCCTGCTCATGGTTGCAGCGACTGCCTTCTAACGAGCTATTATTCGTGAATGAGGTATCGCCTGATCACTCGTCATACCGGCGAAGGCCGGTATCCATGCGACCGTGGTTATGGGCCCCGGCCTTCGCCGGGGTGACGGTCGAGGGTGTGTTCTGGCCGACTCTCGACCTGTGTTTGGACGGCAGAGTGCTCAGTGATCGTCGAGCAGCGGAGGCGGACGATTGGAGGGTTTTGCCAGCTATGACCATCCTTCTGCGCAAAATTGGCTGCTATCCGCCGGACTCGCATATCCATGATGGAGGTGCTTGTACCGCCCATGAGGAGATGGGGGATGAAAAAGACTGTTATCGCGGCATTGCTGTTTCCAACGATGGCTTTTGCGGGTTCGCCGACCTTGAAGGCTTTCTCAGCCGTCGGAACTCACGTTGAGAACGCTGACGGCGTTTCGGGGCTACGACGCGGGCCTTGCACGCCAGATGACTGCGAAATTCTAACGCGTAATAACTCGCGGTGGACGATCTTTGGGAACACAGTGACAAGGCAACGGTACCTCAGATCGGAGGCGGGTAAACGCCTGCCATTTGGGCTTGCCGGCGTTGCGGACAAGGACAAATCGTTAAGCATTGTGAGCGTTCGGGCTGGCGTTACGCTCACGCGGTCTGCACCACGTGTCTACGACGGGCCCGTTAAACTTCAGGATGGCACCGATGCCATCCTTTACGTTAAACTGAGTCCGGAGGGTGCGGTCGAGGAGATCGGGGTCACCCTTGGTGAGGCGGAGTAATGACGCTCTGACCGAACCTTTGCCGCAAAAGGTAAACGTCGATCAAAGCTGTGCCGGGAATGCGGCAGCGAACGATCTTGCTGTTCAGGCGGCCGCTCTCGCTGCACTTAACTCAGCGTCTTCAAATGGTGCCGAATTTGGGTCCACCGAGGTGGTGGTGGAGGCGGGGTGTTCGGCAGAAATGCTTCGGGCGCGGGTATCGCCTTGGCGAACGGGGGCGTTATGGTCGGCGGCATCACGATTCCGGAGAAGTCGTTACCATGCACATCGAACCACTCGCCTTCGAAACGATGGACTGGGCCTCTGCCCCCGAGACCGTGTATCCCGGCGAGACCGGGCACGCGGTCTGGCGGACGCGGCAGTTCGGGGCGATCCGGGTGCGAATGGTGGACTATTCGGCGGATTATCTCGCCGATCACTGGTGCGAGAAAGGGCATATATTGCTCTGCCTTGAGGGCGAGCTGGTGACCGAGCTTGCGGACGGGCGGCGGGTCACGCTGACGCCGGGAATGTCGTATCATGTGGGCGACGGCGCGATGGCGCATCGGTCGGTGAGCGCGTCGGGCGCGCGGCTGTTTGTGGTGGATTGAGGGTTCTGCGCCGCTCCTGAAGGGGGCGTGCCTGAACGGGGTTTTTGATTGTCCCCTCTCCCCATCCCTCTCCCCAAAGGGGCGAGGGGGATTTTCTTCTTTTTTGGAGATCGCTGATGTTCAATTGGTTCGGCCGCAAGAGCGGGCGTCCGGCCTTGCCGCGTCATGTGCTGGGCTATGGCGGGGGCTGGGACGCGGGCGATGTGCCTGCGTCTTATGCGGCGCGGGTGCGCGAGGCTTTGACGCGCAATCCTGTGGCGAGCCGGGCGATCCGGCTGGTGGCGGAGAGCGCGGGATCGGCGCCGCTCAAAGTTTCGGGCGGGGCACTCGCGGCGCTGATCGCGCAGCCCAATCCGCGCGAGACGCGGGCGGGGTTTCTGGAGGGGCTTGCGGCGCATCTGCTGCTGCACGGCAATGCCTATGTGGACGCGGCGATCGGCGCGGGCGGGCGGCCTGCGGAACTGCACGCGCTGCGGCCGGACCGGGTCGCCGAGGACAGTATCGAGGCCTCTCTGCAGGGCTGGCGCGCGGGCGAGATGCCCTCTGCCCCCATCATCGAAGTGCGCGAGGCCTGATGCGCGCTATCCCGGAAGCGCTCGCCGCCGCGCTCGATGAGGAAACGACCAGCCTCGCCTTCTGCTGGCGGATCGAGCGCGCGGACGGCGCGGCGCTTGGTTTCACGTCGCACGACCGCCCGCTCGTCGTGGACGGCATGACCTGTTCGCCGGTGCCCGGCATGGTGCCATCGGCGCTTGCCCATGCCGATTCCGTCGAGGGCGGCGGCATGGAGGTGTCGGGCGCGCTCGGCAGCGGGCGCATCCGCGCCGACGATATCGCCGTTGGCCGCTACGACCGCGCCTATGCCACGCTGTCGCTCGTCGACTGGAGCGCGCCGGGCGCGTCGGTGCTGCTCGCTAGCGGTGAGATCGGGGACATCGTGCGCCAGGACGACCGCTTCGAGGCGGAACTGAAAAGCGCGCACGCGGCCCTCGATCGCACGCCGATCACGCTCTGCACGCCGGAGTGCTGCGCGCGGCTGGGCGATGCGCGCTGCCGCGTGGCACTGGCGCCGCTGACGCATATCGCGCGGGTAACGGCGGTGACGGGCGCTGCCCGCATCGAGACCGATCGTGCCTTGTCGGATGGCGTGCTTGCCTACGGACGGCTGCGGCCGCTTGCCGGTGCGCTCGCGGGGCTGGATTTCGAAATCGTCGCTTCGGAGGGCATCTCTGTCGACCTGCGCGAAGCGGTCGCGGCGCGGCTGGCGCCGGGCGATCTCGTGGAGCTGCGCGAGGGTTGCGACCGGCGCTTTTCGACATGCCGGGACCGCTTCCAGAACAAGGATAATTTCCGCGGCGAGCCGCACGTCCCCGGCACCGATTCCGTGATCCGCTACCCGAGCCTGTGACGGCCATGCATTCCCGGCACGCAGATATCGTGCACGCGGCGCGGGCCTGTGTGGGCACGCGCTGCCGCGTGCAGGGGCGCGTGCCCGGCCTTGCGCTCGACTGTGTCGGCGTCGCCATTGCGGCGGCGAAGGGCGCGGGGCTCTCGTTCGCCGCGCCGCACGACTATTGCCTTGCTGCCGACAATCGCGATCGCCTGGGGGCCGGACTCGCCGCGGCCGGATGCGCGCTGCTGGCGGGCAAACCGCGCGCGGGTGACCTGGCGCTGATCGCCGTGACGCCTGCGCAGCGTCATCTCGCCGTGTGTTGCGGGGACACGTTCGTTCATGCCCATTTCGGCCTCGGGCGTGTCGTCGAAGCCCCGCTGCCGCCCGAATGGGCGTGCACCGGCTGGCGCTTTCCGGAGATTTGAGACCATGGCGACGCTTGTTCTGACGACCGTGGGCGCGATCGTCGGCGGACCCATCGGCGCTGCCATCGGCGCGGTCGCGGGGAACGCCATCGATCAGCTGCTTTTCTCGCCAAAAGGGCGCACGGGGCCGCGCCTCGACGACCTCACCGTACAAAGCTCGGCCTACGGGGTGCCGCATCCGCGGCTCTACGGCACGACCCGCGCGGCGGGGAACGTGATCTGGAGCCAGGGCCTCAACGAGACGGCGCACCGTTCGGGCGGCGGCAAGCGTTCGGGCGGACGCACGACGACCTACAGCTATTCGGCATCCTTCGCGGTGGCGATATCGGCGCGGCCGATCGTGGGGATCGGCCGGATCTGGGCGGACGGCAAGCTGCTGCGCGGCGCGGCCGGAGAGATGACGGCGGAAGGGGCCGTGCGCATCTACACCGGCAGCGAGACGCAGGCGCCCGATCCGCTGATCGCCGCCGCCGAAGGTCCTGCGAACGCGCCCGCCTATCGCGGGCTTGCCTACGCGGTGTTTGAGGACCTGCAGCTCGCCGATTTTGCGAACCGCATTCCGAACTTGTCGTTCGAGGTCACGTCCGATGCCGCGCCGCCCACGATCGCCGCGATCCTCGGCGATCTTGCCGAAGCCGCCGGGGTTCGCATCTCCACGGGCGGCCTTTCGGCATCCTTGCCGGGTTTCGCGGCCGCGACGAATGCGCCGCTTTCGACGTGGGTCGCATCGCTCGGCGAACTCGGCGACGTGCGGGCGCTCGGCGGCAGGCAGGTGCGGCTTCATGACGACAGCACCGAAACCGGCATTGTTCTTGATGACGACGGGTTGGTGGAGGGGGAGAGCCGCCACGCGATCGCACGCCGCAGCGGGGACGCGCCGGCATCGGTGACCTTTGGCTATCTGGATATCGCGCGCGATTATCAGGCGGGGGCGCAGCGGGCGTTCCGGCCGGGCGCGCGCGGGCGCGAAGACCATAGCGCGCTGCCGGTTGCGCTTTCGGCCGGGGCGGCGAAACGCGCCGCGCAGAACGTGCTGCAGCGGGTGTGGACACGGCGCGAAACCGCAGCGTTCCGGCTCGGTTACCGCGCGCTTGCGTTGCAGCCGGGAGACCGGCTCAGCGGCCGCGACGGACGGCGCTGGGAAATTCGCCGGACGGCGCTGGAAACGATGACCGTCGCCATCGAGGCGGAACCGGTGAACGCCGACGGCGGTGTCGATGCGGCGGCCGATGGCGGCCGCGCGGAAACAAACGTCGACGCTCCGCAAGGCGAAACGCGCTTCCATGCGTTCGAATTGCCGCCGATCGCCGGTGATACGCCGACCGCGCCGCGCCTTTGGATTGCCGCGGCGGGCACGGGCAGCGGCTGGCGCCGCGCCGAGATCTGGCTGAGCGGGGACGCCGGGGCGAGCTGGTCGAGCATCGGCATGGCGAGCGGCGGCGTGCCGATGGGTACGACGCTGTCGGCACTTCCGGCCGCGGGCCCGACGCGTTGGGACGAAACGTCGGCGCTCGACGTGGAATTGCTGTCTGATGCGATGTGGCTTGAAAGCCGCCCGGCACTTTCCGTGCTGGCGGGTGCGAACCTGGCGCTTGTCGGGGATGAACTGATCCAGTTTCGCGGCGCGGTATCCATCGCGCCGAGGCGGTTCCGGCTTTCTGGGCTGCTGCGCGGGCGGAAGGCGAGCGAGGCGGCGATGGCGGCGCATGTGGCAGGCGAGCGCTTCGTTCTTCTGGAAACGCCGGCGCTGTTTCCGATCGACCTTTCCGCCGATGCGATCGGCACGGATGTCGCCGTGCGCGTCGTGCCGCCCAACACGGGCACGATGGACAGCCCGCAAGCGGATCACCGGGTGACAGGACGCGCGCTGCAGCCGCTGCCGCCCGTGCACGGCGCGGCGCGCGTGCTTGCCGACGGCGCGATCGCGTTTTCGTGGATCCGGCGCAGCCGGACGGGCTTCGGGTGGATCGACGGGGTCGATGCGCCGCTCGGCGAGGAGCGCGAACGCTATGCCGTGCGCTGCAGCGTCGGCAGTGCTGCCGTATCCGGCGAGGTCGACCAAGCCGCATGGGCGCTCTCCGCGAGCGCGCAGACAGCGGCGTTCGGGATGCTTCCCGAGGCCGTTCATTTCGAGGTTCGTCAACTGAGCGCCGCCGTTGGGGCGGGCGCGCCGTTTGCCGCCGATTTCATTTTGAACCGATAGGAACAGCCGATGACTGTCACCACGCGTCTGGGTCTGCCGCTGATCGCCACCGGCCAGAGCCAGAAGGAACTTACGCACAACACCGCGATTCACGGGCTCGATCGCCTTGTTCATCTATGCGTGGCAAGCCGTGCGCTTTCGGCGCCGCCCCCGCTGCCTGCGCCCGGTACGACCTGGATCGTCGGCGAGGGCGCGACGGGTGCGTGGGCGGGGCACGCCGGCGCCCTCGCGCACTGGGACGGCGCATGGGTGATCGCGGCACCGGCGGAAGGGATGCTGTGCTGGATCGCGGAGGAAGCCATCGTCGCGGTGTTCGGCGGCGGCGTCTGGAACACCGCTCTTCCAGTTGCGGGCCTCAACATAGGCGGGGCCATGATGTTGACGGAACCACCGGTTGCCATCGATGCACCGGAGGGAGGAAGCGTGATCGATATCGAGGCGCGCAGCGTGCTCGCGGGCCTGCTCAGCTACTTTCGCGCGCAGGGTCTACTGACGTCATGACCCCGTCCAAAGCTCTGAAATCTGCAGTAATGTGCGGTATTTATGCAACATTTCAGGGTTATATTCAGTTGCGCGGGATACTTCCGTGATATAGATCGTTGAGACGACTTCCATGGAAGTTCGTGGAGACTGAGAAAGGGGATTTCAATGCGTAGACTCGCCGTAGTCATGGCGCTGGCCGGCACCGCTCTTGCGGGCCCGGCGCTCGCGCGCGACAAGGCCTGGTATGCAGGTATCGAGGGCGGTGCGCTGCTCATCGAGAATATCGATTTCGACGTGACTGGTGTCCAGGGCGCCGAAACGAGCAACGGCGTCAGCGTCAAGCACAAGATGGGCTATGACGTCGATGGCATCGTTGGTTACGACTTCGGCGGCTTCCGCACCGAATTCGAACTTGGCTACAAGAAGGCCTCGCTCGACAAGGTGACGTTGGCCGGCGTTGCGGTTCCCGGTAGCGGCGGTGTCGCGACCGGTACGTTCTCTGACGCTGGTGGCACGACGAGTGCTCTCAGCTTCATGCTGAACGGTCTGCTTGATTTCGGTGACGACGATGGCTGGAACGGCTACGTCGGTGGCGGCGTCGGTATCGCGCGCGTCAAGGCCGACATCTATCAGGTGGCCGATCTGGGCGCTGCTTTCGCTGACGACAGCGATACGGGCTTCGCTTGGCAGGTCATCGCGGGCGTCCGCAAGGCGATCAGCGACAATGTCGATCTGGGTCTGAAGTACCGTTTCTTCAACGCGCCTTCGGTTGACCTCGTCGGTGTGGACGGAACGGCATACGACGGCCGCTTCCGCAGCCACTCGCTGCTTGCAAGCGTGATCTTCAACTTCGGTGCGGAAGCGCCGCCGCCTCCGCCGCCTCCGGTCGCGGAACCGGCTCCGCCGCCTCCGCCGCCGCCCCCGCCGCCGCCCCCGCCGCCTCCGACGCCGGGTCCGTTCATCGTGTTCTTCGACTTCGACAAGTCGGACATCACGACGGATGCAGCGGATATCCTCAACCGCGCCGCGCAGGCGTACAAGGAAACGGGCCAGGCCAGCGTCACGCTTGCCGGTCACGCCGACGCCGCAGGGCCGGCCGACTACAACGTCGGTCTCTCGCAGCGCCGTGCTGACGCCGTTCGCCAGTACCTCGTGGGTCAGGGCGTGCCGGAAACGGCAGTCGCGTCCGAAGCCTTCGGCGAAACCCGCCTGCTTGTTGAAACCGCCGACGGTGTGCGTGAACCGCAGAACCGCCGCGTGGAAATCAACTTCGGCGGAGCTTCGATGTAAGCTCGACGGAACACGGGGCGCCTTCAACGGCGCCCCGCAACCGGAAAGGGCCGCCTCTAAGAGGCGGCCCTTTTTCTATGTGGTGGTCTCGTAACGTGGGATGCGTCGCGGGCCTGGCCCCGCTGCTGCGATCAGACGTTGCAGCGTTTGATGAGTTTGCCGCGCTTATCGATGCACGGATCCGGAATCCGCGGCAGAACGACGTATCCGAGCTGATACTGCCGATAGGGATCTGGCTGCGCGATGAGCGCGGCGCGGAGACGCTGGACAGCGGACACCGCCCGACCGCTCAAACTGCCCGGCCCCCAGGAGAGGACTTCCCGGCCCACCTCGCCGGCGGTAGCGCAGAAGCTGCGCTGCGCGTCCAGCGCGGAGAAGCTGTTGTAGATGCGCGTCGTGAAACTGTCGAAGCTGCGCGGGCCGGCTTTGCCATCGAGACGACGGAAATGCTTCTCCAGCGTCTGATAGGCGCGCGCGAATTCAGGTTGATGCTGCTTCAGCATCTGATTGTAGTTTCGAACGGTTCCAAGATAGGGAGAGAACTGACACTGCAACGCCGAGACGTTGAGCCCGGCGCGCAGCAACCAGATCGCATGAGCCGCGCTCTCCTCCGCCGTCATGGCACGGACCGGCGGGCCGCCGAGATCGATCGCGGCATATGCCGCGGGCGCCGCGGCAAGACAAATGCCGAGTGCCAGAGTTGCCGACCGGATACGTTTCACCGTCACAGGCACAGGATCAGCCGAGCACCTTGCCCAGTTGCAGGGCGACAGACATGTCGCCTTCCACCTTGAGCTTGCCCATCATGAACGCCATCTGCGGATTGGTCTTGCCCTCTGCGATGTCGAGAAAGTCGGACATCGACACCTTGACCGTGCAATCGACCGGCAGGTCCGCGTTATCGACCACCGCGGGCGAGGCGTTGTCGTCGATGCGCACCACGCCATCGTCGCCAAAATCAAACTTCACGCTTTTCCCGAGACCGGCATCCGCGCCGACACGGCTGCGCATCGTTTCGGTGATTTCGGCAAGGCTCATGCAAATCCTCCCACAAGAATTGGCCGCAAGGGCCGTCAGGTCACTGTTGCGCGGGAGCCTGTTCGGGCACAGGGGCATCCGGGACCGGCGCGATGTCCACCAGTGCCGGATCGGTCATCGGCTCGACGCCGCCCGCCGCCACATCGACAGACATGGCATCCGCCGTCGACGCGTCCGCGCCGAGATCGGACATCGATGCGTCAGCCGCGCCTTCGACAGCCGCCTTCTCGCCATCCTTCCCGGCATCATCGCTTTTTCCGCAGGCCGTTACCGCCAAGGCGATTGCCACCGAAAACCCAAAAACCGTGCGTTTCGACATGCTTCCCATCGTTTTACCCCGGCATTTTGTTGTTGCTGCGGTATTTTTTCACCGCTTCGCCCGCAACCTAACCGCATTCCGTAAACGGCTCAAGGCGGGTTGGGTTCGAACCGCCTGGTGGTTGATGGCGCATTAACCATTTTTATACGGCTGAACGTCAGTCTGCGTCCCACGAACTTCCTACGGGGGACCAGAATGTCTGTGTATGCCGGATTGCCGTTGCGGCTCGTTTGCTACGCGGCGGGCGCTGCAGCGCTTTCGATCGTCGGTCCCGCGCTCTGGCACGTGCCGACTTTCATCGCGGCGGCGGCCTCGGCAGCCACGGCGCTGTGCTTTGCCGTCGCAGACGTTCTCTTCTCCACGCATCGCCTCGCACGGCGTGCATTCGTGACGGCAGCGTATTACAAGGCCGAAGTCGAGGCGCTCGGCGCCCGCGTGGCCGCGCTTGAAATGCTGCGCCCGGCCGCGCCCCTGGCGAAGACTGCGCCCGAAACGCATGACGCCAAGCTGGAGACAGCAAACAACCTGCTGCAGTTCGCGGCGCATGTGAGCGCGCGCTGTGGACGGAAAATGACACCGGACATCGTGGCGCACAGCGCCGGCGACCCGATCGACGACGCACAGATCGAGCTGCATCTGCAGCCGATCGTCGGCATCCCGGATCGCCGCGTGCAGCACTACGAGGTGCTTTCGCGCCTGCGGTCGCACACAGGCACGCTGATGATGCCCGCCGAGTTCCTGCCCGCCGCCCGCGCGACCGGGCGCGCGGCGGATATCGACACGCGGCAGCTTTCCAGCATCGTCGGCCTCTGCCACCGCATCGGTGACCGGCACATGGATACGCGGCTTTTCTGCAACCTTTCGGGCGATTCGCTGCAGAGCGACGGCTTCCGCTCCACGCTGACCGCGTTCGCGCGCGCGCAGAAGGCTCTGTCGCATCGTATCGTGTTCGAAATCGACGCAGCCACCGCCGTTACGCTCAACACTGAGGTCGCTGCCGACCTGCGCGGTATCGAGGCGATGGGCTTTGCCTTCTCGGTCGACAAGGCGTCTCTCGGCGACCTGCCGCGCCTGCAAGGCATATTCCGCCGTCGGGGTTTCCTGAAGCTCGACGCCACGATTCTGGAGAAAGCCGACCCGAATGTGCTGAAGGCGCTCGCGCGCGGCGGCACGCAGGTGATCGCGACGCATGTCGAGACTGAGGAGCAGGCCGTTTCGGTGCGCCGCGCAGGCGTCGAACTCGGGCAGGGCTTCCTGTTCGGGAAACCGCGCCCGGCACGCATGGACGACAACGCGCGCCGCCGCGCCGCCTGAAACCTACAAGAACGGACACTGCCGCTGCAGCGCGGCGTCGACGTCGGCCATCGTCGCTTGGATGCCGAGGGCTGAGAGGCTTGTGACGGGATATTCGGCAAGCCCGCAGGGCACGATGCCCGAAAAGTGCTCGAGATCAGGCGCGACGTTCAGCGAAAAGCCGTGAAAGCTGACCCAGCGGCGCACGCGCACGCCGATCGCGCCGATCTTCGCCTCGCCCGCGGACGTATCCGTCCAGACGCCGACACGGCCGGGTATCGCGCGCGCTGAGACCCCGAAATCTGCAAGCGCTGCGATGAGCCAGCGCTCCACCGAACAAATGAAGCCCCTGAGATCGCGGCCGCGCTGCTCCAGATCGAGCATCAGGTAGCCGACGCGCTGACCCGGTCCATGATAGGTGTAGCGCCCACCGCGGCCGGTCGAGAACACCGGGAAGCGCGCGGGGGCGAGCAACTCTGCCGCATCCGCGCTGGTGCCGGCGGTGTAGACCGGCGGATGCTCGACGAGCCAGATCAGCTCACCCGCTTCGCCCGCCCGGATATCGGCCGCGCGCTGCTCCATCGCCGCCAGCGTTTCGGCATAATCGGCAAGGCCGCTTTCCACCCGCCACTCGGGCATCTCTTTACCCCGTTCTAACCCTATCCGGCGCATCATGCCCGAAACCCGAAACGCAGATAGGCGGTCATGAGCGTTATCGAAAGGATCAAGGTCGAGATTTCGGTCGTCATCGGCAGCACACAGATGCCGATCCGCCAGCTCCTGAAGATGGGGCGGGGCGCTGTGATCGATCTCGAAGCGCGCCGCGACGATCCCGTGTGGATCTATGCGAACGACGAACTCATCGCGCGCGGGGAGATCGTGTTGCTCGGCGACCGGATCGGGGTTTCGATTTCCGAGCGCGTGCGCAAGGCTGCCCTCACCAACTTTGCCTAGCCGGCTTGCCAGCAAGGCTTCGTATCCTCTCCCGCGGGCGGGAGAGGATTTATAGGGCGGCGACGAATTTTCTGAGGTCGGCGAGGAATAACTCGGGTTCTTCGAGGCTGGCGAAGTGGCCGCCGCGGGGCATTTTCGTCCAGTGCACGATGTTATAGCCGCGCTCCGCCATCGCGCGCGGGGGAAAGGCGAGCAGGTCGTGTGGGAAGGCAGCGACGCCGGTCGGCACCTCGATGCGCCGCCCGTCCGGGATCGTGAAGCCGCCTTCGTCGAAGAGGCCACGATAAATCCAGGTCGCGGTGTGGAAGCTGCGCGTCGAAAGATAGATCATGATGTTGGTGAGCATCTGATCCATGCTGAACGGCGGCTCCGGGTTGTGCGTGCCGACATCGCTCCATCCGCAGAATTTTTCGGCGAGCCACGCCGCGATGCCCATCGGCGAATCCATCATCGCATAGGCGAGGCTTTGCGGCTTGGTGCCCTGAAGCTGCAGATAGGCGGTTTCGGTCGCGCGAATCTGCATGGCCCATTTCAGCCAGAGCGTTTCTTCATCTGTCGTCGGCTGCATGTTCGCCGGGCGGAGGCCGAAGCCGTTCAGGTGAACCGCCGTGACGCGCGCCGAATCGAGCCCGATCCAGCCGCCGATGACACTGCCCCAGTCGCCGCCCTGATAGATGTAGCGCTCGTAGCCGAGCACGCCCATCAGGCTGTCGTAGAGCTTCGCGACGGCACGCGGGCCGATCGGCGATTTGGGTTTGTCCGACCACGCATAGCCGGGGAGCGAGGGGGCAACCACGTGAAAGGCCGGTGAGCCGTCCTCAGGCTCCGCAAGCCGTTCGATGATCGCATCGAATTCGAGGATCGACCCCGGCCAGCCGTGGGCGATGAGCAGCGGCTTCGCATCGGGGCGGGTCGAGCGCTTGTGGATGCAGTGCAGGCGGAAATCCGGCAGCACCTCGGCGCGGACGTGCGGATGGCGGTTGAGACGGGCGACCGCGCTGGGCCAGTCGAACCCGGTCAGCCAGTAGTCGCGCAGGCGCTCCAGATAGGCGCGGTTCGCGCCGTAGCGCCAGCCGGCGTCCTCGGGTTCCTCGAAGAAGCGGAAGGCCTCGACACGGCGGCGGACCCATTCCGCCTCCTCGGCTTCGACCGGGATTTCAAACGGCGTGATCATGCCGCCAGCGATTGCTTCGCGTCTGCCATGATCATGTCGGCCGCCTTTTCGGCGATCGCAATCGTCGGCGCATTGGTGTTGCCGGAAATGAGGGTCGGCATCACCGAGGCATCCACGACGCGCAGGCCGGAGACGCCGCGCACGGCAAGGCGGATATCGACGACGGAGCGTTCATCCGCGCCCATGCGGCACGTGCCGATCGGGTGATAAATGGTCTCGCCCCATGCCTTCAGCGCCGTCACGACATCCTCGCGCGCCGTGACGCCTTCGCCCGGCCAGACTTCCTTGCCGCGGAAGGGCGCAAGCGCAGGCATCCGCCCGATGTTCCGCGTGATTTCGATGCCCGCGAGCAGCGTTTCGAGGTCGCCGGGCGCGGAGAGATAATTGGGATCGATCGCCGGGTGCGAAGTGGGATCGGCGGACTGGAGCCGGATCGTGCCGCGGCTTTCAGGGCGAAGCTGGCACATGTGCATGGCATAGCCGTGCTGATGCCCGAGCGTTCCGCGCCCGTGCGGCTCCCCAAGCACGGGCATGAAGTGGATCTGGATATCCGGCGCGGCGAGGTCCGGCCGCGTCGAGAGGAACGCACCCGCCGGGGTCGGCATGTAGGCGCCCGAACCGTCGCGGCGCAGCACCCAATTGCCGAGCGCGAGCAGTTTGTTGTGGAAGCCCGCGTTCTTGTTGAGCGTGATCGGCTGCGTGCAGGTCCATTGCATCAGGATATCGAGATGATCCTGCAGATTGCCGCCGACGTCGGGCGCATCGTGCACGACCGCGATGCCGTGCTCCGCCAGATGCGCGGCGGGGCCGATGCCGGAGAGCATCAGAAGCTGCGGCGAGTTCACCGCGCCGCCGCAGACGATCGTCTCGCGCGCGGAAGCCATTTCGGCCTTGCCGTTTTTCAGATAGGCGATGCCGGTCGCCTGACGCCCGTTGAACGTGACGCGTTCGACGAGCACGTCGGTGAGGACATCGAGATTGGGGCGATCGAGGATCGGTTTCAGATAGCCCTTCGCGGCAGACCAGCGCTCGCCGTTCTTGATCGTCGAATCATAGCGGCCCGCGCCTTCGAACTGCGGCCCGTTGAAATCGTCCGTTACGGGATGCCCCGCTTCGGCCGCGGCTTTGATGAAGGCGTCGATGAGCGGGGTGGGCAGGCTGCGGCGACCGGTATGAAGCGGGCCATCGCCGCCGTGATAATCGTCGGCGCCGCGCTCGCTCGTTTCGGAGCGGCGGAAATACGGCAGAATGTCGTCCCAGCCCCAGCCGGTGCAGCCCATCTGCGCCCAGCGGTCGTAGTCGCTCGCGTGGCCGCGAATATAGACCATGCCGTTGATCGACGAGGAGCCGCCGAGCACACGCCCGCGCGGCCAATAGAGACGACGGCCATCCAGGTGCTTCTGTGGTTCGGTCCAGAAGCACCAGTTGGTGGCGTGCGCGTTTTCGGGCGGAATGATCTTGGAAAGCCCGCCGGGCATGTGGATCAGGAAGGAACTGTCCTTGCCGCCCGCCTCGACAAGAAGCACGCGCGTCTTGGGGTCCGCCGACAGGCGATTGGCAAGCACGCAGCCTGCCGAACCTGCACCGACGACGATGTAGTCGTATCCCGACATGTCAATCTCCCCCGAGTCCTGCAAACAGCGGCAAGAGTGGCGCTGTTTGGGCGCGTGCGCAATTCTGGATAAAGCGTCAGGCTTGCGCGGCGCGTCCTTCACCGGCTGCGGCGGCGCGTTCCATGCGCGTGGCCTCGGCCTCCGGGAGCCGGCGCCAGACGAACCAGAGGCAGATGAGCGTGACCGGCCCGGCAATGAGCAGGCTGAGGACGCCCGTGCCGAGACTGCCGGTGACAAGCGACATCTTGCCCGCGAAGTACGGCCCGAGACCGAGGCCGACGAGCGTTGTGCCGAGGAAATAGGTCGCGGTCGCGGCGCCGCGCATCCTCGGCAGCACGAGATTCTGGCTGGTCGCGGCGGCGATGCCCACCCAGCAGCTGTTGACGATCGCCATCGGCACGAACGCCAGATAGAAAATCGTGAGGCTCTCCGTGGTGTAGACGATGAGCATGAGCGGCGCGGGGATGATGACGCCCAGTGCCGCCACAAGGATGTCGCCCGCCGGCCAGCGCGATTTCGCCCAGTCCGCAAGGCGCCCGCCCGCGATCACGCCGATGAAGCCGCCCGCCGCCCCGACACCGCCGATGATGAGGCCGACGATCGCCGGATCGGCGCCGAAGGTGCGGATCGCATAAGGCGCGGACCAGAAGCTGACCGCGTAAGTGACGAACGCGATCGACCCGAAGCCCAGGATGGCGAGCAGGAACGTCGGCGTACCCCAGATGAGCTGATAGGTCGGCGGGTCGCGGCGCTTCAGCGACTGCGACCACGAGAACACCGAATAGCAGCCGATGCCGATCGCGCCCCATTGCAGCGTATCGCCGGTGAGCCTCATCATCGAGGCCGCGCCGAGCACGACGACGATCAGCCCCGAGAGGTTGACTGCGAACGCCCGTCCGCCGACGCGCGCGGCCTGCACCAGCGTAAAGGGCGGAATGACGCTCGACAGCTCAATGAAGAATTTCGGCCACGGGGAGGGCTCGGGCGGGCTCAGGATTCCTTCGGACATGCCGCGCAGCGGCTCGCGCAGCGTGAGCACCCAGAGGGCGAGGAGCAGCCCCGGCAGGCCGACGGCGAGGAACGCTGCCTGCCAGCCGGCGAGGCCGAGCGGGCCGCCACCGGGGAAGGCGCTGTTCCAGCTTTTCACGATGACGCCGCCGATGAAGAGCGACAGGCCGCCGCCGAGATAGAGCCCGCTCGAATAGATGGCGAGCGCGGTGGCGCGCTTTTCACGCGGGAAATAGTCCGAGATGATCGAGAAGGCGCAAGGGCTCGCCGTCGCCTCTCCGATGCCGACGCCGATGCGCGCGGCGGCGAGCTGACCGAAATTCTGCGCGAAGCCCGAAAGCGCCGTCATCGCCGACCAGATCGACAGGCCGATCGTCATCAGGCGGCCGCGATACCACATGTCCGCAAGCCGCCCGAGCGGGATGCCGAACAGCGAGTAGAACACACCGAAGGCGGTGCCGTAGAGGAAGCCCATGTCGGCATCGGTGACGCCGAGGTCGGCCTTGATGTCCTCCGCGAGGATCGAGATGATCTGGCGGTCGATGAAATTCAGCACATAGACGAGCACGAGCACGCCGAGCACGTACCAGGCGTATGGCCCGCCGACCTCGCCCTTGCGTGCTTCCAGAATTGCGGCTGCGTCGTTCATGCTCTCGACCCTCCCCAGTTTCGAGATGCCGGCCCTTGTCCGGCCGGCTGCCTCGTGGCTAACACAGGGCTTTGAAATCGAAAGCATGGAAATCGCGATGACGACTTCGGTCCTGTTCGTTTGCCTAGGCAACATCTGTCGCTCGCCGCTCGCGGAGGGCGCGATGCGGCGGCTGGCGGAGGCGGAAAGCGCGGCGCTCGAGATCGACAGCGCGGGGACGGGCGACTGGCACATTGGCCACGCCCCCGATCCGCGCGCGCAGGCGGAGGCGCTGCGAAGGGGCCTCGACATTTCGATGTTGCGCGCGCGGCAGGTGACGGAAGAGGACTTCCACCGCTTCGACCATATCGTGGCGATGGACGCGAAGAACCTCGCAGACCTGCTCGCCATGCAGCCGGATGGCGCGCGGGCGGCGCTGTCGCTGCTGCTCGACCATGCCGAGGGTGGCGATGTGCCGGACCCCTATTACGGCGGCGACGAGGGCTTTGCCGAGACGTTCCAGCTCGTGGAAGATGGTGTGCGCGGGCTGCTTCAGGCGATCAGCGGCCAGCGCGCGACGACGCTGTAGTCCGCGCCCTCGGTGGTGAGGCGGCTTTCGAACAGGCTGATCGCGTCCACGCGGAACGATACAGGCGGGAAGCCCTCGCGCAGGAAGGCGTCGAGCGGACCCGCCGTGCCGGAGAAGCGGGCGAGCGTGATGTGCGGCAGGTAGCTTCGCGTTTCGGGTGCGATGCCGACAAGCTGGAGCGCGCGGTCGACCTTGTTATGCAGCGCCTTCACCGGCTCCTGCGGTTCGACGCCGACCCACAAGGTTTCGATGCGGGCCTTGCGCTCGAAGATGCCCGTGCGCGCCGTGGAGAGGTCAAACGCGCGCGCGCGGATCTTCGCCAGCGCTTCGGCGACGGCATTTGCTGTGTGCGTGTCGACCGTGCCCACGAAGCGCAGCGTCAGGTGAAGCTGATCCTCGCTCTGCCAGCGCGCGCCGAGCACGCCGCCGATGCGCGCCACGAGCGCGTCCTTCACCGCGTGCGGCAGGTCGATCCCCACGAACAGCCTGTGCACTAGCGGAGCGCCGCCTCGACGCTCGGCAAGATGCCCTGCACGATCACGGAAACGCCCTTCGGATTGGGGTGCATGCCGTCGCCGAGCAGTAGCGCCTTGTTGGCGACGACGCCCTTCATGAAGAACGGGTAGAGCGGCACGGCGTGCTTCTTCGCGAGCGCCGGGTACATGCCGTTGAACTCCGCCGCATAGGCCTTGCCCATGTTGGGCGCGGCGAGCATTCCCGCGACGAGCACCTTGCTGCCGCGCTTCTTGAAGTCGGCGATCATCGCATCGAGATTGGCACGCGCCTGCGCAGGCGGCAGGCCGCGGAGCATGTCGTTGGCGCCGAGGCCGAGGATGACGAGATCGGGCTTTGTTTTGAGCCCGCCGAGCACCCACGCCATGCGCGCCTTGCCTGCGGCCGTGGTGTCTCCCGAGACGGCGCCACTGACCACGCGCGCCGCAATGCCTTTCGCCTTCAGCGCCTTTTCCAGCTGGGGCGCGAAGCCTTCGCCGGGCTTCAGCTGATACCCCGCCATCAGCGAATCGCCGTAGGCAACGATTGTACGCGTTTCTGCAAAGGACGGACTCGCGCCGACAAACAGCAGAAAAGCGGCAATCACGGCTTGGACAATGCGCGTGGCATCCCCATACATACGAAACATGCTCCAACCGGACAAAGCGGATCCCCTTGAACGATATCTCCTCGGCGCCCTCCAATATCGTGATTGATGCGCGCGATGTCACCCTCACGCTCGGCGAAGGCGCGGGCGCGGTCGAAATCCTGCGCGGCGTCAGCCTTTCCGTGGCGCGCGGCGAAAGTGTTGCGATCCTTGGGCCTTCGGGGTCCGGAAAGTCGTCGCTGATGGCGGTACTCTCCGGCCTCGAACGCGCCAGCGGCGGGCGGATCGGTGTTGCGGGGCAGGATTTCGGCACGCTCGACGAAGACGGGCTCGCCCGCGCGCGGCGCGGCCGCATCGGCATCGTGCTGCAGGCGTTCCACCTGCTGCCGACGATGACCGCGATTGAAAACGTCTCCATACCGCTGGAACTTGCCGGGATTGCGGATGCGGATGCGCGTGCCCGCGCCGAGCTTGAGGCGGTCGGCCTCGGCCACCGGCTGACGCACTATCCCTCGCAGCTTTCGGGCGGCGAGCAGCAACGCGTCGCCATCGCGCGCGCCACGGCGCCGCGCCCTGGCATCCTCTTCGCCGACGAGCCCACGGGCAACCTCGACGCCGCGACCGGCCACGAGATCGTCGAGCTGCTGTTCGAACGGCAGCGCGCGCAGGACACCACGCTCGTGCTCATCACCCACGACACCGAACTTGCCGCGCGCTGCGGCCGCATCGTCGAGATGCGCGACGGGCAGATCGTGCGCGAGACCGTCGCTTGAACCTTCCCCTCAAGCTGGCGCTGCGCGACCTGCGCGGCGGCCTTGCCGGGCTGCGGCTGCTCGCGGTCTGCCTGTTCCTCGGCGTTGCCGCGCTCGCGGGTGTCGGCAGCCTTTCCACCGCCATCGTCACCTCCCTTTCCGAAAAGGGCCAGTCGATCCTCGGCGCCGATGTCGAGGTGATGCTGACGCAGCGGCAGGCGAGCGAGGCCGAACTGGCGGCGTTCCGCGGCTTCGGCCGTGTCGGTGAGGTCGTCCGGATGCGCGCGATGGCAAGCCGCCTCGATGGTGCCGAAAGCGTTCTTGGCGAACTGAAAGCCGTCGACGGCACCTATCCCTTCTATGGCAGTGTGCGCCTCGCAGGCAGCCTGCCCCTTGCCGATGCGTTGAAGGCGAGCGGCCTCGTCGTCGATCAGGCCGCGCTCGACCGGCTCGGCGCACGCATTGGCGACAGCGTGACGATCGGCGACGCCCGCGTGCGGATTACCGGCGTGCTCGCTGAGGAGCCCGATAAGGTCGGCGAGGGCTTCACACTCGGGCCGACGCTTCTGATGTCGCTCGAAACGCTGGATAAAACCGGCCTCCGCCAGCCGGGAAGCCTTTATCGCACGCACTACCGTTTGAAATTGCCCTCGAATGCCTCCCCTGAATCGGTGACGGAGGCGCTGAATGAGCGCTTCCCGGATGCGGCATGGCGCATACAGGACCGCTCGAACGGTGCGCCCGGCACACGGCGTTTCATTGAACGGCTCGGCCAGTTCCTGACGCTCGTGGGTCTGACGGCGCTGCTCGTCGCCGGTGTCGGCGTCGGCAACGGTGTCGGTTCCTATCTCGACGGCAAGACGCGCTCGATCGCAGCGCTGAAAAGCGTCGGCGCGGATTCGCGCACGATTTTCCGCATCTACATGATCGAGGTGGGGCTGATCGCGCTCGGTGCCGTCGTCCTCGGCGCGGTGGCAGGCGCGTTCGTACCCGCGATCGTCGTGGCCTTCGCGGGCGATGCGCTCCCGGTGCCGCCCGAACTCGGCGTCTATCCCGTGCCGCTGATCACTGCGATCCTCTATGGCCTGCTTGCGGCGGCGGCGTTCGCGATCTGGCCGCTCGCGAAGGCGCGGGACGTTCCCGCCGCCCGTCTGTTCCGCGCCGGTGTCGAGCGCACCCAGCGGCCGCCGCTTGAAGTTGTCCTGCTCAGCCTCGGCGCAGCGCTGGTCATCGCTGCCATCGCTGTCGTGCAGGCGCGCGAGCCGCTGTTCGCTGCCGTGTTCATCGCCGCCGCGCTCGGCCTCATGGCCCTGCTTGCAGTGCTTGCGCTCGGCATCCGGGCGCTTGCGGCACGCCTGCCGCGACCGAAGCAGCCGCTCCTGCGGCTTGCGCTCGGCAATCTGCACCGGCCGGGATCGATGACGCGGCAGCTCGTCGTCGCGCTCGGGCTCGGGCTCACGCTGTTCGCGACGCTCGCCGTTATCGAAACCAATCTTTCGCGCCAGATCGACGAGGCGCTGCCGCGCGAGGCGCCGAGCCTGTTCGTGGTCGATATTCCCGCCGGGGAAGCCGCTGCGTTCCGAAAGACCGTGCTCGACGCCGTGCCCGGCGCCGCGATCCGAACCGTGCCGTCGCTGCGCGGGCCGGTCGTGGCTGTGAACGGCACGCTCGTTTCGGAAATGAAGGACATACCCGAAGGCGCGTGGATCCTGCGCGGCGACCGGGGGCTCACCTATTCGGCGGCGCTGCCCGACGGAAACCGCGTCGTCTCCGGCAAATGGTGGCCGGAGGACTACAGCGGGCCGCAGCTCGTTTCGATGGACGCCGAGGTCGGCGAGGCGCTTGGACTCAAGGTCGGGGACAGTATCACTGTCTCCGTGCTTGGCGTCGATCTTCCCGCGACCATCGCAAGCTTCCGCGAAATCAACTGGGATTCGCTCGGTTTCAACTTCGCGCTCGTCTATTCGCCCGGCCTCATCGAAAGCGCGCCGCACAGTTCCATGGCGACAGTCACCGTCCCGCCCGAAGAGGTGCCCACCGTGTCGCGCGCCGTCGTGCGGGCGTTCTCGTCGGCTTCGGTGATCCGTGTCGGCGATGTGATTGAAAATGCCGGCGCGCTGCTCGGCCAGATGTCGTCGGCGGTGCGTGCGGCCGCTTCTGTCGCGATCGCTGCGGGGATCGCCGTCCTCGTCGGCGCGATCGCGGCGGCGCGGCGCGCGCGCATCTATGATTCGGTGATGCTGAAGGTGCTCGGCGCCACGCGGGGGCAGGTTCTGCTCAGCCTGCTCGCCGAATATGCGCTGCTCGCGCTCATTCTCTCCGCCATCGCTTTCGGCCTCGGTACGGCGGGCGGCTGGTATGTGGTGACACAGGTGTTCGAGCTGGAATGGCTACCCGTCTGGCAGCCCGTGATTCTTACCGTCGTGCTCGGCGCGGCGGCGATTCTTCTGCTCAGCCTCGTGGGGTCGTGGAGTGCGCTCGGCGCCCGCCCGGCACGCGCGCTCAGAAATCTATAGTGAATCCGTCCGGTTTTCCTTGAAGCCGAGGCCAATCCACACGATATTGCGGGGGCAAGCCGGATGACCCGGCGAATGGGAGAGTGAATAACATGGTGAACCAGACGGATCCTCGCCTGGCTTACGGTCGCCCGGCGACAACGGCCGAAGGCGTCGCTTTCGACGCCGGCCTTCGCAAATACATGCTGTCGGTCTACAATTACATGGCCTCCGGCGTGCTGCTTTCCGGCATCGTGGCGCTGCTGTTCGCGAACAGCGGCATGGCCGCGCAAGTCTTTTCGCAGGGCGGTTTGCTCGCGTGGGTGCTGATACTCTCGCCGCTCGCCTTCGTAATGGTGCTGAGCTTCGGCATCAACAAGCTGTCCACCCCGGCTGCACAGGGCGTTTTCTGGGCCTTCGCTGCGGTGATGGGCCTCTCGATGTCCACGATCTTCCTGACCTACACGGGCACGTCGATCGCGCGCATGTTCTTCATCACGGCGGGCGCGTTCGCGGGTCTCAGCCTGTTCGGCTACACGACGAAGAAGGACCTGTCGGGTTTCGGCACGTTCCTCGTGATGGGCCTCATTGGTCTCATCATCGCGAGCGTGGTGAACATGTTCCTCGGCTCGTCTGTGATGCAGTTTGTCATCTCGGTGATCGGCGTGCTGATCTTCGCGGGCCTGACGGCGTATGACACGCAGCGCATCAAGAACATGTACTTCCAGGTCGCGGGCAGCGACTTCATTGGCAAGGCCGTGGTGATGGGCGCTCTGTCGCTCTACCTCGACTTCATCAACATGTTCATGTTCATGCTGCAGCTGTTCGGAAGCCGCGAATAGCATTTTCGCAGCTACAGACTGCAAAAAGGCCCGGTACGTTTCGACGTGCCGGGCCTTTTCTTTTGGCGCTCCGCATGGCTAGACCTTGCCCCTGAAAAGACACGCAAGGGAGATCGGCATGGCGGAGACAATCGCATTCATCGGGCTCGGCAACATGGGCTCGGGCATGGCCGTGAACCTTGCGAAGGCGGGATACGCGGTGCGCGCCTTCGATCTCAGCGCCGATGCGCTCGCCCGCGCGAAGGGCGATGGCTGTGCCGTCGCCGCAAGTGCCGCGGAGGCGGTTTCGGGCGCGGACGCGGTCGTTACGATGCTCCCGGCGGGCAAGCACGTCGAAGCCGTCTACAATGGCGAAGTGTTCGGCGCGGCGAAACCGGGCGCCCTGTTCATGGATTGCTCGACGATTGACGTGGTGACGGCGCGCAAGGTCGTCGAGGCGGCAACCGCGAAGGGCTTCGCGATGGTCGATGCGCCGGTTTCGGGCGGCGTTGCGGCGGCCTCGGGCGGTACGCTCACCTTCATGGTCGGCGGTACAGGCGATGCGTTCACGCGCGCCGAGCCGATCCTGTCGCGCATGGGCAAGGCGGTGATCCACGCCGGCGGGGCGGGCGCGGGGCAGGCCGCGAAGATCTGCAACAACATGCTGCTCGGCATCTCGATGATCGGCACGTGCGAGGCGTTCGCGCTCGCGCAGAAGCTCGGTCTCGATCCGCAGGTCTTCTTCGACATCTCCTCGAAGGCGAGCGGCCAGTGCTGGTCGATGACGAGCTATTGCCCGGTGCCGGGCCCGGTGCCCGCCGCACCGTCCAACCGCGACTACGAGGGCGGCTTCGCCGCCGCGCTGATGTTGAAGGATCTGAAGCTCGCCATGGAGGCCGCTGCCGCGTCGAACGCGGCGACGCCCCTCGGCGCGCAGGCCGAGGCACTCTACCAGACCTTTTCGAACCTCGGGGGTGCGGCGAAGGACTTCTCTGGCATCATAAAGCTGCTCGACGGCAGCTGGCGCGCCTGATCCCTCAGTGCATGGCCCGGCGGGCTTTCGGCGCGCCGGAGCGCAGCGCTCTCAGCGCATTCTCGCGTCGCTCGGCGTCGATCGCCAGCCTTGGGATCAGCGTTTTCAAAATCGGACGCAATCCTCCGAACTGCAGTTGGGGTGCGATCGCGAAGCAATAGGCGTTCGATTCCAGCACGACCGGGCCGTCGGGCGTCAGCGAAATGTCTAGACCGGGCAACGGAAGCTCGGGCATGGCCTCGGTCGCGGCGCGGGCCAGGTTCAATATGTCATCCCAGTAGGGGATGCGGAAGCCGGTAAGCCCTGCGCCCGTAAGAGCGTGCGTTTCGTATGTGTTCAGGCGGATTTGATCGCCGGGGTCGCGCCCATAAGAGTGCGTGATACAACCGTTTTCGGGATCGACGAAGCAGAGCAGATGGCCGGTGGTGCCGTCGTGGAAGTTGTCGGCGAGCGCCGGGGTCGTCATCACCTTCTGAATCGTACAGAAAATCTCGATCCCGGTGTGGGTGCGCGCCGTGTAAACGCGCGTTGCAGCAAGCCCGAGATCCGCGGTGATCGGGGCCAGCGCGGGGTGGTTGCGAAGTTCGGGGCTGACCAGCGTTCCCGACCGGTCGTCCTGCGCGAGCAGATGCTCCGCGAAAGCGGCCGCCGACATCGAAATATCACCGACGCGCCAATGCGCACCGTCACGGTGCGCACGGAAAACGCCGTTCCCGAATGTACCCGTCGCGGGCTTGCAGAACAGGCAGTCCGGCGCGCCTTCAAGCCACCGTCTCAGTGCCGCCGCATCGTTGACAACCGGGAGGCGTCCGCTTGCCGGATGCCGGTCGGTGTCGCGTCCGGCGACCACATAAACCGGGGCGACCGGCACACCTCGCTCCATCAGCCGCTCGGTGCTCAGCACCTTGTCGTTCACAAGCCGGGCAAGTTGCTCCGGATGAAGCGCGCGCATGATCCGCCGCATGTGCGGCACATCACTCAGATAGTCGCGCCATGTCGAAGCCGGGCGATGTCGCAATTCGAAATCGAAGAAGTCGCGCGGTCCCAGGCCATGCCGTGCGCGGCACCATCCGAGCTTTGCGGCGACCATCGGCAGCGACCGCGGCTCGCGGCGCAGCAGTTCGCGCAGCGCGCGCGGGTAATCATGCCAGGGCCCCCGTGCCTTCATCGGCGAAGTTTGCGTGCGAGAGATGCGGCGGGCAATCGCTCTGTGCGCTGCAACGCATTGTTTTCAGGACGAACGGACGGCGCCGCCGCCGCGGTCGGGCTAAAGCGCTTCGATAGTCTTCAGGAAGCGCTCCGGATCGCCGTCGCGCAGGTCTTCGATCGCGGCATCAAGCTCGTCCTCATCGATGCGGGCACCCGTTTCGGCCGCCTCGACGCGTTCGGCGACACCCTCCAGGCGCGTCTCGAGGGCTGCTCCGATACGCTCCATCTTGGCGTCGATCTCATCGGTCTTTGCATCGATCGTGATCGCGGCTTCGTGGTCGTCGGAAATGAGGCTGAAGCCGGGTCCGTCGATGTTGGAAAGCAGCAAGAGCGCACCGAGACCGCCGAGAACGATCATCAGGTTCCGGCGGTTGATCGGCTTGTCTTCGCCCGTCTGAGGCTCATCATGCATCGACGGTTTTCTTACCGCCCTTCGCCTCGCCCGTCTTGCCCTTTTTGGCGGCGCGCGGCTTCGGTGCCGCCGCGATGATCTCGAACGTCGGCTGGTCGTCCTTGATGTGGACCACGACCTCGCCGCCGTTCACCAGCTTGCCGAACAGCAGTTCTTCCGCGAGCGGCTGCTTGATCGTGGTCTGGATGAGCCGGGCGAGCGGGCGCGCGCCATAGAGCCTGTCGTAGCCGCGATCGATCAGCCAGCGCTTTGCCTCGTCCGAAAGCTTGATGTGGACGTCGCGGTCCGCGAGCTGCAGTTCGAGTTCGAGGATGAACTTGTCGACGACCATCGCGACGACCGGCGTGGGCAGGTAGCCGAACGGCACCGTCGCATCGAGGCGGTTGCGGAATTCGGGCGTGAACATGCGCTTGATCGCCTCCTCGTCCTCGCCCACGCGTACCGTGGAACCGAAGCCGATGCCTTCCCGCGCCATGTCCGACGCGCCCGCGTTCGTCGTCATGATGAGGATGACGTTGCGGAAATCGACCATCTTGCCGTGATGATCGGTGAGCTTTCCGGCGTCCATCACCTGTAGCAGGATGTTGAACAGGTCCGGGTGCGCCTTTTCGATCTCGTCGAGCAGCAGCACCGAGTGCGGGTTCTGGTCGACAGCGTCCGTCAAAAGCCCGCCCTGATCGAAGCCGACATAGCCCGGAGGCGCGCCGATGAGGCGGCTCACCGAGTGGCGCTCCATATATTCGGACATGTCGAAGCGCTGCAGCGGGATGCCGAGGATCGCGGCGAGCTGGCGTGCCACTTCGGTTTTGCCGACGCCGGTGGGGCCGGAGAACAGGTAGTTGCCGATCGGCTTGTTCGGCTCGCGCAGCCCCGCGCGTGACAGCTTGATCGCCGACGAAAGCGTCTCGATCGCCTTATCCTGCCCGAAGACGACGCGCTTCAGGTCCTGCTCCAGCGTCGCCAGCACCTTCTTGTCGTCCGACGACACGGACTTCGGTGGGATGCGCGCGATTGTCGCGACCACAGCCTCGACGTCCTTCACGCCGATCACCTTCTTGCGCTTGGCGGGCGGCAGCAGCATCTGCGAGGCGCCCACTTCGTCGATCACGTCGATCGCCTTGTCGGGGAGCTTGCGGTCGTTGATATAGCGCGCCGACAGTTCCACCGCCGTCTTCACGGCTTCGTTGGTATAGCGGACCTTGTGGTGCTCCTCGAAATAGGTCTTGAGGCCGAGGAGGATGCGCACGGTATCCTCGATCGAGGGTTCCTTCACGTCGATCTTCTGGAACCGGCGCAGGAGGGCGCGGTCCTTCTCGAAGTGGTTGCGGAACTCCTTGTAGGTCGTCGAGCCGATGCAGCGGATCGCGCCGCCCGAAAGCGCGGGCTTCAGAAGGTTGGACGCATCCATCGCGCCGCCCGAGGTGGCCCCGGCGCCGATCACGGTGTGAATCTCGTCGATGAACAGGATCGCATCGGGCATCTTCTCGAGCTCGTTGACGACGCCCTTCAGCCGCTCCTCGAAATCGCCGCGATAGCGGGTACCCGCGAGCAACGCCCCCATATCGAGCGCGTAGATCACAGCGTCTTTCAGCACATCGGGCACATCGCCCTCGACGATCTTGCGCGCGAGGCCTTCCGCGATGGCGGTCTTGCCGACGCCGGGGTCGCCCACATAGAGCGGATTGTTCTTGGAACGGCGGCAGAGGATCTGGATCGTGCGATCGACCTCGGCGGCGCGACCGATCAGTGGGTCGACTTTGCCCGAAAGCGCCTTGTCGTTGAGGTTGACGCAGAACTGCTTGAGCGGGGAATCCGCGGGCTTCTTGGCATTGCCCTTGTCCTTCGCCTCCTCGGCGGGCTCGTCTGCCCCGCGCACCGCGCGCGGCTCAGAGAGCGACGGCGATTTGGCGATGCCGTGGCTGAGGTACGATACAGCGTCGAGTCGCGTCATGTCCTGCTGCTGCAGGAAATAGACGGCGTGGCTCTCCCGCTCCGAAAATAGCGCGACGAGTACGTTGGCGCCCGTCACCTCGTCGCGTCCCGAAGACTGCACGTGCAGGATCGCGCGCTGCACGACGCGCTGGAAGCCCGCCGTGGGATTGGGATCGACCTGGTCGCCCACGCGCAGCGGCTCCAGCTCCTTGTCGAGATAACCGGTCAGTTCCTCGCCGAGCTGGTCGAGATCGACGCCGCAGGCCTTCATCACCGCGGAGGCGTGACTGTCGCCGATCAGCGCGAACAGCAGGTGTTCGAGCGTGGCATATTCATGCCGCCGCCGGCTCGCTTCGGCGAGGGCGTTGTGAAGCGTGTGCTCGAGCTCGCGGGCAAAGGCCGGCATTCGTCACTCCTGCGATGCGGCGAAACATCCGCCGCCTAATGTGAAGATCAGGGACGATTGGCAAAACATCAAGGGGGCAATGTGCGGCCATGCCCGCGGAAACCACGTTTTCCGCGGCTTAGGCAAACTTCCTGACATCGTCGTCGTGGCCGCCGAAATCGTCGGTGACGGCCATTTCGCCAAGCTTGCGGTAGAGCGTCGAGCGCCCGATGCCGAGGCGGCGGGCAACTTCGCTCATGCGGCCGCGGCAATGGTGGATCGCCTTGCGGATGATCTCCGCTTCCAGATCCTCGAGGCGGCGGAGCTTGCCGTCGTCGCCGAACAGCGAAACCTCGGCTGAAAGGTCGGAAGAAGCGGCGCGTGCCGGTGCCTGCTGCGCCGTCCGCCTGGGCGCGGTGGCGCCTGCAAGTTGCGGGAAGTCGAGCGCCGTGAGCCTCGTGCCCTCGCAGAGCACGGCGGCGCGGAACAATGCATTCTGGAGCTGGCGGACGTTGCCCGGCCAGTCGTAGGCCTCAAGGAGCGCGAGCGCGTCGTCCGAAAGATCGCGGGCGTTGACGCCTTCCTCGGCGCCAAGGCGGCGGACGAAATGGCGCGCGAGCGCCGCGATGTCGCCGCGCCGGGCGCGAAGCGGCGGGATCGTGACAGGCACGACGCCGAGGCGGTAGAACAGGTCCTCCCGGAAGCGGCCCTCGCGGACCTCTTCGGCGAGATCGCGGTTGGTCGCGGCGATCAGGCGGACGTCGACGGTTATATGACCCCGGCTACCGACAGGCTCGATCTGCCCGGTCTGCAGCGCGCGCAGCAGCTTCACCTGCGCATCGAGCGGCAGTTCGCCGATCTCGTCTAGGAATAGTGTGCCGCCGTCCGCCTCGCCGAAGCGCCCGACGTGCTTTTCGATGGCGCCGGTGAAAGCGCCCTTTTCGTGACCGAACAGCACCGATTCGACGAGATTCGCCGGGATCGCGCCGCAGTTGACGATGACGAGCGGCTTGTTTCTGCGCGGCGAGGCGGCGTGGACCGCCTGTGCGACGACCTCCTTGCCGACGCCGCTTTCGCCCTCAACGAGGATCGGCACGTTCTTCTGCGCGGCCTTTTCGGCCACCGCGAGCGCGGCGCGGAAACCCGCGTCGCTGCCGACGATCTCGGCGAAGCCAAGCGAGTCTGGCAGCTTTTCCGTAAGCGGACGCAGCTCGCCGCCGGGCGTCTTCTGGTCGAGCGCGCTTGCCAGTGCACGCGTGATCCTGTCCGCACTGGCCGGTTTGAGCAGGAAATCGCTCGCGCCTGCGCGCATCGCCTCCACGGCCGTGGAAACGCTCGAATGGGCGGTGAGCATGATGACGGGGAGCAGCGGGAATTGCGGGCGCAGTTCACGCAGCACCTCGATTCCGGTTTTTCCCGGCATGTTGTAATCAAGGATCACTGCGTCGATGGCTTTGGCGCGCGGGCCCGTCAGCAGATCGAGCGCCGCCTGGCCATGCTCGGCCTCCAGAGTCGCATAGCCTGCGCGCGCCGCCACGGTTTCCGTGATGCGCCGCTGGCCCGACTCGTCGTCGACAACAAGGACGGTCTGCTTTGCCAAATGCCGAATCTCTGCTTCTCGAAAATGACCCGTCTGTCTCGTTACGGCACATCCCATTGCCGTCAGGTTAAGATTTTGACCCGTTTTTTGCTTCACAGTTGGCTGTGTGTTGGTATGAACGGGCGGAATTGGGTCCGGATTGGGGGACGTTTGAGATGGCGCAGAACAGCACGTACACCGACAAGGCGATGAAGGATCACGCGAAGACCTACACGGGTTTTCTTGCGATGATGAAGTACGGCACGGGCTTCATCGTGCTCGTGCTGCTCGGCATGCTCCTCTTCCTCTATAACTAGGATTCCCATGACGAATCCGGTTCGGATCGCGGTCCTTGGTGAGACCGCCGATTTTGAGCGCCGCGTCGCTGCCAGCCCGGAGACGGTGAAGAAGTTCATCGGGCTCGGCGCTGCAGTTGCCGTGGAATCGGGCGCCGGTCTCGCGTCGGGCATTGCGGACGCCGATTATGCGGCGGCAGGTGCCGAGGTGGGCCCTCGCGCGTCCGTCCTCAGCGGTGCTGGGATCGTGCTTGGCGTGCAGGCGCCGGAGCCGGCTTCGCTTGCGGGCGCGGCGCCCGGTGCGCGCGTGGTTGCGATGCTCGCCCCTGCAGCGAACCCGGAGCGGGCGAACGCCTATGCGGCGGCGGGCTTCGAGGCGCTTGCCATGGAGCTGATGCCGCGCATCACGCGCGCGCAGTCGATGGACGTGCTCTCCTCGCAGTCGAACCTTGCCGGCTACAAGGCGGTGCTGGACGCGGCGGCGGAATACGGCCGCGCCTTTCCGATGATGATGACGGCGGCGGGCACGGTTTCGGCCGCGAAGGTGTTCATCATGGGCGTGGGCGTTGCGGGGCTCCAGGCGATCGCGACCGCGCGGCGCCTCGGCGCGCAGGTCTCGGCGACCGACGTGCGCTCGGCGACCAAGGAGCAGATCATGTCGCTCGGCGCCAAGCCGATCTTCGTCGAGGCGGTGAAGGGTATCGAGGGCGAAGGCTCGGGTGGCTATGCCACCGAGATGTCCGACGAATACAAGGCGGCGCAGGCCGAGCTGGTGTCATCGCATATTGCCAAGCAGGACATCGTGATCACCACCGCGCTCATCCCGGGCCGCGCGGCGCCGCGCCTCGTCAGCGACGCGCAGCTCGCGACGATGCGGCCGGGCAGTGTGCTCGTCGACCTCGCGGTCGAAGCCGGGGGCAACGTCGAAGGTGCCGTGGCGGGCGAGATCGTGGTGAAGCACGGCGTCAAAATCGTCGGGCACAGGAACGTGCCGAGCCGCCTGGCGGCGGACGCCTCGCTGCTCTACGCGCGCAACCTGTTCAATTTCCTGTCGGCGTTCTGGGATAAGGACACGAAGGCGCCCGTGCTGCCCGACGACGACGAGATCGTGAAGGGCGTGCGGCTGACCAAGGACGGCAAGGCCGTCCATCCGGTGCTGGGGGGAGCATAGGTCATGGACTTCATTTCGATCCTGTCGATCTTCGTGATGGCCTGTTTTGTAGGCTATTACGTGGTCTGGTCGGTCACGCCGGCGCTGCACACGCCGCTGATGGCGGTGACGAACGCGATCTCCTCGGTGATCATCGTGGGTGCGCTGATCGCGGCGCTGGCCGCCGGTTCGGGGCTTGCCAAGTGGCTCGGTCTCGTCGCCGTTGCGCTCGCCAGCGTCAACATCTTCGGCGGCTTCGCGGTGACGCAGCGGATGCTCGCCATGTACAAGAAAAAAGAGAAGAAGGGCTGAGCGCCGATGGAACACGTCGCTTCCGCTGTGCCCGCATGGGCGCTTCTCGCTTACCTCGTCTCCGGGGTTCTGTTCATCCTCGCGCTGCGGGGGCTTTCGTCGCCCGAGACCAGCCGCGCGGGCAACCGCAACGGCATGATCGGCATGGGGATCGCGGTGGCGACGACGCTCGCCACGCACGACATCGCCTCTCTGCCCGAGATCGCGGCCGCGATCATCCTCGGCGGCGGTATCGGCTTCATCGTCGCGCGGCGCATCGCCATGACTGCGATGCCGCAGCTCGTCGCGGCGTTCCACAGCCTCGTCGGCATGGCCGCCGTGCTGGTGGCGGCGGCGGCGTTCCTCAATCCGCAGGCGTTCGGCATCGCGGGCGCGGACG
This sequence comes from uncultured Sphingosinicella sp., assembly GCF_963974575.1. NCBI lineage: Bacteria > Pseudomonadati > Pseudomonadota > Alphaproteobacteria > Sphingomonadales > Sphingosinicellaceae > Sphingosinicella > uncultured Sphingosinicella sp. The sequence continues at coordinate 129,312 of NZ_CAXBBQ010000001.1, read as the reverse complement.
GCGAAATCTTCCCGGTCAGCCGTATCGAGATGGGGCTCGGCATCGCCATCGGCGCGATCACCTTCTCCGGCTCGGTCATCGCGTTCCTGAAATTGAACGGCAACATGTCGGGCGCCCCGATCCTGCTGCCGCTGCGGCATGTGATCAACCTCGGCACGCTCGTCGGCATTCTCGGGCTTATCGCATGGTTCACGCTTGAACCGTCGCCCGACGCCTGGGTTTTCTGGACAGTAACGGGCCTCGCCTTCCTGATCGGCTTCCTGCTCATCATTCCGATCGGCGGCGCGGACATGCCGGTCGTCGTCTCGATGCTGAACAGCTATTCGGGCTGGGCGGCAGCGGCGATGGGCTTCACGCTGCAGAACACGGCGATGATCATCACCGGCGCGCTGGTCGGCTCCTCGGGCGCGATCCTCAGCTACATCATGTGCCGCGCGATGAACCGCAGCTTCATCAGCGTCATCGCCGGCGGGTTCGGCGCCGAGGCGGGGCCTGCGGGCGCAGCCGCCGCCATAGACCGGCCGTGGAAGCGCGGCTCCGCCGAGGACGCCGCGTTCCTGATGCAGAACGCCGAGAAGGTCATCATCGTGCCGGGCTACGGCATGGCGGTGGCGCAGGCGCAGCACGTGCTGCGCGAGATGGGCGACAAGCTGAAGCACCAGGGCGTCGACGTGCGCTATGCGATCCACCCGGTGGCGGGCCGTATGCCGGGGCATATGAACGTGCTGCTCGCTGAAGCCAACGTGCCTTACGACGAGGTGTTCGAGCTTGAGGACATCAACACCGACTTCGGCCAGGCCGACGTCGCGTTCGTGATCGGCGCCAACGACGTCACCAATCCGGCGGCAAAAACCGACAAGACCTCGCCGATCTACGGGATGCCCGTGCTCGACGTCGAAAAGGCGAAGACCGTGTTGTTCATCAAGCGCTCGATGGGCGGGGTCGGCTATGCCGGCGTCGACAACGAGCTCTTCTACCGCGACAACACCATGATGCTCCTCGCCGACGCCAAGAAAATGGTCGAGGAAATCGTCAAGACCATGGATTGAGGTCGCGCGCGAAACCTTAAACGCCATAGTGCGTTGATCTGCCATACCAATACAGGGGACAGACCGATCATGCGCGTTTCCACGACCCTCATTCCTTTGGCCGCCCTGCTGGCCGGAGCTTGCGCGAGCAAGGCCGAACAGCCCGTCGCGCCCGCTGCACCGCCGCCCGCGGCTTATGCGCAGCTTCTCGACAAGGATGGCGCCACGAAGGGCCGCGCGGTGCTCACCGAAGCAGGGGGCAGCGTCAACGTCGGGCTCGTGCTCGAAGGCTGGCCCTCCGGCACGTACGCTTTCCATGTCCACGGTGTCGGTCTTTGCACCGCGCCGGACTTCACCTCCGCGGGCTCGCACTTCAACCCGACGGGCGCGAAGCACGGCCAGCACAAGGGCGACCTGCCGAACGTCATCGTCGGTGCGGACGGTATGGGGCGCGTTGAGGCGCGCATCGAAGGCGCAACGCTCTACAGCGGCGAGACGCCGATCCTGGATACCGACGGCGCGGCCGTCGTCGTTCACGCCAAGCCCGATGACGGCGTCACCGATCCGGCAGGAAACGCGGGGCCGCGTCTTGCATGTGGAGCCGTCGTCACCAAATAGCGCAGCCACAGGCTTTCAAGGAGGCTGCAGGTGAGCGTCGATCAGCGTGCATTTGAAGAGGTGATGGCCCGCGCCGGGTTCGATTCGCGCGATCCGCACGCCGTGCGTGCGCGCGTTGAGGCGCTGGAAGCGCTGCTCGAACGGTCGATCGCCGTGCCGGGCATCAACTACAAGATCGGTCTCGATGCCGTTCTCGGCTTCGTTCCCGTTGTCGGCGACATCATCGCTGGACTGATGTCCGCCTACATCATCTGGGAAGCGCGCAACCTCGGCATGTCGCGCTGGCACATTGCCCGAATGGCGGGGAATACGCTGTTCGACACCGCGATCGGCTTCGTGCCGCTGCTCGGCGATGCGATGGATGTGCTGTTCCGGTCGAACACGCGCAACCTGCGCATCATCAAGAAGCACATGGACAAGCACCACCCGAAGACGGCAGTGGTCGAAGGCACCGTCACCCGCCGCGCCAGATAAGCACGGCTGCGCCATCCGCTGCGCCCGGCGCGCGGCAGGTGGCGTAATTGTAGTCGAGGTCCATGCACAACCGCACTTCGTTTAGCCAGCCGCGGTTGTTCACGGCAATCGCGATTGCGTCTGAAGGCAGGCCGATATTGGCCTTCACAAAGGCTTCGCGCACCATGCCTGCTGTCAGGGTCTCGCCGCGAAGCTCTCGGAGATCGGGATGCTTCACGCCGTCCCACAGCGATTTCGCCGCGCCGAAATAGGCCTCCGCGCTTGAAAAGGCGCAGGTGCCGTGCGCCGCCCACTGGTGCTGCATCAGCTGCACCGAAGGCATCATGCAATAATGCTGGCGCACGAGCGCCTCGCCCACCGGCTGCGCCACCGCACAGGCGCGGGGCGACGGACCTGCCGCGCTGTCCACCCAGAGACCGTGCAAGATGAAATCGAAGTCATTGTCCGCACACTGGCCTTCGTGGGCGGCCGCGTCCTTGCGGAACCGGCAGAATTCCGGCGACCACGACATCGCAAGCACATAGGCCGCCGCCGGTGCGTCCGGCGTCACGTCCGGCAGGCTCGCAGTCCGCGGCAGGTCCAGCTTCGCGGGGATGTTGCATTCCGCCGTCGCTGTGCCGGCGGAATCATCCGCCGTTCCGCAGGCCGCGAGGCAGAGCGCTAGCAGCAGACGCTCAGGCGCTCGCAAGGTCGAGCCCGATATCGGCGGCGGGGGCGGACTGCGTGATCCGGCCGACCGAAACATAGGTGACGCCGGTTTCGGCCATGCCCCGGATCGTATCGAGATTGACCCCGCCCGATGCTTCGGTCGGCACGCGCCCCGCGACGAGGCTGACAGCCGCGCGGAGCTCCGGAACGCCCATATTGTCGAGCAGCAGGTGCGTCGCGCCTGCCGCAAGCCCCGGCTCGATCTGGTCCACCCGGTCGACCTCCAGAATGATGCTGGCGATACCTGCGTCCTTCGCCCGGCGCACGGCCTCGCCGACGCCCCCCGCCACCGCGACGTGATTGTCCTTAATCATTGCCGCGTCCCACAGCCCCATGCGGTGGTTCTGCGCGCCGCCCATGCGTGTCGCGTATTTTTCGAGGAGCCGCAGCCCGGGGATGGTCTTGCGCGTATCGAGCAGGATCGCGCCCGTGCCCGCGATGGCATCGACATAGCGGCGCGTGAGCGTCGCAATGCCGGAGAGGTGCTGCACGGTGTTGAGCGCCGAGCGTTCGGCGGTGAGCATGGCGCGGGCGAGGCCGGAAAGGCGCATCAGGTCGGTGCCCGCCGCCACCCGGTCGCCGTCCTTCGCGAGCATCTCGATCTCCACCTCAGGATCGAGCGAGCGGAAGAAGGCGGCGGCGATGTCGAGGCCGGCGACGACGATGGCGTCGCGGCTGTCCATCACACCGTGGAAGCGCGCGTCCGCCGGAATCACGGCGGCGGAGGTGATATCGCCCGCGTCGCCCAGATCCTCGGCGAGCGTGGCGCGCACGAAAGCCGCCGTGTCGAAGCCTGCGATCGCCATGTTCATTTCCCCATCAGTTCCCGGCGCGCGAAGGACAGCATCAGCGCGGCGCGGTAGGCGTGTTCGGCGGCGTTGGCGGTGCCGGTGTGGCCGCCTTCGATGTTTTCGAAGTAGTCGAAGGCGTGGCGTTGCTCAGCCAGCCGAGCTGCATACTTCCGGGCGTGGCCGGGGTGGACGCGATCGTCCTTCGTAGACGTATAGATGATGACGGGCGGGTATTTCGCGCCCGGGCGCAGGTTCTGGTACGGCGAATATTTCGCGATGAACGCTCGGTCCTCCGCCACGTCGGGATTGCCGTATTCGCCCATCCACGATGCGCCCGCGAGCAGCCTGTTGTAGCGCAGCATGTCGGCGAGCGGCACGCCCATGATGACGGCGTCGAAGAGGTCCGGCCGCTGCGTCATCGCGACGCCCACGAGCATCCCGCCCTGCGAACGGCCCGAAACGCCAAGTTTCGAGGTCAGCCCGGCGCGCTTCAGATCCTCGGCGACGGCATAGAGATCGTCGAAACTGTTCTGGCGCTTCTCGCGCAGCGCCGCCTCGTGCCACGCCGGGCCGTATTCACCGCCGCCGCGAATGTTGGCGATCACGAAGCTGCCGCCGTCCTTCAGCCAGAATAGCCCGCCCGGGCCGATCTGGTAGGGATTCTTGGTGAGGTAGGTCGGCTTCTGCGCGCTCCGGAAGCCGCCGTAGGCGTGCATGATCGTCGGCAGTGGGCCTTTCGTGCCTGCCGGACGCACGACGAAATAAGGGATGCGCGTGCCGTCCTTCGAGGTTGCGAAGCGCTGCTCAACGGAAATCGAGGCGGGATCGAAGAACGCCCGAAGCGCGGCAACCTCTACGGGTGCGCTGCCGCCGCGCACTGCCGTCAAAGTCTCGGGGCTGGCGAAGCTCTCGGTCGTGTAGAAGGCGGTGTCGTTCGCGCCCCCGGCCACCGCGAGCGTCACCGCGCTGTTCGGCGGCACCGGCACGGTTTCCGCCGTCCAGCCGGCTGCGGTCGGTGTGAGCGCGATCAGCCGCCCGGCGACATCCTCCAGCAGCGACACGTAGAGGCGTCCGCTGCCCGCGACGACAGACTCGATCGCCTGTTTCCGCGAAGGCGCATAGACCTGCTCGACCGCCGCCGGACCCCCGACGACGAGCGTTGCCGCGTCATAGGCGACGAGCGCGCCCGCCGCATAGGTCTTGCCGCCGTAAACCCAATCCTTGTGCAGCAGCGCGACGACGCGGCTGCCGAGCATGTCCTCGATCGTTGCCGTCTCCGGCAGCGGCGAACGAATGAGCGTGCCGTCCAGGTTCAGGTGGAAGGTCTCGGCGGTCCAGAAATCGGGATGGCGCGTGATGCGTGGCCACATGCGGCCTTCGCTGCCGGTTGCGCTCGCATCCATGCCCATGTCGCCGGCCTTGCCCTCGGCGAGCAGCGCAGCCTCCGCCATCGGCGTACCGCGTTTCCACAGGCGGACCTGACGCGGGTAGCCCGATTCGGTCACGTCTCCGCCGTGCGCGGTGGCGATCATCAGCCGGTCGAGATCGACCCACGCGACGTCGCCCTTCGCCTCGGGCGTCTCAAAGCCGCCGCTAACGAACGCGCCCGCGTCCATATCGAACTCGCGGTAGACGAGCGCGTCGGAGCCGCCGTCGGACAGGCCGACCATGCAGCGGGCATAAGCGGGCGCAAGGCACGCGGCGCCCTTCCACACCCATTTCCGCCCGTCCGCCTTCGACATCGCATCGAGGTCGATCAGCGTGCGCCACACCGGCTTTCCGGCGGCGAAAGCGTCGAGATCGGCAATGCGCCACAGCCCCTGCGGGTTCTTCGCATCCGTCCACAGGTTCGTCACCTTGTCCCCCAGAATCGCCTCGGGCACGGCGATGCGGCTGTCGTCCTCCAGGATCGCCTGCATCTCGGCCTGCAGCGCCTTGAACGCCGGGCTTTCCGTCCGCAGGCGCTTCTCGGTCGCGGCATTCCACGCGCGCACCTGATCGAGCGCGCGGGCGCCCTCGACCTCTTCAAGCCAGAGGTTGGGATCGTCTTCGGCCGCAGATGCGGCGGGTGCAGTCGCCAGAGTCAAAGCCGCCATCAACAGAATGGAAAAACGCATGGCGTTTCGTCCCTAAGACGCTTGTTACCGGACGCATCAAGTGAAACGGATTCGGGGCAGGGTCAATTCCACACTCGTCGTCATACCTGCGCAGGTATGACGAGTTGGTGGGCGAAAGCATCAATCCCCAGTAACCCGCACGCTCGAAATGTCGCCCTGACCCACCGTGGATGAGGCCATCGCCAGCATCCGTTCGAGCGGTTTCAGGGCCTTCGTGCGGATGTCCTCGTCCATCTCGATCACCGGCTTGAGGTCGCGCAGTGCGAGGTAGAGTTTTTCCATCGTGTTGAGCGCCATGAACGGGCAGTTGTTGCAGCTGCAGTTTCCGTCTGCGCCCGGCGCACCGATGAAGGTCTTGTGCGGGGCGGCCTTTTCCATCTGGTGGATGATATGGGGCTCGGTGACGACGATGATCGTTTCCGCCGGGCTTTCGAGCGCGAATTTCAGGATCGCGCTTGTCGAGCCGACGAGATCGGCGTGGTCGAGGATGTTGCCGGGGCATTCAGGGTGCGCGGCGACGGGCGCGTCCGGGTGCTGCGCCTTCAGCTTCAGAAGTTCCTTTTCGCTGAACGCCTCGTGCACGATGCACGCGCCCGGCCACAGCAGCATCTCGCGGCCGAACTTGCGCGAAAGATAGCCGCCGAGGTGCCGATCCGGCCCGAAGATGATCTTCTGGTCCCTGGGCAGCTGGCTGATGATCTTCTCGGCCGAGGACGAGGTGACGATGATGTCGGAGAGCGCTTTCACCGCCGCCGAGCAATTGATGTAGGTGAGCGCGATGTGATCGGGGTTCGCCTCGCGGAAACGCTTGAACTGCTCGGGCGGGCAGGAATCTTCAAGGCTGCATCCGGCGTCCATGTCCGGCAGGATCACGGTCTTCTGCGGGGAGAGAATCTTCGCGGTTTCCGCCATGAAGCGCACGCCGCAGAAGGCGATGACGTCCGCGTCCGTGTCCGCGGCCTTGCGCGAGAGGTCGAGGCTGTCGCCCACAAAGTCCGCGATGTCCTGGATCGCGGCCTCCTGATAATAATGCGCGAGGATCACGGCGTTGCGTTCCCGCTTCAGCCGGTCGATCTCGCTCAGCAAATCCTTGCCCTTCGGCAGCTCTGCGCGGCGTGCATCCATGTCGTCGATACTCCTAAAGTGCGTAGCCGCTCTCGTCCGGGAAACGGACGATGATGCGGGCGTCGATTCCGGCGGCGGCGAGCGGCAAGGCAAAGCCGCGCTCCACGGCGGTGCGCGCGGAACCGCGCGCGAGTTCCCGAAGGAGGGTGGTATCGGCTTCCTTGAGCACGGCCTCCCTGATCTTGCGGCGGTTGGCGGCGTCGATGACCTCTTCGGCATTGCCGAGCGCCATCAGGATCGTGCCGCCGCCGTATTCGCGGACGTTCGCCATATCGACCTGCGGCTCGTCGAGCTGGATATCGGGCAGGCGCACCGTCATCACGCGGCTGCCTTCGTCCCACACCATGTCGTCGCGGCGGACCTTCGAATAATCGATGTCGTAGCGGACCGTGGCAGGCACGATCAGCGTCTTTTCCGCCGACAGACCGAGCTTTTCGACGCGCGTCGTCACCGCGACCGTGAAACGCCCGGCGAACACAGTGAGCTTGTTCTGCGCGCGGACGGCCTCAAGGCTGGCGGCGGCGATGGACCGCGCATCGAGCGGCTTGTCCTCTCCGCGGCCCAGGAAAAAGGCTGCGAGGGCACCGAGCAGCAGACCGGCGGCGAGCGTCAGAACGGTTTTCACGCGGCCTTCTCCCACACGTCTCCGTCCGCGCTTACCATGCCGCGCGCCTGAAGGTCGATCAGGTGCGCGAGCACCGAACGGCCCGCCGCCGGGTGCAGCCGGGGATCGACAGAGGCGTACATCGCGGCGACGAGATCGGGGATCGCCTTCGGGCTGCCCTCCAGCAGGCGCAGGATCTGGCCCTCGCGTTGACGGCGATGCGCGATGTAGCCGCGCACCAGCCGCTGCGGCTCGGTGACGGGTTCGCCGTGCGTGGGATAATAGACGGTGTCGTCGCGCGTCTGCAGCAACTTCAGGCTTGCCATATAGTCGCGCATGTCGCCGTCGGGCGGCGTCACGACGCTTGTCGACCAGCCCATCACATGGTCGCCGGTGAACAGCGCCTTTTCCTCGTGGAGCGCGAAGCACAGGTGGTTCGATGTGTGGCCGGGGGTGTGCACCGCCTCCATCGTCCAGCCGCCGTCCGCCCATGTGCCGCCGGGCACGACCTCGCCGTGCGCGAGCACACGGTCGGGGGTGTAGGTGCTGTCGAAGGCGGCGTCGGTGCGGGGGCCGTCGTCTTCCAGCACCAGCGGCGCGCAGCCCACGACCTCGGCGCCGCTCAGCGCCTTCAGCCGCACGGCGAGGGGGCTGTGATCGCGGTGCGTGTGGGTAATGAAGAGGTGGCTGATCGTCTCGCCCGCCGTGGCGGCGAGGATGGCGTCCAGATGCGCGTCCTCGTCCGGGCCGGGGTCGATCACGGCGACCTTGCCGCTCCCCACGATATAGGTGCCGGTGCCGAGGAAGGTGAACGGGCTCGGATTCCGCGCAAGCACGCGGCGGACGAGCGGCGATATACGCTCGCTTGCGCCATAGGGTGCGGCTTCGATCGCGGCCTTGATGTCCATTGTTCCCATGTGGCAGCGCGAAGCGCCGCTGCCAAGGGCAGACGCCCTATAGCGGCACGATCTCGTTGAAAGGTGTGTCCTTGTCGGGCCGCAAATCCCCCGGCAGGCCGAGCACGCGCTCGGCGATGATGTTGCGCAGAATCTCGTCGGTGCCGCCCGCGATGCGGAGGCCCGCGGACCACATGTAGGCGCCCTGCAGGCGCTGCAGGTCGCTGTCCTTTTCGCCCGCCGCGAAGCCTGCGCTTTCGGACAGATCGAGCGCGAAGGCCGCCATGTCCTGCATGGTTTTCGCGACGACGACCTTGGAGATCGATTGCTCCGCGCCCGGCGTCTTGCCCTGCGAAAGCGCAGAAAGCGCGCGCATCTGCGTGAGCTTCACACCCTCATCGCTGATGTAGGTGTCGGCGATGCGGGCGCGGACGTCCATGCGTTCGATCGCGGGGCCCTGTTCGGTGTCGATGCCCTTCGCAAGCTCCATCAGCGTGCGCCAGCCGGGCGAATTGCGCGGCTTGCCGCCGACCGCGAGGCGCTCGTTCATCAGCGTGGTGAGCCCGGCCTTCCAGCCGTCGCCGACCGCGCCGATCCGCCATGCGTCGGGCACGCGCACGCTATCGAAGAACACTTCGTTGAAGTCCGCGCCGCCCGACATTTGTTTGAGCGGCCGCGCATCGACGCCCGGCGCGTGCATGTCCACGATGAACATGGTGAGCCCCTTGTGCTTGGGCGCGGACGGATCGGTGCGGGTGACGATGATGCCGTAGTCCGAAAGGTGCGCGAACGTCGTCCACACCTTCTGGCCGGTGATGATCCAGTCGTCCCCGTCGCGCACCGCCTTGGTGCGGATGCCTGCGAGGTCGGAGCCGGCGATGGGCTCGGAGAACAGCTGGCACCAGATTTCGCTCCCCTCCAGCGCCTTCGGTACGAAGCGTTCGATCGCCTCCTTCGGGCCGTGCGTGAACACCGTGGGGATGCACATGCCGAGGCCGATTGAATAGAGGCCGGTTGGCGCGGCGGATTTCGCCTCCTCCTGCCCGAAGATGATCGCGTTCATCGGCCCGAGGCCCTGCCCGCCGAACGCCTTGGGCCAGGTGAGGCCTGCGTAGCCGGCTTCGTATTTCTTCTTCTGCCAGCTTTTCTGACGGGCGACGAATTCGTCCTGCGATTTCGGTTCGGGAAGGCCTTGGTATTCCTTCGCCGCCTCGGCGATCCAGGCGCGGACCTTGGCGCGGTATTCGGCTTCCTGTGGGGTGTCGTTGAAATCCATATCTTGTCTCCCTCAGGCGGCAGCGCGGTTGCGCTGTTCGAGCGCGCGCACCAGCCGGTCCGCCCAGAACGCGCGGCTGCCGAGCGCGGCACTGATCTGCCGGGCGCGGCGGTAGTAGAATTGGCAGTTCGATTCCCACGTGAAGCCGATGCCGCCGTGCAGCTGCACATTCTCCTCGGCGGTGAAGCGCACGGCGTCGAGGCTCGCGGCGCGCGCGGCGGCGGCGGCGTGGCGCAGCTCGTCGGCATCCGCCGCGAACGCCCATGCACCGTAGAGCGCGTGGGCGCGGGCGAGTTCGAGCTTGATGTACATGTCGGCGCACTTGTGCTTGACGCCCTGATAGCGGCCGATGCGCTGGCCGAAGGCGACACGGTCCTTCGCGTAGCCCACCGCCATTTCCATTGCGGCGCTCGCCGTGCCGATCGCTTCGAACGCGAGGATCACGGCGGCGCGATCGAGGAAGCGTTGGTAGTCTGCGGATGTGCCGAGAGGTTCGGCGGGGGTGCCGTCAAGCGTGATCGTGCCGTGCTTGCGGACGAGATCGAGCGTCGCGGCGGGCGCGACGGCGGCGTCTTTCAGATCGACGAGCCAGAGCGCCGGGCCGTCCTCTCCTGCGGCGGTCACGACCGCGAGGCTCGCGGCGAGCGCGTCTGCGACCGGGGACTTCGTGCCCGTGAGCCTGCCGCCCTCAGTGCGTGTCGCGGGGATCGCGGCGGGCGAATTCGCGCCTTCGCCCCATGCGTAGCAGGCGATGACGCTGCCTTCCGCGATGCCGGGCAGGTATTTCGCCTGCTGCGCTTCGGTCCCGGCAAGAAGCAGCGCCTCGGTTACGAGCAGCGTCGAGAGGAAGGGGACGGGGGCGAGGCTGCGGCCGAATTCCTCGGCGAGCACGCAGCTCTCCTCGGGCGACAGGCCGACGCCGCCGTGCGCCTCCGGCACGCGCGCGGCGGTGAGGCCGAGGTCGACGACCTGCCGCCACAGCGCTGTATCATAGGGCGCATCCGAATCCATGATGCGCCGCGCCGCGTCGGGGCCCGCGTGCTGCGTCAGCATACGCCGGGCGGACTCGCTGAGCGCGCGTGCGTCGTCCGAGAAATCGAAATTCAAGAGACCCTCCCACGGTTGTTGGGCGAAGCATGTGCCGCTGAGGCGGCGCGCGCATCCCGTGACTTGTGAGAGGCGTCTATTTTCGTGCGAAAAGCGCGTCAGCGGCGGATTTCACGCTGCCCGCCGCGGTGAGCTTGGCGCGTGTCCGCCCGATCTCGGCTTCAAGCGCGGCGATGCGCGCCCTCAGTTCGTCCTGCGACAGCGGATCGAGATCCTGCCGCGTGAGCAGGGTCAGCGGATCGTCTTTCGTTTTCGGCAGAAAATCGTCGTCCATAGGGTTAACCCGTGCCTGGAATGGCCGCGCAATCTGCGCTAGAGGGGCGCCGCGAACAAGGGGGAGGATGACGTCATGGCCGGGGTTCCAGTGGACATGATCGCGATCGACCCCGAAGGCCCCGGCGGCCCCGAAGTGCTCGTCCCCGTCCACCGTCCCGTCCCCGTGCCGAAGGACGGCGAAGTGCTCGTGAAGGTCGCAGCGGCGGGCGTGAACCGGCCCGACGTGCTGCAGCGCCTCGGCCTGTATCCGATGCCACCGGGCGCACCTTCGATACCGGGGCTGGAGATCGCGGGCGAAATCGTCGCTTTGGGCAGCGGAACCGGGCGTTTGCAGATCGGCCAGCAGGTGTGCGCGCTCGTCGCGGGCGGCGGCTATGCGCAGTATTGCACGGTCCCCGAAGGCCAGTGCCTGCCGGTGCCCGAAGGGCTGACGCTCATCGAGGCGGCGAGCCTGCCGGAGACGTATTTCACGGTGTGGTCGAACCTCTTCGAGCGCGGCTACGGCGCCCCGGGCGAAACCGCGCTGATCCACGGCGGCACGAGCGGCATCGGCGTCACTGCGATCCTGCTCTGCAAGGCATTCGGGCTGACGTCGATCGTCACCTGCGGCAGCGCGGAAAAATGCGCGGCGGCGCTGGCGCTCGGCGCGGATCACGCGATCGATTACAAGGCGCAGGATTTCGTTGCCGAGGTTGCCGCGATCACCGGCGGGCGCGGGGTCAACATCGTGCTCGATATGGTGGGCGGCGATTATCTGGCGCGCAACATCAAGTGCCTCGGCGAAAGCGGGCGTCATGTGTCGATTGCGTTCCAGCGCGGCCAGACCGGCGAGCTCGATCTCGGCGCGGTCATGCGCAAGGGACTGATCCTGACGGGATCGATGCTGCGCCCGCGCAGCATCGAATATAAATCGCTGCTTGCTGACAGCCTCGCCGCTGATGTCTGGCCGCTGTTCGCGGGCGGTGGCTTGAAGGCCGTCGTCGACCGCGTGTTCCCGCTGGAAGCCGCGGCGGACGCGCATCGTTATCTCGAATCTGGCGAACACGTGGGCAAGGTCGTACTGGAGATCGCGCATGGACAGGCTGACGCTGCATGAAGACCCGGTTTCGGGCAATTGCTACAAGATCCGCCTGACAGCGGCGCACCTCGGCTTGCCGCTGGAGCGCAAGCTCTACGACATCCGCAAGGGTGAGACGCGCACACCCGCCTATCTTTCCACCGTGAACGCGAACGGCCGCGTGCCGGTGCTGCAGGTCGGAGAGCGCTATCTGCCGGAATCGAACGCGGCGATCTTCTACCTTGCCAAAGGCTCGGCGCTGATCCCGGCGGACCGCTGGGACGAGGCGGACATGCTGCGCTGGATGTTCTGGGAACAGTATAACCACGAGCCAAACATCGCGACGCTGCGCTTCTGGCTCGCGTACGTGGGGCGCGACGCGCTTTCGGATGCGCAGCGGGCGCAGATCGACGGCAAGCGCGCGGGCGGCGAAGCGGCACTCAAACTGATGGATGCGCATCTGACGCACCGCCAGTGGTTCGTCGGGAACAGCCTCAGCCTCGCCGACATCGCGCTCTACGCTTACACGCATGTGTGCGAAGAAGGCGGCGCGTTCGACCTGACAGGCTATCCGCGCGTGCAGGCTTGGCTCGCCCGCGTTGCCGGTCTGCCGGGGCATATCCGGATCGACTCGCACGCTTGATTCCGCCGCGACTCGCGCAAAACCTTCATAATTCGGCCTGCAAATCGTAACGCAACACCGCGATACGCTGGCGCGCAAACAGCCGTCCGCCAGTGGAGGTCGACTTGAACATGTTTGCGCCTGAAGACTTTGCCGATCGCATCGCGTCGCTTCGGCCGAGCCAGCCCGAAGTCCGCAAGAGCGATCGCCGCCGTTACCGCACGATCTGGATATCGGACGTGCATCTCGGCACACGCGGCTGCAATGCCGATCTGCTGATCGACTTTCTCGACAGCGTCGATTCCGACACGCTCTTTCTCGTCGGCGATATCATCGACGGGTGGCGGCTGAAGAAGAGCTGGTACTGGCCCGCCAAGCACAACGACATCGTCTGGCGCCTGCTGAAGCGCGCCAAGCGCGGCACGCGCGTCATCTACATTCCGGGCAATCACGACGAGGTGTTCCGCCAGTTCACCGGGCTCAGCTTCGGCGGCGTCGAGATTCGATCGAAAGCCATTCACGAAACCGCCGACGGCCGTCGCCTGCTCGTGCTGCACGGTGACGAGTTCGACGCCGTGGTGCTCTACGCGCGCTGGCTCGCGTTCCTCGGCGACGCTGCATACGAAATGCTGATGAAGCTGAACACGGTCGTCAACAAGGTGCGCGCGCGTTTCGGCATGCCCTATTGGTCGCTTTCCAAGCACGCCAAGCACAAGGTGAAGAATGCGGTCGAGTTCATCAGCCGCTTCGAGGAAGCCGTCGCCAAGGCGGCTGGCGACCGCCAGCTCGACGGTGTCGTCTGCGGGCACATTCACACCGCCGAGGAACGGCAATTCGGCGACGTCGTCTATTACAACGACGGCGACTGGGTCGAGGGTTGCACCGCGCTCGTCGAGCACTTCAACGGCACGATGGAAATCCTGCACTGGGCCGACGAGATGAACGCGCGCGTGCTTCCCATGCAGCAAGCAAACGCGGCCTGAGCCCGTTTCCATGCGCATAGCGATCGTCACCGATGCGTGGGAGCCGCAGGTGAACGGCGTGGTGCGCACGCTTCAGATGGTGCGCGGCGAGCTGGAGCGCGCCGGGCATACGGTTCTGGTGCTTTCGCCTGACGCGTGGCCCTCGCTGCCCTGTCCGGGCTATGGCGAAATCCGGCTTGCGCTCGCAACGTCCGGTCAGGTCGGGAAACGGCTGCGCGCCTTCGTCCCCGATGCCATCCATATCGCCACCGAAGGAATGCTGGGGCTTGCCGCAAGGCGATGGTGTCTGCGCTCGGGACTGCCGTTCACGACCGCTTATCACACGCATTTCCCGGATTATGTGTCCGCGCGTACCGGCCTTCCGGCGGCGTGGTTCTGGCGGTACGAGCGTTGGTTCCACGGCCCCGCCGAGAGCGTTCTCGCCGCGACGCCAAGCCTGCGTGCGCAGCTCGCCGCGGAAGGCATCGGCCCGACGGCGCCGTTCGGACGCGGCGTCGACCTTACGAATTTTTCGGCGGACAGCGCGCCGCACGCGGCCTACGAAGCGCTCCCCCGGCCTATCCAGCTTTATGTGGGACGGATCGCGGTGGAAAAGAACATCGAGGCCTTCCTCGCCACGAACCATCCGGGCACACGCGTTGTCGTGGGAGACGGCCCGGCGCGAAAGGCGCTCGAACGAAAGTTTCCCGACGTGATCTTCCTCGGCGCGCTGCGCGGCCCGGCGCTCGCTTCGGCCTATGCGGGCGCGGACGTGTTCGTGTTCCCAAGCCGCACCGATACGTTCGGCATGGTGCTGATCGAGGCACTCGCCTCCGGCGTTCCCGTGGCGGCCTATCCGGTGCAGGGGCCGATCGACATCGTGACGCCCGAGACGGGGTGTCTCGATCAAGATCTCGAGGCGGCCATCGCCGGCGCGCTCGGCAAGGATCGTGCTGCGTGCGCCGCTTACGGCCGGAGTTTCAGCTGGGAACGCGCCGCCACCGAGTTCCGGGGCGCGTTGGTGCCGCTAAAACCCTTGATCGCAGCCTGAGGCGTGCCTATAGTTTAGAGGTTCGGCCGCCCCCCAAAGGGCGGCCCTTTTATTTCGCTCTTTCGAGAAGAGGCGCATTCGCCATGGCCCAGAATTATCCACTGATGCCGCACGCGACCGCTGCATGGCTGGTCGACAACACGGCGCTCACCTTCTCGCAGATTGCCGATTTCTGCGGGCTGCATGTGCTTGAAGTGCAGGCGATCGCCGACGAGACAGCCTCTGCAAAGCATATCCCGCGCGATCCGATCCGTGCCGGCGACCTGACGCAGGCCGAGCTCGACAAGGCCCAGGCGAACCCCGCGCACAGCCTGGTGCTGCAGAAGGGGCCGGAGCAGCAGCGCCGCACCAAGGGGCCGCGCTACACGCCGGTTTCGAAGCGTCAGGACAAGCCGGACGGCATCGCCTGGATCGTGCGCAACCATCCGGAGATCACCGACGCGCAGATTTCGCGCATCATCGGCACTACGAAGACGACGATCTCGGCGATCCGCGACAAGACGCACTGGAACATCCAGAACATCACGCCCAAGGATCCGGTGACGCTCGGCCTCTGTTCGCAGCGCGAACTCGATGCGCTCGTCGCCGTGGCGGCGAAGAAGGCGGGTATCGAGCGCGTCGACATGACGTTCGATCACGACCGCGACGAGCTTCTGGAAGAGCTGCGCAAGGAGCGCGCCGAAGCGGCGCGCGCCGCGCAGGAAGCTCTGGACGAAGCCGATCAGGGCTGACGTTTCCGGGAGGTCGCTGCGGCGCGCCGCGCGGCCTAAGCCGGTGCGGTTATGACGACTGAACCCATCGGCGACGCATCGCTTGCGGACCACGCGCTTCCGCCCGACGAGGGTGAGGAGCGGCGCGGGCTGTTCTACCCGCTTGGCCGCTGGGCGCCGCCTCCAGACAAGTTGCACGAGATCGCGCCGGGCGTGTTCTGGCTGCGGATGCCGCTGCCGATGAGCCTCGACCACATCAACCTCTGGGTGCTGGACGACGGCGACGGCTGGGCGATCGTCGATACGGGGCTCAACACCGAAGGCTGCAAGGGCGTGTGGCGCGAGCTGCTCGCCGGACCTCTGGCGGGAAAGCCGGTCACGCGCGTCATCGTCACGCACTATCACCCGGATCATCTGGGGCTTGCGGGCTGGCTGGCCTACAAAAGCGGTGCGCCGCTGGTGATGGCGCGCACCGAATATCTGATGGCGCGGATGCTGACGCTCGACATCGCCGATGCGCCGCCCGATCAGGCCGTTGATTTCTACCGCGCCGCCGGATGGCCGGATGCGGTGCTGGAAAGCTTCCGCAATCGCGGTTGGGGCCGCTTTTCCCGCGCCGTCTCGCGCCTGCCATCGAGCTTCATCCGCATCGCCGACGGCGACGTGCTGCGCATCGGCGGGCGGGCGTGGCGCATCGTGGTGGGACGCGGGCATACGCCCGAGCACGCCTGCCTCGTCGCCGACGAAGACGGGCTGATGATCGCGGGCGACCAGGTGCTGCCGCGCATCACCTCCAACGTGTCGGTCTATTCGACCGAGCCCGAGGCCGATCCGCTCGGCGACTGGCTTGCGAGCATCGAGAAGCTGCGCGCGCTCGATCACGAACTTTACGTGTTCCCCGCCCACAACGAGCCGTTCCGGGGGCTGCACGCAAGGCTCAACCAGCTCGAGGCCGATCATCATCAGAAGCTCGACGCGCTGGAGGCGTTCATCGCGACGCCGAAGCGCGCCCACGATTGTTTCGGGGTGCTGTTCCGCCGTCCGGTCGGCGACGACGAGATCATGATGGCGACGGGCGAGACGCTGGCGCACCTGCATTATCTGGAGCGGCGGGGCCGTGCGGTGCGTGCGCGGACGGACGGAGTGGACTGGTATCGTGCGGCCTGAGATCGCGGCGGTTCTGTGGGACTTCGGCGGCGTCATCACGTCTTCGCCGTTCGAGGCCTTCAACCGATACGAAGCGTCGCGGGGTTTGCCGCGCGATAGTATCCGGCGGATCAATGCCGCGGACCCCGACCGAAACGCCTGGGCGCGGCTGGAACGCAGCGAAATCGACGCAGACGCCTTCGACGCGCTGTTCGCTGAGGAAGCAGCGGCGCAGGGGTATCAGATCGCGGGGCGCGATGTGCTGAGCCTGCTCGCGGGCGATATTCGCCCGGCGATGGTCGCGGCGCTCGATATGCTGAAGGACGCGGGTTTTCGGCTCGGCTGTATCACCAACAACGCCAAGGTCGGGCGCGGCGCGGGCATGAGCGCGGATCCCGAGAAGGCCGCGGCCGTCGCAGCGATCCTCGCGCGGTTCGAACATGTGATCGAAAGCGCGAAGGTCGGCGTGCGCAAGCCCGACCCGCGCATCTACCAGATGATGTGCGACGCGCTGGGCGTGGCGCCGGAGGCGTGCGTGTACCTCGACGACCTCGGCATCAACTGCAAGCCCGCCGCCGCGATGGGCATGGCGGCGATCAAGGTGACGAGCGAAGCACAGGCACTTGCCGATCTCGCGCGGCTCACCGGCCTCGAATTCCCCGGATTTTCAGCGAAAGTTCAGACACAGGCGCTATAGTCGCGCAAAACGCATTGCGGGAGAGGATGATGCCCGGCGGCATGGATTGGATGCAGAACTACGGCCATCCGGTGCCTTGGGATCTGACGCTGGAGCCGATGCCGGTCCACCGGATTCTGGAGGACGCCGCCGCGCGCACGCCGGACGCCGCCTGCATCGATTTCCTTGGCCGCATCTATTCCTATGCCGAGATCGCGGAGGCGGTGAACAAGGCCGCGCGCGGCTTCCAGATTCTCGGCGTGCGGAGGGGCATCAAGGTCGGCCTCTTCCTGCCGAACTGCCCGCAATATGTGATCGCTTACTATGCGATCATGAAGGCGGGCGGCACGGTGGTGAACTTCTCGCCGCTCTACACGGCGGACGAGCTTCGCCACCAGGTGGAGGACAGCGAGACGGACATCATGGTCTGCCTCGACGTCGCGCAGCTTTACCCGACGATCGCCGAGGTGTTGGAAAGCTCGCGGCTGCGCTGTCTTGTCGTGGGTTCGCTCGCCGACGTTCTGCCCGCAGGCAAGGCGCTGCTCTACCGCGTGTTCAAAAGCCGCGAACGTTCGAAGGTGAAGGCGGACCTGCGCCATATCCGCTT
The DNA here is from genome assembly GCF_963974575.1 of uncultured Sphingosinicella sp. Lineage (NCBI taxonomy): Bacteria > Pseudomonadati > Pseudomonadota > Alphaproteobacteria > Sphingomonadales > Sphingosinicellaceae > Sphingosinicella > uncultured Sphingosinicella sp. The sequence continues at coordinate 111,461 of NZ_CAXBBQ010000001.1, read as the reverse complement.
TTCCAGTCTGCTCGAAAACGATGGGCTGGAGGACGCGCCCGAGATCGACGTCCACGGCGACATCGCGCTGCTGCAATATACGGGCGGCACCACGGGGACGCCGAAGGGCGCGGTGCTCACGCACGCCAATCTTTCTATGAACGCGCAGCAGGTGCAGGCGATCGACCCCGAGCCGGATATCGAGGACCGCATCCTCGGCGCGCTGCCGCTGTTCCACGTGTTCGCGAACACGTGCGTGCTTAACCGCACCGTGCTGCGCGGGGGCGAGATGGTGCTGTTGCCGAAGTTCGAACTGGGCCTCGCGCTGGAGACGATCCAGCGCCGCCGCATCACCGCGCTGCCCGGCGTGCCGACGATGTACCAGGCATTTCTCGACAGCCCGAAGATCGCCAAATACGACCTCACCTCGATCCGCGCGTGCATTTCGGGTGGCGCGCCGATGGCCGCCGAGCTGAAGGCCCGGTTCGAGGCGAAGACGCAGGCGAAGCTGGTGGAGGGCTACGGGCTTACCGAAAGTGCGGGTGTGGTTTCGGTGAATCCCTACGAGACCGGAGGCAAGCCCGGCTCGATCGGCCAGCCGCTGCCCGGCACGCGCATTGTCATCGTGGACAAGGACGACCCTTCGAAACCTCCGGCGGAGGGCGAGCCCGGCGAGATCACGGTCGCCGGCCCGCAGATCATGCGCGGCTACTGGAAGAAAGAGGCGGCGACCGCTGAAGCGTTCATCGATGGCCGGCTGCGCACGGGCGATGTCGGCTACATCGACGCGGACGGTTACGTCTACGTGGTCGACCGGCTGAAGGACATGATCGTCGTGGGCGGCTTCAAGGCGTTCCCGAGCCAGCTCGAAGCCGTGCTCTACAAGCACGGGGCGGTGAAGGAGGCGCTCGTGATCGGCGTGCCCGACGCGTACCTCGGCGAGCGGCCGAAGGCGTTCGTGACGCTGATGCCCGGCGCGGACGTGACCGATGCGGCGCTGCTCGATTACCTGAACGCCCACGTCGGCAAGCACGAGCGCGCAGTCGGCGTCGAGATCCGCGAGAGCCTTCCCAAGACGATGATCGGCAAGCTTTCCAGAAAGGAACTGGTCGCCGAGGAACGCGCCCGCTACGAAGCGGCCCGAACAGCAAGCTGAAAGGGGCGAACATGTCGCGCGTGCTTTACGGATACTGGCGCTCGTCGGCATCCTACCGGGTGCGCATCGCGCTCGGCCTCAAGGGGCTCGACTACGAGAACAAGGGCATTGATCTGCGCACGGGCGCGCAGGGCGGCGTCGGCTTCAAGCTGCTGAACCCGCAGGGCTTCGTGCCCTATTTCATCGACGGTGATGTCGGGCTGAACCAGAGCCTCGCGATCCTCGAATATATCGACGAGATGTATCCTGAGCCCTCGCTGCTCGATGCCGACCCGGTAAAGCGCGCACGTATCCGCGCCGCCGCGCAGATCATCGTGTGCGACATCCACCCGGTCGATAACCTGCGCGTGCTCAAATATCTGAAGACCGAGATGGGACAAGAGCAGGAGGCGATCGACGACTGGTATCGCCACTGGATCGAGGAAGGCTTCAAGCCGCTCGAAGAGATCGCGGAAGGCTCGCCCGGCCCGTATCTGTTCGGCGATCAGGTGACGCTCGCCGACGTGTGCATCGCGCCGCAAATGTATAACGCGCGCCGTATGCGCACCGACCTTTCGCGCTTCCCGACGCTTGTGGAGATCGACAAGGCCTTGATGAAACTGCCCGCGTTTCTTAACGCTCGCCCCGAGGCGCAACCGGACGCGGATAGTTGATCATGGCATATTGGCTGGTGAAGACCGAGCCCACGAAGTGGAGCTGGGACGATCAGGTGAAGGCGAAACGCACGCACTGGAACGGCGTGCGCAACGCGCAGGCGCTCGGCAACATGCGCGGCATGAAAAAGGGCGACCTCGTGTTCTTCTACCATTCCGTGGAGGGCAAGGAGATCGTGGGCATCACGAAGGTGGTGGGCGAATTCTATCCCGACCCTGACGACGAGAAATCCGGCCTCGTCGACCTCGAAGCGGTGAAGCCGCTGCGCACGCCGGTGACCCTCGCGGCCATGAAGGCGGACGACCGGCTTAAGGATCTCGCGCTCATCCGCCAGTCGCGGCTTTCGGTGATGCCGATCGATGAGACGGCGTGGAGCATCATTTCGGGAATGGGTGGGCTGTAAGCGCGCGAACGATTTATCGATGCTTAGCGAACAGGTTTCGCTGGGCCTGATTGACTGAGAGATCGTCCCAATCGATTTCGCGCTTTGACGGCGGAATATGTTCCCGCCGTCCCTCATTGTCATAGAAGAGCGTGCCGTGGAGTCCGAGCGCATCGCGCTTGAGGATCGGGCGTGCCCAGAGTGATCCCAATACGGAACCTGTGGCCTCCTCGCCAAGCCGCTCGATCAGGTCTTCGACCAACTCCATGTCTCGCCCATTCGGGAAGATGGCTGCAAACTCGTCGTCTGTTGCCTGGAACACGCTGAAGGTGGCGTTCGCAGCGCCGTCGATGATCTGGATGTTTTTCATGACGCGCGTTTTTGGCACTCCACGGCACCTGCTGCAATCTCAGGGGGTTGATACAAACCAGAGCCGCCTATGCGCGGAGTTGGAGCGGGTGTTTTCCTGTCTCCCTCCGACGGCATTGCGGCGTGCCATGTTGTCCCCTCTCCCTGGACAGGGGGAGGTTGGGTGGGGGCGATGGCTAAGGCTGTGCCCTTAACCCTCCCCAACCCCTCCCTGGAAGGGAGGGGCTTTCTTGCTTCTTACTTCCCGGGTGCGTTGCGGTAATCGAGCGGCGGGGTGCGGTCGCCGACGAGGGAGCGGTAGGTGAAGTCGGGGCCGCGGCGCTCGGCGAACTCCTCCTTTGCCGCCGCGATCAGCTCGGGCTTCTGGAGCAGGTCGATCGCGGTGAGTGCCAGCACCTTCGCGGCGTTCTGCATGCCCTTCATGCCGATCGAGGTGCCGCCAGCCGCCACGGCCTGCCAGCTGTGCGCGGGCGTGCCGGGCACCCACGTCGCGGTGGAGAAGCCCGCGGTGGGCACCGTCCACGAGACGTCGCCGACATCGGTGGAGCCCGCTTCGTGGCTTTCCTTCATCGGCTCGACGAGCGCGGCGTCGGAGAGCTTCGCCTTCGTCTGCCCGAGCGTCGGGATAATCTTCTGCGCGAAGGCGGTGTCCTCGGTCGTGTAGAGCACGCCGCCGACCTGGCTCAGTTTCGCATGGACGAGCGTCTGCAGCGTGCGGTTCGGGAGCAGCGGCAGCGCGCCGTGGATCACCTCGTAATCCACCGTTGTGCCGGTGCCGAGCGCGGCGCCTTCCGCCGTCTTCACCAGACGTTCGAAGGTCTCGCGTACCACTTCGGCATCGGGATTGCGCACGTAGTAGAAGGATTCGGCGAAGTCCGGCACCACGTTTGGCGCGTTGCCGCCGGCGGTGATGATGTAGTGCATCCGCGACTTCTCGGGCATGTGCTCGTGCATCATGTTCGCCATCATGTTCATGGCCTCCACACCGTCGAGCGCGGAGCGGCCGCGTTCGGGCGCGCCCGCGGCGTGCGCTGAAATGCCGTGGAAGCGGAATTTGCCGGACTTGTTGCTGTTCGAGGTCTGAACATCGGCGCTGTTTTCCGACGACGGATGCCAGTGCAGCGCGATGTCGACATCGTTGAACAGGCCTTCGCGCACCATGTAGACCTTGCCCGCGCCGCCTTCCTCGGCGGGCGTGCCGTAGAAGCGGATCGTGCCTTTCGCGCCGTTTGCCTTCATCCAGTCCTTCACCGCGATGGCGGCGGAGGCGGAGGCGACGCCGAACAGGTGGTGCCCGCAGCCGTGCCCGGCGGAGACATCGCTGCGCACGGTCTTCGCAGGGTCCGCCGTCTGGCTGAGGCCGGGCAGCGCATCATATTCACCCATGATGCCGATGACAGGGCCAGTGCCGTTCGACCATGTCGCGGTGAAGGCCGTTGGGGCGCCCGCGACGCCCGCCTTCACATCGAAGCCGGCGTCCTTCAAACGCTTCTGCAGCAGCGCCGACGAGCGCGCCTCCTGATAGCCGACCTCGGCGAAGTTCCAGATCGCCTTGGCGGCGGCTTCGTTCGCGGCGCGGTCCGCATCGATGCGCGCAAGCGCGGCATTGGTTTCGGCGGCAGCGGCAGGCGCGGCGGCAAGCAGCACGGCGGCAACAATCGGTTTCAGCATGGTTTTCCTTTTCCAGCCCTGTTTCCGGCTCTCGCCGGATTCAATTTTGAATTCATATTCTGTTCCATGTTTGATTTGTGCACGCGACCATAATCGACTGGCGGGCCAGCGCCAGTGTTGACCAAGCGCAAAGAGCGGCTTAGCGGCTCGCAGCATGTATTTCGGATCCGACAACGCCGCCGCCGCCTGCCCCGAGGTGATCGAAGCCGTCCTCGCCGCCAACACGGGCGTCGTGGGCACGTATGACGGAGACGCGCTGACGCAGCGCCTCGACGGCGTGTTCGGCGACTTTTTCGGCCATGCGTGCCGCGTGTTCGTCGTGGGATCGGGAACGGCGGCGAACTGCCTTGGCCTCGCCGCGATGGTGCCGCCGTGGGGCGCGATCGTCTGCAGCCGCGAGGCGCACATCCAGGTGGACGAAGCCGGGGCTCCCGCCTTCTTCAGCGGCGGTGCGGCGCTGATCCTCGCCGAAGGTGCTGCCGCCAAGCTGACGGTGGACGCCGTGCGCGCGGCGGTGGCCGGGATGCGCGGCGACGTGCACCAGGTGCAGCCGTGCGTGCTTTCGATGACGCAGGCGACCGAATATGGCTGCGTTTATACGCCGGATGAAGTGGCGGCGCTTGGCGAGGAAGCGAAGCGACGTGGCTGGCGGCTCCATATGGACGGTGCGCGCTTCGCGAACGCGCTCGTGCACCTCGGCTGCGCGCCCGCCGACATCACATGGCGCGCAGGGGTGGACATGATGAGCTTCGGGTTCATCAAGAACGGCGGCATGTCTGCGGAGGCGATCGTGGTGTTCGACCCCGCGCTCGCCGAAACGTTGCCGCACCGGAAGAAGCGCGCGGGGCAGATGCCTTCGAAGGGGCGATATGCCGCCGCGCAGCTCCTCGCGATGATCGAGACGGGCGCGTGGGAACGCAACGCCCGCGCCGCGAACGCCGGGGCGGCCCGCCTTGCGGCCGCGGCGGGCGACCGGCTGCTCTACCCCGTGGAGGCGAACGAGGTGTTCCTGCGCGCGTCGCCGGAGGACTCCGCCGCGCTGCGCGCGCAGGGCTTCCAATTCTACGATTGGGCGCCGGGCGAGATCCGGCTGGTGACCGCCTGGGACACGCCCGAGGCGCATGTGCAGGCGCTCGCGGCCGCCCTTTCCGGGCTGTGACACGCGCCGGCGTTTCCCGGGTCGTCCTGCCGTTCGCGGCGGTCACGCTCATCTGGGGAACGACCTGGTATGTGATCAAGACGCAGCTCGGCGTCGTGCCGCCGCAATGGTCCGTCACCTACCGGTTCGCCGTTGCCAGCCTGCTGATGTTCGGGGCCTGCCTCATCATGCGGCGGACGCTGCGCTTCCCGCTGTCCGCGCACGGATTTTTCCTTCTGCTCGGCCTCCTGCAGTTCGCGGGCAATTTCAACTTTGTCTACCAGGCGAGCCGCAGCGTCACTTCGGGACTGATCGCGGTGGTGTTCGCGCTGCTGGTGGTGCCGAACACGCTGTTCGCGTGGCTGTTCCTGAAGCAGCCGATCAGCCGCCGCTTCATGATCGGCGCGGGGCTCGGCATCGTCGGCGTCGCGTTGCTTTTCCAGCGGGAACTGACGGAGACGGGATGGAGCGGCGCGTTCGCGACCGGCCTTGCGCTCACCGGCTGCGCCGTCATCGTCGCTTCGATTTCGAACGTGATGCAGGGGACCGTGCGCGCACGCAGCTATGACATGTTCGGAATGCTCGCGTTCGCGATGTTCTACGGCGCGCTCATCGATGCGGTTGCTGCCTGGGTGACGAGCGGGCCGCCGGTCGTGGAATGGACGCCCCTCTATCTGGGCGGCGTCTTCTACCTCGCCGCCTTCGCCTCGGCGCTCGCCTTCGTGCTCTATTTCAACGTCATCCGCATCATCGGGCCTGCGTGGGCCGGTTATACGAACGTGCTCGTCCCGTTTATCGCGATGACGATCTCGACATTTCTGGAAGGCTACCGCTGGACGCCTCTTGCGGTGGCGGGGGCGGTGCTCACCATCGTCGGCCTCGTCATCGCGCTCCGGGCGCGCAGCGTGCCTGCGGGAACTGCCGCGGCGGGCGGCACGACGGGGCGCAGCTAACCCGACTGAGACGGATCGGTGATCGGCCCGGCAAGCTCACGCGCGCTCGGCAGGCGAAGGCCGGGCAGAACGGCGGTCTGGCGCTCGATCATGCGGTGCACGCGCGGCGGCTCCGCGCCCGTGTGCAGCGCGCGCAGGCGGTGGAAATTGTCTGCGTCGGCATTCGTGCGGCGCTGGTTGTGGCGAATGTAATCGAGCCATGTCGGCACGTGATAACGCTCGATCCAGAGTTCGGGATCGGCGAGATCGCGCAGCAGCGTCCAGTGCCGGGCGCCGTCGCGCATACGGATGCGCCGCCGCTCGTTCATCACGGTAAGGAACGCGTGGATGCTCGCCTCGGGAATGCGGTAGTCGATCGTCACCACCACCGGGCCCGTGCGGGGCTCGACCGGCACCGCGACTTCGGGTTCCGTCCAGCGCGCGATGGGATCGAGATCGAGGTCTTTCACTTCCGGCAGCGGGCGTGCCCAGCCGAGGAGGAGGCCGAGAAGGAGGAGCACGGCCGAAACTATCAGCGACGTGCGCACGTCCGCCATCCCGGCGAGCTCGCCGAACATCCAGCTGCCGATCGCCATGCCGCCAAACGCCCACATCTGATAAAGTGCAAGCGCGCGCGCCACGACCCAGCGCGGCGCCGACATCTGCACAGTGACGTTGAATGTCGACAGCGCGAGCACCCATCCGCCGCCCGCGAGAAACAGGCCCAGCATGGTGAGCGGCATCGCCGGGCTGAACGCGGTGATCGCCGTTCCGGCGGCGAACGCCGCGATCGCGATGCGGACGATCCATTCGCTCGAATGCGTGCGGCGCAGGCGCCCGGTCGAAAGCCCGCCGCCGATCGCACCGATGCCGAACGCGCCGAGCAGAAGCCCGTAGGTGAAGGCGCCGCCCGAAATCAGTTTCAGCGCGACGACAGGCATCAGCGCGGGAATGGCACTCGCCGCGAGCCCGAACACCGCTGCGCGCAGCAGCACGGCGCGTAGCGTGGGCGACATGGCGACGTAGCGGATGCCCGCCGCCATTGCATCGAACAGCCCCTCGCGCGGCAGCGTTCGCGGCTCGCGCTGCGGCCGCCAGCGGGCGAGCACGGTGATGAGGCCGATATAGCTGAAGGCGTTCACGGCGAAGGCGGCCGCTGCGCCTGCCGCCGCGACGATCGCACCGCCGATCGCGGGCCCTAGGCTGCGCGCGATATTGAAGTTCATCGCATTGAGCGCGATCGCGCCTGGAAGCGCTGCGCGCGGCACCATGTCGCCGACGGAAGCCTGCCAAGCCGGGCCGTTCAGCGCCGTGCCGCACCCGATGAGGAAGGTGAAGCCGAGCAGCAGCCACGGCGTGATGAGGCCCGCCCATGTGCACACTGCGAGGCCCACGGACACGGCGAGCATGAAACCCTGCGCGACAAGCATCACAAGCCGCCGGTCGCGATTGTCGGCGATCGCGCCCGCCGCGAGCGACAGCAGCACGATCGGCAGCGTTACCGATGACTGCACGAGCGCGACCAGCGCGGGGGAGGTGGTCAGCGTCGTCATCATCCACGACGCGCCGACCGACTGGATCATACCCCCGAAATTGGAGACGATGCTGGCGATCCATACCGTCCGATAGATCGGGACGGCGAAGGGGCGCGCGGCGGCGGGATCGTCGAGACTGTCAGGCATGATGCTAGGCCCCGCCACTATGGACGCCTAACGCATGTGCCGACAATGTCTAAGTGCGTGATCAGGCCGCTGTGCGGTGGCTGAGTTCGCGGCAGATGCGCCAGAGTTTTTCGGGGGTGGCGGGCATGTCGACGTGGGTGCCGCCCAGCGCATCGACGATGGCGTTCATGATCGACGGCATGGCGCCGATCGTGCCTGCCTCGCCGCAGCCCTTGGCGCCGAGCGGGTTGTTCGGGTTCGGCACGGGCTGCGAGGTGAAGGCGATGGCGCGCGGCATGTCGTCGGCGCGCGGGATGCCGTAGTCCATGAAGCTGCCGGTGAGGAGCTGGGCGCTTTCGTCGTAGACGACGTCTTCGAGAAGCGCCTGCCCGAGCCCCTGCGCGATGCCGCCATGCACCTGGCCTTCGACGAGCAGCGGGTTCACCAGCGTGCCGAAATCATCGACGATGCTGTAGCGCGCGACGCGCACGCGGCCGGTTTCGGGATCGATTTCGACCTCGGCGACGTGGCAGCCGTTCGGGAAGGTCGGCGCAGGCTTTTCCTTCGCGTAGCGTGCGCGTGTATCGAGCGCCTGCGGGTGGCGCGCGGCGAGTTCGGCGAGGCTCATCGTCGTGTTCGAGCCGCGTGCCCGCAAAACGCCCGCGTCGAAATCGACATCCTCGCCGAGATCGGCGCGGGCGAGATCGCGCGCCTTCTCGATGATCGTGTCCGCCGCTTCTATGAGCGCGCCGCCGCCCCACACCATCGAGCGCGAACCGCCGGTGCCGCGCCCGACCTCCAGCCGCGCCGTGTCGCCCTGCACGATCCGCACCTGCTCCATCGGCACGCCGAGCCGTTCGGCGAGCACCTGCGCATACGATGTCTCGTGGCCCTGCCCGTTGGACTGGGTGCCGACCGCCGCTTCGATGGTTCCATCGACGAGGAAGCGCACGTCCGCGAATTCATCGAGATCGCCGCCGCCCGCGATCTCGACATAATAAGCCGCGCCGCGTCCATAGCGCAGCCCGCGCGCTTCCGCTGCCGCGCGGCGGGCGGGAAAGCCGGTCCAGTCGGCCTTTTCGAGCGCGGCGTCGAGCAGCGCCGGAAAATTGCCGACATCGAAGGTGAGGCCGAGGCCATTGGGGTGGGGCAGCTCATCAGGGCGGAGAAGATTGCGGCGGCGCAGATCACCCGCATCGCGGCCCGTCTCCCGTGCCGCCGTTTCGATGAGGCGCTCGACCAGATACGTCGCCTCGGGCCGCCCCGCGCCGCGATAGGCATCGACGGGCGCGGTGTTGGTGACGACGCCGTGGACGTGGTTGTGCATCACCGGAATGCGATAGACGCCGCCGATGATGCGCCCGCCCGCCATCGTTTGGATCGCCGGGCCGAACTGCGCCTGATAGGCGCCGAGATCGGACCAGCTTTCCACGGCTAGCGCGAGGAAATTGCCCTCGGCATCGAGCGCCAGCGCGGCCTCCGACAGGACGGCGCGGCCGTGCGAATCGGTCTGGAACGCATCGGAGCGCTCGCCGGTCCACTTCACCGGGCGCTTCAGATGTTCGGCGGCATGGAGGACGAGGCCGTATTCGGGGTAGAGGAACACCTTGAGCCCGAAGCCGCCGCCGACATCGCCGGTGATGACGCGCAGCCGCTCCGGCGCGCACTTCAGGATTTCACGGCTGAGCGTCTTGTGCATGGCGGCGACGCCCTGACTGCCGACGGTGAGCGTGAGACCGCTCTCGTCCGACCATTCGGCGAGCGCTGCGCGGACCTCCATCGAGGTGGGGGCGACGCGGTTCTGCACGATCCGCAGGCGCGTGACGTGGGCAGCAGACGCGATGGCTACGCGCGCGCCGTGTTCATCCCCGACATGCCAGTCGAAAACGCGATTATCCGGGGCGTTTTCCCAGATCGCGGGCGCACCGGGCGCGAGCGCGGCGTCGATTGTCGCGGCGGCGGGCAGCTCCTCGTAATCGACGACGACGGCCTCTGCAGCAGCGCGCGCGGCCGCGCGCGTTTCGGCGACCACGAACGCGACGCCGTCGCCGACGAAGCGCACGATGTCCTTCGTCAGCAGCGCCCGGTGCGTTTCTATGCGGCCGGGGAGGGGTACGAGGCAGGGGATCGGGCCATAGTGCGCGATGTCTTCCGCCGTGTAGATCGCGAGCACGCCGGGCATGGCGCGCGCGTCGGCGGTGTCGATGCCGAGGATGCGCGCATGGCCGTAGGGTGAGCGCACGGTGACGCCGTAGGCGGTGCCCTCGGGCTGGAAATCGTCGGTGTAGCGGCCGCGCCCGGTGAGCAGCCGTTCGTCTTCCACCCTGCGAGGCGATTGGCCGACGCCGAATTTCATGAGCACTCCTCCCGAAGACAGGCGCGAAGGCCGGATCGATAATCAGGATAGCGAAGCCGGATGCCGAGGTCGCGCTTCATCTTGCCGTTCGCGATGCGGCGGCTCTCCGCATAGAAGGCACGCGCCTGCGGCGAGAGCGCGGCCCCGGCGAGCGGCACGAGCGGGGGCAGTGGCGCGCCCGCGAGCGCGCAGGCGAACGCGGTGACGGCGTGGCCGGGCGCGGGTTCGTCGTCCGCGATGTTCCAGACGCCGGGCGGCGCAGCGAACGCGGCGATGACGCCGGCCACGATGTCGTCGACATGGATGCGGCTGAACACCTGCGTGCCCGCGTCGATGCGCTGTGCTTTCCCTTCGCGTACGCGGCCCAGCGCCGATCGGCCGGGGCCGTAGATGCCGGGCAGGCGCAGCACACGTGCGCCGATCTTCTGCCACGAGAGATCGGCAGCGGTGCGCGCGCTGCGGCGGCCATGTCCGACGGGCGCCGTTTCATCCACCCACGCGCCGCCGGTGTCGCCGTAGACGCCGGTGGAGGACAGGTAGCCGCGCCACGCGCCGGAGGCGGCAAGCGCCGCGCCGTGCCGCGCGAGCACCGGGTCGTGATCGGCTTCGGGAGGCACGGAGGACAGGATGTGCGTTGCGGTGGCGATGGCGTCCGCCACGCGCGCGTCATCCGCCGCGAGGATGCCGGGCCGTGCGCTGCGCGCCGTGCCGGTCACGGCCCAGCCTTCGCGTTCCAGCGCCGCGCGCAGGCGCGATCCGGTGTAACCTTGGCCGAGGATCAGGAGGTGCGGCATGGCGCCTTCCTAGCGCGCACGGAAGCCGCTGGCGATTCGCCTTTCCGCTCACTATGTCGGCTCCCATGGAAGCACGAAGCGAAACCCCCACGATCACCCGCCGCGAGGACTATGCGCCGCCCGCGTGGCGCATCCCCGACATCAACCTTGCCTTCGATCTCGATGCGGATCGCACCCGCGTTCGCGCGGTGCTGAAGGTGGAGCGTGCGGGCGACGGTCCGCTCGTGCTCGATGGCGATGACCTCGATCTGAAATCCGTTGCCGTGGACGGGCGAGTGCTCGGCGAAGGCGACTACACGCTGGCGGACGGCAAGCTCGTGATTCCGATCCCGGGCGATGCCGCGACTGTGGAAACGCTTGTGGAAATCGCGCCTGCCGCGAACACCAAGCTGATGGGGCTCTATGCCTCGGGCGGCAATCTCTGCACGCAGTGCGAGGCGGAAGGCTTCCGGCGCATCACCTTCTTCCCGGACCGGCCCGACGTGCTCAGCCGCTATTCGGTGGAATTGAAGGCGGACAAGGCGCGCTATCCGGTGCTGCTTTCGAACGGCAATCCGGTCGCGGCGGGCGATCTTGCCGACGGCCGCCACTTCGCGCGGTGGGACGATCCGTTTCCGAAGCCCTGCTATCTGTTCGCGGTCGTCGCGGGCGATCTTCGCGCGCTTGAAGACAGTTTCGAGACGATGTCCGGCCGTCACGTGAAGCTCGGCATCTGGGTGCGCCCCGCCGACGTGGAGAAGTGCCGCCACGCCATGCAGGCGCTGAAGGACTCGATGCGCTGGGACGAGGTGCACTACGGGCGCGAATATGATCTCGACGTGTTCAACATCGTTGCCGTCGACGACTTCAATTTCGGCGCGATGGAGAACAAGGGCCTCAACGTCTTCAACTCCAAATACATCCTCGCTGACGCCGAAACCGCAACCGACGCGGATTTCGACGCCGTGGCGGCGGTGGTGGCGCACGAGTATTTCCACAACTGGACCGGCAACCGCATCACCTGCCGCGACTGGTTTCAGCTGAGCCTGAAGGAAGGCCTCACCGTCTTCCGCGACCAGAGCTTCAGCGCCGACATGGGTAGCCCCGCGGTGAAGCGCATCGAGGATGTGCGCGCGCTGCGCGCGGCCCAGTTCCAGGAGGACGCCGGGCCGCTCGCGCATCCGGTGCGGCCCGAAAGCTACATCGAGATTTCGAACTTCTACACGGCGACCGTCTACAACAAGGGCGCCGAGGTGATCCGCATGGCGGCGACGCTTCTGGGGCCGGAGAATTACCGGAAAGGCACCGACCTTTACTTCGCGCGCCACGACGGCGAAGCGGCGACGGTCGAGGACTGGGTGAAGGCGCTGGAAGACGGCGGCGGCACCGATTTCGGGCAATTCCGACTGTGGTATTCGCAGGCGGGGACGCCGACCGTGACGGCGGACCTTGCTTATGATGCGGCGGCGAAATCCGCGACGCTGACGCTGGCGCAGGCGGTGCCCGATACACCCGGCCAGTCGAAGAAGGCACCGATGCACATTCCGCTGAAGATTGCGCTGTTCGGGCGGGAGTCGGGGTCACTGCTCGGGCCGGAGCAGCTGTTCCAGCTTCGCTCGGCGAGCGCGACGATGACGTTCGAGAATGTCGGCGAGCCGCCGGTGCTCTCGATCAACCGGGGTTTTTCGGCGCCGGTGACGGTCGAGACGAAGCGCAGCGCTGCTGATTTCGCGTTCCTTTCCGCGCACGACGACGATCCGTTCGCGCGCTACGAGGCGATGCAGCAGCTGATGATGGATCGGCTGGTCGACGCCGTGAAGACCGGCGGCACCGACGCCGCGCCGCTTGTCGAGGCGGTCGGCCGGACGATCAAGAACCAGGCGCTCGACCATGCCTTCATCGGCGAATCGATCCTGCTGCCAACCGAAACGATGGTCGCCGAGCGGCTCGGCGCGAACGTCGACCCGGACGCCGTGCACACCGCGCGCGAGGGACTGCGCCGTGCGCTTCTGGAAGGCGTTGGTCGCGAGACGTGGGCAGCGCTGCACGCCGGCCTTTCGGACGGCGTCTACGACCTGTCGGCCGACGGCAAGGGGCGGCGGCGCCTGAAGAATGTCGCACTCGGCTATTTGTTCGCGGATGCGGATGATGGCGCGGTCGCGGCGGCGGAAGCGCAATACCAGGCGGCGACGAACATGACCGACCGCATCGCTGCGCTCGGCCTGCTCGTCGATACGGATGCCCCGGCGCGTGAGCGCGTGCTGCAGGACTTCTACGATCGCTTCAAGGGCGATGCGCTGGTGCTCGACAAGTGGTTCACGGCGCAGGCGTTGGCGACGGGGGACGGCGCACTTGAAAAGGCGATTGCGCTATCCGCGCATCCGGACTTCACGATCCGCAACCCGAACCGTTTCCGGTCGCTCGTCGGCGCGCTTGCGATGAACCAGTTCGTGTTCCACCGGAAGGACGGTGCCGGTTACCGCTTCGTGGCCAACAAGCTGCTGGAGGTGGACGCGATCAATCCGCAGACGGCGGCGCGCTTCATCGCGCCGTTCGGGCGCTGGCGGCGCATGGAAGACGCGCGCGCGGCGATGATGCGTGCCGAGCTCGAACGCATCGTCGCGGCGCCGGGCGTCTCGCGCGATACGTTCGAGATGGCGTCGAAGAGCCTCGCTTAAGAAGCGGGCTTCACGAACTTCAGCGTCATGCGGTCGGATTCGCCGATCGCGGAATATTTGGCGCGGGTCTCGTCGCCCTCGCGGAAATTGGGCGGCAGTGTCCACACGCCCTTCGGCCAGTCGGCGCTGTCCTTCGGGTTGGCATTCACATCGGATTCGCCGGCGAGTTTGAAGCCCGCCGCCTCGGCGAGCGCGACGATCGTCGAGCGCTTCATGTAGCCGGAGGACTTCATCGCCTCGTCGGGGCGATCTTCGGGTAAGCGGTGTTCGACGACGCCGAGCACGCCGCCGGGCTTCAGAGCCTTGTAGAAGGCCTTGAAAGCGTCGCCCGCGAAATCGCCCATGTACCAGTTGTGGACGTTGCGGAAGGTCAGCACCATGTCGGCGCTGCCCGCGGGTGCGAGGCCGTCGTAGTGGCCCTTGCCGAACTTCGTGACGTCTACGACCTTGTAGATCGGGTCCGACGCCAGCTTCGCCTGATATCCCGCCAGCGATTTCGCAGCATATTCGCTAGCCTCGGGGATGCCATGCGCGGCGTAGAGCTTGCCATGACCTGAAAGGATCGGGGCCAGAACCTCCGTGTACCAGCCGCCGCCTGGTGCAACCTCGACCACCGTCATGCCGGGCGTGAGACCGAAGAACGCGAGCGTTTCGGCCGGGTGGCGATATTCGTCGCGCGCGCGGTTCGCTTCGCTGCGGTGCGCTGCGGCGAGCGCTGCGGCATAATCGGGCGCGGCAGGGGCGGCGTTGTGGCTGTGATCATGTTGCGCAGCGGCGGGAACAGCGGCCGCGGATACAAGCGCGGCGGCGAGAATAGTGCGGATCATGGAAAGTCTCCCTCGTTGGCCCACATGGGCCTGTTCTATACGCAGGCGACACACTATCTGCCCCGCATGACATTCGAGATCACGCTGAAGATGATGCTGGTCGCGCTCGCGTTCGGCCTCACCAGCCTCTGGCAAGTGCGGCGCAAACGCAAGCCCGGAGAGCTACCCTGGGTGCCCTGGCACGCTGTGATGTTTCTGGCGCTGCTCGCGCTCGTCGCAGGCGCGGCGCACCTGCCTGCCGTTTGGCCGGCTTAAAAGCTCAGTCTTCGAGCGGGCGGCAGGCGGCGATCTTCAGCTTGGCGACGATCAGCATCGTGCCGTCGGACTGAAGGAAGGGGAGGAAGGGCCGCGCGTCGTTGAGGCATTCGAGCACGCGCTCGTCCGGCCCCACGAACATGTGGCCGGCAAGGCTGGTGCCGTCTTCCAGAACGAGCTCCACCGCCGCCTTGCGCTTGGTGCGCAGGCGCGATTTCACCAGCGGCGGCGTTACGGGGATGAGAGCTTCCACGGTCACAGGCAGGCCTCCAGCAGGGCCTGGTCGAAGCCGAAGGCCTTGGCTTTTTCGAACGTGTGCGGGCGCAGGCCCATCGAACGGTATTCACCGATGATGCGGCCGTCTTCGGCCTCGTCGAGATACTCGAACTTGAACAGTTCCTGCGTCACGATCACCGGGCCTTCCATGCCGACGACCTCGGTGATGTTCGTCACGCGGCGCGAACCGTCGCGCAGGCGCTTCACCTGCACGATCATATCGACCGAATCGGCGATCTGGCGGCTGATGGCTTCCTTCGGGATCTTGATGTCGCCCATCATCACCATGTTCTCCATACGCGCGAGGCATTCGCGCGGGGAGTTGGAGTGGAGCGTCGCCATCGATCCGTCGTGGCCGGTGTTCATGGCGGCGAGCAGGTCGAAACACTCCTGCCCGCGAATTTCGCCGAGGATGATGCGATCCGGGCGCATACGCAGCGCGTTGATGACAAGATCGCGAATGGTGACCGCGCCCTTGCCTTCAAGGTTCGCGGGGCGGGTTTCCAGCGTCAGAACGTGCGGCTGCTGGAGCTGAAGCTCGGCCGCGTCCTCGATGGTGATGACGCGCTCGCCAGGGTCGATCATCTTCGACATGGCGTTCAGCATCGTCGTCTTGCCCGAACCCGTACCGCCCGAGATGACGACGTTGAAGCGGCAGGCACCGGCGATTTTCAGTGTCGTCGCCATCTTCTCCGACATCGAATCGCCCTTTTGCATCATGTCGATGGTGATGGGCTTGGCGGAGAATTTACGAATCGAGATGGCCGTGCCGCGAAGCGAGAGCGGCGGTACGATCACGTTGACGCGGCTGCCATCGGGCAGGCGGGCGTCGGCGAGCGGCGTGGTCTGGTCGATGCGGCGGCCGACACGGTTCACGATGCGCTGCGCGATCTGGAACAAGTGCTCTTCGTCGCGGAACACGATGCTCGCGAGCTCGAGCTTGCCCTTGCGTTCGATGAAGGTCTGGTTGGGGCCGTTCACCATGATGTCCGAGACGGCCGGATCGGCGAGCAGCACTTCGAGCGGCCCGAGGCCGAGCAGCTCGTCGACGAGAACCTTTTCAAGCGCGATCTGCTCGCGGCGGTTGAGCGTCAGTTTCAGCTCGGCGAGCACCTCGCCGATGATCGGCCGGAATTCCTCGCTGAGCTCGTCCTTGGAAAGCGTCGCGGCGGCTTCCGGGTCCACGCGTTCGAGCAGGCGCGGAAGCACCTGTTCCTTGATCTTGTGGATCGAGGCTTCGAAGCCTTCCTGCTGCGAATTTACCGAGCCGGCAGCGCCGCGCTCGCGCGCGCTGAGGCGCTGCATGGCATCCTGAACACGATCGCCGGTCAGTTCGAGCGCGGGCTCGGCGCGTTCCGGTGCGTCTTCAACTTCGGGAAGCGGCTCCACGGCCGGGGTGCTGCGCGATCCGCGCATGGGCGCCGCGTTGCCGAAGCCCCGGCGCGGCGCGCTTAGTGCTGCCCCAATTCCAGCTTTTTTGCCGAATGCACTCATCATGGTCCCCTCGGCCGAAACCGTCGACCGCTGAGGGAAACTAGCGCGGCAAGCTTAGCAAACTCCTAACTATACCGACTTTTTCGGAACGAAAGGCGCAGTGAATTCCGCCGTAACCCGCATCGGACGGCGGCTTTCGCGGTCGAGCAGCGCCCATGTGGTGAGCGCGCGCACGCGCACCTTGCCGTCTGGGCCGAGGACTTCCACGAAGCGGTCGTAGCGCGCGCCCTTGGGCGCGTCACCGACCCATGTCCGCAGTGTCAGCGTCTCGCCGAGGTGGCTCGGCGCGCGGTAATCGATCTCGTGGCGGACGACCACCCACACGACGTTTTGGGAGAGATCGGCGGGCGCGACGGAATACCAGTGCGCGACCGCGATATCCTGAATCCAGCGCACGTAGACGGCGTTGTTCACGTGGCCGAGCTCGTCGATGTCCTCGGCGACGGGGGCCTTCTGCTGCGTGAAGACGGGAACCTGGGCCTCCTCGCTCATTGGCCGATCTGACTGATCAGGAACGCATATTCCTCAGCATCTTCCTCCAGCGAGACATAGCGCCCCGATTTGCCGCCATGGCCCGCACCCATGTTGGTCTTGAGGAGCAGGACATTGTCGTCGGTCTTGGCCGCGCGCAGCCTTGCCGCCCACTTCGCCGGCTCCCAATAGGTGACGCGGGGATCGTTGAGCCCGCCGGTGATGAGGAGGGCCGGATAGGCCTGCGCCTTCACATTGTCGTAGGGGCTGTAGCCGCGGATGAGATCGAACGCGGCCTTGTCCGCGATGGGGTTGCCCCATTCGGGCCATTCGCCGGGGGTGAGCGGCAGCGTGTCGTCGAGCATCGTGTTCAGCACATCGACGAACGGCACGTGCGCGGCGACTGCGCCGTAAAGCTCCGGCGCCTGGTTGACGATCGCGCCCATCAGCTCGCCGCCCGCCGAACCGCCGGAAGCGGTGACGCGGCCGGGGGAGGCAAAGCCCTGATCGATCAGGAAGCGCGTGACGTCGACGAAATCGTTGAACGTGTTGGCGCGCTTCTGCAGCTTGCCGTCCAGATACCACTGGTAGCCGAGATCGTCGCCGCCGCGGATATGCGCGATGGCGTAGGCGAAGCCGCGATCGAGCAGCGACAGGCGATTCGCCGAGAACCCGGGCGGGAAGGCAAAGCCATAGGCGCCATAGGCATAGACGTGGAGCGGCCCGCGCCCGTCCTTCACGAAATCCCGGCGGTAGACGACGGAAACGGGAACCAGCGTGCCGTCGCGCGCGGGCGCCATCAGCCGTTCGGTCGCGTATTGCGAGGGGTCGTAACCGCTCGGAATTTCGCGCACCTTCAGGGTTTCGAGGCGGTCGCCTTCGAGGTGGTAGTCGTACACGGTGTTGGGCGTGACCATCGACTGGTAGTCGATGCGCAGCCGGTCGACGCGGTATTCCGGGTTGGTGGACAGGTTCGCGACGAAGCTGGCTTCCGGGAAGGCGATGTAGCGCTCGCTGCCATCTTCATAGCTGTGCAGCCGGATCTGCGAGAGGCCGTCGACACGTTCCTCGATGGTGAGGAGGTTTTCGAAGCTGGTGAGCGACTGGAGATAGTGCCGGTCGCTCCCCGCGACCAGTTCGCTCCACGCGTCCGGCGCGGAAACGGGCGCGGTGACAATGCGGAAATTGGGGTGCGTGTCGTTGACGCGGATGTAGAGCGTGCCTTCGCGCTCATCGACGTCGTATTGCCGGTCGGTCCTGCGCGGCGACACCAGCATTGGCTCCGCTCCGAAATCGTCCGTGGGGAGCAGGCGCACCTCGCTCGTCGCGTGGTCGCCGGTCTGGAGCACGGCATATTGGCGCGATTGCGTGCGACCGATCTGGACGCCGAATTCCTCGGCCTCCTCGGTGTAGACGGCGCGGTCGGCGGACTGCGCGTCGCCGAGCCGGTGGTGCCAGATCACCTTGGAGCGCCAGTTCTCGTCGGCATCCGTGTAGAGGAAGCTCTGCGAATCGGCGGCCCAGACGAGGCCGTAGCGCCAGTTCTCGATCACGTCGGGAAGCTCCGCGCCGGTTTCGAGGTCGCGGACGCGCAACACATAGCGTTCTGAGCCGTTCGTATCGACCGCATAGGCGAGCAGGCGGCCGTTCGGGCTGACGGCAAGGCCGCCGAGCCGGAAATAGGCGTGGCCTTCGGCGAGTTTCGGCTCGGCGAGGATGACACTGTCCTCACCGCTCGTAATGGGCCTGCGATACCATGTCCGGTACTCGGCGCCCGCATCGAAGGCGTACCAGTAGAGGAAATCCCCGTCGCGCTGCGGGACGCTCGCATCGTCGTCCTTCACGCGGCCCTTCATCTCGGTGAAGATCGTTTCGATGAGCCCCTTCTGCGGGGCCATCACCGCCTCGAAATAGGCATTCTCGGCATTGAGGTAGGCGAGGACGTCGGTATCCGTCACCTCCGGATAGCCGGGATCGCGAAGCCACGCGTACGGGTCTTCGATCGTGACGCCGTGGTGCGTGAAACTGTGCGGCCTCAGGGCTGCAACGGGCGGCTTCGGAAACTCGGTCATGGCACTCCGGTCGATCTTGGCGAAGATCCGGTGTGTTTGCGCGAGCGGCGCTGCCGCGGTCAACCGTTCAGGAGGCCTGCGCGATCTGGTCGTCCTCCAGGCCCGGCACGCCGGGGTTCGACGGTGTCACGAGGCCGGCGTGCATATCGATGTGCTCGGGGCGGCCGATCAGGAAGCCCTGCACCTGATCGCAGCCTTCGCGGCGCAGGAATTCAAGCTGGGCTTCGGTCTCGACGCCCTCTGCGGTGATCGGCACGCCGAGGCTGTGGCCAAGGCTGACGATGGCGCGCACGATCTTTTCGGCCTGCGGCGAGCGACTGATCTCGTCGACGAAGCTGCGGTCGATCTTGATGCGGTCGAACGGAAAGGCGTTCAGCGTGGAAAGCGATGAATAGCCGGTGCCGAAGTCGTCCATCGCGATGCGGACACCGAGCGCCTTCAGGCGGCGCAGGTTCGAAAGCGCGCGCGCCTGATCGAGGAACAGGGCCGATTCGGTGATCTCGATTTCAAGCCTTGATGGCGACAGTCCGCTGTTGACGAGGGTCTCGTGGACCCGGCTGACGAGCGAATTGTCCTGCAGGTGCAGCGCCGAGAGGTTCACGGCGACGCGGAAGGGGCGTTCCCACTTCGCGGCCTCGAAGCAGGCCTGCTTCAGCACCCAGTTGCCGAGCGCGATGATGAGGCCGTTTTCCTCGGCGACGAGGATGAAATCGTCGGGCTGAAGGAGCCCACGCACCGGATGCTGCCAGCGCACCAGCGCCTCGAAGCCGACGATGCGGCCATCCGCCATCGCCGCAAGCGGCTGGTAGCTGAGCCGAAGCTCGCCCGCGTCGATGCCCTTCTTGAGGTCGCGCGCGAGGCGGCGGCGGTCGCGGATCGCCTCGTCCATGTCGCGGCTGAAGAAGCAGGCGGCGTTGCGCCCACCGCGCTTTGCCCGGTAGAGCGCCATGTCGGCGAAGGCGACGAGATCGGACGCGTTGCCCGCGTCCGCCGGATAGAGGCTGATGCCGACGCTGCCGGAAATCTCGACCTTGTGCTCCTCGTAAGGCACGGGTTCGAGCAGCTTTTCAAGCAGGCTGTGCGCGCACTGCGCGGCTTCGGTCGGCTGCGTGCCGCCGTAGAGCGCGATGACGAACTCGTCGCCGCCGATGCGGCCCAGCAGGCTCGATCCCTTGGCCATGCCGCGAAGGCGATTGGCGACCTCTGTGATCACGAGATCGCCGGCACGGTGGCCGTGGACGTCGTTGATGTGCTTGAAGAGATCGAGATCCATGAACAGCAGCGCGACCGGTTCGCCCTCCTGCGCGGCACGTTCAAGCAGCGCGTCGAGGCGCGCCATGAAGGCGTTGCGGTTGAGAAGGCGCGTGGCGCTGTCGTGCTGCGCGAGGTAGCGGATTTCCTCCTCCGCCTTGCGCTGCGCGCGGAGGTCTCGGATCGCATAGACCGCCTCGGCCTTGTCGTCGGAAAGGCTGCGTGTGCGGACCTCGACCGGGATCGCTTCGCCATGATCGAATGGGCTGAGGAGCGCGTCGTCGTTGCCGCTCTGGCTGTAGCCGCGTTCCAGCAGATTCTTGTCGACCGCGCGCCCGACGACATCGTCATGGTCGGCGCGGACGAGGTTGAGGAAGCTGGTGTTCGCATCGACGATCTTGCCGTGCGCGGTGATCACGATGCCCTCGAACGCACCGTTCGCAAGACGCCGCAGGCGCTCGACCGCACGCTCGGCGCCCTTGGCGTCGACAAGCGCGGCGCCGAGGCCGGTGGCGATGACGATCAGCGTCACGGCGGCAATCGCGCCCGCGATGGCGAATTCCGAAATGATGAGACCACCCGCGCCACCCCGGCCCGGAACGATGGTGAGCGCGGCCATCGCGATGAAATGGAAGGCCGCGACAGCAAGGCCGAGGACGATGCCGCCGATGGCTTGTCGCGGCACGGTGCGGGCCGGACCGGTAATCGTAAAGCCCGCGCTCGCGAGCAGCGCGCAGGCGATGAAAGCGACGGCCACGAGATCGCGATCGACATGGAACATGCCGTCGACGCGGAAGTCCTTGAGGCTGGAGAAGTGCATCACCGTGACCGCGAAGGTCAGGATGACGCCGCCGAAGGCCGGGCGCACCCAGCCGTCGAGGTTCGCGGCGGCATAGAAGGCCGCGATCGCCATCGGCAGCACGAGGATCAGCGACGTGAGCAGCCCGACCGGACCATGCCCGGTCGGCACGCCCGGATTGTAGGCCAGCATGGCGAGGAAATGCATCGCCCATGTGCCGAAACCGGCGGAGATGCCCGCGAGCAGCAGCCAGGTGGGCCGCGCCTCGCCGCGCGCCACGAATCCGCGCGAGAAAAGCCGCACGGCGGTGAGCATCGACATCACGCAGATGATGACGGCGAGTGCCGTGAAATTCGGGTCGAACTGGCCGCCCAGCGCCAGTATGCGGTCCATCATTGCGATTGTTCCAGTCTCGATCACGCGCCATATTGGCACGCGAAATTTAACAAAGCCTTCGCGCCGCAGTGCACGACCAGCCGCGCGGACCGCCTTTTGAGGAGTTTTCGATGTCGACTTACCGCGACCGGCTGGCTGCGCTGCGCCGCACGCTGGCGGAAAACCGCTACGACGGCTTCGTCGTGCCGCTCACCGACGAGCACATGAGCGAATATGTGGGCCGCTACGCGCAGCGGCTGGCGTGGCTCACAGGGTTCGAAGGTTCCGCCGCATCGGTCGTCGTGCTCGCCGGCGAAGCGGGAATTTTCGTGGACGGCCGCTATACGCTGCAGGTGCGCGACCAGGTGGACGGTACGCTCTACCAGTACCTCGGCGTGCCCAAGGTGCAGATCGCGGACTGGCTGGAGGAAAAGGTCGGGCCGGGGCAGCGCATCGGCTTTGACCCGTGGCTGCACACGCGCGGCTGGATGGAGGCGACGGGCAAGCGTCTTGCGGCGAAGGGCGCTGAGCTCGTGCCGGTCGCGGACAATCCCGTCGACCGCGTCTGGACCGATCGGCCCGCACCGTCCGCCGAACGCTTCGAGGTGCACGGTGAGGCGCTCGCGGGGAAGGTTTCCGCGGAAAAGCGCGCCGAAATCGCGTGCTGGCTGAGCGAAAAGAAGGCGGACTGCGTGGTGATCGCCGCGCTCGATTCGATCGCATGGCTGTTCAACGTGCGCGGCCGCGACGTCTCGCGCACGCCCGTCGCGCTCGCCTTCGCGATCGTTTCGGCGGACGGCAAGGCGCAGCTTTTCACCGCGCCTGCGAAGATCACGCCCGAAGTCGCCGCGCATCTGGGGCCGGATGTGGCGATCCTGCCCCCCGAGGCGTTCGTGGAGACACTGAAGGCGCTCGGCAAAGCGGGCAAGACCGTCGCGGCAGACCCGGCGACGTGCGTCGCGGCGATCTTCCAAGCGCTCGAAGCGGGCGGTGCGCGCATCATCGAGGTTCGCGACCCCTGCATCCTTGCCAAAGCGATCAAGAATCCGATCGAAATCGCGGGCGCGAAGGCCGCGCATGTGCGCGATGGCGCGGCGCTTTCAAGGTTCCTCGGCTGGTTCGATCGCGAGGCGCCCAAAGGCACGCTCGACGAGATTACCGCCGCCGAAAAGCTGGAGAATCTCCGCCGCGAATCCAACCTGCTGAAAGACCTGTCGTTCGACACGATTTCGGGCGCTGGGCCGAACGGGGCGATCGTCCACTACCGCGTTTCGCCGGAAACCAACCGCAAGGTGGAGCAGGACAGCATCTTCCTGCTCGATTCGGGCGGCCAGTATCTCGACGGCACCACCGACGTGACGCGCACAATGATCGTCGGCACGCCGAGCGCGGAGATGAAAGACCGCTTCACCCGCGTTCTGAAGGGCCATATCGCGCTTGCAACGGCGCGCTTCCCGGTCGGCACGCGCGGCACCCAGCTCGATGTGCTCGCACGCCAGTTCCTCTGGCAGGCGGGGCTCGACTACGCGCACGGCACCGGCCACGGCGTCGGCAGCTTCCTCTCGGTTCACGAAGGCCCGCAGCGCATCGCCACCTTCGGCGGCGGCGACGAGCCCCTTGCAGCGGGTATGATCGTTTCGAACGAGCCCGGCTATTACAAGACCGGCGAATACGGCATCCGCATCGAAAACCTCGTGCTGGTCGTGCCGGTCGAGGTGGAGGGCGCGGAACAATCGCTGCTCGGCTTCGAAACACTGACGCTGGCGCCGATCGACCTCCGCCTCGTCGACGTTGGGCTGCTCGGCGATGACGAACGGGCCTGGCTGAACGCCTACCACGCCCGCGTCTGCGAGACGCTGACGCCGATCGTACCCGAAGACGTGCGCGGCTGGCTCACCGAGGCGACGCGCGCGATCTAGGCTGGGTCCGGTTCCCGTTCCGGCGCGGGATTGTCCGGCGCCTGCGCCTCGGCACGGGCGGCAGCCTTCCGCCGATGTAGATTCTGCCGCAGCGCCGCGGCGAGGCGGGCCTTGCGGGCGTCGGCAGGCGTGCTGGTCATGGGCCGGTCTCTATCGGGTTTCATGCGCTTTCGCCAAGCACCTTGCTTGACAAGGCGCCGCGTGCTCGCCCATAGGACGCCGCCCGCATGAATGGCAGGCTGCCGTAGCTCAGTGGTAGAGCGCATCCTTGGTAAGGCTGAGGTCGTGAGTTCAATCCTCACCGGCAGCACCATTCAGTTTTGGATTTCCGGTGCTGAGTGTGCGGCGATCTTCGCCATCGACATCACCGGCTCGGGCTGAATTCGCCCACCGTGTAGGCATCGCCGCCCGACACCCACTGGCCGTCCTTTTTTGCGAAAACGAACAGCATGATGAAGGTGAAGGGTTTCTGGGTTTTGTCCTTCGGGAAAGCGCGGAAGTTGACCCATTCCCAGCCGGCATCCTTGCCCACATGCGTGGCGACCGGTTCCACTTTCACGTCCGCGATCTTGACGATGTTGCGATAGTCCTCGCGAAAGGCGTCGCGTCCGATGACGGGCTTGCCTTCCGGTCCGAACGTGATCGCGTCGCGCGTGTAGAAGCGGTCGACGATCGCATCCGCATCTTCTTTCGCGAAGGCCTCCTCCTTCATGCGGTACAGCGCATCCACCTGACGGCGGAACTCGGCAAGATCGGCGGCCTCGGCCTGGGGCAGGTCGCCCACCGCCGGAGCCGGTCCGGCCGCGACCGCGGGCGCCGCCGCGATGGTGGAAAGGCCCAGCGTCACGGACGCCAGCAGAGCAACAGGTTTGAACATCTTCTTCCTCTTTCCCTGGGGGATCATTTGTAGAAATCGATCGGCGCCACCCGATTTCTTTGAATCGTTTCTCGAATGGAGTCGAGTATCTATTGCCCTTAAACCCATGTCAATCACGCGGAACGGCGATTCTGGAGCGGCGCCAACCCATCAGGAATTTCGCCTACCGTGGGGCTAATCTGTCGCAAATGCTGCTGCCGACCGCATAAGCCACGCGAAAGCCAAGCGGAATAGATAGTCAATCAGAATCGAGAATCTCGATTGCCAGTCGCTCCAAGCTTTGGCACTGTGCCAGCGGTACCGGCGATGAGCCGGCCGGGAGGAACGACCGAAAATGAGCGAAAATGGGGAAGGCAAGGCCGCACCATCAGTGACACGCCGTGATTTCGTCGGCGGGACGATGATCGGCTCGGGCGCGGCGTTGTTGACCATGGCCGCGCCAAGCATGACGTCGAGCGCCGGGGCGCAGATGGTTTCCAGCCCGCTCGCGGACCTCGGCCCCGACTGGACCGGCCCCGGCGGCGTGGGGGACTATGCCGGCAAGAACGGCAACACCCACGAGGTTGTTAACGCGGCCCATGGCCATATCCGTAACGGCGACCTCGACAAGCGCGTTGCCAACGCCCCGCTGGTCGACGACCTCTATGATTTGATCATTGTCGGCGCAGGTATTTCCGGGCTCACTTCCGCCTTCGTCACCGCCCGCGACAATCCCTCCGCGAAAATCCTGATTCTCGACCAGCATGCCATCTTCGGCGGAGAGGCCAAGCAGAACGAATTCGAAGTCGATGGCTATCGCCTCACAGCGCCTCAGGGATCGACGGGCATCGTCGTTCCCTTCGCCCCGGCAGAGAAGTTCGGGTTCGGCAGCCCTTTCCTCAAGGAACTCGGCTATCCTGAGGCGTTTGTCTATCAGGAGCCGAAGAACCTGTCCCAGCCGATCCTGGTGCCGCGCGATGCCTGGGGTCCCATGCACATCTCGTGGGAGATGGCCGACACCGCCTTCTTTTATGAGGGCAAGGGTATGGTGAAGAATCCATGGCGAAACGGCTTCCGCGACGCCCCCATTCCGGAAAAGGTCAAGAAGGCGCTGGTAGACCTCGAGCTCTATCGCACCCCGCCGGTCCGCGACGACTGGGCCGAATGGCTCGACACAATGACCTACAAGGAATTCCTGCTCAACGTCTGCGAAGTGCCGGCCGACTGCATCGACGGCGTGCTCGACGTGCTCAGCCCGGTGATGGCTAGCATGGGCTGCGGCCAGGGCGGCGACGTTATTTCTGCCTATTCTGCCTATAATTATCTGATGCCGGGCGTGATCGGCTATTATCGCTACCAGCATGGCGGCGCCGACCCGACCGACATCATCTATCTGGCGACTTTCCCAGGCGGCAATACGATCGCGGCGAAGCGTTTCCTGAAGCTCGCCAAGCCGGAGGCGCTCGACGGCGACGAGAGCCTTTACGGGCTGATGGAAAGCAATGTCCGTTGGGACCAGCTCGACTTGCCGGGCCAGAAGGTGCGGCTACGCCTGTCGAGCACGGTCCTCTCTGTGGTCCATGAAGGCAAGCCCGCGAAGGCGAAGGCGGTGCGCGTCACCTATGACAAGGACGGGCAGCTGGTGAGCGCGCGCGGCAAGGCGGTGATCTGCGCGGGGCAGCAGCACGCCAATTGCCGCATCTGCCACGATGTCGACGCCACCTATCGCGCGGCGATGCAGGAGTTCCACCATGCGCCGATGCTGGTCATCAACGTGGCGCTCAGGAACTGGAAGTTTCTGGACAAGCTGGGCGTGGCGGGCGTCCGCTGGTTCGAAGGGCTCGGCTGGTGGACGAGTCTTCGCCGCAACCTCGTCGTCGACGGCCATGACCCACAGCCGCTCGATCCGAACAAGCCGGTGGTGCTCACGCAATATATCCCCTTCCTGCTGCCGGGCGTCGAATGGCCCGATCAATGCACGCAGGCGCGGATGATGCTCTTTTCCATGTCCTATGCCGATATCGAGGCGCAGGTCCGCGATCAGTTCACGAAGATGTTCGGCCCTTATGGCTTCGACGCCGATAAAGACATCGCCGGCATCATTACCAACCGACAAGGCCACGCCTACATGGTCGCCCCGCCCGGTTTCCATTTCGGCCGCGAAGGCAGGAAGGCGGGCAAGGACGTGCTGCGCGATCCCTACCATCGCATCGCCTTCAGCCATTCCGAACTGTCGGGGGCGCAGATGTGGGAGACCGCGGTGCTGGAAGGGGAGCGCGCGGCAAAACAGATCCTGGCCATGACGCTTTGAATCCGTTCGGCCACAGGGATCGTTGAACCCCCTTCTCGATCCCTGTCACCGGTCGAGGGCACCGGTTCCCTGGCAGGGGTGCCGGTGCCCCGCCCTTTTCCGAGATAAGGATCAGCGGCTGCGCTTGGACTGCAGGACAGGGGGCAGATAATTGCCGAGATAGGCGGTCGCGCCGCGAACCGCTTCATCCAGCATGTGGCGCGTGATCACGCCGTCCTCCAGCACCGACAAGGCGAAAAAAGCGTCGGCGATGACGATCGCGCGATAGAAGATGGCGACCGGTTCGGCCAGTGGGGGCAGGTGGAAACGCCCGCTCAGCGCCGTGTGGAGCTGTAAGCCGAAGCGGAAATCATCATGGCAACCGGCTTGCCGGATGTCGGGTGTCGTACGTGGGCCGAGGATAAGTTGCCGGGCCGATGCGTCGGCGTTGAAATAGTCGGCGGAGGCGGAGAGGAAGGTGCCGATGATCGCCTGCCATGAGGCGTCGGCGTCGATGACCGGCTCTCTGCTTGCCATCTCATTCGAGATCGTCCGCGCCAGTTCCTTGAAAAGCTCCCGCAGGTCTGGAAAGAAATGATAGGTCGAGCTCGATGGAATGCCCGCGGCCTCCGACACCATCGGCAGGGTGATATCGTCGATCTCGCGCTCCTGAAGCAACTCGCGCGCCGCCTGGAGCAATGCCTCCCGCCGTGCACGGCCCCGCGCCTGCGTATAACGACGAGGTTCAGGAGTAAGTGCGATCGGTTGGGGCTCGTTGATGCGGTCGTTCACTGAGATGAATTGTCCTGTTCGAACGGCTTGGGACCAACATGGTCGACGATCTTGTCAGCTGTCGTTTCCGTTATAACAGCTGCTGACTATCATGTCGTTTATGTTGCCGAGACGCCCGCGACCACCCGAAGCGACGTTTGTAAAGGCGCACTCACGCGAAAAGCATCCGCCATGTGCTGCGCGACCCTCAAGAAAGATCGCGCTTGGGGCGACAATGCGTTACGAGAGCGAGCCCATGCGAACGGCCCGTCGCGTTTGTCGCCCGGGAGATCGGAGGGGGGGCTTATCCGCGTGCGGCCGTAGCCCTAACTGACCGAAGTATCCAGTGGGGACCATGTATGAGTTTCGAAGCGTTTGCCGATCAGATCAATGCCATGGTGCTGGCCGGGACGCTGCTCACCAGACGCGCTGACGTGATCCTGCAGGCGACCGTCCAAGCGCACGTCACCGACCCGGACGCGTTCAATGCGATCGTGAAGGCCGTTTCGGACGGGCAGGTGTCGGAGGATCAGCTGCGCACGCTGACGGAGCGCGCGCCTGCCTTTGTGGATATGCTGCGTGCGGGGCTGCGACCACTGCTCGGTCCCGCGAACGAGGCGCGGCTCACCGGCCTTGCGCGTTACGGCCATATCACCACGTCCGTTCTCGATCGGGCACTCGGCAACGTGCTGCGGGCGAAAGCCGCGTAGGCTCGGCGGAAGCGGCTGCAAACGCGCAGCACGTATTGTTGCTGTTCCGTGCTGACAGGGCGCCGCCGCATCGGTATCAATCGGCGCCATGTCAGCTGCGGCTCTCGTTGCGATCGCATTGATGCTCGCGCCCACCGTGGCGACGGGCGAGCCCCCGGTCGTCCCCGACGCCGTGCTTGATGGAGACCCGGAGACGCTGGAACCCGCGCCGCCCGCCGGGCAGGCTGCGGAAAACGAGCCGGATCCCAGCCTCCTTGCGCTGCAGCCTGCAACCACGCGGCTTTTTCATGCGCTGAAAGGCGGGGCCGCGGACGAGGAGCTGGAAAAACTCGTTTCCGCGACTGTGATCGAACTCGACGTTAACTGCCCGCGCGTTCGCGAGTTTCAGGTGTTTCGCACCTCTGCACGCGCGCGCACGCTCAAGGTTAAATGCACCGAGCGGCCGCTTTATGCGATCACGGTGGGCGCGTCGGGCGAGGGATTCGTTTCGGGCGGCGACGGCACGATCGATCAGATGCGTCTTGCCGACGGCCCCATCAAGGCGGTGATGGGGCTTCGTGTCGAAGAATATCTGGCGCACGAAAAGGCTGGAGAGCGCGCGGGGCAAAGCCCGCAGGATCAGGACGAGGCGCTGCCGGATGATGCGCTCGCCACGCCGCGCGAGGTGGAAACGCACGAGGGGCGGCAGTGGCTCGCGGGCCTCGCAATGGGTGTCGGTCTTGCGGCTGGCGCCGCGGTGCTCTGGCTTGTGGTGCGCGAGCGGCGGCGGCAGCGTCGCACCTATTCGCGCTGGCGCGGCCTGGACAGCGCCGCGAAGGACCAACTCGTCGAGGAGTCCGAAGAGGTTTATCCCAATCTCTATCGGCACCCCGAGGGCGTGTTTATCGCCCGTGGACGGCGCGGCAAGCGCCGGCTGTTTTCTTCGCTCGTGCTCGCCTATCTTTATGCGAGCCGGAGCATCAAGCTGTTCGAAATCCGCTGAACGTGACGGACGCTGTGGTCGTGCAGGTGGATGCGCGCGGAATGCGCTGCCCGCTGCCCGTGCTGCGACTGGCGCGGGCGCTCCGCGAATATCCCGACGCTGCCGAGTTCAATCTCGTCGCCGACGATCCTGCCGCGGCGCGCGATGTGCCTGCATTCGCCAACGAGCAAGGCATCGCGGCGGAGGAAACGGGGCCGCTCAGATGGCGCATCAGGCGGGCGGTGCCGGGCCGATCTGCTCCCACAGCTCGAGCTTGATGCCGTTGGGGTCGATCACCCACGCGAACTTGCCATAGTCCTCGTCCTTGCGTTCGACGGGAACGCCGTGTGCCTCGAGATGGGTCTGCAGCCCGTCGAGGTCGTCGACGCGCAGATTGATCATGATGCCGTGGGGCGAGGGATCGAGGTAGGTCGTTTCGGCCTTGAACGCGCTGAAGATCGAAAAAGCCTCGTCACCGGCGTCGGCGTAGCGGAACACGCCCCCGAAATCGCCCATGTCGACGCCCAGATGGTCGCGATACCAGGCCTGCGTCGCGGCGACGTCCGTCGCCTTGAAAAACACGCCGCCGATCCCTGTCACCTTCGCCATTTGCGCCGCCTCCTGATTCGTGCAGCATAACGCAAAACAGGGAGGACCGGGATGATGCGCCTTTGGATCGTGGCGGCGCTCGCGGCCGCGCAACCCGCGGCGGCGGAAGCACCGAGCGCGGCGACGAAAGCTGCGAACAGTGCGGTGGCGGCGGCCTTGCCGTTCGGCGATACCGAGGACTTCGACTTTGCGGGGCGCGGTCTTCTCGCCCGGCCGGACGCCGATGTGCTGGGGGCAGATGGCCGCGTGATCCGGTCGTTCGCCGACGATGCGAAAATGGCCGGAGCGGTGCCCGATACGGTAAACCCAAGCCTGTGGCGGAACGCGCAGCTGGTGAGCGGGTCCGGCCTTTTCGCGGTGGTGCCCGGCATCTGGCAGGTCCGCGGCTTCGACCTTGCGAACATGACGCTGATCCGGGGCAAGACCGGCCTCATCGTCGTCGATCCGCTGACGACCGTGGAAACCGCGCGCGCCGCGATCGCGCTTGCGCGCCAACACCTCGGCGACCTGCCCGTGACGGCGGTGATCTACACGCACAGCCACATCGACCACTTCGGCGGGGTGCGGGGCATCGTGGACGAGGCGGACGTGAAGGCGGGGAAGGTGCGGATTTATGCGCCTGACGGGTTCATGGAACATGCCATCTCGGAGAACGTGATCGCGGGGGCTGCGATGAGCCGGCGGGCGGCATTCATGTTCGGCAGCGCGCTGGAGCGGGGGACGGAGGGGATCGTTTCGGCGGGCCTCGGCCCGGTGGTGGCCGGGGGGACTTACAGCCTGATCGCGCCGACCGATACGGTGCGGGTGGGGGCTGAGACGACGCAGGTGGATGGGGTGCGGTTCGAATTCCAGCTGACGCCCGGCACCGAAGCGCCTGCCGAGATGAACTTCTACCTGCCGGAGTTGCGCGCGCTCTGCCTTGCCGAGAACGCGAACGGCGCGATGCACAACGTGCTGACGCCGCGCGGCGCGCTGGTACGCGATGCGAAGGTGTGGGCGGATTACCTGACCGAAGCGCTCACGCGGTTCGGGCCGAAAAGCGACGTCCTGTTCACCTCGCACTTCTGGCCGCGCTGGGGCGGCGAAACGCTGCGGCGCACCATTGCGCTGCACCGCGACGCCTATAAATACCTGCACGACCAGAGCGTGCGCATGATGAACGCGGGGCTGAATGGCGACGAGATCGCCGAAGCGATGCAGCTTCCGCCGGAGCTTGGGCAGGCCTGGTTCAACCGGCCCCACTACGGCTCCCTCAAGTTCAACGCCCGCGCCGTCTATCAGCGCTACATGGGCCACTACGACGGCAACCCCGCGCACCTTGATCCGTTGCCCGATGTGGAGCGCGGCAAACGCATCGTCGCGGCGATGGGCGGCGCCAAAAAGGTGCTCGGCGAGGCCGCGAAGGCACGAAATGCGGGCGACGAGCGCTGGGCGGCGGAACTCCTCTCCCACCTCGTGATGGCGGAGCCCGCGAACGCCCGCGCACGCGACATGCTCGCCGCGAGCTTCGAGCAGATGGCATGGCAGACGGAAACCGCGCCGTGGCGCAACATCTACCTGTCCGGCGCGCGCGAGTTGCGCGGGCTCGCGACGAGCGGCGGCGGCGCGGACACGTCTGAAATCGCGATGTCGACGCCGCTTGCCGACCTGCTCGACCTGATGGCGGTGCGCCTGTCGCCCGAAAAGGCAGCGGGCGCCGAGCTTTCGATCGGTATCATCCTCCCCGATAGCGGCGAGCGGCGGCTGGTGAGCGTGCGGAACCGCGTGCTCGTGCATCAGCCGTGGAGCGAAGGCGCGGCCCCGGCGGTGACGCTCACCAGCCCGCGCCGCGTGTTCCTCGGCCTCGTCGGCGGGCAGGTGAAGGCGGCGGAGGCCGTGCAGAAAGGGATTCTGCGCATCGATGGGGATGCGGCGCAATTACAACGCTTTACCGGCCTTTTCGAGCCGCCGCCGGCGAGCTTCGGCCTTGCCCTGCCATAACGATCGTAACCCCTCGGCAAGCATCAGCGGAAACCAAAACTTTACCCCCGTGCCCGACAATCCTCGCGCAGAATAAGGTAAGGATCGCGCGCGTGGAAAAGCTGGACATCACCGACCCCGGTTTGCCGGTGGTCGACATCGAGGTCTTCGAGAAGACGCGTGCCACCATGGGTGCGGGATTCATCAAGATCATCACCTATTTCGGGGAAGACGGCGCCAAGGCCGTCGCCGAGATCGAGGCCGCGCAGCGCGAGGGCAATGCCGCGCGCATGGTGATGCCCGCGCACACGATGAAATCGGAAGCCCGCCAGTTCGGCGCGATGACGCTGGGCGAGCTGACCGAACGCATCGAAATGGGGGCACGTCGCTGCGTGGAGCACCAGGAAAAGCCCGACGAACTGCTCGTGCTCGTCGCAGGGCTGAAACCGCTGTTCCGCCGCACCATGGAGGTGCTGGAGCGGGAGACGAACCCGCTCGTGCAGCGCCGCGGCGAGATGCGCAGCGCGGCGGGCAACCAGAGCTTCGGGCGCATCTGACCGCGAGACGCACCAACCCGTGCGTGTTAATCTGCAAGCGATGGGGGAACAGGGCATGATCCGGTCGACGCTGCTCTGCGCTGCGCTTTTGCTCGTGGCCACGCCTGCGATGGCCGAGGGGCCTTCGTGCGACACATCCGTCCGCGTGCGCGGTTGCCGCGCCGAATTGCTGACCGAGGGCAGCACGCTCACCATCCGCACCGCGACCGAGCAGTGCGCGGTGGTGGACTGGACGCTGGACGGCGCACCGCGCTCCACCGTGGTGACGGACGGCCAGGTGAAGGTCGATCTCGGTGCGCCGGGAGGCACGACCGTGCTCAAGCAGTGCGGCATCGTGAAAGACCTGCGCGGCGTCGCGGCGCGCGAGTTCGGCACCAGCGATGCAAGCGTGATCGGCAAGCCCCCCGAAGGCGCCCGCGAAACCATAGCCTGCAAGACCTTGCGCGAAGCCGCGCTGGCGGCGCAGCAGCGCGCGGCGGCGGTCTCCAATTTCGATACGCGCAAGGCCTATCCCGACAAGCAGACCGCCTGCACCGAAATGCTGGCGAACTTCGACGCGCTGAACGCCGTGCTGCCGACGTTCATGGATGCGGCGGTGAACTATGCCCGCCAATGCCAGCCCCCCGGCCGCGCCGACGCGCTGCGCACCGAATTCTCCCGCCGCGAGAGCGCCACGCGCGCGCAGCACGAGAAGGTGCGGCGGGCGTGCGTCAACGGCCGCTAGCCGCCACACCCTCGGGCCAAGGTTTTCTTCTGCGATCAAGGCGTTATGCTCTGCCCACATTCAGGGCAGGGGAAGTGACATGCACTATCGGCGATTTGCCGCGATCATCGCGGCGGGCTTGGTTCTGGCAGGTGCAGCGAGCGGCGTGGCAAGTGCGGACACCGTGCGTGCGCGCGATCTTGGCGTGCCGTTCGCTGGGAAGCCGGGGGCGAACAATGCGATCACCGACGTTGCGGGTGTGGAGGTCGGCTACGTCAGCCTGATCTCGGGCGAGGGCAAGCTCGAACGCGGCAAGGGGCCAGTGCGCACGGGCGTGACCGCCGTGCTGCCGCGCGGCAAAGATTCGCGCACGCCGGTGTACGCGGGCTGGGAAACCAGCAACGCCGCCGGTGAGATGACCGGTACGGTGTGGATGGAGGAGCGCGGCTATTTCGACGGGCCGGTGATGATCACCAACACGCACAGCGTCGGGGTAGTGCGCGACGCGGTGGTGGGGTGGCTCGCCGACGTGAAATGGCCGGGCGCATGGTTCACGCCCGTGGTGGCCGAAACCTACGACGGCATGCTGAACGATATCAACGGCTTCCACGTGAAGCCCGAGCACGCGCTGCGCGCGATCCAGACCGCAGCATCCGGCCCGGTGGCCGAGGGCAATGTCGGCGGCGGCGTCGGCATGCAGTGCTTCGGCTTCAAGGGCGGCACGGGAACGGCCTCGCGCGTGGTCGAAATGGACGGCAAGAGCTACACGGTCGGCGTGCTCGTGCAGTGCAACTTCGGCATGCGGCCGTGGCTGCGCGTGGCGGGCGCCCCGGTGGGCGAGGAACTCGCGGACAAGTACCTGCCCGAAACACGCGGGACGCAAACGGCGGCGGCGACGAACAACGCGGTCGCGCCGGGTGACGGCTCGATCATCGTGGTGATGGCGACGGACGCACCGATGCTGCCGCATCAGCTGAAGCGCCTCGCCAAGCGCGCGGCGGCGGGCATGGGCCGCATGGGCGACGCGGGCAGCAACGGTTCGGGCGACATCTTCGTCGCCTTCTCGACCGCGAACGCAAATGTGCAGAGCGTGGGCGGCAACGTGATCAGCGTCGAAACGATGCCGAACGACAAGCTGACGCTGATCTTCGAGGCGGCGACGCAGGCGACCGAAGAGGCGATCACCAACGTGCTGGTGGCGGCAGAGACGCTGACCGGCGTCGACGGCTACACCATCCAGCGCCTGCCGCATGCGGAGCTGCGGGCGATTTTAAAGAAGTATGGGCGGTTGGCTGCCGCGAAGTGAGGCGTCACGCAGGCGCAGGCTTCACGGTGCGGCGATGGTGACGTCGGCGAACCAGACGGCCTTCCAGCGGTCGACCTTTTCCTCTCTGCCAAGGCGTTGAGGAGAGGCCGGCTGCGCGGCCGCGAACGTGGGGCCAGCGTCCAGAGCGCGGACGTTGGCCACGCCGAGCAACGTATCGCCTTCGCGATAGACAGCGCCGACGAGAACACCGCAGTCGCGGCAGACGAGCATTTCAGCCGCGCCGCTGCCTTGCCTGTACCGTCCTAGAAGCTGCGGATCGCGGACCTTGATCTCGAGCCTGCCGTCAGGATCCGAAACATAGGATGCGCCGTGCTTGCAGCAGAAATCGCAATCGCAAACGCGCGGCACGTAGTCTCCCGCCGAAGCGGTGAGCGCGACCGCAAGGCCCAGATTGCCGCAATGACAGCCACCGGCCAGCGTTTCCATCCTACGCCTCCTTTCGGGCGTGATGCGCTGTTTAGACGGCGCTATCCCGCCCCATCAGCGTCGGGAAGAAGCCCTCATAAGCGTCGCGGAGTGCGGCGAGGCTGACGGAGGCGCTGCCCACGGTGACGGCATCGCCGCCCGTCGTGCCGATGCGCTTCACCGGCACTGCGGCGCCATCCAGCGCGCCTTCGGGCGCCGTGACGACGTAGAGGCCCTGGTCCTCGCCGAAGGCTTCGGCGGTGGTGAGGGCGTCGAGTGTCGCGCCGGTGCGGCCCGCGAGCGCCATTTCGGCGATGGTGACGAGGAGGCCGCCGTCGGAGATGTCGTGGACGGCGGTTGCCTTGCCCTCTGCGATCAGCTTGCGGACGTATTCGCCTGCCTTGCGCTCGGCATCGAGGTCCACCGGGGGCGGCGGGCCGTCTTCGCGGCCGTGGATTTCGCGGAGCCAGATCGACTGGCCGAGGTGGCCTTCAGCGCGCGTGCCGACGAGCCAGATCGGCTCGCCCGCGGCCTTGAAGGCGATGGTGGCGCTGCTGGTGTAATCCTTGAGCAGGCCGACGCCGCCGATGGCGGGGGTGGGCAGGATGCCGACGCCGTTCGTTTCGTTGTAGAGGCTGACGTTGCCCGAGACGACGGGGAAGTCGAGCGCCTTCGACGCCGCGCCCATGCCCGAGACGCAGCCGACGAACTGGCCCATGATCTCGGGGCGCTGCGGATTGCCGAAGTTGAGGCAGTTGGTGATGGCGAGCGGCGTCGCGCCGACCGCCGAGAGGTTGCGATAGGCTTCGGCGACCGCCTGCTTGCCGCCTTCGAACGGGTCCGCGAAGCAGTAGCGCGGCGTGCAGTCCGTGGTGATGGCGAGGCCCTTCTGGGTGCCGTGCACGCGCACGACGGCGCTGTCGCCGCCGGGGCGCTGGACGGTGTCGGCGCCGACCATGTGGTCGTACTGCTCCCACACCCAGCGGCGGCTGGCGATGTCCGGCGAGCCGATGAGCTTGATGAGATCGGTAGCGAGGTCCGCGCTTTCGGGAACGTTCGTCAGCGGCGCGCGCTTCGGCGTCTCGACGTGCGGACGGTCGTAGAGCGGGGCGTTGTCCGCAAGCGGGGCGAGCGGGATGTCGGCGGCGGTCTGCCCCTCAAATTTCAGGACCAGGCGGCCGGTTTCCGTGACAGTGCCGATCACCGCGAAATCGAGTTCCCACTTGCGGAAGATCGCCTCAGCCTCGGCCTCGCGGCCCGGCTTCAGGATCATGAGCATCCGCTCCTGGCTTTCGGAAAGCATCATCTCATAAGGGATCATGCCGGTTTCGCGGCAGGGCACGGCGTCGAGGTTGAGCTCAAGGCCGACGCCGCCCTTCGAGGCCATCTCGACCGACGAGGAGGTGAGGCCTGCGGCGCCCATGTCCTGAATCGCGACGATGGCGTCTGATGCCATGAGTTCGAGGCAGGCTTCGATGAGCAGCTTTTCGGTGAAGGGATCGCCGACTTGAACGGTGGGGCGCTTCTCTTCCGAATCGTCGGTGAATTCGGCGCTCGCCATCGTGGCGCCGTGGATGCCGTCGCGGCCGGTCTTGGAGCCGACGTAGACCACCGGATTGCCGATACCGGCGGCGGCCGAATAGAAGATCTTGTCGGTCTTCGCGACGCCCACCGTCATGGCGTTCACAAGGATGTTGCCGTTGTAGGCCGGGTGGAAGTTCACCTCGCCGCCCACGGTGGGCACGCCCACGCAGTTGCCGTAACCGCCGATGCCGTGGACGACGCCCGCGACGAGGTGGCGCGTCTTGGCGTGATCGGGTGCACCGAAGCGCAGCGCGTTCAGGTTCGCGACC
This sequence comes from uncultured Sphingosinicella sp., assembly GCF_963974575.1. NCBI lineage: Bacteria > Pseudomonadati > Pseudomonadota > Alphaproteobacteria > Sphingomonadales > Sphingosinicellaceae > Sphingosinicella > uncultured Sphingosinicella sp. Next base: position 74,972 of record NZ_CAXBBQ010000001.1, on the reverse strand, counting down.
GGGCGCGCGCCCATGGTGAAGACGTCGCGCAATATGCCGCCGACGCCCGTCGCCGCGCCCTGATAGGGCTCGATGAACGAGGGGTGGTTGTGGCTCTCCATCTTGAAGATGGCGGCGTCGCCGTCGCCGATGTCGATGATGCCCGCGTTCTCGCCAGGGCCGCAGATCACCCACGGCGCCTCGGTGGGCAGCGTCTTCAGGTGGATGCGGCTCGATTTGTAGGAGCAGTGCTCCGACCACATCACCGAGAAGATGCCAAGCTCGGTGCGGTTGGGCGTGCGGCCCATCGCAGCGAGGATGGTTTCGTACTCGTCTGGCGTCAGGCCGTGCTCGGCGACGATCTCGGGCGTGATGATATCGGTCATGGCCGCGCTCATAGCGAGGCGGCGCGCGCGGTTCCAGCGCCTATTCGTGGAACTCCGCCATGTCGGGGATGCGGTGGAAGGCGATCTTCGCGCCGACCTGGTCGATGCGGCCGCCGATCAGCGGCCCGAGCGTGACGGCGTTGCGGCCGAACTTCGCGTTCGCCTTGTCCATCGCCTCGCTGAGGCGGAGGCCGCGCGCCTCGCGGGCGAGCGCGTGGTCGATGTCGTCGCGATCGAAGAGGGCGCCCTGTTCGTGGCCGGCGGGCGCGATCTCTGCGAGCGTGACGCCGACCATGCGGATGCGCTGCTTCTGCGCCGCGAGGCGGGGCCAGAGCGCTTCGAGCGTGCGCAGGAAGCTGAAACTGTCCTGCGTCATCGGCAGGCGCTGGTGCGCGGCGAACTTGCCGCCGTCCTCGAGCCGGGCGTGGAGCAGCAGGCTGCGCGCGGCATAGCCTTCGCGGCGCAGACGGCTCGCGGCCTTCAGGCAAAGGCGCCGGGCGGTGGCGAGCGCGGCGACGGGATCGCGCTTCGCGGGAGAGAGCACCTGGCTGTGGCCGATCGAGCGGTGCTGCGTTTCCACGTCCGGCACCTCGTGGCCAGTGAGTGTCCACCATAGCCGGTCGCCGTTCACCGCGCCCCATGCCTCTCCAGCGCGCTTCGGGCCGCGCGTGATGAGGTCGCGGATCGTGAGCACGCCCTTTATGGCGAGGCGCCGTTCCATCTTGCGGCCGATGCCGGGGATGTCGGTGAGTTTGAGGGCGTAGAGCCGCTCCGGCAGCTCGTGTGCCTCGATAACAGTAAGGCCGTCGGGCTTGTGCATGTCGCAGGCGATCTTGGCGACGAGGCGCGTCGGCGCGACGCCGATCGAGCATTTGAGATATTCGCCGACGTTCGCGGCGATGCCCGCCTTGATGCGCCGCGCGAGATCGCGGACGAACGCCGGGTCGTTCTCATTGTCCATCAGGCGGCAGGCGACCTCGTCGATCGAGCAGACCTTTGTGACGGGGATGTGCCGGTCCACCTCCGCGATGATGCGGTTATGGTATTCGACATAGGCGCTGTGGCGCGCGGGGGCGACGATGAGGTCGCGGCAAAGGCGCTTCGCTTCCCAGATCGGCGTGCCGGTGCGGATGCCGAAGGCCTTTGCTTCATAGCTCGCGGCGATGGCGCTTGTCGTGTCCGTATCCACCGGCGCGACGACGACGGGCTTACCGCGCAGTGCCGGCTGCAACTGCTGCTCGACACTGGCGAAATAGCTGTTCAGATCGAGAAACAGCCAGCGGAGCAGCGAATCGGGGCGCATGAGCGGGAGTGTAGCGCATGGAGAACAAACTGTGAACAACGCGCATGCGCCCCGCGCCGTGGAGGCGGAGTCGCTGCACGGGCGGCCGCTGCGCTACTTCGATTTCGTGATGGCGGCGTTCGTCACCATCCTTCTGCTGTCGAACGTGCTCGGCGCGGGGAAGGTGGCGGTGGTCGACCTCCCCGGCATCGGCGACTGGCCGTTCGGCGCGGGCATATTGTTCTTCCCCGTGGGCTACGTGCTCGGCGACGTGCTCACGGAGGTTTACGGCTACGCGCGGGCGCGGCGCTGCATCTGGGCGGGGTTCGCCGCGCTCATTTTCATGGCGTTCATGGCGTGGGTGGTGGTGGCGCTGCCGCCCGCCGCCGACTGGACCGGACAGGCGAGCTATGAGGCGGTGTTCGGGCAGGTGCCGCGCATCGTCTTCGCCAGCATCGTCGCCTTCTGGGCGGGCGAGTTCACCAACTCCTACGTGATGGCAAAGATGAAGGTGTGGACGGGGGGCAAGCACCTGTGGATGCGCACCATCGGCAGCACCGTGGCGGGACAGGGCGTCGACAGCCTGATCTTCTATCCGCTCGCTTTCCTCGGCGCGGCGGGCTGGACGAACGACCTTGTGCTGAAGGTGCTCATCACGCAGTGGGTGCTGAAAGTGAGCTGGGAAGCGATCCTGACGCCCGTAACCTATGCGGTGGTCGGCTTCCTGAAGCGGCGCGAAGGTCTCGACGTCTACGACCGCAAGACCGATTTCACGCCCTTCAAGGCGAGCGTGTAGCACCGGCACAGGGAGAGTTTTACGGTGTCGAAACCCAAGGCCACGCGTCAGCCCGCAGCGTATTACAGGCTGCCGGAGAACAGCATCGGCTATCTTTCGCGCGTGATGTTCCGCTCGTTTTCGCGCGCGCTCGAGCGGCGCACGCTGGAGCATGGCGTCTCCGCGGGGCAGTGGCGCTTCCTGCGCCAGCTCTGGCTTGAGGACGGCATTACGCAGCGCGAACTCAGCGCGCGCGTCGGGATGCGTGAGCCGACCACGGTGGTTGCGCTGAAAAGCCTTGAGGCGGCAGGGCTGGTGCGGCGCGAGAAGTGCAAGATCGATCGCCGCAAGATCTATATTCACCTCACGGACCATGCGAAGGCGCTTGAAGACGTGCTCGTGCCGATGAACGCGGAGGTGCATGATCTCGCGACGGCGGGGCTATCCGACGCGGAGGTGGACGCGCTGCAATCGCTGCTGCGCCGTGTGATCGCCAATCTGGCCGAGGAAGCGAAGGACGCGCCGACGTTGAGCGACGTGAGAGCTTAGCGCCGAAGCTTCGCGAAAACGGGTGAAAGGACGCCTCTGCGCCGTGCAAGACGAAACCGTTATCGAACACCTGCGCGCCTGCGGACTTGTCGCCCGCGGGGAGGTCCCCCGGATGACGCCGCTCTCGGGCGGCGTATCGTGCGACGTGTGGCGCGTCGATACCGCGGCCGGGCCGATCGCCGTGAAGCGTGCGCTGCCCAAGCTGCGCGTGCAGGCGGACTGGTTCGCGCCCGTCGAGCGCGCCGAGAGCGAGGTGCGCTGGCTGCGCCGCGTCGGCGCGTTCGCACCCGGAATCGTCCCCACGATCGTTGCCGAAGTGCCCGAAGAGCACCTCTTCGCGATGCGCTTTCTGGAGCCGGCGCAGCACCCGGTCTGGAAGGACGAACTCATCGCCGGGCGTGTCGATCCGGGCTTCGCCGCGAAGGTCGGCGAAGCGCTCGTCGGCATTCATGCCGCGACCGCAAACGACCCCGCGATCGCGGCCGATTTCGATACGGGCGCGATGTTTCATGCGCTGCGCGTCGAGCCCTTCCTGCTCCACGTCGCGCAGCATGATGCGGAGGTCGCGCCGCGCCCCAGGGCGTTCGCGGCCGACCTCGAAGCGCGGCATGTCGCGCTCGTCCACGGCGATGTCAGTCCGAAGAACATCCTCGTCGGACCCGGCGGCCCCGTGTTCCTGGATGCCGAATGCGCGGTGTATGGTGATCCGGCATTCGACCTTGCGTTCTGCACCACGCATCTTCTGCTGAAGGCGGTGTGGCTGAGGCCGCACGCCGCCACGCTGACAGCGTCCGCCACGCAAATGGCGGAGGCCTATCGTGCGGGCATCGTCTGGGAGGATGCTGAGGCGCTGATGCGGCGCGCAGGGGCGCTCACGGCGGCGCTGCTGCTGGCGCGCGTCGACGGCAAGTCACCCGCGCCGTATCTGACGGACGAGCCGGACCGCACCGAGATTCGCACGCGCGCGAAGCGCCTGCTCACGGGGGCGGACGCAGATCTGTATGCAGGCTTGGAAACGCTGATCGCGGGTTGGCCGGGCAGCCGCACGAGCGGGGATCAGTAGCCGAAGAGCTTGCCGACGCTGGAACCCGCGACGATCGCACCGACGGTTTCCTGCGCCTCGGCGCTCAGTTCCTGCCGCCATTTCGCGGCGGACTTTGCTGGGTTCTGGTTGAGACTGAAATAGCGGTCGCCGGTGCCGTCGAAGCCGCGCAGACGATCGAAATAGGCCTGCACCTGCGCCGGGCGGTCGAGCCCCGCCCAGTCGAACATCGACGCGGCCTCAGGATCGAGGTTCGCCGCGAGCCGGTCGTAGACGAGCGTGTAGACGTTGGGGAGCCCGGCGACCTCGCTGTGGACCCACTCATTCGTGATGAGCCAATCCCACGCCAGCTTCTCGATATCCGTCATCGCATCGGCGCGTGCCTTGTCGAGCCCGGCGGCGCGGGCGGGCGGCAGCGCCAGCACATCCGAATAGAGCGTCGCGGCGCCCATCTTGCCGAGCTCCGCACCGCGCAGCTTCGAGGAAACGACGCCGCAGGGGTGGCGCACGATATAGATGAACTTCACGCCGGGGAGCGCGCGCGCGAAGACGGGAAGGCGCGGGATCGAATCGACCGACTTCATCACGAGGTACGGCGTTTCGCCCGTGTTCGTGAGATCGGGGACCTGAAGGTTGCGGCTGCGGCCCACGGCGGGGAGAACGGCATCGACCGCGCGCAGTGCGCGGACGATCGCGGCGCGCGCCTGATCGGCGATGCCGCTGCGGTAGCTTTTGGGAAACAGCGTCGGGGTGTGAACGGTGCGCAGCGAGCGGTTGTGCGCCAGCCGCTCGAAATAGTCGCGTGTGATCCGATCGATATCGGCCGGAAGCGCGCCATAGGGCACGAACGGCAGCCGCGGTTCCTTTTCGATGACGTCCGGCTCGTGGAGGTAGAGCGTGCGCGGGTGCGAATCGAACAGCGAGCCGACCCAGGTCGTGCCGGATCGCGGGCTGCCGAAGATCATCAGCGGGCCGGCCATGTCGCCCGCCGTGTTCACGCGTCGACGAAAGCCTGCACGAGGCCTTCGAACAGGCGGCGGCCGTCTGTGCCGCCCTGCGCTGCTTCGATGGCGCGCTCCGGGTGCGGCATCATGCCGAGCACGTTGCCGGTTTCGTTGACGATGCCCGCGATGCGGCGCTGCGCCCCATTCACGTCCTCGGCGTAGCGGAAGACCACGCGGCCCTCGCCCTCGATCCGGTCGAGCGTGGCGGCATCGGCGAAGTAGTTGCCGTCGTGGTGCGCGACCGGAATGCGGATCGTCTCGCCCGCCGTGTAGGCCGACGTGAACGCCGTCTGCGTGTTCTCCACCGTCAGCGGCACGTCGCGGCACACGAAATCGAGCCCGGCGTTGCGCATCAGCGCGCCCGGCAGCAGCCCGGTTTCGGTGAGCACCTGGAAGCCGTTGCAGACGCCGAGCACGAAGCGCCCCTGCTCGGCGGCGCGCTTCACCGCGGCCATGATCGGGGATTGCGCCGAAATCGCGCCGGTGCGCAGATAGTCGCCGTAGGAAAAGCCGCCCGGAAGCGCGATGACGTCGACGTCGGGCAGCACCGTTTCGCGGTGCCAGACCATCGCGGGCGCACGTCCCGTCACCTCGCGGAGCGCGACCGCCATGTCACGGTCGCAGTTGCTGCCGGGGAAGACGATGACCGCGCTCTTCATCTCAGGCGATCTCGATCCGGTAGTTTTCGATCACGGTGTTGGCGAGCAGCTTGCGGCACATCTCCTCGATGCGCGCCTCGCTGGTGCCGTCGGCGAGTTCAAGCTCGATGAACTTGCCCTGCCGCACGTCCTGCGCCTCGCCGAACCCGAGGGATTCGAGCGCATGGCAGATGGCCTTGCCCTGCGGATCGAGGACGCCGTTTTTCAGCGTGACATAGACTTTGGCTTTCATGGCGCGCCTTATGGCGCCCCCCGCGCCGCGCCGCAACGCCCAAATAGGCCTCGAAAGGGCGGGCATGAGGGTTTTGTTAAGCCTGTGCGCCTATGGTTAGGACCGGGTCATTCTCAGTTCGGGGTCTGGGGCACGTGGACTATCTCGCCATTGCCTTGTTCGTGGTGCTGTTCGCGACCGCCGAGAAGTTCGTCGGCGGGTATATCTTTCCGTGGCTGACACACGATCAGGAGGTACAGCTCGCGCTTGTCGCGTCGTTCCTGTTCGGCATCATTTCCGCCTGGCGAAAGGACGGCTGATGGGCCTTCTCGCCGCCGCCATGTTCGTGGCGCTGTTCGTCTATTACGAGGACATCCTCGGCCAGATGCGCGGCTCGAACCTGCATATCGCGCTGTTCTGCGCATTCCTGTTCGGCATCATCTGCGGATATCAGGTCAAGAAGAAGCGCGCCAAACGCCGCTGATGTCTTCCGTGGAGGAAGGGCGAACCCTGCGGCTCGCCCGCCCCATCACGCCGCCTTGCGCCGACGCGCGAGGCCAAGCCCCAGAGCGCCAAGGCCGAACAATGGAAGCGCCGCCGGTTCAGGAACGTCGACCGGCAGATCGAGCGAACTCACACGCAGTTGCAGGCCGTTAAAGGGCGCTGTCCCCATGCCGTTGTAGTACCATGTGTCGCCGACGGTGCCGGAGGCGTCCTGCGCTCCGACAGTGAGGTTCGCGGGCAGTGCGCCAAGCGGACCATAGGTAAACGTAATGTCCTCTACGCCGTTGATGCCGATCCAGATCTGGAAGGAATAGGCTTCGGGGCTGCCGAACCCGTGCACGCCGGCCCAATCGCTGACGAGCCAGGTGTCTACACCGTCCGTCAGCGTTCCAATGCGGAAGGTGCCGCCCAGCCCAAAATCAAGATCGGTCCAGAAAGGAGCCAGGATATTCTTGGGAGCCGACGCGCCAGGCAGCGCGGTGTTGACAGAGGCACTGTCCGCGCCGGTAGCGCCGCCCACCTTCAGATAGCCGTTGCTGGATATCCCCACGCTGCCCCATGTTTCTCCTCCAAAGACGAACGAGGGGGTCGTGAAATTGATGATGGTCTCGTCGCCCATGCCCGCGACGGGGGCGATGCCGAAACTTGAAAGAGGCAGATAGCCGCCAGCGGGGCTGTCGCCAGGTGCAATGGAAATGCTCGGTATGGCCAAAGCCGGAGACGCGGACAGTACGACAAACGCCAATGGTGCCAGAATTCTGGATGCGTTCATTTCGAGACCCCTTCCCTGTTACGGGAAGATTCATGCAAGAAAGAGGCCAGTGGATTAAGTCAATGACTTAGCCGGAGCGCTGCCGAAAAGTGTAAAAAACGGCAGACAGGCCGGAGGCCCCTCAGCTGTCTTTCTTGCCCCTCGCCTTGCGGTGCTCGTCGAGGTCGAGGACCGTGGAGACCGAGCCTTCGGGGAGCAGGCCGAAGCGGCGCGCGACTTCCTGATAGGCTTCCACCTCACCGCCCAGATCCTGGCGGAAGCGATCCTTGTCCAGCTTCTCGTTCGTGGTGCTGTCCCACAGCCGGCAGCCGTCCGGGCTGATCTCGTCGGCAAGGATGATGCGGCTGTAGTCGCCATCCCACAGGCGGCCGAACTCCAGCTTGAAATCGATCAGGCGGATGCCGACGCCCGCGAACAGGCCGCACATGAAGTCGTTGATGCGGATCGCCATGTCGGCGACGTCGTGCATCTCTTCCTGCGTTGCCCAGCCGAAGCAGGCGATGTGCTCGTCCGTGATCATCGGATCGCCGAGCGCGTCGTCCTTGTAATAATATTCAAGGATCGTGCGGGGCAGCTGCGTGCCTTCCTCGATACCGAGGCGCTTGGAGATCGAGCCGGCGGCGACGTTGCGCACAACGACCTCGACCGGAATGATCTCCACCTGCCGCACGAGCTGCTCGCGCATGTTGAGGCGCCGGATGAAGTGCGTGGGAATGCCGATCTGGCCGAGCAGCGTGAAGATATGCTCGGAAATCCGGTTGTTGAGCACGCCCTTGCCGTTGATCGTGCCCTTCTTCTGGGCGTTGAACGCGGTCGCGTCGTCCTTGAAATACTGAATGATGGTGCCGGGTTCCGGCCCTTCGTACAGGATCTTGGCCTTGCCTTCGTAGATCTGGCGGCGGCGGGACATCGGCGGACCTTCTCGATTCGGAGTTCTGAAAAAAGCACCGCCCCGGTTCGCACCGGAGCTGGCGCGCGCCCGAGGCGGGGAAACACACTACCCGCCATAGCGGAAGCCTACCGGGCTGACAATGGAAGCGGTCGGGCGACGTCTTCAGGCCGCGCCGAGCGCCATGATGACAAGCATGAACAGCGCGAGGACCACGATCGCGAAAATCGACAGGAGGATCGTGCGCGCGAGCGCGCCGCCGATGCTGAGGCCGTACGCGCCCTTCAGTTGCACGAATATGTGTATGGGCGGCGCAAACATGCTGATCGCCATGGCATTCGAAAAGCTGATGAGGCCGATGCGGGCAAGCAGCACGGCGAACACGAACAAAAGCGACATGAACGACAGCGAATAGAGCGTGAAAACGGCATGATCGTAGAGGTGTGTGCCACGCCGAAAGGGGAACAGCAGCCACACGAACGGCAGCGACAGCGGCACCAGCAGGAACGAGAACTTATAGGCGGACTGCTGCATCTTGTAGAACAAGAGCTCGGGGTTCTTCAGCGCCTTCGTGAGCTTCGCGTTGAGGCCGGGGTTGCCGGTATCGACTTTCATGTCCTTGTCGGCGGCCTTCGCGAGCGCTTCGCGCCAGTCCGGCGGCTGCGGCGCGTCGGGATTCTCGGGATCACGCGGCACGACGCCCATCGTTCCGAGCGTCGCTTTCATGATGCCGATCTCGGTGCGCAGTTCGGTGATCTGGCCTTTGAGTTCAGCAGCTTCGCCGGGGACGGGCACCGGCTTTGCCCTTGCCGCGGCCAGCTTCGCCTCGAGTGTTTTCAATCTTTCGGTTTCGGTGACGAGCTCCTGCTGCGCCGCCTCGACGCTCTTGGGATCGAGCTGCACCGCGTCCGCGAGGTTGACATTGGGCCCGCCGACCATGGCGAAGGTGAAATACATCACGAACACGGTGAACAGGAACATCGGGAAGGGGGCGACGTAGCGGGCGCGCTTCCCCTCCACATAGTCGCGGGTCAGCGTGCCGGGGCGTGCCACCAGCATCGGCAGCGTCCGCCAGCCTTTGCTGTCGAAGTGGAGAACGCCGTGTAGGATATCGTGGAAGATGTGCCCGATCGAACGCGGCAGGTGCGCGCTTTGCCCGCATTCGTGACAATAATGGCCGACGATGGCGGTGCCGCAGTTCGGGCAGATCGTCTGTACGTCGCCCGCTTTTGCGTCCTGTTTATCCAGCGCCGCCGCCACCAAGCCGCCTGCCGCCAGCGTGCCCGCCGCATCGATCTCGCTGCTCATTGCGTACCGTCCCGCCTGCCTGAATGTCCGCCCGGCAAGTTTCGGCGCAAAAGCTGCGACGATCAAGCGTGCTGCTTGCAGTTGAACCGGGTGCGGTGCCTCTCTATCTAAGCCCCGATAACCGGCTTGCCAGCCAAGGAAGGACATACGCCCGTCATGAACAATTTCAACGACCGCGAAAAGGCTTTCGAGAATCGCTTCGCGCGCGATGCCGAGCTGCAGTTCAAGGTCACGGCGCGGCGCAACCGCCTGCTCGGCAACTGGGCGGCGGAAAAGCTGGGGCTGAACACCGCTGAGGCCGATGCCTATTCCCGCGAGGTGGTGGCCGCCGACTTCGAGGAGGTCGGCGACGACGATGTGTTCCGCAAGGTTTACGGCGACCTCACCGCCAAGGGCGTGGAGGTCACCGAGCACGAGGTGCGCCGCGCGATGGAGGAAAAGCTCGTCGAGGCGCGCCGCCAATTCATCGAGGAAGTCTGAGGGCCGCGCCATGCCGATGGACGCAGGCGCGATTGAAGGCATGATCCGGGCAGCGCTGCCGGACGCAGTCGTGGAGATCACCGACCTTGCCGGCGACGGCGATCACTATGCCGCGCGCGTGGTTTCGGAGACGTTCCGGGGCCTGCCGCGCGTTCGCCAGCACCAGATGGTCTATGCGGCGCTCGGCGGCCGCATGGGCGGCGAACTGCACGCCTTGCAGCTGACCACCGAGGTTCCGGCCTGAACCGGACGAGGAGCAACACATGACCGATATCAACACCCGAATCGCCGAGAAGGTGAACGGCAGCGACGTCGTGCTGTTCATGAAGGGCACGCCGCTGTTTCCGCAGTGCGGCTTTTCGAGCCGCGCCATCGCCATCCTCGAGCATCTCGGCGTTGAATACGACAGCGCAGACGTGCTGCAGGATGCCGAATTGCGCCAAGGCATCAAGGCGTTCAGCGACTGGCCGACGATCCCGCAGCTCTACGTGAAGGGCGAGTTCGTGGGCGGCAGCGACATCATGATGGAAATGTTCGAATCGGGCGAGCTGCACGAACTGCTCGCCGAAAAGGGCGTTCCGCACGCCGCCTGAACCGGCGTTCTTTTTCGAAAAAATGGGGGTGATGCGTGGCGCTAGCGATCGGCAAGGCCTGGACCGACACGATCGCTGACGTGCAGCGCCGCTTCGGCGAATTCGCGCTGCCCGCCGCAGCCTTCGTGTTCATGCCCTCGCTGCTGATCGCGCGCTTCGCCGATGGAAAGGCGCTCGGCGAGCAGAATGCGCAGCTCGCGCAGGCCGTGGGCGGGCTCATCGGCGTGATCGGGCAAGCCGCCATCGTGCTGCTGGTGCTCTTTCCCAATATCGATGCCGGATCGGCGATTCGCCGCGCCGTCGGCCTGACACCGCGTATCATCGTGGCGAGCCTTGCCGTCGTCATCGTCTTCATGCCGGTCGGCGTGCTTTATCTGGCGGGCGCGCAGCAGGCATCGGTGGCCACGAGCACGCTTCTGCTGCTCCTCACGGCGATTGCCGTCTATTTCGCCCTCCGCCTGTCGCTGCTCGCGGCGATCATCGCGGCCGAGAATGCCCGTGCCGGCGAGGCGCTGCGCCGCAGCTGGGCGATGACGGCCGGCAGTGTCGGGCGTATTTTCGCGATCTTCGCGGTGTTCGTGCTGATCTTCGCGATCTTGAGCGGGCTCGTCGGCGCGATCGGGCTCGCCGCCACGGGCGGCACGCCGGAAGATCCGTCTTTCCTCACCGAGCTTCTGATCTCGATCGTCGGCGCCATGTTCAGCGTCTTCGTCTCGGTGCTGTCCGCCAATATCTACCGTCAGCTCGCCGCTTAGCTCCAGGTGGCGACGGGCGGCAGGCTCATCAGGATCGCGTCGATGTTGCCGCCGGTCTTGAGGCCGAACAGCGTTCCCCTGTCGTAGACGAGGTTGAACTCCGTATAGAGGCCCCGGTAGGCGAGCTGGCGGGCGCGGTCTTCCGCCGTCCAGTCGTCATGCATGTGGCGGCTGACAAGCGCCGGGTAGATGCTCAGGAACGTTTCGCCGACGTCGCGGGTGAAGGCGAAGTCGGCGTCCCAGTCGCCGCTCGCGAGCTGATCGTAGAAGATGCCGCCCTGCCCGCGCGCCACATTGCGGTGCTTGATGAAGAAATACTCGTCGCACCACGCCTTGAAGCGCGGGAAATATTCGGGGTCGTGCCGGTCGCAGCTGGCCTTGAAGGCGGCGTGCCAGTCGGCCGTGTCCGCCTCCACCGGAATCGGCGGGTTGAGGTCCGCCCCGCCGCCGAACCAGGCTTTCGTGGTTACGAGATAGCGCGTGTTCATGTGAACGGCGGGCACATGCGGGTTCACCATGTGCGCGACGAGGCTGATGCCTGTGGCAAAAAAGCGCGGGTCTTCCGCCGCGCCGGGGATCGTTTTCGCGAACTCGGGATCGAACGCGCCGCGGACGGTGGAGATGTTGACCCCGACCTTCTCGAACACGCGGCCCTTCATCACCGACATCGTGCCGCCGCCACCGGGCGCGCCAGTATGATCGGCGCGGTCCCAGCTCTTGCGTTCGAATCGGCCGGGTGCGGCGTCGCCGCCGAGATCGTCCTCAAGCGCCTCGAAAGCCGCGCAGATACGGTCGCGAAGGGTCCGGAACCAGTCGGCGGCGGCGGTCTGGCGGGCGTCGAAACTCGTCATTGCGGAGAGAATCCTGTCTGTCTGAGGGCCTCTCCCGCCACCATCGCGGCAGCAAGCGCCACGTTCAGCGAGCGGAGGCCCGGCTTCATCGGGATACGGACACGAAGCGCGGCGGCATCATGCACGAAATCGGGGGCGCCCACCGATTCCTGCCCCACCACCAGCACATCGTCCGGGACGTAGCGCGCGTCCGTATACGGCACAGACGCCTTGGTTGTCAGCAGAACGCGACGGCCGGGCACGCTGTCCTGAAACGCGGCCCAATCGGCATGGATGTGGATGTCGGCGTGCTCGAAATAGTCCATCGCACTGCGGCGAAGCGCCTCACGTCCCAGCGGAAAGCCGCAGGGACGGATGATATCCACAGGAAGGCCGAGACACGCGCCCATCCGCACCAGCGTGCCGACGTTGGGCGGCAGATCGGGCTGGAAAAGGGCGATGCGCATGGCGCATTGCGCTAGCCCAGCCATGCTTCCACAGCAATGCGCCAATTTTGCCCATTGCGGCCGAGGGGTATCGGCGGCTATCAGGCGCCCAAGCATCGAACCTAAGGGGGCGTTCGGGCGGAGCCTGCCCGAATATCTCCCGCTCGCGGGGTTAGTGAATGACGACAGTCGAAGACACCACCGGTCATCCGATCACCGATGAAGGCGTGCGCCGCCGCGACTTCATCCATGTGGCAACCGGCGCCTTTGTGGGCGTTGGCGCAGCGGCGGCCGCCTGGCCGCTCGTGGACCAGATGAATCCGTCCGCCGACGTGCTGGCGCTCGCCTCGATCGAGGTCGATCTCGCACCGGTCGCGACCGGGCAGGCGATCAAGCTCAACTGGCGCGGCAAGCCCGTGTTCGTGCGCAACCTGACGCCCGCCGAGATCGCCGAGGCGAACAAGGTGCCGGTTTCGGACCTGCGCGATCCGCAGACGCTCGCGGAGCGCACCAAGGAAGGCAAGGCGAACTGGCTGATCACGCTCGGCGTCTGCACCCACCTCGGCTGCGTGCCGCTCGGCGCTGCGGAAGGCGAGAATCGCGGCGACTACGGCGGCTACTTCTGCCCCTGCCACGGTTCGCACTACGACACCGCGGCGCGCATCCGCAAAGGCCCGGCACCGAAGAACCTCGAAGTGCCTGAGTACGCCTTCAAGTCCGACACGCGCGTTCAGATTGGATAACCGGCGATGAGCTTTCCCTGGGCAAACCACTATCAGCCGAAGAACCCGTTCATGCAGTGGCTGGATTCGCGCCTGCCGCTGCCGCGTCTCGTCTACAACAGCGTGGGCGCGGGCTATCCGGTGCCGCGCAACATCAACTACTTGTGGAACTTCGGCGTCCTGTCGGGCCTCGCGCTCTTGATCCAGATCGTCACCGGCATCGTGCTCGCCATGCACTTCGGCGCGAACACGCTCGTCGCTTTCGATTCGGTCGAGCACATCATGCGCGACGTGAACTACGGCTGGCTGCTGCGCTACGCGCACGCCAACGGGGCGAGCTTCTTCTTCATCGTGGTCTATATCCACATCTTCCGCGGGCTCTACTACGGCAGCTACAAGGCGCCGCGCGAGCTCGTGTGGATGCTCGGCGTCGTCATCCTGCTGCTCATGATGGCCACGGGTTTCATGGGCTACGTGCTGCCGTGGGGCCAGATGAGCTTCTGGGGCGCGACCGTCATCACCAACCTGTTCTCGGCCATTCCGGTGGTCGGCGACAGCATCGTGACGCTGCTGCTCGGCGGCTTCGCGGTCGATAACGCCACGCTCAACCGCTTCTTCAGCCTGCACTACCTGCTGCCGTTCGTGATCGCGGGCGTCGTCATCCTGAAGATCTGGTCGCTGCACATTCCGGGTTCGAACAACCCGACCGGCATCGACGTGAAGGGGCCGGCCGATACGCTGCCGTTCCACCCGTATTTCACCGCGAAGGATCTGTTCGGCGCGTGCGTCTATCTGATCATCTTCTCGGTGTTCGTGTTCTTCCTGCCGAACTATCTCGGCCACCCGGACAACTACATTCCGGCGAACCCGATCTCGACCCCGGCGCACATCGTTCCCGAATGGTACTTCTGGCCGTTCTACGCGATCCTACGCGCCTTCACGATCGACTTCATCCTGCCGGCGAAGCTGTGGGGCGTGCTCGCGATGTTCGCGGCGATCCTGCTGCTGTTCTTCCTGCCGTGGCTCGATGGTTCGAACGTCAAGTCGAACCGCTTCAAGCCGGTTTCGAAGCAGCTGTTCTGGGTGCTGATGCTCGATCTGCTGATCCTCGGCATCTGCGGCGGCAAGCCGGCCGAAGAGCCGTGGGTGCGAATCAGCCAGATCGCGTCGATGTACTACTTCGCGCACTTCCTCATCATCCTGCCGATCGTCTCGCGCATCGAGCGGCCGCTCCCGCTGCCCAACTCGATCGCCGAAGCCGTACTCGGCAAGTCTGAACCCGCGCCCGCCACGGCGGCGGCGCAGCCGGCCGAATAAGGGACACGACGTCATGGTTCGTCTTTTCGGAATCGCCATCGGCGCCGTTTTCTGCGTGGTCCTGCTGTTCGCGGCACTCGCACCCCGCGAAGCCACGGAGGTCGATCCGACGCTCGCCTTCCACGAGCACCCCAAGCAGGTGCACTGGTCCTGGGACGGCCCGATCGGGCTCGGCGTGTTCGGCGGCTACGACCGCGTTCAGCTGCAGCGCGGCTTCCAGGTTTACAAGGAGGTCTGCTCGGCCTGCCACAGCCTGAACCGCGTCGCGTTCCGTAACCTCACCGAGATCGGCTTCTCCGAGGCCGAAGTGAAGGCGATCGCCAAGAACTGGGTGCACGAGGTTCCGACGATCAATTCGGAGACCGGCGAAGCATCGACCCGCCCGGCGATTCCGTCGGACAAGATGCCGCTCGTCTATGCGAACGAGATCGCAGCGCGCGCCGCGAACAACAACGCGCTGCCGCCCGACCTTTCACTGATCACCAAGGCGCGTCACGACGGCTCGAACTACGTCTACTCGCTGATCAGCGGTTTCCAGGATGTTCCGGCAAACTTCCCGGCGGACCGCCGCCCCGAAGCGCCGCTCCACTACAACCCGTATTTCCACAGCCTCGCGATCGCGATGGCGCCGCCGCTCAGCGCGGGCCAGGTGACGTATGCCGAAGGCCAGCCGGAGCCGACCGTCGACCAGATGTCGCAGGACGTCGCGGCGTTCCTCACCTGGGCGGCCGAGCCTAAGATGGAATCGCGCAAGCGGGCAGGTCTGGGCGTGCTCGCCTTCCTGCTGATCCTGACGACGCTGGCGTACCTCAGCTATCGCAGGGTCTGGGCGGGCATCAAGCACTAGGCCCGGCACCGGGCGATGGGGGGCAAGCTCGGCATCATTGGCGGCAGCGGGCTCTATGCCCTGGGCTCGCTCACCGATGTCGTCTGGCGCGCTGTCGACACGCCCTTCGGCGCGCCGTCCGATGAATTGCTGTTCGGGCGGCTCGGGCAGGCGGATCTCGTCTTCCTGCCCCGCCACGGCCGCGGCCACCGGCTGACGCCGTCGGAAGTTCCCTACCGCGCCAACATCGCCGCGCTGAAGGCGGCGGGCTGCACGCATGTGCTGTCGCTATCGGCCTGCGGCTCGTTCAAGGAAGCGCTCAGCCCCGGCACGTTCGTGCTCGTAGACCAGTTCGTGGACCGGACGCGCGGCCGCGTAAAATCGTTCTTCGGAAACGGCATCGTCGCGCATGTCAGCCTCGCCGATCCTGTCTGCGGCCCGCTCGGGGCGCGTGTCGCTGAGGCGGCGAAGGCGCTCGGCATCCCATTCGTTTCAGGCGGCACCTATCTCGCGATGGAAGGCCCGCAGTTCTCCACGCGCGCCGAATCGCGCGCTTACGTGGCGGCGGGCTTCGACGTGATCGGCATGACGAACATGCCGGAGGCCGCGCTCGCGCGCGAGGCGGAGCTTTGCTACGCGAGCGTCGCGATGGTGACGGATTACGACAGCTGGCGCCCGGCCGAGGAAGGCGCGAACGTCGCCGACATTCTCGACGTGATGCACGGCAACAGTGCCAACGCCCGGGCGCTCGTCGCAGCAGTGGCGGCGGCGTGGGCGCCGTCTGCGGCGTGTCCGCAGGGCTGCGACCATGCGCTCGACCACGCCATCATCACCGACCCGGCGCTGTGGCCACCGCCGGTCGTGGAGACGCTGCGCGGCGTGGCGGGGCGTGTGCTCAAATGAGCGACCGGAACGCCGACCTTCGCGCGCTCGTCCGCACGATTCCCGATCATCCCAAGCCCGGAATCCTGTTTCGCGACATCACCACGCTGCTGCTCGATCCAGTGGGCTTCGCGGCCACGATCGACCGTATGGCAGAGGCGGTGGCTGGACCTTTCGATCTCATCGCCGGTATCGAGGCGCGCGGCTTCGTGTTCGCCGCCGCGCTCGCGCCACGGCTAGGCGCGGGCGTGCTGCTCATCCGCAAGCGCAACAAACTTCCGGGTACGGTGATCGGCGTCAATTACGCGCTCGAATACGGCGAGGACCGGGTGGAGATGCACGCAGATGCCTGCGCGCCCGGCGCACGCGTACTGCTCGTCGACGATCTGATCGCAACCGGCGGCACCGCTATCGCGGGGGCTGAACTCATCCGCCGTGCAGGCGGCGTCGTCGCGCAGGCGGCATTCGCGATCGATCTGCCCGATCTCGGCGGCGCGGACAGGTTACGTGCGGCCGGCGTGGAACCCGTGACGCTGATGGCGTTCGAAGGGCACTAGGCCCTTACGCGGGCCGGCGCCGCACCAGGCCGATCGACTTCATCGTCATCACCGGCTCGTCGTTCTGATTGAATACCGTAATGTCGCTGTGCACGGTCCCGATGTCAGGCTTGCTGCGCGAAGGGCGAACCTCGGTGACCACCGTTTCCACGCGCAGCGTGTCGCCGGGATAAACCGGCTTCAGCCAGCGGATCTGGTCGACGCCCGGCGAGCCGAGCCCGGCGTGACCGCCGACGGTGAGGTTTTCCACCATCATGCGCATTGTCATCGCGCAGGTATGCCAACCGCTTGCCGAGAGGCGCCCAAAGTAGGTTTTCGCGGCGGCCGCGTCGTCGAGATGGAAGGCTTGCGGATCGAACTTCGAGGCGAAGGCGATCACCTCCTCACGCGTTACCGGATAGTGGCCGAACGCGGCGCGATCGCCGACATTCATGTCATCGAGATATTTCACGGCATCCGTCATAACACGCGGGTCCTTCGGGAAAATTCACGTTTTCGAGGGGATCAGTTCGCCGACCGTAGCAAGGGTGTGAGTGTTTCGGCGCGGCCATCGACGTTCGATACCGGCGCGATGCCGACGAGGCGGGCGAGCAGCGGATAAACGTCGACGTTGTCGAACACCGGAAGCGCGGCGCCGCTCGCGATCGCGGGGCCGGCCGCGATGAACACTGCCGCCATGTCGGGCTCTGCGGGATCGTAGCCGTGCATACCTTTCAGAATATGTTCGCGGTCACGCGCCTGGATCGCCCAGCCGTGCGCCGCGAGGCAGAGGAATTCGGGGACGCGCGGGTTCTTCCCATACGCGAAGCGCGCGGGAAACGTGCCCTTGCGCCAGCACTGCATATGGTCGTGCGGGGCGAGCAGCTTTGCGGCGACTTCGCCGTCCTTGCCGGGCAGGGCATTGACGCCGGAGAGCGGCCCTTCGGTGACGATGGTGCCGACATCCGGCGCGATCATGCGGTCGATGCGGATGACGCGCTCGTCGGCAGTCGCACCCATGCCGTGATCCGAGACGAGAACGATGTTCGCAGGCTGCCCGATCGCCTTCAGCCCAGCGACGAGATCGCCGATCAGCCGGTCGACCTCGGCGAAGGCCGCGGTGGTTTCCGGCGCGTCGGGGCCGAGCCCGTGGCCCACGGTGTCCACCGTGTCGAAATAGAGCGTGACGAAGTGCGGGCGGATCGCAGCGGGGCGGCGCATCCAGTCGAGCACGGTGTTGATGCGCTGCGTGCCGTTCACCGCCTTGTCGTAGCGCAGCCAGTCCTGCGGGCGCGTGCCGTGGATGGCGACTTCGGAGCCGGGCCAGAACATCGTACCGGTGCGGATGCCTGCCTTCTCGGCGGTCACCCAGATCGGCTCGGCCTCGTCCCACCAGAACGGGTCGAGCGATTGCCGCGGATCGCCGAGCGTGAAGCGCACGTCGGGGCGGCGCGCGTCGATCATCGTGTTGTCGACGATGCCGTGGCGGTCGGGGCGCAGCCCGGTGACGAGGCTGTGGTGGTTCGGGAAGGTGAGCGACGGGAACGAGGGCCGCATCGCCGCTTTCACGCCCAATGCGGCAAGCGCGTTGATGTTGGGTGAAACACC
Source organism: uncultured Sphingosinicella sp. (assembly GCF_963974575.1). Lineage (NCBI taxonomy): Bacteria > Pseudomonadati > Pseudomonadota > Alphaproteobacteria > Sphingomonadales > Sphingosinicellaceae > Sphingosinicella > uncultured Sphingosinicella sp. The sequence goes on along the minus strand of NZ_CAXBBQ010000001.1, from coordinate 56,617 downwards.
CCGGTCCAGATAGTCGGGCCGCAGCCCGTCAATCGAGATGAGGATCGTGACCGGCACGCGCGCTTCCGCAGCGATCTCCGCGACAGGGCGCGGCGTGACCGTGCAGGCGGACAGCGCGAGGATCGAAAGCGCGGCGAACAGGGTGCGGAGGTGATTGTACATCATGCCCATCTCCCTGCGTGATCCTCGTGACCGGCGGATGACTAGACGTTGAAGCGGAAGTGGAGGACGTCGCCGTCCTTCACCAGATACTCCTTGCCTTCCAGGCGCAGCTTCCCGGCTTCCTTTGCGCCGTGCTCGCCACCGAGGCTGGTGAAATCATCGTAGGCGATGGTTTCGGCGCGGATGAAGCCCTTTTCGAAATCGGTGTGGATGACGCCGGCGGCATTCGGGGCGGTGGCGCCTCTTTCCACCGTCCACGCCCGGGCCTCCTTGGGGCCGACCGTGAAGAAGGTGATGAGGTGCAGCAGGTCGTAGCCTGCGCGGATCACGCGCGCGAGGCCGGTTTCCGTAAGCCCGAGATCGGAAAGGAAGTCGGGGCGGTCGGCCGGGTCCATCTGGCTGATCTCCGCCTCGATGGCTGCGGAAATGACGACGCTCGCAGCTCCCTCTGCTTTCGCCTTGGCGGCAACCTTTTCGGAGAGCGCGTTGCCGGTTGCGGCTTCGCCTTCGCCGACGTTGCAGACATAGAGCACGGGCTTCGCGGTGAGGAGCTGCGCCTGTGCGAGCACGCGGGCCTCTTCCTCGTCCTTCGCCTCGACCATGCGCGTGGGCTTGCCCTCTTTCAGAACATCGAGCGCGCGGCCGAGCACGGCGCCAGCGACCTTCGCCTCCTTGTCGCCGCCCTGACCTTTTTTGACGAGCGCGGGCACGCGCCGCTCAAGGCTTTCGATGTCGGAGAGCATCAGCTCGGTCTCCACGGTTTCGGCATCGGCGATCGGGTCGACGCGGCCATCGACATGGGTGATGTCGCCGTTCTCGAAGCAGCGCAGCACGTGGACGATGGCGTCCACCTCGCGGATGTTTCCAAGGAACTGGTTGCCGAGGCCTTCGCCCTTCGAGGCGCCGCGCACGAGGCCCGCGATGTCGACGAAGGCGAGTTGCGTTTCGATGACCTTCTGCGAACCCGCGATCTCGGCGAGCTTGTAAAGGCGGGGATCGGGGACCGGGACCTGGCCCACGTTGGGCTCGATCGTGCAGAACGGGAAGTTCGCCGCTGCCGCGGCGGCCGTTTCGGTCAGCGCATTGAACAATGTCGATTTGCCGACATTGGGCAGGCCCACGATACCGCACTTGAAACCCATCAGATCAGGCCTTTCCGTTCGTTTGCATGGCAAGCGCCACGTCGCTCATGAAGCGCGCGTCGTCGCCTTCCGCAAGCCACCTTGCCTCGCGCGCGATGGCGCCGAGGAGATCGGCGAGCGGCTCCATTTCCGCTTTCGCGTAGTTGCCGAGCACATAGCCCGTCACCCGCGCCTTTTCGCCCGGGTGGCCGATGCCGATGCGGACGCGGCGAAAATCCTCGCCGATGTGCGCAGTGATCGAGCGGATACCGTTGTGGCCTGCCGCGCCGCCGCCGGTCTTCACTTTCACCTTCATCGGTGCGAGGTCGAGTTCGTCGTAGAACACGGTGACGTCACCGGGCTCCAGCTTGTAGAAGCGCATCGCCTCGCCGACGCTGCGGCCGCTGTCGTTCATGAAGGTTTGCGGCTTCAGCAGCAGGATGCGCGCATCGCCGATGCGGCCGTCGGTGATCAGGCCTTTGAATTTCTTCGTCCAGGGCGGGAACCGGTAGACATCGGCGATCGTGTCGACAGCCATGAAGCCGACGTTGTGCCGGTGGAGCGCATAGTCGCTCCCCGGATTGCCGAGGCCGACGAACAGCTGCATCGCGTGAGGAAACGCCCGGCGCGAACGCCGGGCGTCCTAATGTCAGGCCTCTGCGTCTTCGGCGGTCGCCGCTTCGCTGTCCTCGGTCGAGCGCAGCGCGGACGGCGCGACGATGGTCGCGACGGTGAAGTCGCGGTCGTCGATCACGGTCTTGGCGCCGGTCGGCAGCGTGAACGCCGAGATGTGGATCGATTCACCCACGCCGAGGCCCTTCAGCGAGGCGACGAGATCGTCGGGGATCGCGTCGGCCGGGCAGATCAGCTCGACTTCGTGGCGGACGATGTTGAGCACCGCGCCGCGCTTGATGCCGGGCGATTCTTCTTCGTCGGTGAAGCGCACCGGAACCGCGACCGTGACGGTCGCATTCTTCGACAGGCGAAGGAAGTCGACGTGGATCGGGCGGTCGGTCACCGGGTGGAACTGCACGTCGCGGGGCAGCGTGCGTTCGGACTTTCCGCCGATCTCGACCTCGACGACCGAGTTCAGGAAGTGACCGGTCTGCAGCATCTTGATCAGGGCCTTCGCCTCGACATGGACCTGCACGGGTTCCTTCTTGTTGCCGTAAATCACGGCGGGTACGCGGCCTTCGCGACGGATTGCACGGGAGGCTCCCTTGCCTGCCCGGTCGCGCGCTTCAGCCGCGAGCTTCAGCGCTTCACTCATCTGTATCTCTCCATTTTTTCGATCCCCGCGGCCGCCTCCAGGGATGACCAGCCGCTCGGGAAGCGGTGCCCCTACACGCCGAAGCGCAGAAATGCAAGGGATTCGCCTTAGTTGAGCCGCTCGACCTTGAGGCCCTTGGCCTCCAGCATCGACTGCACGCTGTCCTTGCCCGCGAGGTGCCCGCTGCCGACGGCGACGAACACCGTGCCCGGGGTCGATTCGAGGCGTTTCTCGATCCAGTTGGACCAGTTGAGATTGCGGTCGGTGAGCAGGCGCTTGGCGAGGCCGGGCGAACCGCGCGTGTCGTCCTCAAGCAACTCGGCCACGGCGTCGACGTCGCCCGCCTGCCAGCTTTTCACGGCGCTTCGGATGACAGTATCGATCTCTTCGATATCGTCTAGGGAGTTGACGAGGAGCGCGCGCTGCTCGTCTTCGGGCAGCGTATCGAAGAAGCCGAGCTGCTCGGTCATCGTCTCCAACGCCTCGATCCGCTTGCGCTGCGCGGTGGCGCGCGTGGAAAGCTGATATTCGACGCCGCCCTCGACGCCATAGCCGAGCTTCTGGATGCGTGCAGTGGAAAGCGACATGGTGGCAAGCCAGGTTTCCATCGCATCAAGCGCCTGCGGCGGAACGCCCGCGTGCGTGATGGCGGCGGCAAGCTCGTCGCGCTCGTCCGCCGGAACGCGTTCGGCGAGCGGCGGCAGGCCGGGCGTGTAGCCCATTTCGAGGATGATTGGCGTCGTTACCTTCGGATCGGTGGTGCCGAGCACTTCGAGCACGAGCGTGTCGGCGGCATCGAACGCCTTCGCGATTGGCGGCAGAAGCCACTCGGTGCCTTCGGGCAGCATGTGGATCGTGCCGAAAAGATAGATCGTTGTGTCGGCATCCTTGACCGCCCACAGCGCCGGGCCTCTTGCGGCAGAAGGGCCCGCGGATGCCGGCGGGGCTTCCTCCTGTGCTTTTCCTGGGGACTGCGCCGTGCAGGCGATGAGCATGAAGGCGCCGAGCGCCGCTTTTAATCGCGATATCATGTGGGGGAACATAGTGATGCGGTCGGGGCTCTGCCAGAACCGTCGGAATTTCTTACAGAATCGAAACAACTTTCAAAAGGGATTATTATTTTCTCTTTGAAAATATAGGAAAGCCAGCCTTGGCATCGATCCTGCATTCACTGCCCAAAGAGGGCGCGTGCTGGTTCGCGTCCGCTGGAAGGGGACGAAAAATGCGCTTGAAATTATTGGCCTGTGCGTCGGCGCTGCTGGCAACACCGGCAATCGCTGCCCCTGTCGACCTCACGGGGTGGCAGGCTGACGTACTCGATGATGTGGCCGGGAATGCAAACTGGGCTGTGCAGCCCGGAAACGATTCGGTGTTGCAGACCGTGAACGGGCTGCCGACGATCTTCTTCAAGGACGGTGCCAGCGCGCAGGGCCTTGCGCTCTCCGGCTCGATCAAGGTCACGACGACGGGGGACGACGATTATGTCGGCTTCGTGCTTGGCTACAGCGACGGCGAAATCAATTCGTCGAGTGCCAATTTCATCCTGATCGACTGGAAACAGTCGGACCAGTTCTCCGGCAATATGGCGTACGAGGGGCTGTCCATCTCGCACGTTTCCGGAAACGCGGCCGCAGCGTCCGAATACGATTTCTGGGGCCACGAAGGCGTCGTGAACGAATTGAAGCGGGGGACCACGCTCGGCTCCACCGGTTGGGACGACAATGCCGAATATACGTTCGATCTGATCTTCCTGCCGGACCTCATTCAGGTGAAGGTGGGTGGCGTTCTCGAACTGAGCCTGACGGCTGCCGAAGCCGGACTTGCCGCGTTCGACAACGGGTCGTTCGGTTTCTACAACTACAGCCAGAGCTTCGTGCTTTATGCGGGCATCACGGAAGATGTCGCGCCGGATCCCGATCCCGAACCGCCGGTCGTTGATGTGCCGGAACCCGGAATGCTGGGCCTGTTCGGGCTTGGCTTCGTCGGTATGGGCCTGCTGCGCCGTCGTCGCGGCTGAGCATGGGCTGAATTGTCACGGGGGCGTCCGGTGCGGCGCCCCCGTTTCCTTTGTGCGTCATTGTTTCTGTGCGTAACGGTCCTTGAGCAGGCGCTTGTAGAGCTTGCCCGTGTCATGCCGCGGCAGCTCAGCCTCGAAATCAACCGAGCGCGGGCATTTGACATGGCTGAGGTGCGCGCGGGCGAAGGCGATGAGCTCGGCTTCAAGGTCCGGCCCCGCATCGGCCCAGTCGCGTGGCTGCACAACCGCCTTCACCTCTTCGCCCATCTCCTCATGGGGCACGCCGAATACGGCGACGTCCGACACCTTGGGATGCATGACGAGCACGTTCTCGGCTTCCTGCGGATAGACGTTCACGCCGCCGGTGATGATCATGTAGGCGGCGCGGTCGGTGAGGAAGAGATAGCCGTCCTCGTCGAGATAGCCGATGTCGCCGAAGGTGGCGCCGTGTTCCTTGTGCTGGACGCTTTTCGTCTTCTCGGGATCGTTGTGATAGGCGAACTCGCCGCCGCCTGCGAAGTAGATGCGGCCCTCGCGTCCCGGCGGCAGCACATTGTCGTCCTCGTCGAGAATACGAATCTCGCCGAGGAGCGAACGGCCCACCGTTCCAGGCTTCTTCAGCCATTCCTGCGGACCGACGGCGCAGAAGCCGGCGCTTTCGGTGGAGGCGTAATATTCGTAGATCGTCTCGCCCCACCAGTCGATCATGCGGCGTTTGACCTCCACGGGACAGGGCGCGGCCGCATGGATCGCGATCCTGAGGCTGGAGAGGTCGTAGCGCTCGCGGGTCTCGTCAGGCAGCTTCAGCATCCGCACGAACATTGTCGGCACGAGCTGCGTGTGCGTGACGCGGTATTGTTCGACAAGCGCGAGATAGCGCTCCGGATCGAACTTCTTCATCACGACGAGCGTGCCGCCCACGCGGTGCACCGACATTGAATAGCGCAGCGGTGCCGCGTGATAGAGGGGGGCGGGCGACAGATAGATCATGTTCTCGTCGAAACGGTAGATCATCTTCGTCAGCACGAAGAGCGGGCTCTCCTCGTCGATAGGGCCTTCGGATAGCGGCCCGATGACGCCCTTGGGGCGGCCGGTGGTGCCCGACGAATAGAGCATGTCGCGGCCCTGCGATTCGTCGGCGATGCGCGTATCCGGCATCGCGGCGACGGCAGCGCCGAAGTCTTCGAAGCCGGGAATCGCGCCGCCGACGGAAAAACGCGGACCGGGCACTGCCAGCTGCGCCGCGATATCGGCGAGGCCGGGGCTCGCAAGCAGCATCTTCGCTGCGGAATCGGCGAGGATATACTGTGCCTCATCCAGCGCGAGCTTGGTCGACATAGCCGTGAAGATGATGCCGGAGCGCTGCGCGCCCCAGCAGATCGGGATGAACTCCAGACAGTTTTCCATCATCAGCGCGATCACGTCGCCGCGCTTCAGACCGTGCGCGCGGATCAACTGCGCGACCCGGTTCGAAAGCGCCTCGAGCGCTCTGTAGGTGAGCGTTTCGCCGGTTTCGGCGATGACGATCGCGGTCTTGTCGGGGGTCTTTTCGGCAAAAACATATGGATGCATTGTGGTTCCTGTCCTCCCGCGCCAACGCTACCAAAAGCTGTTGCATAAAGACACGCTGGCGGCTTCGTCAGGTATGGGGAGATTGACGGCGGCGGGGCTTGGCCCTATCCGCCACAAGGCGTTTTGAAGCGCCAGGGAGGCGGTATCGTGCGGCGTTCCGATGGGCCCGAGTGGGGTGGGTTCCCGGTCATGCGTGATGCTGCTGGCAGTATCTGAAAGGGCCCCATGAGCACGTTCCGCGTCACCTCGTCTTTCGCCGCCAACATCTGCGCCGGCGTTTCCCTGATCGCGCTCGCCGCCGGGCCGGCCGCCGCGGCGGACCTGACCGTCACGGGGACGCGCAACACGCCGATCACGACGTCCAACGCCAACAGCGGGCCGGGCAACGTCATCGTCGACGGCACCGTCGACGTTTCCAGCGGCACGGCGATCACGGTCGATTCCAGCAACAGCGTGACGGTGAACGCCTCGCGCACCGTGAAGACGACGACGCAGTCAAACGGCACCGGTGTCGCGGTCGTGGCACCTGCTGGCGGGCTTTCGGGCACGATCACTAACAACGGCACGATCCAGGTGACGGGCACCGGCGCGAGCGATGCGGTCGGCACCAACAACGTCGGCCTGCTGATCGGTGGCGCGGGCACGTTCACGGGCAACGTGGTGAGTGGCGGCGGCAGCTCGATCACGGTGGGCGGCACGGACTCCTACGGTGTTTCCGTGACCTCGCGGCTCGATGGCAACCTCGGCGTGAATGGCGTTTCGGTGACGGGCGCGCGCTCCACTGCGGTTTCGGTGTCGGGCGAAGTCACCGGTAACGTGAAGGTCACGGGCGGTGTTTCCGCAACCGGCGCGGACGGCGCCGCGCTTGCGGTGACCGGCACGGTCGGTGGCGGTATTGCGAACGCGGGCACCATTGGTACGGGCCAGGCGCAATCGACGACTTCGGACGGCACTGTCGTGCCCGCCGTGGCAGGCAAGGCGAGCGTCCTCATCTCCGGCACGGTCGGCGGCGGCTTCGTCAACGATCGCTATTATGTGGATGCGGACGGCAATCGTGTGGCGCCGGCCGATGTCGATACCACGAAGCATACGATCGTCGCGGGTAACGTGGCGGCGCTCGGCGGCGCGCCGGCGATCCTCGTGTCGCCCGGGGCAACCGGAACGGCGAACACCGTTGTCGGCAATGTCGGCACGGGTGCGGACGCCTATGGCATCGTCAACCGCTCGGCGATCACGGCCAGCGGCAGCACCGCGGGCCGCGAGACCGATGCGATTCGCGTGGTGGGCGGCAACGGCTTCACGGCGAGTGTCGGCGGCGGCATCAACAACCAGTCGGGCTCCAGCGTCACCGCCTCCGCGATCGATGCGGCAGCGAGCGGCATCCGCGTGGGAAGCGGCGGCATCGCGCCCGATATCGTGAACGGCGGCCGCATCACCGTGCGCGGCAACCGTACTGCGAACAGCGACGGCACCTTCGGCGTGGGCGGCAACGCTTACGGCATCCGCGTCGACGCGGGCGCGGCTGTGAATACCGTGACGAACAGCGGCACGATCGAGGTGACGGCGAACGGCAACAACCGGACCGCCTATGGTATCTATTCGGCCGGAAACGTCTCCACGATCACGAACAGCGGAACGATCGACGCGACGGGCTTCAGCGGCGAGAACGTCGCCGCCTACGCGATCGACACTTCGGCGAACGGAACGGGTGTCACGCTGAACAACTCGGGCACGATCGACGGCGCGGTGCGCCTCGGCGTGGGCAGCGACACGATGAACGTCACGGGCGGGACCGTTACCGGCGCCATCAGCTTCGGCGGCGGCACAAATGCGCTCAATATCAGTGGCGGCACGGTTACCGGCGGCCTGTCCGCAACCGGCGGCACGCTTGCGCTCGGCATGACCGGCGGCACCCTCGACCTCTCGGGGCAGGACAGCCTCTCGCTCCAGACCCTGAGCGCGTCCGGCGCCTCGAAGATCATCCTCGACGTCGGCACGGATTTCACTGGCATCGACGTGGCCGGTGCGGCGACCTTCACGGGCACGAGCACGATCGAGCTCAACATCACCGATCTGCTGGCGGGCGAGCGGACGATCGACGTGCTCACGGCCGGCGGCGGCCTGACGACCGACCACCCGGGAACGATCCTCACCGCCGACAGCGTGCCTTACATCTATGCTGTCGACGACGTGACCGTGGATGCCGACTCGATCAGCATCGACCTTCGGCGCAAGGGCGGCAGCGAACTCGGCCTCAGCAGCGAATACAGCAAGATCTACGAGGCCTCGATCGGCGCGCTCAGCGAGGAGCAGGCGCTGACGAGCGCGGTCAACGCGCTTCGCGACGAAGCCTCGGTTCAGGCTGCCGTGCGCCAGATGACGCCGACGACGTTCGGCAGCGCCGCGGCGCGCGTGCTTATCGCCAATCAGGACGCGGGCTTCGGTGTGCTCGGCCACCGGATGCAGACGATCCGCCAATCGTTCCACGGCGGCGGCATCGACGCGGTGGAGCGCGCGCGCTTCGGCGTGTGGATCCAGCAGACCGGCAACTTCTTCAGCAAGAAGGAGCGCGACAGCGACCCGGGCTTCGACGGCAACTCCTACGGTCTCACCGTGGGCGGCGATTATCTCGTCGGCGAGAAGGCAGCGGTCGGCGTCGGCCTCAGCTATATTTCGAGCGAGGTCGACCCGGACGGGCTTTCGGACAGCCCGCTCGTGGTGAAGAACCTGCAGGGCGACATCTACACGACGATCCGGTTCGGCCGCCTGTTCGTGGATGCGACCGCGGGCTATGCGATGAACGATTATCGCAGCCGCCGCGTCATCACCTTTGGGGGGCTGGACCGTGAGGCGGAGGCGAAGTTCTCCGGCTCGCAGCTTTCGGGCAACCTCACCGTCGGCTACGAAATGCCGCTCGGCAAGCGGCTGCGGTTCACGCCCAGCAACAACATCAATTTCCTGAAGGTGAAGCAGGACGGCTACACCGAGGACGGCGCGGACGCGCTCAACCTCGATATCGACAGCGTGTCGTTCGATCTTGTCCGCGGCACCTCGAAGCTCGCACTCGGCTACGGCATCCCGCTGGGCGATGGCGAGCTGTGGCTGGAGATGCGGGGCGCCTACATCTACAGGCTCGCCGGCGATCAGGTGATCGGCACGAAGGGCCAGTTCGTGGCGACGGGCGCGGCGTTCTACCTCGAATCGAAGTCCTCGCTCGACAGCGGCTGGCGCGCGGGCGCGAGCGCGAACTACGTCGGCGGCCGCACGGCGCTTGGCGTCAACTACGACCGCGAGGGCGGCTCGGGCTACGCGAACGACGCGCTCACCATGTCGCTGGCGATGCACTTCTGAAGACCGTGATGCTTGCCGGAAGGGCCCGCGCCGGTTAGACGCGTCCCGACTTTTTTGCACCTGCGAAGGGCGGACGCGCGTGGCACTCAGTTTTCAGGAGATCATCCTTACGCTTCAGCGTTTTTGGGGTGACCGGGGCTGTGTGATTCTGCAGCCCTACGACATGGAAATGGGCGCGGGCACGTTCCATCCGGCGACGACGCTCCGTGCGCTGGGGCCGAACCCGTGGAACGCTGCCTATGTGCAGCCCTCGCGCCGGCCGACCGACGGCCGCTATGGCGAGAATCCGAACCGGCTGCAGCATTACTACCAGTTCCAGGTGATCCTGAAGCCGAGCCCGGCGGATATCCAGGACGCGTACCTCGATAGTTTGCGCGAGATCGGCGTCGACCTCGCCAAGCACGACATCCGCTTCGTGGAGGACGACTGGGAGAGCCCGACGCTCGGCGCGTGGGGCCTCGGCTGGGAGGTCTGGTGCGACGGCATGGAGGTGACGCAGTTCACCTATTTCCAGCAGGTCGGCGGTTATGACTGCAAGCCGGTCGCGGGCGAGATCACCTACGGGCTTGAGCGCCTCGCCATGTATATTCAGGGCGTCGACAACGTCTACGACCTCGATTTCAACGGGCGCGGCGTCACCTACGGCGACGTGTTCCTCGCGAACGAACAGCAGCAGAGCGCCTACAACTTCGAACATGCGGACACCGAAGCGCTGCTCCGCCAGTTCAAGGACGCGCAGGCCATGTGCCGGACGCTGCTGGATAACGATCTGCCGCTCCCTGCCTATGAACAGGCGATCAAGGCGAGCCACATCTTCAATCTTCTGAATGCGCGCGGCGTCATTTCGGTCGCCGAGCGTCAGGCCTACATCGGCCGCGTCCGCGACCTCGCCAAGGGGGCGTGCGAAAGCTGGATGAAGGTCAACAACTGGCTGGAGACGGCATGATGGCCGACTTCCTGCTCGAACTGTTCAGCGAGGAAATCCCGGCGCGGATGCAGCGGCAGGCGGCTGCCGACCTCGCGCGTCTGCTTACCGCCGAGATCGCGGGCGCGGGGCTGAAGGCGCAAGCGATCGAGACGTTCGTGACCCCGCGCCGTGTCGCGCTCATCGCGCGCGGGCTTCCCGCCCAGACCGAGGCGGTGTCCGAAGAGCTGAAAGGCCCGCGCACCTCCGCGCCGCCACAGGCGCTCGAAGGCTTCTTGCGCAAGACCGGTCTGACGCAGGACCAGCTCGAAGAGCGCGACGGGGTTTACTTTGCCGTCATCGCCAAGCCCGGCCGCAAGACGGCGGACGTGCTCGCTGAGGCCGTGCCCGCCGTGGTGCGTGCCTTCCCGTGGCCGAAATCGATGCGCTGGGGTGAGACGAGCCTGTCGACGGAATCACTGCGCTGGGTGCGACCACTGAAGGGCATTGTCGCGCTGCTGGGCGGCGAGGTGGTGCCGTTCGAGATCGCGGGCGTCGCTTCGGGCCGCACGACGCTCGGCCACCGTTTCATGTCCTCCGGCGCGATCGAGATCGCGAACGCGGACGACTACGCGCCGAAGCTGCGCGCCGCGCACGTGATCGTGTCGTCGGAAGAGCGCGCGGGGATCATCGCGGACACTGCAGAGCGCCTTGCGGCGGATGCAAACCTTGCCCTCGTGGCGGATGCGGCGCTTGCCGAGGAGAACGCGGGCCTCACCGAATGGCCGGTGCCGCTGCTCGGCCGCTTCGATCCGGCGTTCCTCGATGTGCCGCCGGAGGTGATCCAGCTCACCGCGGCGAAGAACCAGAAGTATTTCGTCTGCCGCGACAGGGCGGGCAAACTCGCCCCGGCGTTCGTCTGCACCGCGAACATCGTCGCGAGCGACGGCGGCGCGTCGATCGTCGCGGGCAACCAGAAGGTGCTTGCTGCGCGGCTTTCCGACGCGCGCTTCTTCTGGGAGCAGGACAAGAAGAAGACGCTCGCGCAGCATGCCGAGAAGCTCTCCGAGATCGTGTTCCACGAGAAGCTCGGCACGGTTGCGGACAAGGTGGAGCGTGTGGCGAAGCTCGCGCGCTGGCTAGCCAGAGACCAAATCATCAAGGGAGCGGACCCAGATTTCGCCGAGCAGGCGGCTCGCCTTGCCAAGGCCGACCTCACCACCGGCATGGTCGGTGAGTTTCCCGAACTCCAGGGCCTGATGGGCGGCTACTATGCCCGCGCCGAGGGTCTGGACCCGCAAGTCGCCGACGCGATCCGCGACCACTACAAGCCGGTCGGGCAGGGCGACGATGTGCCGACAGCGCCGGTCACAGTAGCCGTGAGTCTGGCGGACAAGTTGGACACATTGCTCGCATTCTTCGATATCGGTGAACTGCCGACAGGTTCCAAAGATCCGTTCGCATTGAGGCGCTCTGCGCTGGCCATTATCAGTCTTATTTTGAATAACGATATCAGAGTACTGACTGATGCACCGATTGAGTTTTGGTTGGATCAAAGCGATCCGTTGAAAATACTCTCAGATCACCAGCTCGATCAACGTAAGTTGATTACAATTGTCTTGGATTTTCTTCTCGAACGCCTAGCGGTGCAGCAAAGAGAGAAGGGTATAAGACACGATTTCGTCCAAGCTTCGCGGCGTTGGGATGCGCGCGATGATGGCCGGTTGGATCGTGTAGTTGTACGGGCGAATGCTTTGTCAGCGTTTCTCGGCACCGACGACGGCACGAACTTGCTCGCGGGATACAAGCGCGCCGCGAATATCCTGAAGGCCGAGGCGAAGAAGGGCGAGCTTCCGTCCGCGCCGGACGCGCCCGCTTACACGCCCGAACCCGCCGAAGCCGCGCTGATCACCGCGCTCGGCATTGCCGCGCCGAAGGCTGAAACCGCCGTCGCCGGCGAGGATTTCGAAGGTGCGATGGCGGCGCTGGCCTTGCTGCGTGCGCCGATCGACGCGTTTTTCGAGGACGTTACCGTCAACGATGCCGATCCCGACAAGCGCGCATTCCGTCTCGCGCTGCTTGAGCGGGTGCGTGCCGCGGTGCACCGCGTTGCCGATTTTTCAAGGATTGAGGGGTAGCGGCGGGCGTCTCCCCTCCCGCCGACGATAAATAAGGAAGCGAGCGATCATGACGCAGTGGGTTTACAGGTTCGGTGGCGGCGTTTCCGACGGCGGAAAGGGCGACAAGAATCTGCTGGGCGGCAAGGGCGCAAATCTGGATGGCATGGCCTCGATCGGTCTGCCGGTGCCTCCCGGCTTCACCATCTCCACGGCAATGTGCACGCATTATTACGAGGCGGGCGAGAGCTTCCCGGATTCGCTGCGTGAACAGGTCGCCAAAGGCCTCGCGCATATCGAAGGCATCACCGGCAAGCGCTTTGGCGACGCGGGCGATCCGCTGCTCGTGTCCGTGCGCTCGGGCGCGCGCGTTTCGATGCCGGGCATGATGGATACGGTGCTCAACCTCGGCCTCAACGACACGACCGTCGAAGGTCTCGCGGCATCATCGGGCGACGCGCGCTTCGCGTGGGACAGCTACCGCCGCTTCATCCAGATGTATTCGGACGTCGTGCTCGGCATCGATCACTACATCTTCGAAGACGCGCTGGAGATCGCCAAGGAAGACAAGGGCGTCAACCTCGACACCGATCTTGCCGCCGAAGACTGGCAGCGCCTCGTCGGCGCCTACAAGGCGAAGGTGGAAGAGGCGCTCGGGCGTCCGTTCCCGCAGGATCCGATGGACCAGCTGTGGGGCGCGATCTCGGCGGTGTTCGGCTCGTGGCAGTCCGAGCGCGCCAAGGTGTATCGGCGCCTCAACGACATCCCGGCCGATTGGGGCACGGCGGTGAACGTGCAGGCGATGGTGTTCGGCAACATGGGCGACACGTCGGCAACGGGCGTGGCGTTCACGCGCGACCCCGCCATCGGCACGCGCGCCTACTACGGCGAATATCTGATCAACGCGCAGGGCGAAGACGTCGTCGCGGGCATCCGCACGCCGCAATATCTGACGAAGGTGGCGCGCGAGGCGGCGGGCGCGAAGGCCGCTTCGATGGAAGAGGCGATGCCGGAGACCTACAAGGAACTCGCCGGCGTCTTCGACCTCCTCGAAAACCACTACCGCGACATGCAGGACATCGAGTTCACCGTGGAACGCGGCAAGCTGTGGATGCTGCAAACGCGCAGCGGCAAGCGCACCGCCAAGGCGGCGCTGAAGATCGCCGTCGACATGGCCGAGGAAGGCCTCATCACGCACGAAGAGGCGATCCTCCGCGTCGAGCCGGGCGCGCTCGATCAGCTTCTGCACCCGACGCTTGATCCCGCCGCCACGCGCGACGTGGTGACGACGGGGCTTCCGGCGAGCCCCGGCGCGGCGTCGGGCATCATCGCCTTCGATGCGGACGAGGCGGAACGGCTCGCCGCGCTCGGCGAGGACGTGATCCTCGTGCGCGTCGAAACCTCGCCTGAGGACATTCACGGGATGCACGCGGCGCGCGGCATCCTGACGGCGCGCGGCGGCATGACCAGCCATGCGGCGGTCGTGGCGCGCGGCATGGGGCGCCCCTGCGTTTCGGGCGCGGGCGCGCTCAGCATCAACATGGAAGAGCGCGTGATGCGCATCGGCGGTCGCAGCTTCAACGAAGGCGACACGCTCACCATCGACGGCGGCACCGGCGAGGTGATGGCAGGCAAGGTCGCAACCATCCAACCGCAGCTCGCGGGCGATTTCGGTACGCTGATGGTGTGGGCAGACAAGGGCCGCCGCATGAAGGTGCGCACCAACGCCGAAACGCCGGCCGACTGCGCAGTGGCACGCGAATTCGGCGCGGAGGGCATCGGGCTTTGCCGCACCGAGCACATGTTCTTCGATCCCGCGCGCATCACGGCGGTGCGCCAGATGATCCTGTCGGAAAACGAAAAGGGCCGCCGCGCCGCGCTGGAACGGCTGCTGCCTGAGCAGCGCAGCGACTTCGCGGAAATCTTCCGCATCATGGCGGGCCTGCCGGTGACGATCCGCCTGCTCGATCCGCCGCTCCACGAATTCCTGCCGCACCGCGAGGAGGACTACCAGGAGGTGGCGCAGGCCTCGGGCGTATCGATCGACGTGCTGAAGCGCCGGGTTTCGGAGCTTCATGAGTTCAACCCGATGCTCGGCCATCGCGGCTGCCGCCTCGGCATCACTTACCCTGAAATCTACGAGATGCAGGCGCGCGCCATCATCGAGGCGGCGCTCACTGTCGCCGACGAGACGGGCGAAGCGGTGGTGCCCGAAATTATGATCCCGCTCGTGATGACGACGCGCGAGTTCGAGCTGATGAAGGCCGTGGTCGACAAGGCTGCCGAAGCCGTGTTCGCGGACAAGGGCAAGCGGCTCGACTATCTCGTCGGCACGATGATCGAGCTGCCGCGCGCCGCGCTGATGGCGGGCGAGATCGCGGAGCAGGCCGAGTTCTTCTCGTTCGGCACCAACGACCTCACGCAGACGACGCTCGGCATCAGCCGTGACGACGCGGGCAAGTTCCTTTCGGCCTATGTCGACAAGGGCGTGCTGCCGAAGGACCCGTTCGTCAGCATCGATGTGGACGGCGTGGGCCAGCTCGTGAGCATGGCGGCCGAGCGTGGCCGCGCGGCGCGCGACGGGCTGAAGCTCGGCATCTGCGGCGAGCATGGCGGCGACCCGGCCTCGATCGCCTTCTGCGAGAAGACCGGGCTCGATTACGTCAGCTGTTCGCCTTACCGCGTGCCGATCGCGCGCCTCGCAGCGGCGCAGGCGGCGCTCCGGGCCAACAAATAAGCGAGTTGGCATCGCCCCGCCGTGTGTCATGCTTGGCGGCATGAAGCGGTGGGGCAAATGGCTGCTAGCGATTGTCGCGGGGCTCACGCTGGGCCTCGGCGGCGCGTGGCTCTCCGTGCGTGGTGGGCTCGGCGCTGGGTCCGCGAAATCGGGGCCGTGGGTCACGTCTGCCGTCACCGGCTCCGCCGATGCCGACCTCAGAACGCGCGCAACCGTCGCCATCGCGGGGTTGCTCGCGCTTTCCGCGAAGGAAGCGATCTACTTCAACGCCGAGGAAGACAGCGCCGGCGCACCGCTCGACGGGCGGTGCCACTACCGCGTGACGGGCAGCGATCCCAAGGCGCGCTGGTGGAGCATTACGCTTTACGGTGCGGACCATTTCCTCGTCGCGAACACGGCGCAGCGTTTCAGCTTCCACATGCGCAATGTACCGCGCACGGGGCCGGGGATGTTTGCTTTCGATGTCGGGCCGTCGGGCGAGGGGGAGGGCTGGCTGCCGACCGGCGGGCACGCACACTTCGCCCTCACGCTGCGCGCCTATAATCCCGACCCCGCGATCATCGGCCGCCCGGACCGCGCGAACCTGCCGAGAATCGAGAAGGTCTCGTGCGCATGAGGTGGCTCGGTCCGGCCCTCCTCGCCGTGTTCGTTGCCGCGCTCACCTATGTGGCGGCGCTCTGGGCGATGCCGCATGTCATCATGGCGAAGGCGATGGAGAAGCTCGGTGCGGGCCGTATCAACACCATGCAGCACCAGGGGCTCCCGAACGCCGAAAGCCGCTTCGTGGTGCGTCCCAGCCCCGACCTTGCCTACAGCATCTGCGTGTTCGATCTGTCGAAGGGGCCGGTCGCGATCGACGCGTTCGTGCCGCCGCAGCGCTACTGGTCGCTCTCGGTCTTCGATGCGAACACCGACAACATCTTCTCGGTGAACGACCGCGCCGTATCCGAGCGCTACGCGCTCACGCTCTCGAAAGACGGCGCAGGCGGATCACTCGCCGTCCCCGGCGGCAAAGGCATCGCCCTCATCCACATCCTCGTCACCGACCCGCATGATCTCGGTCGTATCGATTCCCTCCGCCGCCGCAGCACCTGCGGTGTCAGGAAATGAAAAGCGCCGCGCCGGCTTCCTTCGCGATCGCGCGCTGATAGCCGTCCCGCGTCTGCATCCGCGCCCAGTATGCCGCGACGTTTTCCGGGAAGGCGCCAAGCTTCAGGATCTCGGCGAGCCGCAGCGCGTAGGCGAAGCCGATGTCGGCGATGGTGAACCGGTCCGCCGCGATATAGTCGCTATCGCCGAGCAGCTTCGCGGCACCCTTCAGGCGCGAGAAGAACCAGCGCGTGTAATCCTCCACCGCCTGCGGCAGCCGCCGCTCCTCGGGCTCGAACACGCCGTAGCGCAGCACGAGCGTCTGCGGGAAGGTGAGCGTCGCATCAGACTGGTAGAGCCAGTTGAGATAGCGGCCGTAGTCGGGCTCATCGGGCCGCACCGCGAGCGGCGTGGGGCCGTAACGCTCGGCGAGATAGTGGCAGATGCCGGTGGATTCGGTCATCAGCGTATCGCCATCGGTGAAGGTCGGCACGGTGCCGAAGGGGTTGAGTTCCAGATAGTCGGGCTCGGTGAAGCGCGGCGGGAACGCCATCACGCGAAGGTCGTAGTCGAGACCCATTTCCTCCAGACACCAGAGCGGCCGGAAAGAGCGCGCGCCCGCGCAGTGCCACAGTTTCATCGGGTCAGCATTTCTTCAAGGTGATCGGGGCGCCGCCATCGCGCGACACGGTCATCGTGTCTGCTGCCGGATAGGCGAGGGCCCATTCCTCGCGCGACCACTTGCCCTCAGATTGGCAGACCATGCGGCGCTTCTCATCGGTGCTCGCCGCATCGGGCGGAAGTATGTCGCAGCGGAGACGGTCTTTGGTGAGCAGCTCGTCGTTCCAGAAACGCCACCAGCCCTCGGTGCACTGGTCGGCGCTTTCCGCCCAGCGCCCCACGTAGCGCGGCGGTGGCGGCAATGGCACGGCGGGTTCTGCGGCAGGCTGGGGCGTTGCCGTCGCGGTCTTCTCCGCGGGGGCGGATTCGGGCGCGCTGCCGCACGCGGCGAGGGTGGTGAGAAGGGCGATCAGGGTGGTGCGCATCACTCGCTGCCGAGCTTACCGAAACGGGCTTCGTATTCGGTGAGGCGGCCGCTCGCGAGGAGCTTCGCCTGCTCGATCAGATGGTCCTTTTCGATGCGGCCACGGAAGTTGTCGAGCTTCGCATCGACGAGTTTCACTTCCTCGGGACTCCAGTCGGCGATCTGCGCGAAATAGAAAATGCCTATCTCGCGAAGCCGCGCGGCAAGGCGCGGACCGACGCCCTTCAGCAGGGAGAGATCGTCGGTCGGGCCGATCGGCGCTTCGAGGAATGTCGGCAGCTTGCGGCCCGGTTTCCAGCCGATTCCGGGGAGCGGCGCCGCGCTCGGGGTGCTGTCCGCGGGCGGCGGCGTGCCCGCACTTTCCGCCTTGCGCGCGGCCTTTTCGCGGCGCAGCCGGTCGACCTCGTCGGCAAGCGGTTTCACCTGATCGCGCGCGGAGGCGAGGTCCTTTTCCAGCCGCGCGATCTCCGCGCCGGCGCTTGCCAGCCGCGATGCGGCCTGATCGTGTTCGGCCTGCAGCAGCTCCAGCTTTGCCGTGCCACGGAACAGCGCCCAGCCGAGCGCGAGACCGATGACAAGGCCGGGCAGGCCGAATGTCAGCAGCGCGGTGATGTCGATGGCCATGATCCTGTCCTTGCTTGGCGTCGCCTTTCCAAACTGATAGCGCGGTCGCCGCCGAATCCAAGGAGGCAATGTCGATGGGACCGCTTTCGGGCCTCAAGATTCTCGATCTCTCGCGCGTGCTCGCGGGGCCGTGGGCGACGCAGATCCTCGCCGATCTCGGCGCTGAGGTGGTGAAGGTGGAGCGGCCCGGCGCGGGCGACGACACGCGAAGCTGGGGGCCGCCGTTCATCAAGGGGGCGGACGGGACGCAGGGCGATGCCGCTTATTATCTCGCGGCGAACCGCAACAAGAAGAGCCTTGCCATCGACATCGCCGATCCGCGCGGCGCGGCGCTCGTGCGCAGGCTCGCGGAAAGTGCCGACGTGGTCGTCGAGAACTTCAAGGCGGGCGGGCTCGCGCGCTACGGGCTTGACTACACGGGGCTCGCCGCCGTGAAGCCCGACATCGTCTATTGCTCGATCACCGGCTTCGGACAGGACGGGCCGAATGCCGAGCGGCCCGGCTACGACTTCGTCATCCAGGCGATGTCGGGGCTGATGAGCATCACCGGTGCAGCCGGTGGCCAGCCGACCAAGGCAGGCGTCGCCATCGCCGATATCACCACGGGCCTTTACGCGACCATCGCCATCCTTGCCGCGATCCGACACCGCGATGCGACAGGCGAGGGACAGCACATCGACATGGCGCTGTTCGATACCACGCTCGGCTGGATGGCGAACCAGGCAATGAACTATCTCGTGTCGGGCAAGGTGCCGCGCCCGATGGGGAACGCGCACCCCAATATCGTACCTTATCAGGATTTCCCCACCGCGACGCGCCGGATTGCGGTCGCCGTGGGTAACAACGGGCAGTTCCGGGCATTTGCGAAGGTGCTGGGGCGGCCAGAATGGGGCACGGACGAACGCTATGCCTCCTCCCCGGCTCGCGTTGCCAATCGCGAGGCGCTCGTTGGAGAGATCGAGGCCGTGCTGCTGCAAGAGCCCGCGGCGCATTGGCTCGCCGCGCTCGATGCGGTGGGTGTTCCGGCCGGGCCGGTCAACGATCTCGCGCAGGCCTTCGCGGAGGAACAGACAAAGGCGAGGGGCCTCGTGATCGAGCAGCCGCATCCGCTTGCGGGCACGGTGCGAACGATGGCGCAGCCGATGCGCTTTTCGAAGACCCCGCCCGATTATGCGAATGCGCCGCCGGAGCTGGGTGCGGACAGCACAGACGTGCTGCGCGCCGCTGGGGTTTCCGATGCGGAGATCGAGGCGCTGGTGGCGGCGGGCGTCGTCGAAACGAACGCCCGCGCCTGAAACCGGATCAGCTCGTGAAGTTGTCGGCGATCGCGCAGGCCGCCGGCCCGAGGATCACGACGAACAGCACCGGAAGGATGAACAGGATGAGCGGCACGGTCATGATCGCTGGAAGCCGCGCGGCCTTTTCCTCAGCGCGCATCATGCGCTCGTTGCGGAATTCGGCCGAGAGCACGCGCAAGCTGGAGGCGAGCGGCGTACCGTATTTCTCGGTCTGGATCATGGTCGTCACGACGCCGCGCAGCGCTTCGAGATCGACGCGGTTCGCGAGGTTCTCGAACGCCTGGCGGCGATCGGTGAGGAAGCCGAGTTCGATCGCGGTGAGCGCGAATTCGTCGGCGAGTTCGGGATAGCCGTTGCCGAGTTCCTTGGCGACACGGTTGAACGCGGCGTCAACGGTGAGACCGGCCTCGGCGCAGATCACGAGAAGGTCGAGCGCATCGGGAAGTCCCTTGCGGATCGCATCCGAACGCTTCGTGATGAGGTTCTTCACATAGATGTCGGGCGCCTTGTAGCCGACAAGCAGCGCACCGCCCACGATCATCGCTTTCGTCGAGGAGGCGTAATCCGGGAACATGCCGAGACCGTAGATATAGAACGCGCCGAGCGCGCCGAGCGCGAACGGGGCGATCAGGCGGCCGAACATGAACACGACGACCGCGTCCTTGGAACGGATACCGGCCTGCACCAGCTTCGTTTCGGCGAGCTTCGTCTGCTCGTCCTGCATGACCGACATCTTCTTGAGGATGCCGCGCATGAAATCGGTGGCTTCAGTCTTCGCCGCGAGGTTTGAGCGCCGCCGCGGGGCGACGATGCCGGCCTTCAGCTGTTCTCGGCGGTCTTGAAGCGCTTTCACGCGGCCGCGCATCGGATCGCGGACGGTCGCCACCGACCAGATCGCGACCATCATGGCGAACACACCGAGCGCTGCGAGCAGCGTTGCGAGATCGGTCCCGGTCATGCCGAGAAGGAGGGTTTTCTCTTCCATCAGATTTCGAAGCTCACCATCTTGGCCATGATAAAGGCGCCGATTGACATCCAGATAAGGCCACCGACGCCCGCCACCATCAGGCGCGGATCGACGAAGAACGGATTCAGGTAGGAGGGGTTCATCATGTACACGAGCGTGAACACGATGAACGGCAGCGAGCCGACGATATAGGCTGACGCTTTCGATTCAGACGACATCGCCCGGATCTTGAGCTTCATCTGCGCGCGCTTGCGCAGCACCTCGGCAAGATTGTTCAGCGTTTCGGCAAGGTTGCCGCCGGTCTCGCGCTGGATCGACAGCGTGATGACGAAGAACTGGAATTCCGGCGTCGTCAGGCGGTTCGCGGTTTCCTGAAGCGCCTGCTCCATCGTGCGGCCGATGCGGATCTTGTCGGAAACCTGACGGAATTCGTATCCGACCGGGTCCAGGATTTCCTTTCCGACGACACCGATCGATTCTGAGATCGGCAGACCTGACCGGAGACCGCGCACGAGAAGATCGATCGCGTCCGGGAAGCGGTCGTTGAAATTCTTGATGCGCTTCTTGATGAAGAAACTGACCACCATGTGCGGCAGGAACAAGCCGAAGAATAAACCCGCCAGCGCCGCAAGCGCCATCGGCGCGCCGGCACCCGAAATGCCGATGAAGGTGAGCGCGAGAATGCCGAGGCTCGCAACGGCATACTGACCGAGCGACCAGGGTTTTCCCGTACGCTCCAGCCGCTGGCGAAGCAGCGCGCGGTTCGGGATCAGGCCCTGGAACATATTGTCGAGCCGGCTCTCACGCGAGGCGAGGATGCGGCGCATCTGCACCTGCGCAAGCACCTCGCGCGAGGACGAATGACGCTCGCGGAGCTGCTGCAGCCGCTTCGCGCCGCGCTTCGCATTGCCGTCGCCGCTCATCATAATGATCAGCGCCAGCGCCACGAAGACGCAGCCGAAGATCACGGCGATCATCAGGTCACGGCTCATCCCATGCACTCCATCAAGGCGCGGCCAAGGCCGAAGTATTCCGCGCGTTCGTAGCAATTCGGGCGGAGGCCCGTACTGATGTAATCACCCTTCAGTTTTCCGGTCTCGTCCTCGCCGCTGTAGCGGTAGAGAAACAGGTCCTGCATGGTGATGACGTCGCCTTCCATGCCGACCACTTCTGAGATGTGCGTGATGCGGCGGCCACCGTCGCGCATACGGCTGATCTGCACGACGAGGTTCAGCGCATCGGAAATCTGCTGTCGAATGGCGTTCGGGCTGAGATTGAGCCCGGCCATGTTGATCATGTTTTCAAGACGGGTCAGCGCCTCGCGCGGACGGTTCGCGTGCAGCGTGCCGAACGATCCGTCGTGGCCAGTATTCATGGCGGCGAGCAGATCGAACGCCTCGGGTCCACGAACCTCGCCGAGGATGATACGATCAGGACGCATACGCAGCGCGTTCTTCACGAGATCGCGCATCGTAACCTGGCCGTTGCCTTCGAGGTTCGCGGGGCGCGTTTCGAGACGCACGACGTGCGGCTGCTGCAATTGAAGCTCGGCCGCGTCTTCGATGGTGACGATGCGCTCGCCGGGATCGATGTTGCGCGAAATCGCGTTCAGCATCGTCGTCTTACCCGAGCCGGTGCCACCCGAAATCAAGATGTTGAGGCGGCAGCGACCCGCGATGTTCAGGAACTTGCACATGGCGGGCGACATCGATCCGCCCTCCATCATGCGCTCGAGCGTCAGTTTGATCTTCGAGAATTTACGAATCGAGATCGAGGTGCCGTCGATGGCGAGCGGCGGGATGACGACGTTGACGCGGCTACCGTCGAGAAGGCGCGCGTCGCAGATCGGCGAGGTCTCGTCGACGCGGCGGCCGACGGCGCTGACGATACGCTGCGCGATGTTGAGAAGGTGTGCATCGTCGCGGAACTTGACGTCGGTCTGTGCGAGTTTGCCCTTGCGCTCGGCATAGACGACGTTTGGCCCGTTGACCATGATTTCGCTGACTTCGTCATCGTTCAGCAGCGGTTCGAGCGGCCCGAGGCCGAGCATGTCGTTGAGGAGCAGCGTGACGAGATCGCGCTGCTCGCGCTGGTTGAGGCCGATCTTTTCCTGAACGAGGATCTCGGAGATGACATCGGAGATCTGCTCGGCAAGTTCGCCGCGCGAAAGATCGGCGATGACGCTCGCGTCGATCCGCTCCATGAGGATCGGGTGGACGCGCTCCTTGGCGGCAAGCACGCTCTGGGTGCTTGCGCTGGCGGCGCGCGCCGACCGCTCGGCTGTCTCTGTGGCGGCGGATGGTTTCAGGCCGCCGATGAGATTGATAAGCTCGTTGAGGAGGACAGTGACGGTATCGCGAACCTGCCCGTCATCGATCGCCATGCCCTGAATATCGGCGAGACGCTTGATGGTATCTTCCATCTCTGCAGCGAGTTCGCCGCGGCGGCGCGTGCGCGTCTTCGCAGGCGGAAACAATTCGGAAAGCTGCGGCGAGAGGATCGCGTGCAGTTCCCACACGCAGTTTTCGGTGGTGCGCCCGCGCGGCGTCTCGACAGGCTTCGAGAGGCCGAAGTCTCCGGAATCGGCAACAAGCGGCCGCCTGCCGGTGCTGGCGGCGGGGCTCTGCCCGAACCCGTCACCAACAACCTGCAGTCCTGCACCGCTTCGTTTTCCGAACCCTTTGGGCTGCATACCTTACCCCGTTTTACGCAGTGCGGCCCGGCCGGTTGCCCAGCCGGAACCCCTCACTTTTTACCCGAAGCCTTGGCGGCACCTTTGTTGGGCAGCAGGCTCCGAACCTTGCTCATCAGTGTTTTCGCTTCGACCTCGGCGGCAATTTCACCAGCGAGCTGGACGGCGAGCGCATGGAGGGCACTGCCGACCTTGCCGTTGGCGACTGCAGCAAGCGCACGGCCCTGCTTCGCGGCGCCGACGGCCTGCTTGACGTCGAGCGGAATGACGATGTCGATCTTGCGTTCGATCGACGCTTCGAAATCCTTGCGCGCGACTTCGGGCGGCGGATTCGTGCCGACGCGGTTGGCGACCATCGTCACTCTGGCGTGCGGCGCATTTGCTTTCAGGAAGCCGAGCAGGCGGATCGCATCGCGCGTCGAGGCCAGCGTCTGTTCGGTCACCACAACGACATGGTTGACGTCGCTGAGCAGGTGCGGGTGCTGCACGGCAACGGTGCGCGGCAGGTCCACGATCACCGTTTCGAAGGCATTGCGCATTTCTTCCTGAAGCTGGAACAGCGCACTGCCGTCGGTGATCAGCGGCTGGCTGATCGGCGCTTCCGCGGAAAGCACGGCGAGCTTGTCGCCCACGCGCACCATCGCACGCTCAATGAAGAGGCCGTCGATGCGGCTCGGGTTCTCGAGCGCGTCCGTGAGACCGCGGCCCGGTTCGAGATCGAACGAAAGCGCGCCCGTGCCGAACTGGACGTCAAGATCGAGAAGCGCCGTGGAACGGCCCTGGCTGTCGGCGGAGAGCCATGCGAGCGAGCTTGCCACGGTCGACGCGCCGACGCCGCCGCGCGTGCCGATCACCGCGATCGTCGTGCGCGGACGGTCGCTGGCATCGATCTCCACATGCTTCGGACCCTGCAGCGTGACCTGCGCGTGCATGAAGGTCTCGCGCATCGCGTCGGCGGACAGCGGCTTCAGCAGATAATCCTGCAGGCCGCTCGCGACGAGATCGCGGTAGAGCTTCACGTCGTTGATCATGCCGACCGCGATCACGATCGTCCCCGGCTCGCAGACTTCGGCAAGCGCGTTGATGTCATTCAGCGGGTCGCCCGATTCCGACAGATCGACGAGCAGCACCATCGGGCTCGACGAGACCGAGAGCGTCTGCACGGCGTTGCGAAGGCCGCCCTTGTTGACCTTCTCGACAGCCCAGCCGAGTTCGGCCGCGACGACCTTGACAGCGTCAGCGGTTTCGTCGTCGCAGACGAAGGCGTTGAAGGCGTCGCGTGCACCGACGCCGGTTTTCGGATTCCAAGGCGCGTTCATACCTGCATCCCCTCGTTTAGTTGCTGCCGGCCTGGCCGACGGTGCTCTTCACCTTGTTGGTGCCCTCGCCGGCCTTGCCCCGGTAGGTTTCGATGGCCTTCACTGTGGTGAGCGCATCGGTCCCCGTGTAGGGCTTGCCCGACACGAGGTCGTTTGCGTCGACGACCATCGCGGCAAGGTTGCTCTCGCTGGCGCAGCCGTAATTGCTCATCGTCGAGGCTTCGAATTCGAGCTGCGACGGCCGTGACCAATCCGGGCAATCCGGGACGCTGGCGGTCGCCCGCATCACGACCACGCGGGCGCCGCCGCTGCCTGCGCCCGGCGTGACCGGCACCTGATCGTTCAAGAGAAGTCCGTATTCGGCGAGAACCGAGGCGATCGCCGCGCGGCGAGCGCCCGAGCCGCTGCCGCTGTCGTCAACGCTGACGCGGTCGCCGTAGCGAACGCCAATGCCCTCGAACCATTCCGCAAGCGACTTGCGCTGCTCGCTGGAAAGCCCGTCGGAACCCGCATAGCCGAGATCATGAACGAGGATGGTCTGTGCGACGACCGCAGCCTTCGCCGAGGCCATGCCCGGATTGGGCGCGCTGCCGCCGCAGGCGCCGAGCGCGAGCGATGAGGCGAGAAGGGTGCCCGCTGCGAGGCGGCGCATGGTGATGGTCTTCATGGTCATGGTGCCCCTGTCCATCAATTGTTCGAGAAGCCGGGCGCGGCCGAGCTGGCGACCGTGGGCGGTCCGGCTGTCTTCGCTTCGGCGACCGGCGCCTTGGCGCCCTTGAATGTCTTGCCAAGCAGCCAGCGTTCCGCATCGTTCGGAACAGCAAGGCCGTCCGTTGGCAGCGTAAGGCGGGTGTTGGTCGGCTTCACGAGATAGGGCGTCACCACGATCACGAGTTCCGATTCGTCACGCGCGAAGCGATCCGATTTGAACAGTGCACCAAGGATCGGAAGATTGCCGAGCAGCGGCGTTTTTTCCTGGGTGGTGCCCACGCGATTGCGCAGGAGGCCGGCGATCATGAAGCTCTGGCCCGAGCCGAGCTCGATCGAGGTCTCGGCTCTGCGCGTGGTCAGTGCCGGGATCGAGATGTTGTCGAGGCGGATCGCACCGGCTTCGGAAAGCTCGGAGACTTCCGGACGAACGCGCAGGCTGATCCTTCCCCCGTCGAGTACGGTCGGCGTGAAGGCGATGCCCACGCCATATTCCTTGAATTCGACGCTGATACCGCCGTTGCCATCGCTCACGGCGATCGGGAACTCACCGCCCGCAAGGAAGCTGGCCGTTTCGCCCGAAAGCGCAGTCAGGTTCGGTTCTGCAAGGAGGGAGACGAGACCATCTTGTTCAAGCGCGTCGATCGCTGCGCCGACGTCCAGCCCGAATAGTGAAGCGACGCCGCCGATCGTCGTCGACCCAGAGCTTTGATTCAGCGTCCACGTTCCCGCGCTCGCATCATAGGTGAGCGCTCCGGTTCCACGTCCGCGCGCCATGCCGAACAGGAAGCCGCCGGTGTTGTCGATCGTCGTCAGATTGACGCCCAGTTCCTTCACCAGGCTGCGGCTCACCTCGGCAAACTTCACGCGGAGGTTCACCTGCGCTGGCGTTGCGGTCTGCAGCTTGTTGACGATGGCCTGGCCTTCGCCGACGAAGGTCTTGACGAGGCGCGTGGCCTCCTCAACCTCTTCGGCGCTGGCGACGGTGCCCGTGAGCAGCGTCATGCCGTTCATCGAATTGACCGTGATCGCGGCGCCCGGCATCGCAAGACCCAGCATCGTGCGGATCTGATCGATGTTCTGCGCGACGCGGACGTTCGCGGAATAGACGATGCGGCCGGCGCCGTCCGTCGCGTAGATCGTAGTTTCACCGGCGCCGACGCCGTAGACGTAGAGCAGGCGGTCGGACCGGACCTGCACGTCCGCGATCTTCTGGTTGGCGACGAACACGTCGCTCATCGACCGTTCAAGCCGGATCAGCGTGCCCTTGTTGACGCCGACGTTGAGCGAGGATGATGCCGATGTGATCGTCGTATCCTGCGCCCGGGTCGCCGGTGTGGCCATGGCGGCCAGCGACAGTGCGGCGGTGCAGCCGCACAAGATTGCCTTGAGCTTCATGTTATTCTGCCCCCACAGAAACTTCGGTCGTCTTGTTGCCGCGGAACACGCGAACGCTTGGGCCCGCAGGTTTTCCGGACTTCACGGCTACGGGACGCGGATCGAGATTGGACGCGAAACGCGAGACCTCGCCGCCGGTGGTGAACGACGGATTGCGATCGTTCGGCTGCATCTGGAGCGCGATCTGCATGTGCTTTTCCTGCGTGGCGTTCAGGTCGTCGCCGACCTCCACCTCGCCGGTCGCGATCATCTGTTCCAGCTCCTGCGTATTCTCCGCGAGCGGACGCAGGCTGAGCGAGATCTGGCCGAGCGTTTGTGCGACGGCGATCTTCTCGACGAATTTCGGAGGCACTTCGAACGTCACGGTGCGGCCGGTTTTCGGACCAGACCCTTCGCCGCCAAGTTCGTTCGTGCGCTGGTCGATCGCAAGCACGCGAACGTTGCGCATCATGGTTTCGGAAACACGCAGGGCCGGAGCCGGCGTGCCTTCCTCAGTATCGCCCTGATAGCTGACGCCGTGCGTGAGGATCATGTCCACGCGGTCGCCCGGGAACACGAAGCCGGCGACGCCGCTCTCTGCGTTGATCGAGACCGTGACGGCGCGCATCCCCGGCGTCAGCGCCGCGGCAAGGAAGCCGCGCTCGCCCGGCCCGACGATCGACCCCTTGGTGAGCGGCTGTCCGGCCGGAACCGAAACACGCACGACCTTGCCGTTCAGGCTTTCGAGATTGGTCTCGCCTTCAAGGAAGTAGACGTTCTCGACGAGATCTTTGGGCCAAGGCTGCAGCTTGAACATCTCGGCGTTGAGGATGGTGCCGAGCGGCAGCGGCTTGGTGGCGACGAGCACCTTCGGGCCCTTATGCTCGACCTCGCCAGCCTGCACTTGCTGTGTGCCGCTGTCGCTGACGAGAGCGCGTACGAAGAAGGCCGAGATACCCGCTATAACGAGCGCGCCGACCAGCAATATGATCTTCTTTACGTCCATGACCCCTGTAGCCTCCAGGCGAAAACCCCTGCGTGCACTATCCAGCCAATTGCTTAACAATCGGTTCGCCAAGCGCGACGAAGGTCGCGAGGCAGATTGCGCACCCGTATGGAATCTCCGGATTGCCCGCTTTTCCGCGCTTGCGGTGCCAGACGAGGTAGGCGAGCGTCAGGACGCCGCCGATGATCGACATGAGCACGAGCATACGCAGATACGGAATGGCGGGCAGCCAGAGCGCGAGCGCGGTAAGCAGCTTGACGTCACCGCCGCCCATGGCGCCCAACGCGAAGATTCCGGCGAAAACGGCGAACACGCCAATGGCCAGCAAGATCTGCCAGCCGACGAGCGGCCACAGCGCCTCTCCCGAGCCCAACCAGAAGGGAACGGCGAGCAGCGCGACGGCGGCATTGACGATGTTCGGAATGATACGCCGGGTTACGTCACTGTAAATGACATAGGCGAGCAGTACGAAAAGTACTGCGACGCTGATGATCTGAAGAGCCCCGGCCATGTCGACCGGTCCTAGACGTCATGACTGAAAAAAACGTAACCATGCGCCGTGACGCCCGACCCGCTCCCCGACGATACCTTGACCCGCCGCCGTTCGCTGCCCCCGGAGGCCCGCTGGGCGGACTGGATCGCCGCCGACGGTTGGCGCATCCGCACGGTGAGCTGGGCGCCGATGGCAGGCAAGCCGTCGATCCTGTTCCTGAACGGGCGCGCGGATTTCATCGAGAAGTATTCGGAGAGCTACTGGCACTGGCGGGACCGGGGCTATGGTCTCTTCACCTTCGACTGGCGAGGGCAGGGGGCTTCGGGACGTTTTCCGACCGGGGGCGGGGGATATTTCGACGCGTGGCTCGCTGACCTCGCCGGGCTTGCGGACCAATGTGCGGCGATGCTGGGCGGGCCGCTGGTGCTTGCGGGGCATAGCATGGGCGGGCATCTCGCGCTCCGGCACCTCGCGGCCGGGCATGCGTACCGCTATCGCCGTGCTGTGCTGTTTGCACCGATGGCGGGCATTGTCGCGCAGGGGGTGCCGCCGCGCGTGCTGTCCTGGCTTGCGCAGGCGCGCGTGAATGCAGGCGCGGGCGATACCTATCCGCCGCTGCAGGGGCCTTACGGGGAGCGCTCGCGCGGGGTCCATCGCCAACGCATCCTCACCAGCGATCCGGAGCGGTTCGCAGACGAAGCGTGGTGGATCGACGGAAACCCTGCGCTTGCTTTCGGCGGGGCGAACTGGCGCTGGGTGTTCGAGGCATCGTCCTCGTGCCGCGCGCTGGCCGCACGCGGTGTACCGGAGGCGATCAAGCTGCCTGTCGACGTGTTCATTGGCGAGAACGAGCGGTTGGTGGACGCGGCAGCAGCGCGGCGGCTCGTTCGGCGGTTGCCGGATGGACGTCTGCACGTCATTGCGGGTGCCGCGCATGAATTGCTGCGCGAGCGGAGCGCGGTGCAGGATGGCCTGCTCGCAGCGGTTGACGGGTTGGTGGCGTTATGACGGGTCGGTACGACGTTGTTGTCGTGGGGGCGGGCATCGGCGGTGCGAGCCTCGCGTGGTTTTTGAGCGAACGGGCCTCCGTGCTGCTGATTGAAGCTGAAGAACAGCCGGGCCTGCATAGTACCGGCCGCTCGGCGGCGTTCTTCGCCGAGACGTATGGTGGGCCCGGCGTGCAGCCGCTGACCGCCGCGTCAAAGGCCTTCATGCTCCAGCCGCCGGAGGGTTTCGCGGACGGTCCGCTCGTGACGCCGCGTGGTGCCCTTCATATCGCCGGGCCGGATGCGCGCGATACGCTCGATCAGATGGAAGGCGCGTTCCGGGCTTTGGGCGTTGCTGTTGAACGCCTTGATGCCGATCGGACGGCTGCGCGGGCGCCACTGCTCTCCCCTGCATGGCGGCAGTGCGGTCTGTGGGAGCCGGGATGCAGCGACATCGAAGTGGCGCGCCTGCACCAGGCGTTCCTCGCCGGTGCGCGGCGGCGTGGGGCTGCGCTTGTTACGGATGCGCGCGTTCGCGGCCTTGAGCGTCTCGGCGGGCGTTGGAGGATCGAAGCCGGCGCGGGGCATTTCGAAGCGGATGTGGTGGTGAACGCGGCGGGGGCGTGGGCGGATGAGGTCGCCGTGTTGGCGGGTACGCAGCCGCTGGGGGTGCAGCCGTTGCGGCGGACGATGGTCGTGGCGGATCTGGGCCAGCCTGTGGAAGCGGACCTGCCGGTTGTGCTGGATGCGGCGGGTGCCTTCTACTTCAAGCCCGACGCCGGGATGATGTGGGTTAGTCCCCACGACGAAACGCCGGTGCCGGCGAGTGATGTGCAGCCTGAGGAGCTGGACATTGCGATTGCCGTGGACCGGTTCGAGACCGCGACGACCGCGACGGTGCGTCGGGTGGTGCGGTCGTGGGCGGGGCTGCGGAGCTTCGCGCCGGATCGGCTTCCGGTGTACGGTTTTGCGTCGGACGCACCCGGCTTCTTCTGGTGCGCCGGGCAGGGCGGGTTTGGGGTGCAGACGTCACCCGCAGCCGGCGCGATGGCGGCGGCGTTGATCACGGGCGCGGCTTGGAGCGCGCCCGGCGTTGACCCCGAGCGCTACGCGCCCAGGCGGTTCAGTTGACCTTGCGGCGGCGTGCGGCGCCGATACCGATGAGGCCGAGGCCGAAAAGGCCGAGCATCGCCGGTTCCGGAACATCGCTCGTGTAGAAGTTCATCTGCGCGAGCTTGAACGAGTCCGGATAATCCCGGTACGCGCCGGCGTAATAGAGATCGGCCGCGATGATAACGACGTTGCCGTAGTGCCCGCCGGCATCGAAGCCGACATAGGGGCTGGAAGGGCTCGTCTTGATCTGGATTTCGTGCAGATCGGTTGAGAGATCCGGGAACGCCGCCTCGACATCGAGGAACTGGTTCCAGCCGGTGCTGACCGTGCCGATCAGGATCGTCGCGTCATTGTCCTTGGTCCAGTTGCCGCCGCTGTACATGTCGTAGGCATTGAGCACGACCGAAGAGGGCGAGACCAGCTGGTCGAACTGCAGGACGATATAGTCCTTGGAGCCCGCATTGTCCGTGGTGTGGCGACCCTGCGCGCCGCCGGCCCAGTTGCCGGTGCCGTTTCCGTCGCCGCCGCTGCCGACCGAACCTGCCGCCGTGACGCCAAGACCGCCATCGTAAAAGCCGAGGAACGCCTGCTCGTGATCGCCGCTGTTCCAGGTGCCGCCCTTGATGGTCCACGCCGTGGCGCGAACATTGACGATGCTGCCGTCCGATGCGGTGGTGGTGAAGTTGCGGACGTTGCCATCAGGGCCGTCGATGCCGCAGTTGACTGCGCAGCCGCCGCTGAGATCAAGGCTACCGATGGCGGCTGCTAAGGCGGGCGATGCCGCCAGCGCCGCAGCGGTTAGCGCGAGCGCGCCCAGCACTGCGCGGCTTGAATTCGACCTGATCACAATCAATCCCCTGTACGAACGCCCTGCGCCGAAGCACATTTGCACCCTCACAAGCAATTTATGTACCAGACGAGAAAAAGGCTTTGGATTCAATGCAGGCCGCGATCGTTGCGGATGCGTATGTAAAGCCTGCCGACGTTATGCGCGCGGCGCGAGCTCGGTGATCGCAAGATTGGCGAGCTCGTCGGCACGCTCGTTTTCGGCATGGCCATTGTGGCCCTTCACCCAATGCCATTCGACACGGTGGGGCGCGGCGGCGGCGATCAGCGCCTGCCACAGATCGGCGTTTTTGACCGGTTTCCGGTCCGCGGTACGCCATCCGTTCCGCTGCCAGCCGTGCACCCATTTGGTGATGCCGTCGCGCACGTAGACCGAATCGGTGGTAAGCTGCACGCTGCACGGACGCTTCAGCGCGTTCAGCGCCTCGATCGCCGCGGTGAGTTCCATGCGGTTGTTGGTCGTGAGCGGCTCAGCACCCCTCAACTCCCGCTCCTTGCCGTGCGCGCGGAGGATCGCGCCCCAGCCGCCGGGCCCGGGGTTGCCCTTGCAGGCGCCATCGGTGAACACCTCGACATCGGACGCAGCGCTCATTCGGCCTCGCGGTAGTGGAGAAGCCGCCGCGCGAAGGCCATCGGATCCTTGCGGGTGACGAGCGCGTCCGCCGGGGTGTTGACCCAGTCCCACGCGCGCGTGAGCAGGAAGCGCAGCGCCGACGCGCGGCGCAGCACGGGCATTGCGGCCGCCTCGGCATCAGAGATCGGGTGCGCGGCGCGGTAGCCCGCCTCCAGCGCTTCCGCACGTTCGGGATAGAAAACCGCACCGTCGTTGCTGAAGCACCAGGCGCCGTGCATCACGGCAAGGTCGTAGGCACGCGCGTCCGTACAGGCGAAGTAGAAATCGATGATGCCGGTGACGGTATCGCCGAGCGCGAGCATATTGTCCGGGAACAGATCGGCGTGGATCGTCGCCTGCGGCAGGTCGGCGCGCCAGTGCGCCTTCTGGAATGCCATCTCCGTCTCGATGAGCGGGCCAAGACCCGGATCGATCTCGCCCGCGCGCGGCAGGCACTTTGCCGCCAGCTCCAGCCGTCCTTCGTGGCCGAGCGCATTGGGGCGCGTTCCCTTGAAGTCCGCGGTTGCCGCGTGCAGGCGCCCGAGCGCTTCCCCGGCGGCATGGCACAGGGCGGGCGTGGGTTCGGTTACCGAAATCCCGGTGAGGAACTCGATCACGCACGCCGGCCGGCCCGCGAGATCCTGCAGGGCATCTCCGGCGCGGTCCTCGATCGGCTTCGGCACGGGCAGGCCGCGGTCCGCAGCGTGGCGCATCAGGGCGAGGAAATAGGGAAGATCGTCGGCAGCAACGCGCTTTTCATAGAGCGTCAGGATGTAACGTCCCTGCGTCGTGTCGATCAGGTAGTTCGAGTTCTCGACGCCTTCGGCTATGCCCTTGGCGGCGACAAGTTCGCCAATGTCGTAGCGTGCGACGAACGCGGACAAATCCTCCGCGGGAACATGCGTGTAAACAGCCACCGTCTACTCCGAGAGCACGCGCGGCAGCTTGAAGACGACGTCCTCGGTCGCGGTCGAGATCTGCTCGATGTCGAGCGTGCGGCGCGCGGCGAGCGTGTCCAGCAGCTCCTGAACGAGCACTTCGGGCGCGGATGCGCCAGCCGTGATGCCGACAGTGTCCGCATCGTCAAGCCAGGCCCAGTCCAGCTCGGCGGCGCGCTGAACGAGGTAGGCGCGGGCCCCGCAACGCTCGGCGACCTCGCGCAAGCGCAGAGAGTTCGAGGAATTGGGCGCGCCAATCACGAACACGACATCGCAATCGCCCGCGAGGGCCTTCACGGCGTCCTGCCGGTTCGATGTCGCGTAGCAGATGTCCTCGCCGCGCGGCGCCTGAATCTCCGGGAAGCGGCGGCGCAGCGTCTCGACGATTTCGTGCGTGTCGTCCACGGACAGGGTCGTCTGCGTGAGGAAGGCGATGCACGAAGGGTCCGCAACGGCAATGGTTTCGGCGTCCTCGATCGTTTCCACCAGCGTCATCGCGCCCTGCGGCACCTGCCCGAACGTGCCAATCACCTCGGGATGCCCGGCATGGCCGACGAAGATGATGTGCCGCCCCTGCTCGATCAGCCGCTCAGCCTGCCGGTGTACCTTCGACACGAGCGGGCATGTGGCGTCGACATAGACCATCTTGCGCGCCTCGGCGGCCTTCGGCACGCTTTTCGGCACGCCGTGCGCCGAGAAGATCACCGGCACGTCTTCCGGCACCTCGTCTAGTTCCTCGACGAACACGGCGCCCTTGGCGCGCAGGCCATCGACGACGAAGCGGTTGTGAACGATTTCGTGGCGCACGTAGACGGGCGCGCCCCACTTTTCGATCGCAAGCTCGACGATGCGGATGGCGCGGTCGACGCCGGCGCAGAAGCCGCGCGGCGCGGCCACCTTCACACGGAGGGGGCGTTTCAGATCAGGATCAATGTCGGCCATGGCGGCGCCCCCTCTACGCGATTGCTTGCCGCTTCAAAAGCCGGTTCCTATAGAAGCGGACGACAGGGGGTGCCAAAGGGCGCTCTCAGCCCGATGCGGGAAGGATCGTCACTCGTGCGCCAGTTTTTCGTTGTTGTGCCTGCGCTCCTCATGCTGGCAGCTTGCGGTGGCGGCAATCCGCTGAAGATCACGCGCAGCCCCTGCCCTGCGGCCGGTACGCTCCAGTACGCGAGCGAGGTGACGTTGTTCTCGCCGGAGACAAGCCGCGACGCGAACGCCATCGATGTGACCGCCGTGATCACCAACGTGCGCGCCACCTGCGCCGAATCGGCGGAGCGGCTGAATAGTCAGCTTTCGTTCGATGTCGTGGCACAGCGCGCGAACGCCAGCGGTGCGCGCGAAGTGACGCTGCCTTATTTCGCCGTTGTGCTGCGGGCGGGCGACCAGCTGCTCTCCAAGCAGCTCGGCAGCGTTACGCTGCGCTTCGATGACGGCCAGCTGCGTGCGCGCACGACCGGGTATGCGCGCAGCGACATCAGCCGCGCCGCTGCCGCGCTGCCCGAAAACATCGCACGCGAGCTGACCCGTGAGCGCAAGCCGGGCGACGCCGACGCCGCGATCGACCCGCTGGCCGCGCCGGAAGCGCGAAGCGCATTGAAGAACGCCAGCTTCGAACTTCTGGTCGGCTTCCAGCTCGACGATGCGGCGCTCGCGTACAACGTCGGAAAGTGAAAGCGCGGTTCCGGCGCATCCGGGACCGTCGTTTCGAGGATAAACGTTGAGAAATGCGGCGATCGGGGGTACATCCAACCCACGATACCCAGTTGCCATCATTTGCTTCCCGCTTTGATTAATTTGCTTGGCTTCCTGCCGACAACGAAGCTGTAGTGGGGAGAGATCATGAATATATTGATGGTTGGAATGGCTGTTACTTTGACGATAACAGCCGCCAGTGGCGCCAGCGCCCAGATGTTTACCTTTGAATCGCAAAATGACACGCCTGCGACGGTTGGCGGCGTCGGGGCCGACGGTGCGCCCTTCGGCGGCGCTTACTGGACAGGCAAAAGCAACGCGACCTTCGCGGACGGCCGCAAGACCACGAGCACGACGAAATGCATATCGATGAGCCAGCCACCGCGCGACTCGATCTTCATGATGCACGGCGCGTGCGACATCGTTTCGAACGACGGCACGTTCAGCGCGCTGATGGGCTGCAACTTTGTCGACAAGGCCGGCACGGAAACGAGCTGCGTGGGCGGCCTCGTCGGCAAGACGGGCGCCTATGCTGGGCGGCGCGGGACGTTGACGCTGCATGGTAAGGGCGCGGCGGCGAAGGGCACGGGGCAGTGGCTCGAATAACGCCGCTTACCCAACAGGCCTGATACGGAAAGGGCGGCCTGGCGACGTGCCGCCCTTTTCACGCCTGTTCCGATCAGCCCCGTTGACAGAATCCCTGCCGCCCCGCATGGAGGCCATGCCGTCGGTGCTCCGGCATCGGTGACGCGCGGGAGAGTCCGCATTCTTCGGAATGCGGCGCCGAAGGAGCAACCGCCCCCGGAATCTCTCAGGCCCATGGACCGCGCGGCCATCTTGTACGGCGCTCTGGAAAGCGGATGCGGCTTCGGGCGCATCCCACCGACGGGGTAAGCGCAGGCCCGGCCAGCGCGAAACTCTCAGGTTCCGTGACAGATGGGGGCGGCCCGGTGCGGCTTTGCATCGGGAATCTGTGTCACGAACGGAGCCCTGATGTCTGAATCCGATGAAACCGCGCTGACGCTGCCGCTCGATGCCCTGCATCGCGAACTCGGCGGGCGCATGGTGCCGTTCGCAGGCTATGCCATGCCCGTGCAGTTCGAAGGCATCATGGCCGAGCACAGCTGGACGCGCGAGAGCGCCGGCCTGTTCGACGTGAGCCACATGGGGCAGCTGGAATTTCGCGGCCAGGACGTTGCTGCCGCGCTCGAGAGCCTGATGCCCGGCGATTTCCTGGCGCTGCGCGAGAACCGGATGCGCTATTCGCTGCTGCTCGACGACAACGGCGGCATCATCGACGACCTGATGGTGACGAACCGCGGCGATCATTTCTATGTCGTCGTCAACGGTGCGACGAAGCACGGCGACATTGCGCACATTGCGGCGCGACTTGCGGACGGCGTATCGCTCGTTCACCGCACCGATCTCGCGCTGCTCGCGCTGCAGGGGCCGAAGGCGGTGGATGCGCTGGCGCGCGTCGCGGGCGAAGTTTCGACCCTGGTATTCATGAAGGCAGGGGCCTTCCGCATTGAGGATGTGGACGTGTGGGTAAGCCGCTCCGGCTACACGGGCGAGGACGGCTTCGAGATTTCGGTGCCTGCAGAGCACGTCGAAGCCGTTGCCCGCGCGCTGCTGGCTCAGCCCGAAGTGAAGCCGATCGGCCTTGGCGCGCGCGATTCGCTGCGGCTGGAGGCAGGGCTGCCGCTCTATGGCCACGACCTTTCCACGGCCTCTACGCCGATCGAGGCCGATCTCGGCTTTGCGATTTCCAAGCGCCGCAAGGTCGAAGGCGGGTTTCCGGGCGCGGAGCGTATTCTCGGCCAGTTGCTGAACGGTGCGCCGGTGAAGCGCATCGGGCTGCGCGTCGAAGGCAAACTGCCCGCGCGCGAAGGCGCCGAGATTTTCGCCGGGACCGAGAAGGTGGGCGTCGTCACCTCGGGCGGGTTCGCGCCCACGGTAGGCGCGCCGATCGCGATGGGCTTCGTTTCGGCGAGCTATGCCGCCGACGGCACCGCGCTTGAAATCGATGTTCGCGGACGGCGGCTCGCCGCCGTTGTCGCGCCCATGCCGTTCGTTCCGCACCGTTATGTCAGACAGGGAGGCCAGTGATGACCGTCTATTATTCGAAAGAGCACGAGTGGGTCCGCGTTGAGGGCGACACCGCCACCGTGGGCATCACCGATTATGCGCAGGGCCAGCTCGGCGACGTGGTGTTTGTTGAGCTTCCCGCCGTGGGCAAGGCGCTGGTGCAGGGCAAGGATGCCGCCGTCGTCGAATCGGTGAAGGCCGCGAGCGAGGTCTATGCGCCGATTTCGGGTAGCGTCAGTGAAGTGAACGATGCCCTCGAAGCCGATCCGGCGCTCGTTAACAGCGCTGCGGAAACCGATGGCTGGTTCTTCAGGATGAGCATCGGCAACGCTGCCGAGCTTTCCGGCCTGATGGACGCGGACGCCTACGCCGCGTTCTGCGCGGACCTGTAGTCGCGATGGCGCGGCAGCACAATTTCGATCCAGCCGAATACGCCGCCCACGCGTCGTTCGTGCCTGCGCTCGGGGCTGCCGTGCTTGGGCTGCTTGCGCCGAAGGCGGGCGAGCGCATCCTCGATCTGGGCTGCGGCGACGGCGTGCTGACGCTGAAGCTCGTCGAGGCGGGGGCGAGCGTGCTCGGCACCGATGCTGATCCGGCGATGGTGGCAGCTGCGCGCGCCAAGGGCCTCGACGCCGAGGTGATGGACGGCCAGCGGCTGACCTTCGACGGCGGTTTCGATGCCGTGTTCTCGAACGCAGCGCTGCACTGGATGCCCGACACGGCGGCGGTGTTCGCGGGGGTGCACCGCGCCTTGGAGCCGGGCGGGCGCTTCATCGCCGAATGCGGTGGTTTCGGTAACATCGCCGCGATCCGCGCGGGCCTGCGCGGCGTGCTGAAGGCGCGCGGCTATGCCGTGCCTGGCCATGAGGACCAGGTCTACATGACCGCACCGCAGGCGCGCGCCGCGCTGGAGGCTGCGGGATTCGCGGTTGAGGTGTGCGACATCATCCCGCGCCAGACGCCGCTCGCGAGCGGCATGGCGGCGTGGCTCACGACGTTTCGCACCGGTTTCCTCGATGCGCTCAAGGTCACGGACAGCGACCGGCAGGCGGTGATCGATGAGACTGTCGAACTTCTCCGTCCCATCCTCTGCGATGCGGACGGCAACTGGATGGCGGATTACGTGCGGCTGCGCTTCGCAGCCACAAAACCGGAGTAGCGAATGCGATACCTGCCCCTCACTGCCGACGACCGCGCCGCGATGCTCGGCAAGATCGGCGCGCCGAGCGTTGACGACCTGTTCCGCGACGTGCCCACCGCCGCGCGGCTTTCCGGCCCGGTGGAAGGCCTGCCGCTCCACATGAGCGAGATGGAGGTGGAGCGCGCGCTCTCCGCGATGGCGCGGAAGAACCTGACGGCAACGCACGTGCCCTTCTTCCTCGGCTGCGGCGCCTACAAGCACCATGTG
Source organism: uncultured Sphingosinicella sp. (assembly GCF_963974575.1). Taxonomy (NCBI): domain Bacteria; kingdom Pseudomonadati; phylum Pseudomonadota; class Alphaproteobacteria; order Sphingomonadales; family Sphingosinicellaceae; genus Sphingosinicella; species uncultured Sphingosinicella sp. Next base: position 19,061 of record NZ_CAXBBQ010000001.1, on the reverse strand, counting down.
CCGGCGAGCGTCGATCACCTAATCCAGCGTGGCGAGTTCCTGACCAGCTACACGCCCTACCAGCCCGAGATCGCGCAGGGCACGCTGCAGTATCTGTTCGAGTTCCAGACGCAGGTCGCGCGGCTGACCGGCATGGATGTGGCGAACGCCTCGATGTACGACGGCTCCACGGCGTGCGTGGAAGCGATCTTCATGGCGCGGCGCGTGACCCGCAGGGCGAAGGCGCTGCTCTCGGCGGGGCTGCATCCGCACTATGTCTCGGTCGCGAAGACGCTGACGCACTTTACCGATGATGAAGTGGTCGCCACCGTGCCGACGCTGACGGACGGTGCGCCGGGTGATGATATCGCCGCGCTCATCGCGGCGATCGACGACGAGACGAGCTGCGTCGTCGTGCAGAACCCAAACCTCTTCGGCCACGTCGCCGACCTTTCGGAGCTTGCCGCGCGCTGCCACGAGAAGGGCGCGCTGCTGATCGCGGTTGTGACGGAAGCTGTCGCCTTCGGCGCGGTCCGTTCGCCGGGCGCGATGGGCGCGGACATCGTTGTGGGCGAGGGCCAGTCGATCGGCGGCGGGCTCAGCTTCGGCGGGCCGTATCTCGGCCTCTTCGCCTGCAACCACAAGCATGTCCGTCAGATGCCGGGGCGGCTGTGCGGCGAGACGGTGGACGCCGAAGGCAAGCGCGGCTTCGTGCTGACGCTCTCGACGCGCGAGCAGCATATCCGCCGCGAGAAGGCGACGTCGAACATCTGCACCAACTCCGGGCTCATCAGCCTTGCGTTCACGATCCACATGAGCTTGCTCGGCGAGAAGGGGCTGCGCGACCTTGCGGCGCTCAACCACGCCCGCGCGGTGCAGGTGGCGGAGCGGCTGGCGGCGATTCCGGGCGTCGACCTGCTGAACGGGCCGTTCTTCAACGAGTTCACGCTGCGGCTTTCCGTCGAGGCGCGGCCCGCGATCCGGCGCATGGCGGACGCGGGCGTGCTCGGCGGCGTTGCGCTCGGGCGGCTCTATCCGGGCGAGGCGAGCCTCGCGAACGGTGTCGTGGTTGCCGTGACGGAAACGCAGACGGACGAGGACATCGACAGACTTGTCGCAGCGTATGAGGAGGCCGTGTCATGCTGAACCGTCAGGGACGCGAAACGGCGCCGGGCGCCATCGAGACCGGCGAGATCGAGACCTTCACCGGAAACCGGGGCCTTGCGCTCGAAGAGCCGCTCATCTTCGAGATCGGCGACAGCACGCGCACGGGTGTCGACCTGCCCGCGCCGCCGAAGGTTGCGTCGCGGCTCGGCGGGCTGGAGCGCGAGGCGATCGGGCTGCCCGGTCTGTCGGAGCCCGAGGTCGTGCGCCACTACACGCGGCTCAGCCGCCAGAACTTCGCGATCGACATGGGCCTGTTCCCGCTCGGCTCGTGCACGATGAAGCACAACCCGCGCCTCAACGAAAAGATGGCGCGCCTGCCCGGCTTTTCGGACATCCACCCGCTGCAGCCGGTGGACAGCGTGCAGGGTGCGCTCGAACTCATCGATAGTCTCGCGCATTGGCTGAAAACGCTGACCGGGATGCCCGAAGTCGCCATGAGCCCGAAGGCGGGCGCACACGGCGAGCTTTGCGGGATGCTCGCGATCCGCGCGGCGCACGAGGCGCGCGGCGAGACGCGCAAGGTGGTTCTGGTTCCCGAATCGGCGCACGGCACCAATCCCGCCACGGCGGCCTTCTGCGGCTATGAGGTGGAGAATATCCCGGCGACCCCGGCGGGCCGTGTCGATCTCGCGGCGCTGAAGGCGCGGCTCGGCACGGATGTGGCGGCGGTGATGATCACCAACCCGAACACGTGTGGCCTGTTCGAGCCCGACATGATCGCGATTTGCGAGGCCGTGCACGCGGCGGGCGCTTACGTTTACTGTGACGGCGCCAACTTCAACGCCATCGTCGGCAAGGTTCGCCCCGGCGACCTCGGCATCGACGCCATGCACATCAACCTCCACAAGACCTTCTCGACACCGCACGGCGGCGGCGGGCCGGGCGCGGGGCCAGTGGTATTCTCGGCGGCACTGGCGCCGTTCGCGCCGCTTCCGTTCGTGCGCCACACGGGCACGCATTATGAGCTGGTCGAGGAAGAGCAGGCGCACGGCAAGGGCGACGGGCACGCGCGGAGCTTCGGCCGCATGGTCGCGTTCCACGGCCAGATGGGCATGTTCGTGCGTGCGCTCAGCTATATCATGAGCCATGGCGCCGATGGTCTACGGCAGGTAGCCGAGGATGCCGTGCTGAACGCGAACTACGTGCTGCGCAGCCTCGACGACGTGATGACCGCGCCGTTCGGCACGTCGGGGCCGTGTATGCACGAGGCGCTGTTCGACGATCATTTCCTCGACGGCACCGGCGTCACCACGATCGACATCGCCAAGGCGCTGATCGACGAGGGCTATCACCCGATGACGATGTACTTCCCGCTCGTCGTCCACGGCGCGATGCTGATCGAGCCCACGGAAACCGAGAGCAAGGCAACGCTCGACCAGTTCATCGCGACGCTGCGGCATCTCGTGGCGCGCGCGAAGGCGGGTGAGGCGGAGCACTTCAAGGCCGCGCCGCACCTCGCCCCGCGCCGCCGTCTCGACGAGACGCTGGCCGCCCGGAAACCCGTGCTGAGCTGGGTGCCGGAGAGCATCGCAGCGGAGTAGGCAAACCGCCTGTTAAGCGCAGGTGTGGCAAAAACGGCGGCGATGGGAATGATCGCATATTATCTGATCGCGGTGAACCTCACCGCCTTCGCCGCCTATGTCCGGGACAAGCATTTGGCTGAGACGGGCGGACGCCGGATTTCGGAAAACACGCTGCTCGGCCTTGCCTTTATCGGCGGTTCGCCAGGTGCGTGGGCGGCGATGCGGCTGGCACGCCACAAGACACGAAAGACATCTTTTCAGACAAGTTTCCGCGCGCTTTTGGCGCTGCAGATTGTGCTTCTTGTCGCGGCGTCCACCGAGCGCGGACGCGCTTTCCTGACCTTGCTCGTCTAACCTTCGGGATCGGCGGTGAATTCGCTGAAGCGCCAGCCTTCAGCCCCTTTGTCGAAGTAGAAGACATAGGGCGTGCAGAACACGACGAAGCGGTCCTCCTCCGGCTGTGGCTGCGCCCTGCCCATGCACTCGCGGACGGCGGGCGTGAACAGGCCCATCCAGATCGAATCGAAGCGGTCGGCGCTGAGCTCCTGGCCTTCGAACAGGAAGGGGAAGCGGGTCAGCGCCTTGACGGTCGCGGCGTCGCCTGTGGCGGCGGCAGTGGCGAAGCGGGTCCAGTCCGGCGCGAATGAGGCGACGGCGCCGGGGCTGCTCGTCGCGGCGGCCGGTCCCAGTTCCAGCTTCAGGATGCGCTTGTCGTCCCACTGTTCGTGGTAGGTGATGCGGGCACGCATTCCGTTTTCGATTGCGACGGGCGGATCGCCCCGGTTCGTGAAGCTGGCACCCGAAGGCTGGAAGCCGCGCCAGTAGCCGAACGTGACGCCGCCGACGGTGAAGCCTTCCCATGTGCGGTAACGATAGCCGATGTCGCCCCGGCTGCGGGCTTCGCGGCGTTCCCGCGTCCAGGCATCGCTGACGACGCCTTCGGCCACCTTGATGTCGTGGCCATCGGCCATCACGCCTTTCATCGCGTGATAGTCCCAAAGCGGAATGAGCATGATCAGGAACGTGAGCGCGGCGAACACCAGCAGCACCTTCGACCAGCGCTGCGTCTTGCTGCGCCAGCGCCCGATGGCCGCCAGCGCGAGCAATGCGAGCGGGATCGCGAAGAAGACCCATTCCTCGTAGCGCGTGTTCGCGATGTCGAAGACCGTCCGCATCAATGTGTCGTGCCCGCCCGTGCCCTGCGGCCGGATGCTGCGGCGTTTCACTGCGCTGTGCAAGCCATCAACCCAAACCCCTGTTGACCGCCACGCATCGCCCGTCCAAAACGCGCTACACTGAACGTGCATGGGGAGTCAGATGACCGGCGTGGACACGGCATCGCTGGAGGGGCTGAGCTTTGAAGCCGCGCTCGCGCGGCTTGAGAAGATCGTGCACCAGCTCGAAGCCGGTGAAGTCGATCTTGAAGCCTCGATCGGACTCTACGAGCAGGGCCAGCAGTTGAAGGCCTTTTGCGAATCGAAGCTGAAGGCCGCGCAGGCGCGCATCGAGCTTATCCAGATCGGCCCCGACGGCGAACCGAAGGGCACACGACCCTTCGATACAGAATAGGCGCCGCGGTGTACGCTTCGCTCAGTCTGAAACCCGCGCTCGATGCCATCGGAACCGCGATCGACCAGCGTTTCGACAAATTGCTGCCGATCCCCGCAGATCCGCGCCGCCGCCTCGTGGAAGCGATGCGCTATGCGGCGATGGGCGGCGGCAAGCGGATGCGGCCGCTGCTCGTGGTCGCTTCGTGCGACCTGTTCCATGTCGACAAGGAGCGCGCGCTGCGCACCGCGATCGCCACCGAATGCGTGCACGTCTACAGCCTTGTCCACGACGATCTGCCGTGCATGGACGATGACGACACGCGGCGCGGCAAGCCGACGCTGCACAAGGCGTTCGACGAGGCGACGGCGGTGCTTGCAGGCGACGCGCTGCAGGCGCTCGCGTTCGAGGTTCTCGCCGACGAGGCTACGCACGAAGACCCCTATGTGCGTTCAGAACTGGTGCTTGAACTCGCGCGCGCCAGCGGACCCACCGGCATGGCGGGCGGGCAGATGATGGACCTCGTTGCCGAGGGGGAGACGTTCGACCTGCCCACGACGACGCGGTTGCAGCAGCTGAAGACGGGGACTCTCATCGGCTTTGCGATCGAGGCGGGCGCGATCATGGGCAAGGCGAGCGCGGACAACCGCGTGAAACTGCGCGGCTATGCGCGCGATCTCGGCCTTGCCTTCCAGATCGCCGACGATCTGCTCGACGTGGAGGGCGACAGCCGCCGCACGGGCAAGGCGGTGCGCAAGGACGCGGGCGCCGGCAAGGCGACCTTCGTGTCGCTGCTCGGCATCGAACGCGCGCGCAAGCAGGCAGAAATGCTGATCGATCAGGCGATCGGGCATTTGCACGGCTTCGGCCAGTCCGCCGATCTGCTGCGCGCCATTGCGCGCTTCGCGATCGAACGCGACCGCTAGAAAAATCAGCAGGGGGACACGTCATGCGCATCGGCGTCTATCCGGGCACCTTCGACCCGATCACGCTCGGTCATATCGACATCATCCGGCGCGGCGCCAAGCTCGTCGACAAGCTGATCATCGGCGTATCCACGAACCCGTCCAAGTCACCCATGTTCACATTGGACGAGCGGCTTGAGCAGGTGCGCCGCGAGACGGCGGACATTGCGAACGGCACGATCGAGGTCGTCTCGTTCAACGCGCTGCTGATGGATTTCGCCGCGAGCCAGGGCGCGAGCATGATCGTGCGCGGCCTGCGCGCGGTTGCCGATTTCGAATATGAATACCAGATGGCGGGCATGAACCAGCAGCTGAACAGCGAGATCGAGACGGTGTTCCTGATGGCGGACGTCGCGCTGCAGCCGATCGCTTCGCGGCTGGTGAAAGAAATCGCGGTGTTCGGCGGCGAAATCGGCAAGTTCGTGACCCCGTCGGTCGCAGCCGCGGTGAAGGCGAAGGTCTCCGCAGGCAAATCGTGATGTTCAGCGCCATCATATTCAGCGCCGATGCAGCCTTTCCGGGCTAAGGCGTGCAGCAAGGTGGAAATCGAGGGTTTGGCATGAAGCGCGTATTGACTGCACTGTTTGCAATGCTGGCCTTTGCGGCGGCGACGCCTGCATCCGCTCAGCAAGCGGACAAGATGTCGCCGGAACAGGCGATGAAGGTTCAGCAGGCGTTGCCGGCAACGCCCGCGCCGGTGGCGGCGCCCACGGCGCAGGACCCCGAGAACATCCTGTATCTCGACCTTTCGACGGGCGGTCGCGTCGCGATTCTGATGCGGCCGGACATGGCGCCCGGTCATGTCGAGCGCATCAAGACGCTGGTGCGCCGCGGCTTTTACGACGGCATCATCTTCCACCGCGTGATCGAAGGCTTCATGGCGCAGACCGGCGACCCGCAGGGCACCGGGCAGGGCGGCTCCGACCTTCCCGACCTCAAGGCGGAATTCAATGCGCTGCCGCACCTGCGCGGCACCGTATCCATGGCGCGAACGCAGGAGCCGGATAGCGCGAACAGCCAGTTCTTCATCATGTTCATGCCGATGACCGGCACGATGGACGGCAATTACACCGGCTGGGGCCGCGTGATCTCCGGCATGGAATTCGTGGACAAGATCGCGCGCGGCGAACCGCCCGCAAATCCTTCGCGCATCGTCAAGGCTTCGATCGCAGCCGACAACGTGCCGCCGCCGCCGCCCGCGATTGCCGCGCCGGAACCCGCGCCGGCAGAGCAGCAGGCCGCCGCGCAGACCCCGGCACCGCCGCAGAACTGACTTGCGCGTCGACGATTTCGATTTCGAACTCCCGCAGGACCTGATCGCGCTTCGCCCGGCCAGCCCGCGCGATGCGGCGCGGATGCTCGTTGTGCGTCCCGGTAGCCTCGAAGACCGGGTGGTGCGTGATTTGCCTGCGCTGCTGGCGCCCGGCGACGTGCTCGTCTTCAACGATACGCGCGTGATCCCCGCGCAGCTTTTCGGCCGCAAGGGCGAGGCGAAGATCGGCGTCACGCTCCACAAGCGCGAGGGGCCGTATGAATGGCGGGCGTTCGTGCGCAATGCCAAGCGGCTGAAGGCGGGCGACCGTGTCGATTTCGGCGCGGGGCTGGAAGGTGTCGTATCGGACAAGGCGGCGGACGGCAGCGTCCTGTGGCGCTTCGAATGCGAGGGGCCGCTGGAGGCGGCGCTGCACACGGCGGGCACGATGCCGCTGCCGCCCTACATCGCTGGCAAGCGCCCGGCCGATGCGCGCGACGCGGAGGACTATCAGACGATGTTCGCCGCGCGAGAAGGCGCGGTCGCGGCGCCGACGGCCGCATTGCACTTCACGCCCGAACTGATCGCGGCGCTCGACGCGCGCGGCGTGCGGCGCGAGACGCTGACGCTGCATGTCGGCGCGGGGACGTTCCTGCCGGTAAAGGTGGACGACACGCGCGACCACCGGATGCACGCCGAATGGGGTGAGGTGAGCGCAGAGGTGGCAGCGCGGCTGAATGCCGCGCGCACGGCGGGCGGGCGGATTATCGCCGTGGGCACCACCTCGCTGCGCCTGCTTGAAAGCGCGGCGCGCGAGGACGGCGAAATCGCACCGTTCAGCGGCGATACCGACATTTTCATCACGCCGGGCTACCGCTTCCGCGTGGTGCAAGGGCTGATGACCAACTTCCATCTGCCGCGCTCGACCCTGTTCATGCTGGTGAGCGCGCTGATGGGACTGGAAACGATGCGCGGCGCCTATGCGCACGCGATCGGGGGCGGATACCGCTTCTACTCCTATGGCGATTCGAGCCTGCTCTTGCCGTGATCCGGCCTCTGCTGTATTATTTGTGTAATACGGTTAATGAGGTGGTCATGATGAAGCTGATGATTCCCGCGCTCGCCATGCTTGGCCTTGCCGCGTGCGACGAGCCTGCCGATCAGCCCGAGAGGGGTGCGGACGTGGCGATCGTCGCGGCGAACGATGCGGGCAAGCGCGTGTTCGGGGCGGCGGCGGACGGCAAGACGGGGGCGGTGACGGTGACGACGCCGGGCTTCGACCTCAACCTCAAGCTGCCGAAGGTGGCGCTCGGCGCGGATGATTTCGATATCGACGGGGTCAAGCTCTACCCCGGCTCGACGATCGGGGAGATCCGGGTGGATGCCGGCGCCAAGGACACGGAAGGCGACAGCGCCGTTGATGTCGGCTTCACCGCGCCCGCCGACGCGAAGACCGTGGCGGGCTGGTTCGCGCGGCGCTTCACGCAGAAGGGCATCGCCTTCGAACGCGCGGGCGACACGTTGACCGGCGAGACCGCGGACGGCGACGCCTTCGTCATCGAACTCGCCGACGAGACCGTGGACGGCGCGGCAGGCGCGAAGGGCAGCATCCACATCGTCAGCGGATAAACGTTTCCAGCGCGCGCGCTTCGCTTTATGCGGCGCGCCATGACGCGTTTCGACTTTTCCATCCACGCGCGCGACGGCAAGGCGCGCACCGGCACTATCCGCATGATGCGCGGGGATATTCGCACGCCCGCGTTCATGCCGGTCGGCACCGCCGCCACCGTGAAGGCGATGAAGCCCGCCGACGTGCGCGCGGGCGGAGCCGACATCATCCTTGGCAACACCTATCACCTGATGCTTCGCCCCGGCGACGAGCGCATGGCGCGCCTTGGCGGGCTGCACCGCTTCATGGGCTGGGACCGGCCGATCCTCACCGATTCGGGCGGCTATCAGGTGATGAGCCTTTCCGACCTCACCAAGGTGACGGAAGAAGGCGTGCGCTTCGCCTCGCACCTCGACGGCTCGCGGCACCTGCTGACGCCCGAACGCTCGATGGAGATCCAGCGCAACCTCGGCAGCGACATCGTGATGGCGTTCGATGAGTGTACGGCGTTTCCCGCGCCGCACGCGGTGGCGGCGAAGTCGATGGAGATGTCGATGCGCTGGGCAAAACGTTCGCGGGAGGGCTTCGACGGGCACGAGCACGCGGGCCGCGCGGCGCTGTTCGGCATCCAGCAGGGATCGATGTTCGCGGATTTGCGCCGCGCCTCCTCGCAGGCGCTCAGCGAGATCGGCTTCGACGGGTACGCGATCGGCGGCCTCGCGGTGGGCGAAGGCCAGCCGCAGATGCTCGAGGTGCTCGACTATGCGCCGGGGCTGCTGCCGGAAGACCGGCCGCGCTACCTGATGGGCGTCGGCAAGCCCGACGACATCGTGGGGGCTGTGCAGCGGGGCGTCGACATGTTCGACTGCGTGCTGCCGACGCGATCGGGCCGGAACGGGCAGGCGTTCACGCACGATGGGCCGATCAACCTTCGCAATGCGCGCTTCGCCGAGGATACGGGCCCGCTTGATCCCGATTGCGCCTGCCCGGTCTGCCACGGCTGGAGCCGCGCCTATATCCATCACCTGATCCGATCGGGCGAAATCCTGGGCGCGATGCTGATGACCGAGCACAACCTCTCCTTTTATCAACAGTTGATGGCGGGGCTTCGGCAGGCCATCGCGGAGGGGCGGCTGGAGACGTTCGCGCAGGCGTTCGTCGGCCGCTACCGAAAGGATGGCTGATGGCGGTTGTCGAGATCGAGCGCTGCGGGGGTTACGCCGTCGTCACGATGAACCGCCCGGAAGCGATGAATGCGCTTTCGAAGGCGCTTCGCAGTGAGCTCGCGCGCAGCTTCGATGCGCTTGAGGCTGATCCCGACATCCGCGTGGCGATTCTGACCGGCGCGGGCGAACGCGCGTTTACCGCAGGGCTCGACCTCAAGGAACTGGGATCGGGCGCGTCGAGTCTTGGTGATGCGGTTGAAAAGGACGACCCCGTGAGCGCGCTCCGCCGCTTCTCGGGGCCGGTCATCGGAGCGATCAACGGCGTCGCCATCACGGGGGGCTTCGAACTGGCGCTTGCCTGCGACGTACTGATCGCGTCGGAGACCGCGCGCTTTGCCGACACACATGCGCGCATCGGCCTGATGCCCGGCTGGGGCCTCAGCCAGCGGCTGAGCCGCGCCATCGGCATCTCCCGCGCCAAGGAATTATCGCTGACCGGCAATTTCATCGACGCCGTGACGGCGGAACGCTGGGGTCTTGTGAACCGGGTTGTGGCGCCTGCCGACCTGATGCCGGCGGCGCGGCGGCTCGCCGAGGATATGATCTCCGCCGATCCGGCGATGCTGAAGGCTCTGAAAGCGCTGATCGACGATGGCTTCGCGCTCCCCTTCGGTGAGGCGATGACGCTGGAGAGGGAACGGTCGGCGGGCAATAGCGCGATCGGTGCCGAGGCGGTCGAGGCGCGGCGAAAGGCCGTGCTCGACCGGGGGCGTACCCAGGCTTCCTAGCGTCCTTTGAAGTTCGCGGGGCGCTTTTGCAGGAAGGCGGCGACGCCTTCCGCGAAATCTTCTGTGAGGCCCGCGAGCCGCTGGTTACGGCGTTCCACCATCAGCCCTTCGCTGAGCGGCTTGTCGAGGCACTGGCGCAGGCTCTGGCGGATGAGCGCGTAAGCCCGCGTCGGCCCCTTCGCGAGCCGCGCGGCAAGCGCGCCGGCTTCCGTCATCAGCGCATCGTCGTCCACGACCTTGTAGATCATGCCCCAGTCGAGCGCCTGCGCGGCGGGCACTTTCTCGCCGAGCATCATCATCGCCTGCGCCCGTGCGCGGCCCGCGAGGCGCGGCAGGATCCAGGTCGAGCCGACATCGGGCACGAGGCCGATGTTGACGAAGGCCTGCAGGAAATAGGCGGAACGGGCGGCGATCACGATGTCACCTGCCAGCGCGATCGATGCGCCTGCGCCGGCTGCGGGGCCGTTCACGGCGGTGACGAAGGGGACGGGCAGATCCATCAGGCGTTCAAGCAGAGGGTTGAAATGGCTTTCGAGCACCTTGCCCGCATCCATCGGCCCAGCAGGCAGATTGCCGTCCGCCGCCGCTGCACCCGCGTTGCCGCCCGAAAGATCGGCGCCTGAGGAAAAGCCACGGCCCGCGCCGGTCATCAGCAGCACGCGGGCCGTGCCGCGATCCCGCACGGCATCGAGCGCGTGGATCATCTCGCCAACCGAATGCGTGTTGAGGCCATTCAGCACATCCGGCCGGTTTATGGTCAGCGTCGCGATGCCGTCCTGTTCTTCGAGCAGGATGTGTTCGTAGGCCATGTGCAACTCCCCGTATGCAGTTCCGGGCGATGCTTAGCGGCATCGGGCGACAAGGGAACCGGTCATTTGAAAGGGGGCATTCACCTGACCGGCTCCCGCTCCGCGCCTAGTCGTCGAAGCGCCGGTCGAGCACTTCGCCGGTTCGGCGGTCGAGTAACAGTTCGACTTTGCGGTTCCGGTTGTCGCGGCCTTCAACCTTGATCGTGGAGCCCTTGATCTTGATCTCGTCCGCGCGGATGCCCTGCTTCGCGGCGTGCTTTTCAGCGGCGCCGAACGACATCGGCTTCGCGGCGGGTGTTGCTGCGCCGGCGGTGAATGGTGCGGCGATGGCGAGGATGGCGGCTGGGAGAACGTATCGGTTCATGTGCAATCTCCTTGGGTTCGATATTGCCGCCGGATAGCCGACCGCGCCTGACACGCGGTCGTCTGCGGCCGTCAGCGAAGTGTCAGCCGCGGCGTGATAGGGGTGGCTCATGCAGATGGTCCTGAAATCCCGCCTGCGTTGGGTCTTCCTGGCGGCGCTCGCTTTGGCGACGACGCTGGCGCTCGCCTCCGGCGCGCCCGCGAAAGACAAGAAGGCGAAGAGGGCCGAGGAAGCGAACTCGATTCGCGCGGCCGTCGAGCGCGGCGATCTCCTGCCGCTGCCCCGTATCCTCGCGCTTGCGCAGGCGCGTGTTAAAGGGGAAGTGCTGAAGATCGAACTCGAGCAGGATGACGGCGTGCTTAGCTATGAGGTCAAGATCCTGACCAGGAAGGGCCGCGTGCGCGAAGTCGAACTCGATGCCCGCACGGGCGCGCTCATCAAGATCGAGGATGATTGATGCGACTGCTCGTGGTGGAGGACGATCCCGATGTCGGGGACGATCTCGTCCGCGCGCTCGGTGAAGCGGGGTTCATCGTCGATCTTGCCGTGACCGGCGACGACGCATGGTATCGCGGCGATACCGAGAATTATGCCGCCGTGATCCTCGATCTCGGCCTGCCGCGCCTCGATGGGCTCAGCGTGCTGCGGCGCTGGCGGAGTGCGGGGCGCAACTTTCCCGTGCTGATCCTCACCGCGCGCAGCGAATGGACCGAGAAGGTCGAGGGCATCGATGCGGGCGCGGACGATTATCTCGCCAAGCCCTTTGCAATGGGCGAACTCGTGGCGCGGGTGCGCGCGCTGCTGCGCCGTGCGGCCGGGCATGGGTCGCCGCTGATCCGTGTGGGGCGCCTGACGCTCGATACCAGCCGCATGGCCGCGCATGTCGATGCGCGCGCGGTTCGTCTGTCGCCGCTCGAATACCGTTTCCTCGAATTCCTCGCGCACCAGCAGGGCGGCGTCGCTGCCGCTCACGACATCGCCGAGCATCTCTACGGCACCGCCGATTCGGGCGACACGAATGCCATCGAGGCGCTTGTCACCCGGCTGCGCCGCAAGACGGGGCCGGGCATCGTCGAGACGCGGCGCGGTTTTGGCTACATGCTTTCGGAGGAAAGCTGATGGTGTTGCGTTCGCTGCGGCTTCGGCTGCTGGTGAGCGCCGCCGCCGCGATCTTCCTCGCGCTTGCGCTTGCGGGCTTTGGGCTCGGTATGCTCTTCGAGCGCCATATCGAGCGCCGCGAAGCGCTGTCGATGGAGGCGAAAGCGCGCGAGCTGCTCGGCACGCTGAGGCTTGACGCGAACGGCAAACCGTTTGTCGATACGCAACCCTCCGATAGCCGCTTCAACGCGCCTGCGGGGGGACTTTACTGGCAGGTCACGACCGCAGCCGGACAGGAACACTCGCCCTCGCTCTGGGACCAGTCGCTTCCCGCCGCGACGGAAACGCCGCGCGACCAGTGGCGCGTGCGGCGAATACCCGGGCCGTTCGAGCAGGGTTTGCTCGTGATCGAGCGGATGGTGCGGCCCGACGAGAGCGGCCGCGCCGTGCTGGTGCAAGTGGCGACGGACGACAGCGCGCTTATCCATGCGCAGCGCGAATTCAGCCGGGAAATGATCGGCTCGCTGGTGCTGCTGTGGCTCGTGCTGATCGGCGCGGCCTACGGCCAGGTGGTGCTGGGGCTGAAGCCGCTGGCGCGCATCCGCATGGAACTCGACCGGATGCGGCGCAATCCGGGTGCGCGGCTTTCGGCGGACCACCCCGCCGAAATCGATCCGCTGGCGAACGCCATCAATTCGCTCGCCGATGCGCGCGCGGCGGATGTCGATCGTGCGCGCCGCCGCGCTGCCGATCTCGCGCACAGCCTGAAGACGCCGCTCGCGGCGCTTGCCGCGCAGAGCCGCCGGGCGCGCGAGGCGGGCGCCCATGAGGCGGCGGACGGCCTCGACCGCGCCATCGCGGCGGCGGGCGCGGCACTTGAGGCTGAACTCGCGCGCTCGCGCTCTGCGGTGGCGCGCGAGGCGCAGGCATCTTCGCGCGCGAATGTCTGCAACGCGGCCGAGGCTGTCGCCGCCGTCATCGAGCGCACCGAGGCGGGTGAGCGGATCGTGTTCGAGATCGATGTGCCCGAAGACATCGAACTGCCGTTTGCCGCTTCGGACCTTGCCGAGATTCTCGGCGCGCTGATGGAGAACGCCGCGCGCTTTGCCCGGCGACGCGTCATCGTGTCCGGCGTTGTCGCGGATGACGAGGTTTGCGTCACTGTCTCGGATGACGGCCCCGGCATCGCCGATACGCGCGCCGCGACGGCGCTCGTGCGCGGCGGGCGCCTCGACGAGGCCGGGCCGGGTCACGGCTTCGGGCTTGCGATCGTCAGCGATCTGGTAAGCGCCACCGACGGCGCGATGACGCTCGGCACCGGCCCGCTCGGCGGTCTTGAAGTCCGCCTCGCGTGGCCGGCTGCTGCTGCTTCCTAGAAGTTGACGAGGAAATTGAGGCGCAGGCGGTTCTGCCAGTCGACGGGGCCGATGACGCCGTCCTTCTGCCGGTAGCGGTAGTAGGTGGCGTTGAGCACGAGGTTGTGTTTCGGCACGAAATCGATGGCGAGCGTATGCTGCATGTAGTTCGTGCCGATGTTGGTGTTGTCGTGGCTGAATGCGGCTAGCACCGCGTCGGTCTCGGCCTCGGCGTAGCCGTAGGTGAAGCGCCAGTCGCCGGGCTTGCTGGCGCGGCCGACGAGGAGATCGACGCCGAAGCCGGTATCGGCATCGGTCGCCGCGCCGTAGTTGTGCACATAGTCGCCGACGAGGCGTACGGGCCATTTTTCGCCGAGGCCGTTCCAGGTGAGTGCGGCGATCACGTCGAGCAGGTTGAAGTCCGAGAGGTAGCGCCCGCCCGCGAAGAGGTTTGAGCGGAAGTCACCGGCGTCACCGCCCGCGACGCTGCGGAGGGCGTAGTCATAGTAGCCGACGGCGAGTTCGGCCTGGATGGGCGCGGAAGGTGTCTGCATTGAGAGCTGGCCGCCGATCATGCGGCTGTCCGGCCCGGCGACGGATTCGTCGACCATGAAGTAGATCCCGCTCGCCTTCACCTTCACGCCGCCGAGATCGGCGGTGTACGCGGCGGACGCGCCCTGCGGGGAGACGTCGCCGTCCCACACGAGCTCGGTACGCATGAACGGCTGCGGGATCTTGCCGAGATGGACCTGAAGATCGCCGGGGGTGAGGCGGATATAGGCCTGATCGAGGCTGACCTGCAGATCATCGTCGAAGTTCGACAGCGTCATGTCGGTGGAGTTGGGATCGTCAGGGTCGCCCGTGGCGATCTGTCCGCCGACGGTGAGCCAGTCGTTCACCGCATAAGCGGCGCGCAGGCGCGCGCGGAGGACGCCGCGATCACGGTCCCGCGCGTCGGCGACGCCGAAGTTGGATTCGTAGCGGACGCGCATGTCGCCCGAGAGGCTGAGGCGGGAGGGCTCGCTGCTGACGGCGGGTGCAGCCGCGACGGCGACCGGCGCTTCGCGCTGCCTTGCGAGCGCGCCTTCAAGCTCGGCGATGCGGGCCTGCGCGCGGGCCTGTTCGGCGCGCAGCGCTTCGACCGCGGCTTTGAGTTCGGCGATGTCGTCCGCAGGCGCCGCCGCCGCTGGTGTGAGCGACGATGCCAGCAGCAATGCCGCGCAAAGCGGCAGGCGCGAACGGTAAAGACCTGAGAACGATGTCATGAAACCCCCTTGCAGAAAACAAACGCGGCGCTGCCGATAGCAGCGCCGCGCTGTCACTGATCTGACAGGGGGTGTCAGCGAATTATCAGGCTTGGGCGGCGGCCTTCACCTTCGCGCGGAAGGCGTGGAGCAGCGGTTCGGTGTAGCCGCTCGGCTGGGCAACGCCTTCGAACACGAGCGCGCGCGCGGCCTGATACGCGAGGCTCGTCGCTTCGTTGCCGGACATTGGCCGGTAAAGCGGGTCGCCCGCGTTCTGCGCGTCCACCTTCGCGGCCATGCGCGCGAAGGCGGCGTCGACGTCCGCCGGGGTGCAGACACCGTGCAGCAGCCAGTTCGCCATATGCTGCGAGGAAATGCGAAGCGTGGCGCGGTCCTCCATCAGCCCGATATCGTGAATGTCGGGCACCTTCGAGCAGCCGACGCCCTGATCCACCCAGCGCACCACGTAGCCGAGAATGCCCTGCGCGTTGTTGTCCAGCTCCTCCCGAATCTCGTCGGGCGACCAGTTGTGCCCGGCGGCGAGCGGAATGGTGAGGAGTGCGCCGAGACTGTCGATGCCCTCCGCACGGCGTTCTTCCTGCCGCGCGAAAACATCGACGGCGTGATAGTGCGTGGCGTGCAGCGTGGCGGCCGTGGGCGAAGGCACCCACGCGGTGTTCGCGCCCGTCTTCGGATGGCCGATCTTCTGCTCCAGCATGTCCGCCATCCGGTCCGGCGCGGCCCACATGCCTTTGCCGATCTGCGCGCGGCCCGAAAGCCCGCAGGCGAGGCCGATCTGCACGTTGCGGTTCTCGTAGGCGGTGATCCACGCGGAGGTCTTCATATCGCCCTTGCGGATCATCGCACCCGCGCGCATCGACGTGTGCATCTCGTCGCCCGTGCGATCGAGGAAGCCGGTGTTGATGAAGACGATGCGATCCTTCACCGCCGCGATGCACGCCGCGAGATTGGCCGACGTGCGGCGCTCTTCATCCATCACGCCGACCTTGATCGTGTGGCGCGCAAGGCCGAGCAGATCCTCGATCGCATCGAACAGGCGGTTGGTGAACGCGGCCTCTTCGGGGCCGTGCATCTTGGGCTTCACGATGTAGATCGACCCCGCGCGGCTGTTCACGAACCGGCCCTGACGCTTGAGGTCATGGACGCCGATGAGGCTGGTGACGATGCCGTCGAGGATGCCTTCGGGCGCTTCCGATCCATCGGGGAGGCGCACGGCGGGCGTCGTCATCAGATGGCCGACGTTGCGGACGAAAAGGAGACTGCGGCCGGGGAGCGTGAACGCGGTGCCGTCCGGCGCGGTATAATCGCGATCCGCATTCAGGCGGCGCGTCATCGGCTTGCCGGCCTTTTCGAACGTGTCTTCAAGATCGCCCTTCATCAGGCCGAGCCAGTTCGCATAGGCGGCGACCTTGTCTTCCGCGTCCACGGCGGCGACCGAGTCTTCAAGGTCGACGATCGTGGAAAGCGCGGATTCGAGCACGACATCGGCGAGGCCCGCCGGATCGTCCTTCCCGATCGGGTGCGCGCGATCGATGACGAGTTCGATGTGGAGGCCGTTGTGGCGGAGCAGGATGTTGTCGCCTGCGCGGCCGACGAGCTGCGCGGGATCGGCGAGCGCGGGAGTGCCGCCTGTCCAGCCGGTCCACGATCCGCTCGCGAGCGGCACGGCGCGATCGAGGAACGCCTTCGCCCACGCGATCACCTGCGCGCCGCGCGCGGGATCATAGCCTTTCCCCGCCGGGGTGCCCGGAATCGCGTCCGTGCCGTAGAGCGCATCATACAGGCTGCCCCAGCGCGCGTTGGCGGCGTTGAGCACGAAACGCGCATTGAGCACGGGGACGACAAGCTGCGGCCCGGCGAGTGTCGCCAGCTCGGCATCGACATTCTGCGTGGTGACGGTGAAGGGCGCGGGTTCGGGCACGAGGTAGCCGATCTCGCGCAGGAACGCCTGATACTCGGCAGCGTCGATGGGCTTTCCGGCGCGCGCCGTGTGCCACGCGTCGATGCGCGCCTGCAGATCGTCGCGCGTTTTGAGGAGCGCGGCGTTTTCGGGGGCGAAGCGGGCGTAGATGTCCGCAACGCCCGCCCAGAAGGCGTCGGCGGCAACGCCCGTGCCGGGCAGCGCCTGCTCTTCGATGAAGCGCACGAGGCTGTCTGCGATCTGGAGGCCGTTCTTCGTCGTCATGGTCTGATCGTCCCGTATGGTTTCGCGCGTTCATAGACGAGCGCGAACTCGTGCGGTAGACGAACGAAAATTAAAGCAGCTTTTCACCACAGGAACAAATCGGATGGATGCCGATTACGCGCTGTTCGCCAAGATCATCGAAAGCGGCAGCCTTTCGGCGGCGGCGCGTGCGGTGGGGCTTTCGCCTGCGATGGTTTCGAAGCGGCTGGCGCGGCTGGAAGCGCGGCTCGGCGCGGCGCTCGTCAACCGCACGACGCGGCGGCTCGCGCTCACCGAAACGGGGGAGCGCTTTCACGCAGACGTGCTGGCGATCCTGAAGGCGGTGGCGGAGGCGGAAGCGCGCGTGGCTGGCGACAAGGACGGCCCGGCGGGGCTGCTGCGCGTGTCCGCGCCCACATCGTTCGGGCGGCTGCACATCGCGCCGCACCTGAAGCGGTTTCTGGATGATTATCCGCGCATCACGCTCGATCTCGATCTTTCGGACGGGTTCGTGGACCTGATGGCGGCGCGCATCGACGTTGCCGTGCGGATCACGCCCACGGTCGGCGGCGGCGTGAGCGCGCGGCGGCTGGCGACCAACCGCCGCATCCTCTGCGCGGCCCCCGCCTATATCGCGCAGCACGGCGCGCCGGAGGACACGGCGGCGCTCGCGCGGCACCAACTGCTCGCCGCAACCGGCCAGTTTCCGTGGCGGCTGACGGGCGGGGATGGGAGAACGGTTTCCATCGACGGCACCAGCCGCGTGCGCACCAATTCGAGCGAGGTCGTCCGCGAGCTGTGCATCGCCGGGGTCGGCATCGCGCTGCGATCGCTATGGGACGTGAGCGCCGACCTCGCCGCCGGGCGGCTGGTGCGTATCCTGCCGGACTGCGAGGGATCGGCAGACGTCGGCATCTACGCCGTCTCCCCCCGCCGCCCCGAAATCGCGCCTGCGGTGCGGGCGTTCACGGATTTTCTGGAGGGGTTGTATCGGCCGATGCCGCCGTGGGAGGGGTAAGGCGACTATTTTCAAGTTTGCAAATTTATTAAGTACTTATGTTTCAGTTTTAAAAACTGGAAAATCGAAATAAAATTAGAAATTTTAAATCAAAAAAGCTTTTCGAGAGGAGATTTTTTTTGATGAAAAATATTTTTATAAACTCGCAATGCGGCCTCTGCTTCAGCTAGTCTTATGTCAAACTCAAATTTGTCGCTTAAATTTTGAATAGAGTGTTCCCCATACTGCGAAGCGGTGCGTATGAGGCGCTCAACTGTCATTGCGACTTGATGTATATCATAATAATCTCTAACTTTTCGTGTTGCCATTATCATAATGGAAGTAGTAATTGTAGCTGCTAAAACAAAAGATGAAAGAATAGGCATAATGTTGTCTTTATTTTGATCACTAATAAACGGAATAGAAATAAAAGATAAAGATGATAATGCAATTGCTCCAAAAAATGCAAACATCATAAGAAGAGATTGTTGAGTTTTTGCTTTTCTCTCTATATAATTTTCACACATTATGCGAAGTTTTTCAGAATACTCCTGAACTAAGCTCATCATCTTTTGAACGTCTTCTGTGGAGACGGGATAATATTGTTTATCCATCATTGGGACACCAATAAGTTAAGTTTCTGAGATAATTTTCTCAATGATTCGTTTCGAGAATTAACGTCAAATCCTTCAGTTGTTTTCGCAACTACTTGACCAGATGCGGTTGTTAGGTTCGATATCGCTAGAGACGTTGGAATATATTCATGTTGAAAGTTTTTTGATCCAAGCTTTGAAGTGGTTCGAGCTATAATATCAGCGTACTGACCTTTATTGTAATGATCTTTTACTTTGCCGTATTCTGTGTTCCACAAATCTTGCTTATTGATTATTGTGGCCATCCAGATGTGCGAAGTGGTGGCTGATAGCCCTGATACCAATTCCTCCAATAGCGTGATTTCTAGGCCGCGTTGACAAAAGGGATTCCCAATCCGGTCGGTTTCTGATTCAGAGCT